>CALAMO010000044.1 GCA_937925855.1 uncultured Thiotrichaceae bacterium
CAACTGGTCTAGCCAGATTGTTATGGCACACGTTATCGGCGGCATGTTTGAAAGCATGGGCAATAACGTTGAATATGTACCGGCGGATACGCAGGCTGTATACGAGTCTATCCGCAGCGGCGATGTGACGATTTCACACGAAGTCTGGCAGTCCACCTTCGGTAAGTCGTTCTACAATGCGATGGCTAAGGGCGGCGTAATCGACGCTGGCACACATGCCGCGACCACACTGGAAGAAATGGGTGTGCCTACCTGGGTTATCGACAAGGGTCTGTGTCCTGGCCTGCCTAACTGGGAAGCGCTGAAATCTGATGAGTGTGTGAAAAACTTTGTTACCCCTGATTCTGATGGCAAAGGCCGTTGGTTAGAAGGCCCGCAAAGTTGGCACGGCAACCTGATGCCTGAGCGTCTGGAAGCACTGGGTTTGGCTGATAAGTGGATGGTTAAGTTCGCCGGGGGTGCGGATGCACTATGGACTGAACTGGCCGCCGCTAAGAAAGAAGGTCGCGGTACCATTGTGTTTAACTGGACGCCTAACTTTACCGATGCCGAAGGCTTTACCTTTATCGAGTTTCCTGAGTACACCGATGGCTGTCGTAAAGAAGATGGCGGCGACGGTAAGTGTGGCTCACCGAAGGGCTGGCTGAAGAAAGCGGCGAACTACAAGTTCCCTAAGACCCATCCTGCGGCTTACACTGCGTTCTCTAAGCTGTCGTTCACCACAAAGCAGGTCGGTGAAATGGCTGCTCTGGTTGATACCGATAAGATGGATCACAAAGACGCCGCGAAGAAGTGGCTGGCGGACAATGAAGCTGTCTGGATGCCGTGGACTAAGTAAGGCAAAGAAAAACCCCTCCCCAACCCTCCCCTTATCAGGGGAGGGAGCTTAACCTCGCTTCGCACAATTCACAGCTAAGCGTCTTATTTCCTCCCTTGATAAGGGGAGGCCGGGAGGGGTTGCTTTTAGACTTTTCCTCACTATCAACAATTAAGCGGGTGGGGGAAATCTTTCTACAACAGCAGCCACAAGACACGCTAATCATCAAACTCGGGGCAAGAAAATCCTATGTCAGTACAAGCTAAGACCTCCGCTAACCCGGTTATCCGTTGTGAATCCGTCTATAAAATCTTTGGCGATAATGCCGAAAGCATGATGAAAAGCTCGGGTGGCGTGGTGGATGCCGCTAAGTTTCAGGAAGCGGGTTGTATTGTCGGCGTCAATAATGCCTCGTTTGAAGTGCATGAGGGCGAACTGCTCATTATTATGGGTTTATCGGGTTCAGGTAAATCCACACTACTGCGCTGTATTTCTCGTCTTACTGACTCGACCGCCGGCAATATATTCATCGAAGGTGATGACATCACTAAGATGAAGAACAGGCAGCTGATCAAGCTGCGCCGCAATAAGATGGGCATGGTGTTTCAGAGTTTTGCCCTGTTACCACACAAAACGGTGTTAGAAAACATTGCCTTTCCGCTCCAGGTGAAAGGGATTAGTACCCAAGACAGTATGCAGCGTGCGAAAGAAATGGTTGATCTGGTTAGCCTAAGCGGGCGCGAAAACTATTTCCCACGCGAGTTATCCGGCGGCCAGCAGCAGCGCGTGGGTATCGCCCGCTCGCTCGCGATTGAGCCGGACATTTGGTTTTTGGACGAGCCGTTTTCAGCGCTTGATCCCTTGATCCGTAAAGAAATGCAGGATGAATTTCTGCGTTTACAGAATAGTCTGAATAAAACGATTTTGTTTGTTACCCACGATTTTGATGAGGCGCTGCGCCTGGCGGATCGCATCGCGATTATGAAAGACGGCATTATTGAGCAATTGGATACGCCAGCGAATATCGTGCTCAATCCGGCCACCGAATACGTGCGCAAGTTCACGGAGGAAGTACCGCGTGAAAAGGTGTTGAAGATTGAGACGGTGATGGATGCCTACGACCCCAACGCCAGCATGAGCGACCTGCAAGTCTCGCAGGATGCCATTATCGAAACCGTGGCCGAAAGCGTGCTGAATGCGGGCAAGCCGGTCGCAGTCACCGATAACAGCGGGCAAATTGTCGGCGCGGTGCATGCACCCAGGCTCATCAAAATGCTGTTTGGCAACCATAAAGCAGCAGCGACGGAGCAGGCGGCATGATGGATAGGCTACGCGAACGTAAACCACTGCAGTTTCTGCTGCTGATTGTGGTTTTCCTGCTGATGTATTTCCTGATTGGGCCATCAGAAAACAATTGGCTGTGGCGTCTGCCACCGCTGTTGAAAGAACTGCCCTCGATGATTAATAGCTGGGTGAACTATTTAATGTTCGACTGGTGGCCAATTGAGGTTTATGACCCGGATATTGAAGAATACGAAGAAAAACCCTTATTTGGACAAATAACCCGCAGCATCTCCGGCTTCATCCTGTTTTTAATCGAATTTATTCGGGAGCTGCTGCTCGGCGGCGTTAAGACTATCGTCACCTTCACCAGCTGGGACTGGGCCACTGAAAATGAGTGGGCGCGCTGGCCTGCTCTACCCTGGACAGTCGTAGTCGGCGGTATGGCGCTGCTGGGCTATGCACTCAGCGGTATTCGGCTCGCTATCTTTGTCACTCTGGCCTTCACTTATATCGCAGTCTTCGGCCAGTGGGAACCGTCGATGAAGACCCTGTCATTCGTGCTGATTGCCGCGCCCGTGTCCGTGTTGCTGGGCTTATTTCTCGGCGTATGGGCTTACAAAAGCAAAACCGTTGAGGCCGTATTAAATCCGCTGTTGAACGTGGCGCAGATCATGCCGCACTTCGCCTACTTAATTCCGGTCATGGTATTTTTTGGGATTGGTGATCATGCTGGGGCGATTGCTACCGTTATCTTTGCGACACCGCCGATGGTGCGCCTCACCCTGTTAGGGCTAAAGAAAGTACCGCCCGAAGTAGGTGAAGCAGGTCGGATGAGCGGTTGTACTGACCGTCAGTTACTGTATAAGGTGTTAATTCCCTCCGCCCGGCGCGATATTCTGATTGGCGTGAATCAGGTCATTATGCAATGTCTGGCGATGGTGGTTATCGCCTCGCTCATTGGCGCAAAAGGTTTGGGTAATGATCTATTAATTGCGCTGAATCGCCTGCGTATCGGTACCGCGCTGGAAATTGGTATTTGTATTGTCTTGCTCGCCATCGTGCTGGACAGATTATCGTTGGCCTGGGCCAATAAACAGACCGATTACTTTGCCGATCTGTCATTTAAGGAACGCCACAAACATTTCATCAGATTTCTGATGGTGTTCGCAGGCGGCGTTGTGCTGGCGATTATGGGTTCGTTTATCTTTAAAGAGGGTTTTAATTACCTCTACCTGATTCCACACAATAAGGGCATTACCACCGCAGACTTCTGGCAGGCCGGGGTCGACTGGGTCTGGGATACCTTCTTCTACTCGCTTAAAGTCTTTAACGAATGGTTTATTGTGGACGTGTTGCTTCCGGTCAAAAAAGCCTTCCTGGGGATGCCGGTGATCGCCACATTCACACTGATGATGGGTATTGGCTATATTGTGGGCGGCATGCGCTCTGCGCTGATTGTGGGTGGCTTCCTGCTGTTTATTGCGCTGACTGAGTGGTGGGACAGGGCTTTAATCACCTGTTATCTAATGACAATGGCGGTATTAATTTCTGGCTCCATCGGTATTATCGTCGGCATTATCTGCGCGCAAAGTCAGGCGGCGTCACGCTTTATGCTCACCGTCTGCGACACCTTCCAAACCTTCCCCTCTTTCATTTACCTGATTCCGGTCATGATGCTGTTTGGGGTGACGGATACCTCGGTACTGATTGCGATTGTGGTCTACGCCACGATTCCGGCGGCGCGTTATACCATCGAGGGCTTACGCAGCGTGCCGGAGGCCCTACATGATGCCGGTTCGATGTCCGGGGTTAATCGTTGGCAGCGTTTGTTTACCATTGAACTGCCGCTGTCCTTTCCGCACATGGCGCTGGGGATTAATCAGACCGTGGTATTTGCGCTGGCGATGGTGATTATTGGCGCGATGATTGGTACTGATGATCTGGGCCAGCTTATCCTTAAATCCCTGTCTGATAAGGAAGGTGTGGGTAATGGCTTGGTGCTGGGATTTTGTGTGGCGTTTATTGGGCTGGCGGTGGATCAGATTATTCGGACTTGGGCTAATCAGCGGAAGGCGGCGTTGGGGATGGCTTGAAGAAAAGCAGGTGCTGTGTTAACAAACTGAAACTACAAACTCACACGAACCTTATTATTATGCGTACAAAAGGTAAATAGTATGATCCGTCAATGCTTACTCTGCGCCAGTATGCTAATACTAATAGGGTGCATGTCAACAACACCTCCAGCAAGCACCAGTACCACAGTGCACATCGAAACAGCAGAAACAGCAGAAACAGCAGAAACAGCAGAAACAGCAGAAACAGCAGAAACAGCAGTATCCCCCAAGAATGCCACCATTAAAGGGCGGCTTACCTTACTATCAGGTGAGCCCGTACCCAATATGCTGGTTGAATTATACCCGCATTGCTTTCAAGGGCCGGTCTTAGCCAAGACCACGACAAATACAGAAGGGGAATATGTTTTTGAAGATAGGCAGCCTCAAATGTACTCTGTTGCTTATAACAACTTCCGTGAATCGACCCGCTCACAACCAAAGCTAAGCTCCTCGTGCCGCGATCCTGTCTATTTTGAAGCAGGGAAAACTCAATACATCAATTTCAGCGTGAGCCAACAATAAAATCACGCGGATTTGGGGCGTCCAAATCTATCCCCTGTCTCTAAATTGAAAGCACAGGCATGCACTTTGACACCGCCCAAAGCTATCGACAGGAACACAATATAGAACTCCTAACCCAAACAGCATCAAGGCCGGATAAACCGGCCTTGATCTTCCTCATCAATGATTTCACTTTCTGTTTCTCCCGCTGCCGCTCACCCGAACGACTCACAGTATGCGCCCCACCCTTGCGCAATATAGGCGCAGTAGCGATGGGATTAATGCGGCGCTGCCGCTGACGTTTAGCCATAAAAACCTCCTGTAGGTCCGTTGGCAAATACCCCGCACCACTCGTGCCAGGCAGTTTAAATGATTCCACATAACGGGCGGCAGACGTTGTTCTCTACCAACCACCCAAAACGAAAAACCCCGAAGAGCGTCTAAGCCATCCGGGGTTTCCTGACATGCAAAATCAGTGCGCTTTCACTACCACTACCGGATGATGATTTAACGTCTCCCAGTATCAGTACAGGGAGCGTAAATTAAGGGTCTAATGAAGTAACGCTGATTAGCATATAACCATCTCCTGTTGGTGCGCGTTGTGCACTCCCACTAGGCTATTACGACAACAGGCCGCTTGTAGCGGCCTGTTAAATAAGTGGTGGCAACACCGGGATTCGAACCTGGGACCCCATCATTATGAGTGATGTGCTCTAACCAACTGAGCTATGTTGCCGAGAGGGGTTGAATGTTAGCTTTACGCCCCGCCACTGTCAACCACAGGAACGTACAAATTTTGGCGCGGCCTACACGTTAAAACGGAAGTGCACCACATCACCTTCCTGTAGCAGATAATCCTTGCCTTCCAGCCGCCATTTTCCAGCATCTTTTGCGCCCTGCTCGCCATTATACTCAATATAATCATTGTAGGCGGTGACTTCAGCCCGTATAAATCCGCGCTCAAAATCAGTGTGAATACGCCCCGCACCATTAGGTGCTGTAGCGCCCTGACGCACCGTCCAGGCCCGTACTTCCTTGACACCAGCGGTAAAGAAGGTCTGTAAGTCCAATAAGTCATACCCCGCACGAATCACCCGGTTTAGCCCAGGTTCTTCTAACCCGATACCTTCCAGAAATTCAGCCTGATCTTCCTCGTCCAACTGCGAAATTTCTGCTTCCAGCTCAGCACAAACCGGCACAACCTCAGCGCCTTCCTGTGCTGCAATTTCGCGCACTTCATCCAGATAAGGATTGCCCTCAAAACCCTCTTCATTGACATTAGCAATAAACAGGATAGGCTTGATGGTAATCAGGTGAAACTCACGCACCACCTTCAGTTCAGCGGCGTCTAAAGCAAGCGAACGCGCACTATTGCCTTCCGCCAGGTGAGCCAATAAACGCTCGGCTATGGCCTTCTGCGCTAGCATTTCCTTGTTACCCGACTTCGACGCCTTACCTAAGCGCAGTACCGTTTTCTCCATCGTATCGAGATCGGCCAGCACTAGCTCAGTATTAATAATATCGATGTCATACCCAGGATCAATTTTACCGGCGACATGCACGATGTCATCGTTATCAAAGCAGCGCACGACCTGCGCGATAGCATCGGTTTCGCGGATATGAGCCAGAAACTTATTGCCCAGCCCTTCCCCCTTCGAAGCGCCTTCCACCAAACCGGCAATATCCACAAACTCCATGGTGGTCGGCAGTATCTTCTCAGGGCTAACAATCTGAGCCAGCGCAGCCAAGCGCGTATCAGGCACTGGCACAATGCCCACATTCGGCTCAATGGTACAAAACGGATAGTTCGCCGCCTCAATACCCGCTTTAGTCAACGCATTAAACAGCGTAGATTTACCTACATTAGGCAGACCGACAATACCGCACTTGAATCCCATAATTATTCCCGTTCAGCGCACAGAGCCGAGCCATAAACCTACCCTAAGACGCCGGACGTTTACTGTGCAAGTCATTCATCGCTTTTTGTGTCTCACCGGCCACCACGCGCTCAATCTGATCTACCGCAGCGGCAATGCCCTGCTTGATAGCAGCCTCATCACTGCGCGACGGCGTGCCCAACACATAATTCAGCACCAGATCACGCTCACCGGGATGATCAATCCCAATGCGTAAACGCCAGTAATCTTTGCCTATTTGCGCATGTAAGTCGCGCAAACCATTGTGCCCACCGTGACCACCACCTTGCTTCAGGCGCATCACACCCGCAGCCAAATCCATTTCATCATGAGCCACGAGCACCTGAGACGGTGCCAGTTTAAAGAAAGATGTGAGCTGATAGGCTGACAAACCACTGCGATTCATAAACGTCATTGGCTTTAGCAGCCAAAGGCTCTGCCCAGCAATATTCACCTTACAGGCATGGCCAGAAAACCGCTTTTCCGCCAGCCACTGGCCGCTATAGCGATTTGCCAGTTCATCAACAAACCAAAACCCAGCATTGTGCCGGGTTTTGTCATATTGGCTCCCCGGATTGCCCAGGCCAACAATTAAACGCAGGGAAGCAGTCATCAGCAAGTCGTACCCAGAAGCTTAACAGCGCCTGGGCATTTAATTCCTGTTCCTTAGTGAATCGAAGCCAGTGCCTGATCATGGTCTTCGCCCAGCGCTAACTGAGGCAACGTCACACCTTCCGGCATTTGCAGATCAGACATATGGACAATCTGGCCTTTCTCTACCGCAATCATATCGACTTCAATATAGCGCGGCAGGTCTTTTGGCAAACAGGATACTGTCACTTCATTCATAATGTGGCTGACTTTGCCACCCATTGTCTTAACAGAAGGTGCAGCTGCCTCATTCACAAAGTGAAGCGGCACATTCACGGTTAATGCCTCATCTTCCTTGATGCGCTGCAAATCAGCATGCAGCACAATCGGCTTAGCGGGATGACGCTGCAGGTCACGCAGGATAGCCAATTCCTTACTGTCGCCAAAATCGACAGTTAAAATCTGCGAGTAAAACGCTTCATCTTCCAGATTACGCACCAACTCGTTATGCTTAAGCGTGATCGACTGAGCCTCTTTACCCGCACCGTAAATAACCGCAGGTACACCATTTGCACGACGCAGGCGGCGGCTCGCACCTTTTCCCTGCTCAGTACGGAGGCTGGCCTGCAATGAATATTCTTTTGCCATGATAATAACTCCAAAATATAAGACCACCGCCTTGCGACCAGGCCGATGGCTGATTAAAAATACCGTCGATAACGCTAGGCTATCTTCAGTAAAATAAGTTCTGTTTTAGGATTTCTCAAACAGTGAACTCACCGAATCATCCCGGTTAATGCGCAGAATCGTCTTCGCCAGAATACCCGCCACAGAAAGCTGGCGGATTCTATCACATTTTTGCGCCTTGTCACTCAATGGAATGGTATCCGTAACCACTACCTCATCCAACAGCGAACCTTCGATGTTTTCCACCGCCTTACCGGAGAATACCGCGTGTGTTGCATAGGCGCAGACGCTCAGCGCACCGCGCTCTTTCAGCGCTGACGCGGCATTACACAGCGTGCCACCCGTATCGATCAAATCATCGATCAGCACACAGTGCCGTTCTTTGACCTCACCGATGATGTTCATCACTTCAGCTTTATTCGCCTCAGGACGACGCTTATCGATAATCGCCAAATCGACATTACCCAGAGCTTTTGATAAGGCTCTAGCACGCACCACGCCACCGACATCAGGAGAGACCACAATCAGATTATCAAGCTGCTTGGACAACACATCATTTTGCAGCACACCTGAGGCATAGATATTATCCACCGGCACATCAAAATAACCCTGCACCTGATCCGCATGCAAGTCGATTGTCAGCACGCGATCAACATGACCGGCAGCAATCATATCGGCAACCAGCTTGGCCGAGATTGGCACCCGCTGTGAACGCACCCGCCGATCCTGACGCGCATAACCGTAATAAGGTATGACTGCGGTAATGCGCCCTGCTGATGCGCGATACAAGGCATCGCTCATAATCAGCATTTCCAACAAATTATCATTAGTGGGAGAACAGGTGGGCTGAACTATAAAAACATCACGACCACGGACATTTTCCAGGATCTCAACATGGACTTCACCATCGCTGAAACGTCCGGCCTTAACTTCGCCAAGGGAAATGCCAAGGTGATCGACGACTTTGCGGGCGAGTTCCGGGTTCGCATTACCGGTAAACACCATCATTCTATCGTCAGACATGATTTGCTCACATTGTAAGCGGAATCAATGTTCCGCAGACAAAATAAAAGACAAGCTTACGGCTTGTCTGGGGGAGGAGATGGCTGGGCCGGTAGGGATCGAACCTACGCATGTCGGGATCAAAACCCGATGCCTTACCGCTTGGCGACGGCCCATTTATCTGATTGCTCACACAACAGTTTAAATTCAAACGGCGATGCCTAGTGCCTTATGGAGCGGTGAAACGGAAGCGCTTCTCGCCACGAAACCAGACCACTGTTCAGGCATTATGTTTAACACTTGCTGAGCCTGCATTTCGCTAGCAAACTCAGCAAATAAACAGGCACCTGAACCCGTCATTTTTACTGCTGCGTGCCCTGATAGCCAATGATATGCATCATCAACCTCAGGAAACATTTTTCTGACAACTCGCTCAAACACGTTCTTAGTCTGGCTGTTGAAAGAGGTCGCTATTTTGATGGGTTGACAGTGACGTGTCAAGCCCTCATTCGCGAAAATTTCAGCGGTAGAAACGTGTACATTTGGCTGCAAAATCAGGTACCAGTGCTCCGGCAAATCGAGAAACACCAGCTGCTCACCCACACCCTCTGCCCAGGCCGCACGCCCATGCACAAAAACCGGCACATCCGCCCCCAGGCTTAGCCCAAGCCGGGCCAGCGCATCGAGACTCAGCCCACAACCCCACAGCTGATTCAAACCCAACAAGACCGTCGCCGCATCTGAACTACCACCACCTAAACCACCACCCAGCGGTAGCCGCTTGTTAACGCTAAGCGTGACGCCAAACGGCACACGGCTGTCTTGACGCAGCAGCTGCGCCGCTCGAATCACCAAGTCATCACATACCGGAATATCAGCATTGCCCCCACGGCGTTCAATTAAACCGTCGGTGCGGAGTTGGAACTGAATTTGATCGCTGTAATCCAAAAATTGAAACGCCGTTTGTAACAGGTGATAACCATCTGCTCGGCGTCCGGTGATATGCAGGAAGTGATTGATCTTTGCTGGAGCCGGCAGTAGGAAATCCCCCCCCCCAGTCATCGCAGATGAAGCAGCAACCCGATGGGTTAGAAACGGGTCTGCCATTGCTTAGCCACTACTTTCGCTTTCAGGCGCTCCGCCGCTTTTTCCAGACTAATTTTAGCAGGCAGCGCTTTGGCCTGATCGCTTTTATAACTCAGGTACGTCACCTGCCAACCCTTCTGCTGTAGCTTCAATGGCCGTCCCAAACGATCCAACTGGAGCGCTTCTACAGCACTATCCGGGGCGGGTATACCTCGCGCCCAGTAGCGCATGTCATTAATTGGAAACTTGAGCTTGAGCTGGCGTTCCAATAAGCGCTCCGCATCGGTGTCGCGGTATTGCTTGCCATCCGCTGCTTTCAACGTCACCTGCGTACCGGTCTCGCGGATATTCGCCATCACAGCCCCAGTCAGCGGATGCGTTATATCCATAACCGAAGCACTGCCAGCCTGCTGCCAATTCATACCAAATGACCAGCTCTGGCCGCGCAGCTGTAACCCTACCCGTCCATCCATGCTCCATGATTTCATGCGAGCAAACACCTGCTGGCGATTCTGCCAATAGGCTTCAGGCGTCGGCACTTTTTTAATCGCTGTGGTCTTAGGCTGCAAAGTTTTTTGCGTGCTACAGCCGAACATAGTCACCAAGCACAGCAGTAAAATTCCGTTTTTCATCGTGTCATCCTTAAGTCTTTATTGATCATTATAATGACGTACTTAACTGCCAGAGAGTTCAGCCAAACGCTCCTTCACATCCACCAACATTTTATCATCGGGGTATTCAGTCAACATATCCTGTAATAATTTTTGCGCCTCCGCCAGCTTGCCTAGACGAGAGAGCACCTCAATCAAATGGCTAGCCACTTCCGGGTCACGCATTTTTCCAAACGCTTGGCGCAACTGTTTTTCAGCACCGTCGTAATCGCCCAGCTTATAAAGTACCCAGCCCATACTATCGAGAATCGCCGCACTATTGGGCATCAACGCCAAGGCCTTACTAATCAGCACTTTCGCCTCATCATAGCGGTCAGTGCTTACTGTCAGCATGTAACCCAGCGCATTCAAGGCATCAGCATCATCAGGGTCATCACGAATAATGGCACGCAAATCCTTTTCAGCAGCAGCAACATCACCCATTTTATCGTAGGTTAAAGAACGCGAATACAGAATATCGCGCTTACTCGCTCCAAACTTTTCCGCCGCATTATAAGCTTCAATCGCAGCCTCATATTTCTCCACATCATGCAACAGCTGCGCCCGTGCCAGCGCTAGTGCTAATTTGCGCGCAGGCATAGAAGCGGACTCAATCTGCTGTTGTAGCCACTGCTCCGCCGCATCAAATCCCTTCTCGCGTTGTAATAGTAGCGTCTTGCGCCCAATCGATTCACGCGCAAAATCGCCGTCTAGCGCCGCATCATAGGCTATAAATGCCTCATCAAAGCGCTGCTGACCTTCATAAATCTGCGCCAGAAAATAGCTCGCTTCGTGCTTGCGCTCCGGTATTTTCATCAGTTTTTTCATCAGCGGCTCTGCAAACGCATACTCCTTCTGCTCCAGATAGAGTAGGCCAAGCGTGTATAGAATATCCGCATTATCTGGCTGATCGGCGTAGAGCTGCTTAAATACGGGCTGCGCTTCATCACGCCGATCCGCCATAATCAGCATGCGGCCATATTCCAACTTCAGTTCATTATCTTCACTGTTCTCAACGACCGGGGCTAGTTCCGCAACCGCATCATCAGTGCGCTGCAATGCGAGTAGCGCACGAGCGCGCAGGCGAGTGGCCTGCTCTTTTTGCGCCTCATTACCATTGGCTTTTACAATCTCAGCCGACTCTAGGGCAGCCGCATATTTTTGCGCGTTAACCGCCAGCGTGGTGATCACCAGCTGGGTTTTCGCTGAATTTTCGACTTTATCAACGTAGCGCCGGAAAATTTCATAAGCGTTACTGACACCCGCCTCCAACGCCAGCAAGGACACCACAAACTCAAAGCCATGCCCTTCTTTTTTCTCGATAAAATCGCGCAGCCAGACCACATCATCCACCGCTGCATCATATTCTTCCAGACGTGAACGCAACAAAATACGATATTGGCGCACTTCCAACGAATCAGGCTCTAGCTTCATCCAATGACTGAGCAGTTTCTTCGCCAGATCCGACTCTTCCGCCTGAATCGCGGCCTCAGTAGCACGCCGGACAATAGCCGGGTTGCTGCTGCGCGTAGCGGCAGCGGCATAATGTTGGGCAGCGGGCTTTAGCTGACCCTCGCGCATCATCATCTCAGCGGCCATGGTGTGGTACATCTGATAACTCAGCTCAGAATTAAAGCTGGCGGGTGCGCTAGCAGCCGGTGGCTCCGCGAAGGTGTTGCCGCCCAGGGTGCAGCCCATAGCAAGCAAGGCCATGGACAGACTGGCAAAGCGAAACGAAATATTTTTTCGGAACATAACAATCTCCGGTATCAGCGGATACCCGTACGAATAACTGAATTATTTTTGTGCAAATCGCAGGCCCACATGCTTGGGAATGATTTTTTTTCATGTCCCCTGCGAAGTAAGTAAGCATGCCATGGTTATCAAGTATTTTATCGCCCAAACCTGCAACAAAGCAGGCTGAACCTGCTGAAATTTCCTAGCATGCCGTTTATTGAATCCGTATGCTGGCATTAATATACCTTGTAATCACTCATAACGTATCAGAAAATCCGACATTCTGAAAATTTATATCTGCTTGGTAAGCGCTTTTTTAATGTCAATATTTGTTGTCGGCATCAATCACAAGACTGCACCGGTCGCTATCAGAGAACAGCTAGCCTTTGCGCCTGAGCAGATGTCTGCTGCACTCCAGTCCGCAACCGGCGTCATGGATGAAAATCTAATCCTCTCAACCTGTAATCGCACGGAATGGTATGCCGCCAGTCAAAAAGAACAGCCCGCAGTCGCCCAAATCACAGATACAATGATTCACTGGCTGGCCGATTTTCACCATTTTCCCGCAGAAAAACTCCGGTCTTACCTGTTTATTCATCATGCCGACAAAGCGGTGCAGCATGCCCTGCGCGTTGCCTGCGGCCTAGACTCCATGGTGCTTGGCGAACCACAAATTTTCGGCCAGCTGAAAACGGCACTGCGCGCTGCCGCCGATGCGCGCACCTCCGGCAAACGCCTCAGCCGCCTGATGCAACATGCTTTTACCACCGCCAAAAGAGTGCGCACGCAAACCAGCATCGGCACGAACCCGGTCTCAGTAGCTTTTGCCGCAGTTAGCCTATCCAAACAAATATTCAGCCATTTAGAAGAACAAACCGCTTTATTAGTCGGGGCCGGTGAGACGATTGAACTGGTCGGGCGTCATCTAACCACACAAAATATTGGTCATATCATTGTGGCTAACCGTAGCGCAGATAAAGCCGTGCAGCTGGCCCAAACTTACCAAGGCACCGGCATTGGCTTAACAGCACTGGCCGATTACCTCCCCCAAGCCGACATTATTATTGCCTCAACCGCATCCCCGCTTCCAGTTATCGCAAAAGGCATGGTGGAGCGCGCCTTGAAGGCGCGCAAACACCGTCCGGTATTTATGGTTGATATTGCGGTGCCACGCGATATTGAACCGGAGGTAGCTGAGTTAGACGACGTTTACCTGTATACCGTTGATGATCTGCAATCAGTCATTGCAGAAAACATCGCCTCACGCCAGCAGGCCGCCGCACAGGCTGAAGTCATGGTGCAACAAGAAACCCAACAATTTATGGGCTGGCTGCGCGCGCAGGATCAGCAGAAATTAATTCGCCGCTATCGCGAAAGAAACGCTAACATTCGTGATGATGTTCTGCTGAAGGCACAAAAAATACTACAGAATAAAACAGCAGAGGAAGCACTGACTTTCCTAGCAAACACGCTAACTAATAAGCTGACCCATGCCCCCACCTCTGCCCTCCATCAGGCCGCTAAAACCGGTGATGATCAGCTCTTACAAACGGCCCTGATGCTATTTGATCTTGATGATGGGCAAGAAAAAACCACACTCCCACGCACACCGGAAGATAAATAAACCGTGAAAACCTCTATTTTGAGCAAGCTGGAAAATCTGAATGAACGTTATGCTGAAATCGCCCACCTGCTAGGGGAAAGCGAGATTATTTCGGATCAGCAGCAGTTTCGCAAACTGTCCATTGAATACAGCCAGTTAGAACCGGTGGCGCTAAGCTTTCGCGAATACCAGCAAACACGGGACGACCTGGAAACCGCTCAGGAAATGCTGGCTGACCCAGAAATGAAAGCGATGGCAGAAGAAGAAATCCTACACGCTAAAGACAAAATGCTAGCCCAAGAACTGGAATTGCAAAAAGCCCTGCTGCCGAAAGATCCGCATGATGACAGCAATATCTTTCTGGAAATTCGTGCCGGTACCGGGGGGGACGAAGCGGCGATTTTTGCCGGTGATTTGTTCCGCATGTATTCCCGCTATGCCGAACAACTGCGCTGGCAACTTGAAATCATTAGCCAAAATGAAGGCGAGCACGGTGGCTACCGTGAAATCATTGCACGCATTATGGGAACGAATGTGTATTCACGCCTCAAATTTGAATCAGGCGCACACCGCGTGCAGCGGGTGCCCGAAACCGAGTCACAGGGGCGTATTCATACCTCAGCAGCTACGGTCGCTATCATGCCAGAAGTTAATGAAGTCGCCGCTCAAGACATTAACGCCGGCGACCTGCGGGTCGATACTTACCGCGCCTCTGGGGCGGGTGGACAACACGTTAATAAAACTGACTCAGCCATTCGCCTGACCCATTTACCTACAGGCATCGTGGTGGAATGCCAGGACGAACGCTCGCAGCATAAAAACCGCGCCCGCGCCATGGCCTTGTTACAGGCCAAACTGTTAGAGATGGAGCGGCAGCAGCAAGCTTCAGAACAAGCTGAAACTCGGCGCAACCTCGTCGGCTCCGGTGACCGCTCAGAACGCATTCGAACCTACAACTTTCCACAGGGCCGGGTCACTGACCACCGCATTAATCTTACGCTGTACAAGCTGGATGATATTGTGGCTGGACAGCTGGATCAGGTGATTGAACCCCTCATTAATGAATATCAAGCCGATCAGTTAACCGCACTAGCGGAAGATTAACCCAATACCGCAGTCGCTGAACTGCATGAGCTCTAAAACATGGGTATACCAATCCGTGACCTGTTACAGCAGAGTGCACACCAACTTCGTCTAATATCTGACAGCCCACGGCTGGACGCTGAAATCCTGCTGGCTCACTGTTTACAGAAAGCACGCAGCTATTTATACACTTGGCCTGAGCGCGTTCCCGAACCACCACAGCTCGTGGCATATTCTAAACTGCTACAACAGCGCCTCACCGGCCAGCCTATTGCCTACCTCATTGGCTATCGTGAGTTTTGGGGTATGCCGCTTAACGTCACACCGGATACGCTAATTCCACGCCCGGAGACTGAACTGCTAATTGAAACCGTGTTACAACACACTACAAAACATGACCGTCTTAATATCCTCGACCTTGGCACTGGCAGCGGTGCGATTGCAATCGCACTAGGGAGCGAGTTGCCGCAGGCCACAATCACCGCAACCGACCGCTCAGCCGCCGCGTTAGCCGTAGCACGCGCTAATGCCCACCAACATCAACAGCACCGCATCCGCTTTCTGCTATCTGATTGGTTTTCCATGATCCCAACGGGAGAGCACTTTGACATAATTGTTTCCAACCCACCCTACATCGCCCTGGACGACATACACCTCACCCAAGGTGATGTGCGCTTCGAGCCCCCGTCCGCCCTTATCTCAGGAACAGATGGCCTGAACGACATCAGGCACATTATAAAATGTGCCCGTGTCTTTTTACATGAGAATGGCCTGCTGCTGCTTGAGCATGGTTACAATCAAGCAGCCGCCATCAGACAAATAATGCAGCAAAACCACTATAGGGATATACTTTGCATAGCAGATCTCGCAGGTAATGACCGCCTATCTGGCGGCCATTACCGTACTCCGCTTAGGGATCAACCGTAACCTCTTCATCCCGCCAGAACAAACGCGGCAGGAGTCTGGTTACATCGACCATTTCACCAAAACTTGAACTCGCACCATTGCTGGTGTTATTAGAGTCAAGCAGCGGCACTTTCAGCTTACCGACGCGAACACTAACATCCTGCTGACAGTTGCCTTCAGTACAAGCACCACCGCTGCCGTCCGTCGGCTTGCCGAAAATCAGCTGCGGCGTATCAAGGATCTCACCGACGCCTCCCGCCACAACAAACGGTTCATTAGTACCCGCACCGTCACGTTCCAAATCAGCCACTGCCTTAGCCGTCATAATATCCAACACATAGGCTCGCGCACTGGTATCCAGTGGATCACAGGCTGCAATAGAACTGGGCACACCATTTTCATCAGCCATGGCAAAGGTGGTAAACAAGACCTTATCTAAGAACGTAACAGAACTGGCCAGCACTTTTTCACTGTGGTGTGGTAGTGGCATATACCAGCCGTCTTTCCCTGGGTGATCTAAAATACTGCCGCCACCGCCCAAGCCGCTGCCATCAGACCTGGCTACTTTAAGAGCGCCGTGCTTAATGACCGCAGTCGGCGACTGATCACGTCCTCGGAAAACATCCCGATCCAGCAACACATAGAAATTATCTTTATCACCATTATCCATGGGATTAGTGCGGTAACCACTACCCAAAGAAACAGTCAGCACCGCCTCACCACCATTCATGCGCAGCGCAACATCAGGCTCATAAAAGAACTTCCGGTGATCACCATCACCACCGCTCACAGCACCTAATTGTGCCAACTTCGTCAAAGTCGTTTTATTACTTAACGATACCGAGGCGCTGCTGCTGCTAATTTCGACGCCCAAGTCAGCACGCCAGACATTTCCGCCCAAATCAGCAAAATACAGCCGATCAAGTTCACCGTTATTATCCATATCCAGTACGCGAATATCACCGGCGACGCTATGCTTCATATCATTGGCAGCCAGTCCACCATCATTTTTAGTCGACCACAATAAGGCACCGGTTAGTGCATCTACAATATAGACACCCGCCCCCTTAGCTCTACCACCAGGACGTGCACCAGGGTTATCCTCGTCATACTTTGGATCATAACCTCCGCCAAACACCAGTACATACTTGACTTGACTGCTGGAACCCCCGCCGCTGGCCACACGCATTTTTGATAAGGTCGGTTTAGACCACGTCTCTGCCAGCTGGTCAAAACCTGTCGTTACTGCTCCTGCCGTACTGGAATTTGGACTAATTTTCCATTCGATTTTCGGCATGGTAGGGTCAGTAACGTCCAGCGCATAATACATGTTGCCACCGCGACGCATACCAAAGAACAGCAGGCGCTTATCAGATGAATGATTCATCAGGCCGTCATCATTCGCATCATAGTTCCACAACGTTAATTCGCCATCCAAACCGTATACATGACGGTATTTTTCATTGTCTTGCATAAACAGCAGTTGATTCTTTAATAAGCTTGACGGCATGAACGCCCATTCTTCTACCCCTGTATCAGCATCAAATGCGTGCAAATAACCCTCATTAGTTGAAACTAACACCAGTGATTTTGTAGCACTGTAATTCACCAATATCGGTTTACTATTGATAATATCGCCGATATGTTGCCGATCAGTTGTGTAGTCTATCGTATTACCCGCGAGTGCGTGGCCCCGCGTGAAATCTAAGATCCTATTGCGCAATGGCGTCCTGATCGGTCCAGTATAGCCGTCAGGCCGCAGCATATATTTCCGAATCACAGAACCCGCAGTCGATGAACTAATATCTACCAGAGCATTACCATTGGGATCCGTTTTTCTGACTCTTGCAGCAGCGGGCGGCAGACGACTGGCGGCCCCGCCCTGCCCTGCATCAACACCATGCGGGGCAGATGACCACAGGTCCTGTGCGCTACTTTTAAATTGACCTTTATTATTCAGTACGGAACCGCCACCTGCTCCAACAATATGGCCGTTGGCAGATAATTTTAACTTACGCAAATTACCCGACCACAAAGGCGTATTGCTGTAGCTAAACACGGGGACGTAAACATCATTACCGCTGGACAATACACTGTCTTTACTCAATGAATAGGTCGGCGATGAAAAACTGAATGACTGACCATCCACATGGTTCAAAATCTTAGTCAACGCATTCACCAACTGAGTAGAATCATTCGCGGTATAGTGACCATTCGTCACTGTTGACAATGATTTTAGGTAGTCAGTACCTTGCGGTTCACCAGCCAAATCGTAAGCCACCGTAAATGTTTTTACAACTTGGTCACCCCCATAGGACGAAGACTGATCTTCTGTCGCCAAAAACTCAGTTAATTCGGGCCCACAGGTGCCACTCGCCAAACCATTAGGTTTATCCGCACAGCTTGCACCAATCAATGTCGGAATAGGCTCAGGTATTTGGCTACTACCTACTGGAGGGATGAGGTTTGGCACGAAAGGATTAGTATCGACATAATTAGGATAGGCCGATTTTGGGTATTGCCCTGATCTGTCACCGGTATAACCTGCGCGATAAGGGTAAGCGGGTCTACCGTCTGACATTACGACTAAGTAATTCTCTTGACAGGCATATTTAATCGGTGATTTGTAGGTGATATCCCCACCGCCCGAACAGGTCTCGTGATTACAGGTAGAGACATTGACAGAACAGCTGAAATCACCATTTCTACAATATCCTGATGTACAGCTGCCTGCACTCAGAGCATCACAAATATCGCCACCCCCAACCCAATCACAGCACTGGGGAAATGAACCGGAAACACAGGCAGTTTCAGAACCATTACATTCACCAAATTCAAACCGACACGATTCAGTCGCAGTGGGTGCGGCACAAGCAGCGGCACCCCTATAAGTAGAAGGGTGGGCTGCCCAGCGGTAATTCGCAGGATGACCGCCCCAAGCACTTTTCTCTCCGCGGAAATAACGGGCGGCTTCATAGATGGAGTCAACGATAGGGGTGTATCCCGCAGCCTTCCATGAATCAACGATTTCAGGCAGGAAGGAGCGTACCGACATGCCGCTAGTAGGATCAGGCAAATTATCAGTGGCGGCAAAACTGCCAATAATACTGTCTGCATCTACATCAATAGGTGAAACTGGGAAATTGACGCCCTTAATTGAACTCCAACTATAACTGCTAAAATTTTCAGAGTTAGCATAATGCATCAAGCCAATATTCAAATTAGCAGGTGCGTTATTCATAACTTCACGAAACGTTTTTTGTAGCACATCCATTCTGCTTTCAGTGGTTCCAGCCACCTTGACCCGCATACTTCTGGAGGCATCTAATAGGAACAAAACATTTGAGTTGACCTTTGATTTTTCAAACTCATAAAAGATGTCTGTTTCATCAGCAATCACTGACAAAGGAATAAACAACGGCCAGCAAAGCAACAGTAAGTGCCGTACTGACGATAAGATCCAGCGTGGGAATTTCATGAAGAAGTACCTTTTATTATTTTGCTTGGCGTTAAGACAAAAAAACTTAAGCCTTATTAATGCACTAGCCCTATCAGGCTTATGCTTACGGGGTTAAATTTTCAGGATGGTGACGGTAAACCTACCAACACTGAGACGTTGTATCTGTAGACGAACTATCACTGGCAGCTCTACGTCGCAAATTATCCAGCGTATACAGCGCACACGTTGTATCGCTAGTCTGGCTGGTGCCACTATTTGGCACGGCCTGTAAAGTATAAGCGGCACATGGACTGGCGCGCGTACCAGCACAGCCACCACCCGCTGCACTGCTTGCATTACTGACTGACAGCTGATAGAAAGCCTCATCACTGTCGATGGTGTTCAATGACCCACCCAATAATCCTGATAAGTCCCTGGCATAGGTCAAGTTTCTTGAGAAAAAACTCTCCTGTAACTGGGCTAATTCCTGCAACTTAATTTGAGCATCAGCACGCCGACTCTTGCGTACCTGTTCGACGTAATTGGGGTAAGCAATTGCGCTGATCAGCCCAATAATAGCCACTACAATCATGAGCTCAATCAGTGTGAAACCACTTTGACTGTTTTTTCTGTGCATACCTTTCTACCTTTAATTTTAGTTATTGAGGAAGTGCCAGCGTTTTAATTAACCGTGCTGCCATCAGCGGGTACGTATTTCATGATGCCCTGTACATGTTCGCTGGATGCCCCGGTACCCGCAAGATTTGCGCGTGCCTCCACAATAAACAAGCGACATGTTATCCCCCCCAAATCAGGGGTCATCTCTACGGACATCGCATAGCCATTCTGTGCGACGCACATCATGGGTTCCCGCATGGTAATAAGCCCAGTTGAATTCAGTGACTGCACATTGTTGTTAACACTGTCAACATAACTCCTGGAAGCCGTGCGACTAGCCGCAGTAGCTGCCTGTTGAATATGAAACAGCTGAGTCACTCGCTCTAAAGCTGATTCGGCTCCTTGATAAGTCATTACACTGAATATCTGGTTACTGGCAATACGTGTGTCGGTCACACCGACGCGCGCAGCAGTAACACCTACCACGGTCAGTGTTATCAGAATAATTAACCCCCACAGCAGCACGGATCCCTTCTGTTTGACTAACAAACGCTGTGAATTACGGCGACGATTTATCATAGTTTTTTTCCTTATTAGATACGGCGCGCAACATTTTTAAGGCGGATTGTTGTGGTGTAGACACTTCTACGATAACGATCCGACGTATTAATCACTTGATCCAACACCTGGAAATTTTCTGCCACTGCACGATCAAAAACGGGGTCAACCGTACGCACTAACAATCCAACCCGGACAGCAAGGATGTCATCCCACACGCCTGCGCCCTGCACCGCCGTTGCATTCCAGTAATTATCGACTGCACCATCAGCATTATTATCCACACCGTATTGGAACTGAATATTTTCTATTCCTTCCGCCCAAGGTTGAGTCATAATCGTCCGCGAACCGCCACAGCGTAATTCTGGAATCGCGTCGCCCATCGCGTTCGTGCGCGTACTGCCAACGGAGAATGAATTATAAATATAGCGTGATTCACGGACAACCGCGTCCGGTGGCAAACAGGCTGAAGTAGTGGCTGGAGGCTGAACAAGCCTTGAACCGCTACAGTCTGAGTCCAGCTCAGCATCCGCCATATAAGTGAGTCCAATCGTATCACCCCAGACAGAAGCATTATCTGCGCTAGCACTAATGATGCCTGCATTTCTCACATTGGAGCTGCCATCGGCACACGTTGCCGCAATCACTGTATGACCGGTTGGCAAGATAAAGTTGGGTACCAAGATACCGGTTGTAGATGCATAACCGGCATGCTCAATATGCTGCTTAAGCGTACGCAGTGCCAACCGAGCATTTTCATCTAGCTCGGAGGTCTGATCACGGATATTGTAAGTTTTTTTACTGCTGACATAGACAGTGCTAACACCAGCCAGCAAAAACAAACCCAGCGCCATAGCCAGCAGCAACTCGACTAAGGTAAAACCTTGATATTTATTATATTTCATAGTTTCAACCTCTGACTTAGATCACAGCGTCAATCGATAGTGAAAACGGTTGGGTATTTGATACCGGTGCACCGCCTGGTACCGCCACTACATCGTCGCTGGTCAGTAGCTCATTCCAACTAACAGTAACTCTGACCCCGTCACTACAGCCCGTGGGTAAGCATCTAACCGCCAGCTGGCCTGCAAGCAACTGATCATTGACGCCAGAACGACTGTTGGCAGCGCTGCCATCACCACATTGCAGAGTATAAAGGTCGTAGGTCGCCACCTGGGAGGATGCACAGGCCACACTAGCGGAGCAATCCAGCGGCGGCGCGCCTGTACAAGAAACTGCTGTGTTGTAGTGACCGTCGAGCGCACCCTCACGGTTACTGCGCATGCGCTCTAGCAATTCATGCACAATAAAGGAGGCCTGCTGTTTTTGCGTGGCATTTTGCACAGAACGCAGGCTTGCCACTTGCAAACCAGCCATGCTTAGCAGTCCGACGGAGAGAATGAGCGAGGCGACCAAAATTTCAATCAGATTAAAGCCAGACTGGCCCCGTAAATTATTTATTTTCATAGTATTTTTTTACTGCCTGTAATGACAATTTTATTATTCTTAGTCATCTAACGAACGATCTACTATTATAAATTAAATCTTGTCTTGCCCGATAAATTTTATTAAAAATAACGACAGGCTGTCATTTTTTAGCTATAAGCGGCAAAACGACAAATAGGGTTAACTTTTGCGCTACACCTACACTGTCACGACGCAGAGTCATCGCTCAGCGCTGGGCTAACGACAGACTGAACAACGAATGATGCCCGTTAGATGATACCCGTTGGATTACAGCAAGGCCGTATACCTCGCAGCTGTCGTGTTGAGGTGGACAAAAAAAAGGGATGCCCCCAAAGGACACCCCCGCTAAAACTTACTGACACGCTCAGGCTAAACCACTACCTCATGATGGAAATGCAAACTGCACACCTTCCCGCACCCCTGCCGACGGCCAACGCTGCGTAATGGTTTTACGGCGCGTATAAAACCGCACGCTATCCGGCCCATACGCCGACAAGTCGCCAAATAATGACCGCTTCCAACCCCCAAAGCTGTGATAAGACACGGGCACCGGCAGGGGTATATTAATGCCGACCATACCCACCTTAATGTTGTCCGAGAAATAACGCGCGGCCTCACCGTCACGGGTAAAAATACAGGTGCCATTGCCGTATTCATGCGCGTCGATTAAGTCCATTGCGGCCTGCATACTCTCAACCCGCACGACCTGTAATACCGGCCCAAAAATCTCCTGCTGATAGGACGCCATCTGCGGAGTAACGTTATCCAATAAGGTGGCGCCGACGTAAAAGCCCCCCTCATACCCCGCCACACTAATACCGCGACCATCCACCACCACATGAGCACCATCGGCTTCTGCACTGCTGATATGCCCGAGTACTTTTTCCTGATGTGCCCGGGTAATCACCGGGCCAAAATCATTTGAACTATCGCTAAATGGCCCTGCTTTTAGCTGCTGCATTGCGCTGCTCAGTTTATCGACCAACGCATCAGCGGCGGCGTCACCTACCGCAACCGCGACCGACAGCGCCATACAACGCTCACCCGACGAACCAAAGGCCGCACCTAACAGCTGATTCACCGCGTTATCCATATCCGCATCCGGCAGCACGATGGCGTGATTCTTCGCCCCGCCCAGCGCCTGACAGCGCTTACCGTTTGCGCTCGCCGTCGCATAAATATATTCAGCAATGGGGGTCGAGCCAACAAAACTCACGGCCTGTACCCGCTCATCAGTGAGTAACGTATCCACGGCCTCTTTATCCCCATTCACCACATTGAGCACCCCCGCAGGCAAACCCGCCTGTTGTGCTAATTCAGCCACTAACAGGGTCGAACTCGGATCGCGCTCAGACGGCTTCAGCACAAAGGTATTACCACAGGCAATCGCTGATGGGTACATCCACAGGGGTACCATCACCGGGAAATTAAACGGCGTAATCCCCGCGACGACACCCAGCGGCTGAAACTCACTCCAAGAATCTATGCCCGGGCCGGTGTTCTTACTGTGCTCACCCTTCAATAATTCCGGCGCGTAGCAGGCATATTCCACATTTTCGATGCCCCGTTGTAACTCGCCACCAGCGTCATGCGCAATCTTACCGTGCTCGGCACCGACTAGAGCGTTAATCTGCTCTGCATGCTCCTCTAATAGCTGTTTGAAGCGAAACATAATGCGCGCCCGTTTTGCCGGAGCAGTATCACGCCAAGCCGGAAAAGCAGCCTGTGCCGCTGCAATGGCTTCTTCCACTGTTGCTGTAGAAGCCAGCGCCACCTGTTTTTGCACTTCACCGGTCGAAGGGTTAAAAACATCCTGCGTGCGGGCCGTATCGGCACGCATTTCACCATTAATAAGATGACCAATAACTTCCATTCTAGACTCCGAACTATATGTGTACAAAAAAGGATGAGCACTACTGATTGAGCGTCATTGTGCGGGGAAAGGGCAGGCACTGCCAACACTTTTTTTAGGCGCTATAGTGCTCATGAACTCACACTTAGCCCAGCGCTTTAACCTAGCCGGGGCACGAGACTCATTCTGCTGACAGCTTGTTTGCCCTGACACCAAATGATACATTCCAGTAGCGTGCTAGCGGACTGGACTGAGGCGTACACGATTATAACTGCATTGCCGCTCGCCGCACCAGCGCTCCCAAATAACAGACACAGTAACGAGCAAAGCATCAAAACATGTTGAATATTAAACGCTTCATCCTGAGCGCTATGCTCACGCTTAGTTTTACCCCGCCAGCCGCTGCCCAGCAGTTTATTTCTATGGGTACAGGTAGCGTGAGCGGTGTTTATTACCCAACCGGGTTCGCTATCTGTCGGCTAGTCAATAAAGGTCGCGAAACGCATGGCATTCGCTGCTCTGCAAGGGCTACTAGCGGCTCGGTATTTAATATTAACGCCCTCAAAACAGGCCAGCTAAGCTTCGGCATTGCTCAGTCTGACTGGCAATATCATGCGCTCAATGGTAGCTCCACCTTTAAAGACGCCGGTCAATTTACAAAACTGCGCGCGCTGTTCTCAGTGCACGCCGAGCCGTTTACCCTGATTGCCCGCGCGGACAGCGACATTAATGACTTTATGGATCTGCGAGGTAAGCGCGTGCATGTCGGCAATCCCGGCTCTGGCCAACGCGCCACCATGGAAGTGGTGATGCAAGCGATGGGACTGGAGATGAATGACCTTGCGCTGGCCGCCGAGCTCAAAGACTCAGAAATGACGCGAGCTATTTGCAGCAACCAAATTGATGCGATGATTTACACCATTGGGCACCCCGCAGCCGCGATTACTGAAGTCGCGGATAGCTGCGCGGTAAAATTAGTGAAAATCTCGGGTGATGCCATTGATAAACTGGTAGCCGATAACGCATTCTACCGAGTCGCCACGATTCCAGGCGGCATGTATCGAGGTAACGATACTGCCGTCACCACCTTCGGCGTCGGTGCTACTGTCATCAGTACGAGCGATGTACCGAAAGCCGTCGCTTACAACGTGACCAAAGCTGTGTTTGATCAGCTCGACGCTTTCAAACAGCTGCACCCCGCCCTTGCTAATTTACAGGCCAACCAGATGATTAAAGACGGCCTGTCTGCACCCCTCCATGCGGGTGCAGCAGAGTACTATAAAGAACGTGGCTGGTCGCCTGATTGAGTGATGGTGTAAATGAGTGATTGACTCCAGAGCCCAGGCGCTTACGCCGCCGCCAGCCGCGCGCCTTCACTCAGCGCCGCCAGCTTGGCATAGGCAATATCAGGATCAACCGCCCCAAAGCCAGCGAAGGTACCAAAACCACAGTCTGTTCCAGCAATCACGCGCTCCACACCCGCAATATCGACAAAACGCCGGATGCGCTCGGCCACTAACTCAGGGTGCTCAACAAAGTTGGTCGTGGTATCCAGCACGCCCGGCACCAGCACCTTATCATCCGGTATATCCGCCTTTCGATCGCGGAAGATCGTCCACTCATGTGCGTGGCGTGGATTGGACGTTTCAAACAGAACATAGCGTGCCTTAGTCCGCATTAGCGTATTAAACACCTTACCCATACTGATATCGCAAATATGCGGCCCTTCATAATTGCCCCAGCAAATATGCACCCGTACCTTGTCCTGCGGCACGTTTTCCAGCGCGTGATTGAGCGCAGCAACGTGCATATCTGCAATTTTCAGAAACTCATCATCGCTCAAATCCTGGAACAGCATATGGCGCGATAAGGCTAAGTCGGGGCAGTCCAGCTGCAGGTCTAAACCAGAGGCCACGATCGTCTCATACTCCGCTTTCATCACCTCAGACAGCGCCTCCAAGTATTGCTCCCGGCTGGCATAATGCGCATTTTGCAGGAATAAAGCGATCACCCCCGGCGAGGCAGCATTCATAAAACCACGCGCAACGCCATGCTGCACCATACCCGCTTTGAGGTTAGCAATATCCGCCTGTAAATCGTCATCACCCTTGGCGGTAATTTCACCAGTACACATGGGACGTGAGTATTGTGGCGTGCCGCCATCATCGGCCAGTCGCTTCAAAAAGCCGGGAAACAGCTTAAGATCACCCGGTGCATTACGCTCGCTATCGCCACTGAAACCGGTATAACGATCTTTCACATAGGTGGCGTAAGAAATCTTCGAGGTCTCACCGTCGGAGACAATATCAACCCCCGCTTCAGCCTGACGGCCCACTGTTTCGGCGCAGGCAGCCGCCATACAGGCATCGAAGGCAGCCTGGTCGTAGTCTTCACCATGCTCACGCGCAAAAATGAAATCGACGACTTCCTGTTTACGCGGCAGTGAGCCGACGTGGGTGGTTAATATCTTTGACATACATCATTCCTCCAGTTAATCCCAATGAGTCGCTCCGGCGGCGTCATCCGTATTGCGCACCCGGAACAGACTGGCTTCGCCTGTCATCGACGGCGAAAGACTGCGCGCTAAACCGGTCGGCACCAAACAGGTATCCCCCGGAGCCAGCACAACCGCACCTCCGTCCCAGCTCAACTGCCAGTGCCCACGCAACACCATTAATACCTCATGGCGCTGCGTGTTGTACGGCGCCAATGGGGTATGTTGATTCACAAAGTCCACGCTAAAACCGGGCCGATCTTTAATCAAAGCCTGTGCGCCCAACACCGCTACCGGCTGCTGCTTGGCTAACGCCATCATATCCTGATAACGCGCCACAAAACGCGGCACTATGGCCGCCGTGGGCGCTTCACGAATCGTGGCGAGTTCTGCTGCCGTCATCAGCGGCATAGGCTTAACCCCCGATGGTAGGGTTTCGCCACGTTTACGATCATACAGCTTGCCCGTCTCCGCGAGCACTAAACCGTGCGCCTGCGCCTTTTCGATCACCTCTGGCGCCCAAATCACGCCACCACCGGCATCATCACCCCCCAGCATTGCCATAATCATGCCGTAATCAGTGCCGATATTCTCAAAGCCCCGAAACAGGTGCGTCGGGATATTGATAAAATCGCCTTCCTCCAACACCACGTCACCGGCATCCCCCTGCCGCCCCCAAAAAAAGCGCCAGCGTCCGCTGAGCACAAAAAACACTTCTGCTGTGCGGTGGGTGTGCAAGCTGTTGACACAATAAGGTGGCTGTCCTGCCGCACCGATATTAAAACCGGGAGTTTCTTTGATATGAACGTGCTGATCCGCACTTTCCGAGACGCCACCGCCAATAATTGTGAAGTTTTCCTTCTGATCCGAACCGGGCGTATGGGCATCGATAAACGCCGTTTTACAGGGGATTAGCTCACCGTAACGTACGATGCGCGCGGCCATCGCCTGGGGTGTCATGCCGAAATACCCTCACCCGTTTGCAACACAATCTGCTTCCAAACCGCCGTTTCATCAAATAAAACATATTCACGGCGCAGCCCCCATGGCCCAAATTCAGCGTGACAGATTCCCATCACATAGACGTCTGCCCCAGTCGGCGTACCAAAGCGGCCCCAGCCATCATGCTTACCGCGCAGCGACCAGCGCAGCGCAGCACGCGGTGATAGCAGCGGGTCATCTCGTCCGATCTGATGATGGATGGTGAACGTAGCCGATGGAAAGGCCGCGCGCAGCCCCATCCAAAACTCATCCACCGCACCCAACGAATGGCCAGTCTCACCGCCCGGATATTCCACCTGACAGCCCCGATCATACTCACGCACCACCGTCGCCATATCCGCCGTCATCAGGCCATTGAGAATAGCGGCATAGCGCTGACCCCATTCATTATCATTGCCCTTACCTAGGTACGGCCCCGGCACATCAATCTCCGGGGTAAACGGCTGCACACAGTGCTTAGGCCCGCCCTCACGCTGAATCAGATCAATAGCAAACGCCTTCGCCTCCCAGCCGAGCTGACGCACAATCGCCGCCTGATCCCGAATCAGCCATTCATCGTTAATTTGATTATTAATCGCGTGGCAGTCCGCAATAATGCGATAGCTAAGCTTTTTACCAGTCGCCTTGCCGTATAGGCCATCATGCTGGTGAGTCGCCGTCGACAAAATGCGGTGCGAAGACAGCATGCCTTCCTCTGGCGTACCCGACCAAATAACATCCTCCCCCAACAGGGTGCGATCTGG
This sequence comes from uncultured Thiotrichaceae bacterium, assembly GCA_937925855.1. GTDB lineage: Bacteria > Pseudomonadota > Gammaproteobacteria > Thiotrichales > Thiotrichaceae > Thiolinea. The sequence continues at coordinate 28,151 of CALAMO010000044.1, forward strand.
AAATTCAGCCAGCGTCGCCATCGTCGCCGCGATCACCCCCTGATTGCCCACCACCATCGAAGACGGCGAGCGCACCGGAATATCAGGGGCATAATAATGCTCTAGCGTCGCGATACCGCGCTCTTCCCAGATTTCTTTGGTAATCCCGATGATGTAATCGGGGAAGTCCTGCCATTTAGGGTCAAAGCCTTGCATACTCATCCTGCTGTCCATCCACCGTCAATTAATAACGCAGTGCCCGTAATCAGCGCCGCTGCATCAGACGCCAAAAACACTGCCGCCCCCATCACATCCTCAATCTCACCGACGCGCCCCAGCTTGATCTTCTCCTCGATCCAAGCTCGGCGCTCAGGATTCTGCAAAGTCACCTCCGCCAGCGGTGTACGGATAAACGTCGGGCAAATAGTATTCACCCGAATTTGATCGGCAGCCCACTCAATCGCCATCGCCTTCGTCATGCCTTCAATCGCGTGCTTACTGGCGCAGTAGACCGAACGATCTACACCGCCCACATGCGCCATCTGGCTGGAGATATTAATAATGCTGCCACCGTTACCGGCAGACTGCATACCCCGCGCCACCGCCGTCATCAAAAAAAAGGCGGCCCGCACATTCAAATCCATCACCACGTCATAATTATCCGGCGTGGTTTCTAACGCGGGCGCATGGCGTGCCATGCCTGCGCTGTTGATCATAATGCGGTATGGTTCGGTCGCGTTGAGCTGTGCCACCAGCGCATCCTGATCGGTGACGTCAAGAGTCATCGCCTCAGCCTGATGTCCAGCAGCACGCAGCGCATCTACAATCTCAGACAGCGCATCCGCGCGCCGCGCCGCCAAGGTCACCTGCGCACCCGCCTCAGCTAGCGCCACCGCGCAGCCCATACCAATCCCCGACGAGGCACCGGCCACTATGGCCCGCCGCCCATCGAGACGAAATGACGGTGTTAGGGGTAAATGCATACGTTAATTCTCGACCTCTGGTATCGGAAAGGCAATGCCGCCCATATTACGGGCCTTATTAAATTCCCGCAGGCGCGCAAACACATCAACGCCGAGCTGCGCATACATACTGAGTAAATCGACCAGTACCCAGTTCTCGCGAATCAGCCCGTACTCCAACCGCCAGAAATCCAGCGAGCGCATAGTGATTTTTTTACCGGTGGGCGCAATGCCCAACCAGCCACCAGCCGTGATCGTCTGGATCATATTCGGCCAGCCGGTCACCGCGACATAATCGCCATCACCAAAGAAATGATAATCAATCTGATCAACGTACTGCCCCCGATCCGGCATCGCATTTAAAAAAGGAATCTGGTGCCAGTGACGAAACCCCGCAATACCCCGCCCAGTACCAATACCGGCTGGGCCATACCAATTCATCTTGGGGTGCCAAAAACGCGCCATCTCCATCACCTCTGGCCCACCCTGTGAGGGGTGTTTCTTCATATAAGTCAGCATATCGATCACATGTTGACAGGATGCCGCCGACTGTTGCGCATGATACGGCCCTGGAATCATGCCGTCTTGCGTCGCCGGTGCTGGCACCTGCCACTCGCGCCCCAGTGAGGGAGCCAGCGGCCACGCATTAGCCTGTAGCATCACCTCCGGTATATCCCACAGCGCCTGCATCTCAACCACCTGATTATCGACGATGCGGTAAAATTCATGGAAGCGCATGGCCACCTGCTGACCCGTAGGCGGAATACTCAGCCAGGGTTGAACTAAGGTTCCCGTATAATAACCGCCGCAGCCCACCCAATGCTGCCCGCGCTCACAGGTACCTGCCATCACGATATAGTCACGCCGCTCCAAGTCAGGTATCGCCTGCTTTAGAGGCTGATACGCCTGTTGATATAAGCCCTCTGCCCCCACCAGATCCTCAAACGGGTGGCAGAGTTTAACCTCGGCATCGTGCCGGAAAAGCCGACGCAATTCCGCCTGTACTCGTGCTGGCTCATAGTCATATTGCGCTCGCCGCAGCGGCGCTAACAGCGCTTTGTGTTGGGTATGCAGATCAGCCATCAAGCACCTCAGCCTTCAGCTACCCCAGCATACGGTACGTCTTTACCGCCGTAGCGCCGCACCCGGATATTGGCCTGCTCACCGTGCCCGGCGAAATGCTCCAGCGCGCACAACCGCGAACAATACTCCCCGACCAAGGCCGATGCCTCATCAGTCGTCACTCGCTGGTAGGTATGCGTTTTAATAAATTTACCGACCCAAAGGCCACCGGTGTAACGCCCCGCCTTTTTTGTGGGCAGGGTATGATTCGTGCCGATGACTTTATCGCCGTAGGACACATTTGTGCGCGGCCCCAGGAACAACGCACCATAGCTGGTCATATTATCAAGAAACCAATCATCACGCTCCGTCATCACCTGCACATGCTCAGAGGCGTAGAAATTAGCCTGCTCCAACATCTCATCGTAGGTATCACACACAATCACTTCGCCATAGTCGGCCCACGACTTACCGGCTGTTTCCGCCGTTGGCAAGATTTTCAGCTGGCGCTCAATCTCAGCCAGAGTATCATGCGCCAGCTGCTCTGAATTAGTCAGCAGCACCGCAGGCGAGTTATAACCATGCTCCGCCTGCCCCAGTAAATCTGTCGCACAGAGCTCACCATCTACCGTATCATCCGCAATCACCATCGTCTCTGTTGGCCCAGCAAACAGGTCAATCCCCACCCGGCCATACAGCTGGCGCTTGGCTTCAGCGACAAAGGCATTGCCCGGACCAACTAGCATATCGACACCTTCAATCGACTCTGTACCTAAGGCCATCGCCCCCACGGCCTGCATACCACCCAGCACATAAATCTCATCGGCACCGGCTAAATGCATCGCCGTTACAATCGCCGGGTGCGGCTTTCCTTGATACGGCGGTGCTGAGGCGATAATACGCGGCACACCCGCCACCTTAGCTGTCAGTACACTCATATGCGCCGACGCCACCATAGGAAACTTACCGCCGGGCACATAGCAACCGACCGAATTTACCGGTATATTTTTATGCCCCAAAATCACACCGGGCAGGGTTTCTACTTCAATATCCTGCATGGAATTACGCTGATGCTGGGCAAAGTTACGGATTTGATCCTGCGCGAACTTGATATCAGCCAAATCACGTTCTGATACCTCAGACATAGCCTGTGCAATTTCTTCCGCACTCAGGCGATAGGATTCACGCGCTAACCCATCGAATTTTACCGACAGCTCACGCACCTTGGCGTCGCCCTGCGCTTCGATTTCAGCCAGCGTGGTTTCAACAACGGTGCGCACCTTGGCATCATCTTCACTGCGTTCTGCGGCGCTCTTAGCCGTTTTTAAACGTCTGATCATCAGTCTTGCTCCAATCTATAAAATTTGGGGGTGACCGGCGGCGCACGCCCCGATCAATGCGCTAGCCTTGAGGTTGGGGTGCTACTTTTTCACCTCGATCAAATGCCTCCCAACCTTCGCCCGCAAAACAATCCTTACCCAACTGCGCCATCACATGCGGGAAATCCACCATCACCCAATTATCGACAATTTTACCCTCAACCACTTTCCAAAAATCCATATAGCGAATTTCTACCTTTTTGCCGCTGGGGGCAATGCCCATAAATTCACCGGAGTGAGTGGCCTCCTGACGCCCAAAGGCGGCGGCCCATTCGCCCATGTACAGGCGGGCTTCGTCAATGCACGTTTTATCAGAGAAAGCGGCCTGGAAGGGTTTTTGCCAATTGTCCTGAAATTCCTGTAGGCCTGTTTTGGTGCCGCAGCCCGCATTGCCCATCCAGCGAAAACCTTCGCTAAAAAATTCGCCGATGTCTGCAATGCGGTGGTCGTTGAGGCCATCGACCATACTTTCAATAACGGCGCGAGTTTCTGCGGTTTTACTCATGTCGGTGTCGCGGCTAAGCACGGCCTGTTCGGGTCTAGAACCTTTCATTTTCACTCCTGCATTGCGCTAGCTGGGATACTCAATTTGTCATGTTTTGCATACGAATGCAAGAGCGATTTAGGCTAGGGCACAAAGCAGCAAGAGTTGACTTCCAGAAAGGCTTGCTACTATATTAATCTAGTCATAAACCTGTAAGGCATCGACCTCACAAACATAGAAGTCTGCGACTTCCACTTCAATTTATTCAGCAGGATATAAACATATGAACAATAATATTTACGCAGCTCCCAATGCCGAGATTCAAGATCTTGAGCTCCAAAACCAGCAAAATTACGAATTAGCTGGATTCTGGCGCCGTTTTGCTGCCTCAATCGTTGACGGTATTTTGATTATTTTAGTGACGCTGCCACTATCCTACTTATTTTTTGGCGGAGCCTTTTTCGCTGACACCAAGCCTTTTATATTAGGCCCCATGGATTTTGTGATTAACTATATCCTGCCGTTCGTTATTATTATCGCGTTTTGGAAAATGAAATCAGCCACACCAGGAAAAATGTTACTCGGCATTAAAATCATTAATGCAAATAACGATGGACAGCCATCAACCGGTCAATTTATTGGTCGCTATTTTGCTTATATTCTCTCAGCGGTCGTTTTAATGCTGGGCTATCTGTGGATGCTTTGGGACAAGAGAAAGCAAACTTGGCACGATAAGCTGGCTCGTACTTTAGTGGTACGCACTCGCTAATATAAATCCACACCATATCACCTCAGCTACAGGACTGAAGCGGTTACAAGCCGCTTCAGCTACCCATGTCTTCAGCCCAGCCTTTCGTCGCAGCATCAGCCCTTAACCGCGCCCGCCGTTAAGCCACTGACGATCTGCTTCTGGAACACCATCACCAACAGTAACAGGGGCGCAGTAATCGACACCGCCGCCGCCACCGCTTCTACCTGATCCGTTGTACTAGTCTCACGATTAAAGTAGCCCGTAATCGCAGGCACCATCGTCTGATTTTGCGCATCCAGCAAGAGCGAAGTCACCAGAAAATCGTTATAAGCCAACAGAAAGCTAAATAAACCAGTGGTAATCACTCCCGGCCACATCACCGGCATAATCACTCGGCGGAAGGCTTCAAAATGCGTGCAGCCATCAACGCGCGCGGCCTCATCCAGTTCAGTCGGAATACTTTGGAAAAAACTACGCAGCATCCAGATCGTAAACGGCTGGTTAATCGCTACCAGTACGGCAATCACCGCCCAAGGCTGACCGTAGAGGGTGGGCGCACTCGCGCCAAAAACGTCAAACACCGGTTGCAACCATTCCGAAGAGGTAATAAACACCGGCAGGTACCCCGCCACTAAAACTGAATGCGGTAATGCCCGGAAAATCAGCGCCAGGATCAATAGCCAAAATGCCAGATTAGAACCAGAACGTGCCAGCCCATAACCCGCGAGTGTCCCCACAGTCAGCGACAGCAGCACAACTCCCGCCGTCACCAGCAGTGAATTAAGGAAATTGCGGTAGAACTCATTCTCTACCCATACGGCGTAATAATGCTCCGTGGTCAGTCCCAGTACTGGCTCACCGAGGCTCCCCAACAGGCCGTTAACGCCCTGCATCACTGGCGGCAACACACCAAAAAACAGCAATACAAAGGCCAAGCCCGTTAGAATAGCCGCCAAAATCCAGCCGAACCACAGCTGTCCTCCCGGCGCATACTGCTGTACTTTGGCGGGCAACCACCGCACGACCCCGCGCATAAAAAAGAACAGCACAATCAGGCCAATTACGATATCCGGCACCGACAAACCCTGCCCTCCGGCCAAGGTTTCCGGGCCAAAAATGACCGAGGTTGGCTTATCAGCAAAGGCATCCAGCGGCACCTTAAAACTCATCACCATGATCCAGAAGATCGGGAAGGCCGCAATCAGACACCAGAACGCAATAAACGCGCCCGAGCCAATGCGCAGCGCTAAAGGCTGACGTAACGCGCGTGGTGTACTCATCAGTGCCCCCCCCGCTTATGGTCGCGCCAAGTACGGCGCAGTAGTGGAATCAACAGCAGCACAATACCGATCATGGTGAGCATCGCACTGGCGGACGCGCGGGCAATCGAGCGGTTACCGGCATCATCTGGGGTGAGAAAATCATAGGTCAACCATTGCAGCGAAATCACATGTGCCTGACTGGAGAACCCCACAATCTCTTCAAACACCCGATAGCAGTCCATCAGGTGAATCAGCGCCACAAAGATAATCAGCGGCATTAGGTGCGGCACTAAGACATAGCGCACTCGTTCCCAGCGGCTGGCCCCATCCACAATGGCGCTTTCCAAGGTGTCCTGATTCAGGGTTTGCAAACCGGCATAAAAAATCACAAACGCGAAGGGCGCAACATGCCACACCCGGTAGAAATACATCAGCAGCTCGATCGTCCAGGCCTGCGCGAACATGGCAATATCCTGTTGCAGCCACTGCTCCAGCATGGCCGTCATAATCCCATCGCCAATAAACAGCCAGCGAATGGATAAGGCGCCAATAACCGGGGTAATAATGAAAGGGAGTAGTGTAATAAAAATAATCGGCCCGCGGATCGACTTCAAGGCATTATTAATCGCCACCGCCAGCGCTAAGCCAACCAGCAATACCAGCGGCAGAGTCAACAGCGTAAAGGTGAGGGTAAAACGCAGCGCCTTCCAAAAATCAATGGTCAGGATTTCTGACCAGCGCCCCACGTCAATCGCCTGCCACACCCGATCCATATCCAAGAGATCGCGGTAACTTTGCAAGCCGACATAATGCGTCTCAACCAGCGGCTTGCCGTCTGCACCTAAGACAGGCTGCGAGCTGGTTTCCTCCTGACAAATTTGTTTGATGAAACCCGGTGTACACACCTCACGGGTGACGGTTTCATAAACCGGTTGGGTGTGGTGGAAACTCTGGATAAAAACACTGACCAAAGGCGCAGCAATAAACAGCAGCATCATCAATATCGATGGCCCGACAAAGGCAACAAAGGTCTTAAACTTCATTGGGCATAGGCTCCCGCGCTGCAAATCATGGACATGATTAAATGTTGGAATAAAAAAGAGTGGTGGAGAAGCACCCCCGCTGTATTAGGCGGAGGCACTACAAAGGAAAACCCTCCCCGAATGAGGAGGATTTAGCTTTTAAGCTTACTTAATCAAACCTGCCTCTTTAGCAGCCTTGGTATAATCCGCTTCCATATCCGCCAACGTAGTCGCGGCATCTTTCTTACCCGTCAAGTAATCCGCCAGATTAGAGCCCGCAACGGTGTGAATCATACCGTGAGCTTTAGAAGCGGGATAAGATGGCGCGCCCGCTGCTGCTGAATCGGCAGCACCTTTGGCGGCTGGGCCAGGGGTATAGCCTTTAATCAGCCAGACAGCGTCATCGTTGTTGGCCTTAACCATTTCCTCGTCCAGACCTTCCATCGCCACTTTAAAGGCCGCTTCAGCTTGATCGTCAGGGATATTTGCCGCAATGGTGACACCGTCCCACCACAAGGTAGTGGCTGGCTTGCCCCCTTCCATCGCCACAGGGGCCGCCGCCATCTTCACTTTGCCGACGACCTTAGACTCTTTTTCATCATCCATCGCACCGGCGCGTGAGGCCCACAGATTAGCCATGGCAATCTTGCCCTGCTGGAACTGCTGCTGCACATAAGTCGAATCAGAAGTCAGATACTCAGGGTCCATGTACTCAGTCATTGCTTTCAGCATTTCCAGCGCTTTAACACCGGCTGCGTTATTCAGCGTAGCCGCATTGCCCTCGCCAAAGAACTCACCGCCAAAGCCCATGTACATATTGATGAACTCTTCACCCAGGTTCCAACCGGTCTTAAAGGTACCGCCGATAGGATAATCCACTTTGCCAGACGCTTTGATCTTGGCAGCGGCTTCCAACATGGCCGCATAAGATGTCGGTGGTTCAATACCCAGTTCGCCCAGGATGTCGCTGCGGTACATTAGGTGTTGCGCGTTAACCATCATCGCGATTGCCATGATTTTGCCATCAATTTTGATCAGCTGATTAGGCGACAGGTGCTGACCATACTTAGCGACCAAATCATCCAATGGGCGCACCGAGTTATCACCCATCAGCGTAACCAAAGTAGAGTTAGACACACCGCCGATGTGATACAGCGAAGGATTCGCCTTCATGGCTTCCGGCTGCTTCGTCTTGTACTCCTGATCCAGCTCACCCTCAAAGTTACCGCACTCAGACATGGCAGCAGCCACGGCTTTCCATGCATCAAAACCCGCAGACAGTGACTTCAACGGCACTTCATTTTTAAACGCACAGGCCGCCATTACTGAACCTGACGCCATCATTCCAGCGCTTAACGCGACGGCTAAAAACAGTTTTTTCATTTGCATGATCACTCCTCCGATTACATCATCAATAAATAAGTTAATTACAACACCAACTGTGAAAAATTATACATTCTTAAATAAACGGGCATAATAATTCATCAGCTTTAATCAAATATCAAGCCCTGCTCGCGCAGCGTTTCCGTTTAGAACAAACCTTCAGGCCAAACCTCAAGCCTGGATTTTATCACCGCTAGCCCGATCAAACAGATGGCATTTATCAGCGCTAATACTGAAACCAACCGGCTCACCAATACCAATGCGGTAATCCTTATCGGCTTTTACCGAGACCAGCGCCTCCGCAACACGCACCGTTACCATAGTCGCATCACCCAACAGTTCCATACTATAAACCGGCGCGCTGATTGCGGCCTCTGGCCCCGGTGTGCTCACCGCCGCATCCTCGGCCCGAAAGCCCAGCGTCACGCTAGCGGATAAGCCACTCGCTAAGCCAGTGATCTGCATGCCGGGCGCGCTAAACACGCCGTCAGCGATCTCACCGTTGACTAGGTTCATCGCAGGCGAGCCAATAAAACCAGCGACGAAGGTATTAGTGGGATGATTATAAATATCGGTCGGGGTGCCAACCTGTTGAATCTCCCCGGCTTGCATCACCACCACTCGATCAGCCAGCGTCATGGCTTCAATCTGATCATGGGTGACATAAATAGTGGTGACCTGTAATTCATGCTGTAGGTTTTTCAGCTGCGCCCGCGTCGAGACGCGCAGTTTCGCATCCAGATTAGACAGCGGCTCATCCATTAGGAAAACCGTCGGCTGGCGCACCACGGCCCGCGCTAAGGCAACGCGCTGGCGTTGGCCGCCGGACAACTCACGCGGCAGTCGTTCTAGTAAATCACCCAGCTCCACCATATTCGCTGCCCGCTTGACCCGCTCATCGTGGGTCGCCGGATCGACTTTACGCACCTTCAGCGGAAAGCGAATATTTTCGTATACGGTTAAATTGGGGTATAAGCCGTAGCTTTGGAACACCATCGCCACATCGCGATCTTTCGGATCAAGTCGATTCACCACACGCTCGCCGATATGGATTTCGCCGGTCGAAGGATCTTCTAGCCCGGCAATCATGCGCATAGTCGTGGTTTTTCCACAGCCCGATGGACCAAGAAAAACAATAAACTCACGGTCAGCAATTTCCAAATTAATATCTTTGGCACCATAAACCTTGCCCCAGCGTTTGGACAGATTCGATAGAGTGATGCTTGCCATGTAGCGTCTGACCTCCAAATAGTTTGGTGCGCTTAAGCCCATATAGTTATGGCACAGGTTATCACACCGAATAACCTGTAACGAGTCATGAGAAAATTTTACCCTCGGCATGAAAATCTGCGATTTCCACGGTCACGAGCACAAAAAAACCTTCACCCTCAAGCCATGGAAAACTACGGTTTTCACAATAGGCTCAACAATATTCACCAAACCCATGTGCGTCATAATCAATTTGGCACACTATGCATACGCATGCAAGATTTTTCTTTACTGCCATCCTGCAAAAATTCTGCAAATCTAAGGGCTACACTCAGCGCTATAAAGCCTAACCGCAATTAATGATACGAAGAGAAAATAATGATGAAATCTAACGCCCCTTACATCAAGCAGGCCCACACTAAACTGCCGCCCTTCCCCGGCACCCCCCGCGCTAAGCGGCCGGGTCAGCCGCACAAATCCCACCCCGCCAACCGCAATGAACGCCTCGCCAGCTGGCACCAGCGCATGCACTCCCTGTTTACACGCCAGACATATTGATTTACAAAGGGCACTCTTTAACCACAGGGCGACGTAACATGACTTCAATCCTGCTGCAAAACGCAACGCTGCTCGCGACATTTGACGATCAAAATACTGAAATAGCGGATGGCGGCGTTTATATTGAAGATCATGTCATACAACAGGTCGGCACCTCAGCCGAGCTGCCCGCAACGGCAGACCAAGTGTTCGACCTTAGCGACCACCTCATTTTACCGGGCTTGGTGAATACCCATCACCATATGTACCAAACTTTGACGCGCTGTGTCGCACAGGATGCTGATCTGTTTACCTGGCTAAAAACGCTGTATCCGATTTGGGCAAAGCTGACGGATGAGGGGGTATACATCAGTAGCTTAACCGCCATGGCCGAGCTATTACTCTCCGGCTGTACGACCAGCAGTGATCACCTGTACATCTATCCCAACGACTGCACGCTAGATAGCCAAATTCGGGCTGCCCAGGAAATAGGCATACGCTTTCATGCCGCCCGTGGCTCGATGTCGCTGGGTGCAAGCCAGGGCGGACTGCCACCAGACAACTGCACTGAGGATGAGGCCGCTATTCTGGCGGACTGTCAGCGCCTGATTGAGACCTACCACGACCCCGCGCCCTACTCGATGCTGCGTATGGTACTGGCGCCCTGCTCACCGTTTTCAGTCACCGGAGAACTAATGCGCAAAACCGCCGCCCTGGCGCGACAATATGCAAACGTCACCCTCCATACCCATCTCGCAGAAACGCTGGATGAGGAGCAGTTTTGCCTAGAGAAATTTGGCATGCGCCCGGTGGAATATGCCGCATCGCTGGGCTGGACAGGGGACGATGTCTGGCACGCACACTGCGTGCATATGGATGACACCGAGATCAGTACCTTTGCCGCCAGCGGCACCGGCGTCGCGCACTGCCCGACCAGCAATATGCGCCTCGCCAGCGGCATCGCACCAGTGCCTAAAATGACGCAGGCCGGGGTTAAGGTCGGCCTGGGAGTGGATGGCTCCGCCTCGAATGATGGCAGTAATATGCTGGCTGAAGCGCGCCAGGCCATGCTCATCCAACGCATCGCCCCCCATGAGTATGCCGCCAACGTACCCGCAGGCAGTCGCGCAGGGTTCGCGGGTAACCCGGCAGCGATGTCAGCGCGCGCCGCATTACGTCTGGCTACTCGCGGTGGGGCCGCCACGCTGGGACGTGATGACATTGGCTCGCTGGCGGCTGGCAAAGCGGCGGATGTCATCGCGGTTAACCTGAACCAGCTCCAGTACGCGGGTGCCGGGCATGACCCGCTAGCCGCAGTGGTATTCTGCCAGCCGTTTAACGTCGATCTATCGATTATCAACGGTCAGGTCGTAGTCGCTAACGGTGCCTTACAAACCGTCGACATGCAGCAGCCGCTCCAGCGGCATCGCGAACTGTCGCAGCAGATGCTGGGTGCAGATTAAGCACTGTTGATTTTTCAGGTGTGGCCGGGAATAATCGCACCTTCTTTTAAGTCTGATACGGCAACGCTCAGTACCCTGTCAGTCAACACAAGCGACTTATTCACAGGGGTAAACCGGTGTCAGATATTGTAAAAACCTTCCTGAGTCCACAGGATTTAATGGACAGCTCACTACTCTTGGCAGAAAAAATCTTCGATAGCGGCTTTAAACCCGATTTTATCGTTGCCATCTGGCGCGGCGGCACCCCGGTCGGCATTGTGATTCAGGAGCTGTATGAATATTTCGGTATCAGCACCGACCATATCGCCATTCGCACCTCCTATTACAGCGGACTGAACGAAGTACGCAACGAGGTCAGGGTGCACGGACTGGAATATCTAATCAAGAATATTAATGCCGGCGACTCGCTGCTGATTGTGGATGATGTGTTTGACTCCGGTAACAGCATCAAAGCAGCGCTGGAAAAGATTCATGGCTACGCCCGCCTGAACACACCGAAAGATATTCGCGTCGCTACACCCTATTACAAGCCCAGCAAGAATAAAACCACCCTCACACCAGACTATTTTGTGTACGAGACCGATGACTGGCTGGTGTTCCCACATGAACTCAAGGGGCTGAGCCTGGCAGAAATCCGCCAGCACAAACCCTGGGTGACAGATTGGATTGAGAAGCATACCTGACTAAGCCCGCATTTAGCTATCAGCGCAGCAAACCGCCCGCTGCCGCTGAATAGGCCATGACTTGCGCGCCGATAAATGCTATACGGTGTTATCGCCCATAAGCACGCAAAGAGGAAATTTCGATGACGCTGGCCTCCCACTCGACCACAGCGGCCATTACCGCTGATGTTAACCACTACATTCACCCCGCCAGCTCGATTGATGCTGTACAGCTGCATGGCCCTAAAATGGTGGCAGGTGCCCACGGCAACTACATCAGCGACGCGCAGGGGCGTCAGGTTTTAGACGGCACTGCTGGACTGTGGTGTGTCAATATCGGCCATGGGCGCGAAGAGATTTCTGAAACCCTAGCGCAGGCCGCGCGCGAGCTAGATTACTTCCATTCGTTCTCCGGCATGAGCAATGCCAAATCGGCTATGCTGGCGCAGAAGCTGAGCGAGCTATCCCCTGACCACCTGACCCGCGTGTACTTTGGCTCCTCCGGCTCCGATGCGAATGACACCATCCTAAAAATGGTCTGGCATTACAATAATATCTTGGGGCGGCCGCAGAAAAAGAAAATTCTATCCCGCTGGCAGGCCTATCACGGCACCTCAATTACCGCTGCCAGCCTGACCGGCCTGCCCGCGTTTCATGAGTGGTTTGACCTGCCACTGGGGCCAATCCATCACTTATCTTCACCGCACTATTACCTACAGGCGCAGGAGGGTGAAAGCGAGGCAGCTTTTGTCGATCGCCTAGTGGCGGAAGCAGCGCAGTACATCGAACAGGAAGGTGCCGATACCATCGCGGCCTTTATTGGGGAGCCTATTATGGGCGCAGGTGGCGTGATTATGCCACCCGAGGGCTACTGGCCAAAGATGCAGGCGCTGATGCGGGACAATGATATTCTCGTGATTGCCGACGAAGTGATTAGCGGCTATGGCCGTACCGGCGACTGGTTCGCGAGTCCGGCAATGGGCATTAAACCGGACTTTATGGCGACGGCTAAAGGCCTGACCTCCGGCATTTTTCCGATGTCGGCGGTCTTCACCACTGAAGAGGTGTTTGCCGTGCTGCGTGAGGGTAGCCGTAAGCTGGGTAACTTCGCCCATGGCTATACCTACAGCGGCCATCCGCTTGGGGCGGCGGTTGCACTCACTAATCTGGCGATTATGGAACGAGAAAACTTATGCGCCCAGGCGGCTGAGGTCGGCGCCTACCTTCAGCAGCAGCTAGCCGAGCGCCTGCTACCACATCCCAATGTGGGTGAGATTCGCGGCACCGGCATGGTTGCCGCTGTCCAGTTGATGGAAGATGCCGCCGCCAAGCGTCCCTACGCTCTGAGTAAGAAAATCGCGATTGCCGTATCGGAAAAAGCCTGGGAAGAAGGTGTCACGCTGCGTCCACTGGCGGGCGTTAATGCCATTGCGATTTCGCCACCGCTCACCCTGACTAAACCGGAAGTGGATACAATGATCAGTATGTTACAGCGCGCAATTGTCGCTGTGGTCGACGCTTAGCAGCGCGCTCAGCACGAGCCTCACACCTCAAATGCCAACGACTCACCCAGAACACCGGCAATTTCTGGCCGCGCTCAGTCAAGCACAGCGGCAGGCCCTAACGGCAAAGTCTGACCGCGTCGGACTGACGCGGCTAGCGCAGCATTGGGGCGTGATTGCGCTGTTATTCAGCCTGATTACGCTTAAGGTGACTTACTGGCCGCTTTTAATATGGCCGCTCGGGGTGCTGCTGGTCTTTCAATTCACCCTGCTGCATGAAACGGTGCATTACACCCCATTCGCCACACGCCACCTCAATGAGTTCGTGGCTTACTGCTGCGGCTTCATCCTCTGCATTCCACCCCTGTGGTTCCGCTATTTTCACCTCGAACATCACCGATATACCCAGATACCCGGCAAAGACCCGGAGCTAGCAACGCCTAAACCACAGACGCCACGCGCTTACCTACTGCATATTTCGGGGCTGCCCCTGTGGTGGAATGCACTGCAACTGCTGTTTACCCATGCGCGCGGACAGCTGGATGCTCCCTATGTCCCCGTCGCTAAACATGCGGCGCTAGTGAGAGAGGCGAGCCTCATGCTGGCGGGCTATCTGTGCCTACTGCTGCTTGCGCTCGTGCTCTCATCTGCGATCTTGCTTTATGGCTGGCTGCTGCCGCTGCTGTTAGGACAGCCGTTGCTACGTCTGTATTTAATGGCTGAACATACGGACTGCGCGCATACGAACAATATGCTGGCCAACACACGCACCACCCACACCAACGCCGCCGTACGCTGGCTGGCTTGGAATATGCCCTATCACACCGAACACCACAGCTATCCGGCGGTGCCGTTTTTCCGCTTGCCGCAGCTGCATGAGCTGCTACATCAGCACTTACAGGTCACAGCACAAGGTTATCGCCGCTGCCAGCTGGGTTTTATCAAGCGTTTACGTCGCCTGCACGCGACGGCTTGAGCGCTAGAAACGTGCCGCAAATTCGGCTAGATACACGCGCTTTGTTTGCGCCAGCGCTAAGCGCAGGGTGAATGTCGGCTGGCGTAATAGCGCACGCGGAAACTCCACGAACCAGCGCTGAGTTTGCGGCGTGCGCTGAGCCACCAGCCGGGCCTCATGCTCCCCCTGCACTAAGGCAAGCTGCAAACCACGCACATGCCCGCTGGCGCTAATATCAATGCGCAGCAGTTCACTGCGCTGCGTCGGCGCGGACTGCAACATCAGCTGCATGTCACCCGCACTCAGCACGCAGCGCGCCGCATCCAATCTGCACGGTTCATTGAGCGTGAATTCATGCATCGCAACGGGCGGCTGTGCTACCTTAGGGGCAGGTTTTTGCGGCTCCTGACTCAGCCAAAGATCCGCCAAACCAAAACCCAGCAGCCCCAGAAAGGGCGCTAAAACAATTGCCAGACGCAAGTGTGGGCTAAGCTGTAGAAACCAGCGAATCATTAAAGCGCCACCGCTGCTAAACCTATCCATGCGCGACCAGCAACACTGCAACGCCGCCAGGACAGTACGCGCCAAGGCACAGCCCTTTGGCCGAGCATCGCCAGCGTCACCACCACACCCTCACTTTTCCTGGCGCAGGTGACGCAGCTTGGCTGCAATCTTAATTTCCAGCCCGCGCTCCACTGGCTCATAGTACGTCCGCCCCTGTAGCGATTCTGGGAAATAATTTTCCCCCGTGGCGTAGGCATCCTGCTCATCATGCGCATAGCGATAGCCCTTCCCGTAATCCAGCCCTTTCATAAACTTAGTCGGCGCATTCCGTAGGTGCATCGGCACCTCCAGCGAACCCGACTGCCGCACATCCGCCATGGCCTGTTTGTACGCTTTATAAGTCGCGTTACTCTTGGGCGCACAGGCCAGATAAACCACGGCCTGCGCCAGCCCCAGCTCACCCTCAGGGCTGCCGAGTCGCTCGTAAGTATCCCAGGCATTTAACGCGAGCGACAAACCACGCGGATCGGCATTACCAATATCCTCCGTCGCCATGCGCACAAGACGGCGCGCAACATACAAAGGATCACAGCCCCCATCTAACATACGGCACATCCAGTATAGCGCCGCATCGGGATCGGTACCACGCACCGCTTTGTGCAGGGCAGAGATCTGTTCGTAAAACACATCGCCGCCTTTATCAAAGCGGCGCGGCACCTCGCTCGCCACTTCCTGTACCACCCGCTCAGTAATCTGTGGCCGCTCAAGCGGTACACCGTCAACCGCTGTTTCTGCCAGATCAGATGCACTCTCCAGCCAGTTCAGCGCCCGCCGGGCATCACCATCCGCCGCCGCCACTAATTGCGCCAGCACAGCATCATCCAACTGGAGCTGACGCGCCCCCAGACCGCGCTCCTCATCCCGCAGCGCCTGCTGCAAAATGGCTTTAATATCTTCAGGCGTGAGCGCACGCAGCACATAAGTCCGCACCCGCGACAGCAAAGCGTTATTCAATTCAAAGGAGGGATTTTCCGTAGTGGCACCAATAAATATCAGCACACCGGATTCAACGAAAGGCAGAAAAGCATCCTGCTGCGCCTTATTAAAGCGATGGACCTCATCCACAAACAGCACGGTGGCCTTGCCGCTGTTCGCTCGATTTTGTCGCGCCACCTCAACGGCAGCACGAATATCTTTAACTCCGGCCAATACCGCAGACAGCGTGAGAAATTCTGCGCCCCAGTAATTAGCAATTAAACGAGAAAGTGTGGTTTTGCCGGTACCAGGTGGCCCCCAAAACAGCATGGAGTGGAGGTGTTCTTCCTCAATAGCTCGCCGCAGCGGCTTACCCACCGCCAGTAGATGCGCCTGTCCCGCGTAGTCATCGAGCATACGCGGGCGCATGCGCTCAGCCAGAGGTACGAATACCGGCATTGAGCTTATCTATTGCACATTACCGATAATATCGGCATTCGCAGGTGGAACAAACTTAAACCGATCCGGCGCGATATTAATGTCGAGGCTCATCCCCTGAAAATGGATATAAGTCTGCTGCCCAAATTTATCTTCCAGCACCATCTCCTGAATCCCATTAGCGCTCATGCCTAAATCCATGCTGGTAAAGTCGGAATCCTTCTTGTGCGGCACCAGATGAAACCACTCCAGCTTGCTGTTGGCGGCGTTCATTTCAGTGACTTTAAACTGCGTTTCTACGGGCTGTTTATTTAACAGCATACCGACCGGAGCTGCCGATAATGCGCGCCGCGTAGGCTTTACCGTCACCTGATCCAACTCAACATCATGCGTCCAAACGTTGCGCCCATCGGCCACAATAACGTGCGCATCCGGTGCGGCATACTGCCAACGAAAGCGCCCCGGACGCTGTAGGAAAACCATACCGCGTGATTTTTGTTTCAGCTGGCCTTTATCATCGAATACTTCCTGAATAAAGCCAGACTGCATACTGTTAACGGTAGTGAAAAATTCATTCAATTTTGCACGCCCTTCACTCGCCCAGGCAGGCTGCATCATCCCCAAACTCAGTAACAGCGTCGCGGCAACAGACGCACGTCTACCGGCGGAGGCTAAGCCTGCGGCAGGTTTCAGCCGTGGGTTTTGTCTGTTAAAAACGCTTATTAGGCTACTTATTGTTTTACTCTTCATGTTGTTTTTCCTTAAAGAAGTCTGCTTAATCTACATTTCAACCGGTGGCGGTGCTAACACCTCACGCGCGCCGTTGGCCTGTACTGCACTCACTACGCCCGCGATTTCCATATCTTCTATCATGCGAGCGGCGCGATTATAACCCACCTTCAAGCGGCGTTGCAGGTACGAAATCGAGGCGCGGCGTGACTCGGTCACCACCTTCACCGCTTCATCATAGAGCGGATCAGCCTCTTCGCCGCCTTCCAGCGGCTCCAGCCCCGGAATAGCGTCTAAACCACCGTCTGCTTCTGCTAGGACACCGCTAATATAATCGGGTTCCCTTTGCTGTTTCAGATAAGTCGCGACATCTTCCACTTCCTGATCGGTCACCAGCGGGCCATGAATACGCTGCGGCATCGAGGTACCAGGCGGCATATACAGCATGTCACCATAGCCTAGCAACTGCTCGGCCCCACCCTGATCAAGAATCGTGCGTGAATCTATTTTTGTTGAGACCTGAAAGGCCACGCGAGTCGGGATATTCGCTTTAATCAGACCGGTAATCACATCGACTGAAGGCCGCTGCGTTGCCAGCACCAGATGCACTCCGGCGGCCCGCGCCTTCTGGGCGAGGCGCGCAATCAACTCTTCTACTTTCTTGCCCACAATCATCATCATGTCAGCAAACTCATCGATCACAATCACGATATAAGGCAGGGGCTGTAAGGCTTCGGGCTGCATCGTCAGCGACTTCATCGGATCAAACAGCGGATCAGGAATTTCCTCACCCCGATCCTGAGCATCGCGTACCTTACCGTTAAAGCCCGCGATATTACGCACCTTCAGCTTTGACATCAGCAGATAGCGCCGCTCCATCTCAGCCACACACCAGCGCAGCGCGTTCGCAGCCTCTTTCATGTCGGTAACCACCGGCGTCAACAGATGGGGAATCCCCTCGTAGCTGCTTAATTCCAACATCTTCGGGTCAATCAAAATCAAGCGTACTTCTTCCGGTGTGGCTTTATACAGCAGGCTCAGCAGCATGGCATTCACCGCCACTGACTTACCGGATCCGGTCGTACCCGCCACTAACAAGTGCGGCATGCGTGCCAAATCCGCAATGACTGGATTACCAGCAATATCCTTACCCATGGCCAGCGTGAGGGGAGACGGGTTGTTTTTGAACACGCGCGCTTCCAACATCTCACTAATCGTCACAATATCGCGCTTTTCATTCGGAATTTCGATACCGATGGTTGGCCGTCCCGGAATAACCTCAACCACGCGCACGCTGGAGACGCACATATTGCGGGCTAAATCGTTAGCCAACCCAGAGATTTTACTCGCCTTAGTCCCATCCGGCAGCTGTAGCTCAAAGCGTGTAATCACTGGCCCGGGGGCACGCGCGACTACTTCAGCGCCTTTCACGCCGTAATGCCCCAGCGACTGAATCAGGACTTCTGCCAGCTGATTGAGGGATTCTTTAGTCTGAGTCACTCGTTCCCGCGCCGGGGGCGGTGGATCTAACAGCGATAAGCGTGGCAGCGTAATCATACTGCCTGCCGCCGCTGGCACAAAAGCATCATCAACCACGCTGCTGCTTCTAACGGGGTGTTTTGGGGCCGCCGCACCGGCCACAGGCGCGCCGTCTTCAGCCACTGAATCACGGTATTCTTGCTCAGTACGCACTGGCTCCGGTTCATCGGCTAAATAGCGGTTAGGCGGCGTGTCAAACAAGGGATCGGAGTCATCATCATAAATATCCTGATCCAGCGGACTCTTTTTGCGGCGCAGCAAGTCTGGCGCACTAGGAGCGAGTGCGGCAACTTTGCCTAATAAGCCTCCCATTTTACTGCTAACAGAGCTGCCACCTGACTTGAGCAGGTCTTTACTCACCGATAGAGCCGCCCCCGCCACCTCCGGTGTTTTGCTGTCGGCCACGCGCTCGCGAACGCCCTGCACTTTATCAAAGATTTTCAGGATAAGATCGCCGACTTTCTCCGCCACGTCTCCCCAGGAAATATCAGCCACCAAGGTAATCCCACCCAGAAACAATGAGAGCAGCAGTAGCAGCGAACCAAACTGCCCCAGAAAGGTTTTAATGAGCACCTCGGCCACCAGCTTGCCTAATACACCGCCGCCAATACCCTCAGGAAAAGGCACAAACAGCATATGGGCCAAACCGCTGCCCGCTAGCAAGGTAAACAGGGCCCCGGTGATGGTGATCACGGTGTTAATGCCGCCAATCGGATTGGCCGGTGAACGCAGGTGTTTAGGATAGCGAAATGCCGTTAAGCCCAGCACCACCAAAACGACAGGCACAGCGAAAGCCAAATAGCCCAACAGGCCAAACAGAAAATCGGCCAGCCAAGCCCCTTTACAACCCGCCATATTGACACAGCCACCGCTGTGATTATTATTGCGATGAAACAGGCCGGGATCATTGCTATCAAACGTCAGGAGAGCCAGCATAATCACTGCGGCGATGCCCATAAAGATAATAACGGTGGCCTGTTGGAGGCTCGCTCGTTTGCGCTGGTTTAGTCTGATGTCCTTACTCAAAAGTTTATATCCCTTAACGTTACTTTAAGCGCGCTCACACGCGAGTGTCGTGTTCTAATCGCTTCCATAAATCACTACTCAATTAAGGAAGCCGCAGACTTCTATTCTATGCCGGGAACTGCCATTCTTTAGGGTTGTTAATGAGTGTAACCCCAACAGGTTGCTTGATTATAGAACGTAATGCTTTACCCTGTCGCGTTGCTCACATAGGATTACGCTTAAAGCAGCATGCCAAACGCTTGCGGCCAAATTATTCTCTGGCATGCGCGCAGCGCGGCGGCGAGATGCCTGATGGCTTTTGCCCGCGCCTATTATGTCGCTTCAGCCGCTTGTATGCCAACGGCTTTACGTCCCTATTGATTAAGAGAATTATACATGAACAACTCACATTGCCGACTGCTTATCCTGGGTTCCGGCCCGGCTGGTTACACCGCCGCTGTCTATGCGGCCCGCGCTAATCTAAACCCGGTACTGATCACAGGGATGGAACAGGGCGGACAGCTCACGACCACAACCGATGTGGACAACTGGCCCGGTGATAATGACGGCGTCCAGGGACCAGAGTTAATGGAACGCATGAAGAAACACGCCGAACGTTTCAATACTGAAATTATTTTTGACCACATAAAAAGCGTGGACTTAAGCCAACGCCCCTTTAGTTTAACCGGCCAGAGCCAAACCTATACCTGTGATGCGCTCATTATTGCCACGGGCGCCTCCGCTAAATACCTCGGCCTAGCATCCGAAGAAGCTTTTAAAGGCAAAGGTGTTTCCGCCTGCGCCACCTGCGATGGCTTCTTTTATCGCAATCAAAAGGTCGCAGTCATCGGCGGTGGCAACACCGCCGTAGAAGAAGCGCTTTACCTTTCTAATATTGCCTCGGAAGTGATCCTAGTACACCGGCGTGATACCTTACGTTCAGAGAAAATCCTACAGGATCACCTGTATGAAAAAGCAAAAAACGGTAACATCACGCTCATGTGGAATCACACGCTGGAAGAAGTACTCGGCGATAACAGCGGCGTCACCGGCATGCGCATCAAGAGCACCACCGATAGCACAACCCAGGACATCGACCTAATGGGCGTGTTTATTGCCATTGGGCACCAGCCAAACACCGCCATGTTTGTTGATCAGCTGGCTATGGCGGGCGGCTATATCGAAGTGAACAGTGGGCTAGGCGGCAACGCTACACAAACCAGCATTCCAGGGGTCTATGCCTGCGGCGATGTCATGGATCATGTCTACCGCCAAGCGATTACCTCGGCGGGCACGGGCTGCATGGCCGCCCTGGACGCAGAAAAATACCTCGATAATCTGCCCCAATAAGCGGCGCACTTTATCCTAGCTAATCATGACGCGCTCACTCAGCCTGCACCTGCTTAATCCTAATCGACCGGATGAATCCTTTCCTCCGGTCGAAACCGCCTGGGATGAACCTAATGGCTTGTTGGCGGTGGGCGGTGATCTCAGCGTTGCACGACTCGTGAAAGCCTACCGCTCCGGCATTTTCCCCTGGTTTGGCCCCCAGGAACCGATCTACTGGTGGAGTCCAAACCCAAGAGCAGTATTATTCCCGCGCCAGATCCGTATCACCCGTAGCCTACGTAAAAGTATGCGCAATAAGGGTTATACCCTGGCCTTCGACCGCAACTTCCCCGCCGTGGTGCGCGCCTGTGCCGCCCCGCGTAACTACACCTCCGGCACCTGGATTACCGAAGACATGTTCCGTGCCTACCACCGCCTGCATACAGCGGGACATGCGCATTCGGTTGAGGTTTATAACGCTGATAATACGCTGGTGGGCGGTCTGTATGGCGTGGTCGCCGGGGGAGTATTCTGTGGCGAATCGATGTTCAGCAGCGAACCTGATACGTCTAAAATAGCCTTTGTCGCGCTAGCCTGGCACCTCGCCCGCTGGGGCTTTGCTCTGATCGACTGCCAGATTAGCAATCCGCACCTCAGCAGTCTAGGTGCCGAAGAAATCAGCCGCCAACAATTTCTGGCAGCACTCCGCGCCTTTCCAGAAACACCGCCAGCCGCCAACTGGGTGTTTAATCAGACCGTGGATTTGTCGCGCTGGCAGCCCACGCCCAACCGTTAAACTAAGTAACGCTGGTCGCCCACCGGCAATATTTTTAGCGCCGGTCGGCTATACAGGTCGGCCTTACAGCCAAAAGGATGAGCTACCGCCGTGATTACCCTGCACTACCAAACCCCTGCGGCCTGGACAGAAACAGTGCTGCATGATTTTGATCGTTTTCTGCTTGATCACGCTGCCGCCGAGAAAAAGGCTTCGGGGATGGCGATGTCAATGGTCTCCCACTACCCGGACAAAGCCGCTATCGTTGAGGCAATGACAGATCTAGCGGTGGAAGAGCTGGTGCATTTTAAGCAGGTCGTTAAACTAATTCTTGCACGCGGTCTCACCCTAGGCAGCGATGAGAAAGACCCCTACATCAATGCTTTACGCAAGCTATTTCGCCAGGGCACCACGTTTTTTCTGCTGGATCGCCTACTTATTGCCGGTATTATTGAGGCGCGCGGCCATGAGCGTTTTAGTCTAGTGGCGGAGGCCCTGCCTGCGGGTGCAGATAAGCGTTTTTACCGCGCGATTACTCGCTCTGAGGCGAAACACAGCGAACTGTTTATTGACTTGGCGCAGCATTATTTTGACGCTGATATCATTGCCGAGCGCCTGAGTGAACTACTGATACTGGAAAGTGACATCTGCGCCCAGCTACCGCTGCGGGCCACGCTGCATTAAGCGCTAACTCCAGCCGTAACTCATATGCGAAACTTCACCTCACAAGCATGGAAATCTATGATTTTCTTAGTAAGCAGCCTCGCATGAATCCAGATGAATGATAAAGCTATTCGGCAGTATTTACAGCACTATGCCGCAGCAGAAACCGCTGCCTTAACCCGCTGGCCCACTGCCTGCCGCTATCACTATAGCGTGCTCATTCCAGCCTACCAGGAAGCGACCGGTTTACTGCACACCATCCTACAAGCGCCATGGTTTCGCCCAGATGTACTGCTGATACTGGTCATTAACCAGCCAGAGCACGCCGCAGAGACCAGCGCTCAACACGCATTGCACCGGGCGGTACAGCAATCCGGCACAATATGCTGGCAGGCCAATAACCTGATGCTGATTGCCCCACAGCGTCCAGCCAAGAACGCATGCGGCCACATCCTGCTGGTGGATCGTTTTACGCATCCTCTACCAGACAAACAGGGGGTGGGACTAGCACGAAAAATTGGCGCAGATCTCGCACTGGCATTGATTGAACAAACCTTCATCCAGGTGCCTTGGATTTGCTCCACCGATGCAGACGCGCATTTACCTGCGGATTACTTTACCGTGTTGGCTACGCTGCCCAACGATGCGGTCGCGGCTTGTTATGACTTTACTCATGTCGCACCCTCAGAGCATGCAGCTGATCAAGCCATCGCTCAGGCAACCCGGACCTACGAACAGGCACTGCGCTATTATAACGCAGGTCTGCACTATGCCGGTTCGCCCTACGCCCATTTCAGTCTTGGCAGCCTAATAGCCTGCACAGCCAAAGCCTACGCCCAGGTACGCGGCTTTCCCAAGCGTGCTGCCGGAGAAGATTTCTATCTGTTGAATAAACTGGCGAAACTAGGCAAAATCGCGCGGGCAGAAACCTGTATTCACTTGCAGGCCCGTCTTTCCACACGAGTGCCCTTTGGCACCGGGGTTTCCGCTGCATATATTATGCAATTAAACCGTGCGGGCACCGCCTTTGACTATTACCACCCACAGGTGTTTGAGGCTTTACGGAGTGTACTGCTGCACTGCCAGCAGCTGTGGGCGCAGCGCGCCGTTATCGACCAATGGTTTAATGCACTCCCTCCCGCCAGCGCACAGGCTCTGCGCGAACTGGGACTAGCAGAGGCCGTGTACAAATGGCGGCGACAGAGTCGGAACACACCTGAGCCTGCACCCCGCAGCCTGCAGACCCAAAAGGCTAAACAGCAGTTTGAGCGTCAGTTCGTCAGTTGGTTTGATGGCTTAAAGACACTACGCTTTATCCATCTATTGCGTGCTAACGCTTATCCTAACTTGCCCCTGAGTCAGGCTATCCAACAAGCGCCCTTCAACGTAGCCTTAACGTAGTTAACTTAGCTATAGCCTTTAGGATTTTGGCTTTGCCAGCGCCAGGTATCCGCGCACATATCCGCCAGTGACTTCTCTGCCGACCAGCCCAGTGCATCAGCCGCATAGCCGGGGTCTGCATAACAGCGCGCCACGTCACCCTCACGCCGTGCAACGATCTCATAGGGTATTTCACGCCCGCTGGCGGCAGCAAAGGCCGCCACCATCTCTAATACCGAATAGCCACGCCCCGTACCTAGATTAGTGATCAGTAAATTCGCCACATCACCGCGCTGGAAGGCAGCCAGCGCTTTAACATGCCCCTTAGCCAAGTCAACCACATGAATATAATCACGCACCCCAGTTCCGTCCGGCGTAGGATAATCATCGCCAAACACCGCAAGCTGGGGATAAGCCCCAACCGCCACTTGGGCAACGTACGGCATTAGATTATTGGGCTTACCCCGTGGGTCTTCGCCGATACGTCCGCTGGCGTGTGCGCCTACCGGATTAAAGTAGCGCAGCAGTGCAATCTGCCAACTTGCATCCGCCCGGTATACATCCATCATCATGTCTTCCAGCATCAGCTTAGAAGCCCCATAAGGATTGGTCGCGGAACGCGGGAAATCTTCGGTAATCGGCGTCGTTGCCGGATCACCGTACACCGTTGCGGAAGAGCTGAATACGATGCGTTTAACCGCATGCTGCTGCATCACCTGCAACAGCGTGACCGTGCCACAGACATTATTCTCATAATAACTTAACGGCTGCTCCACAGACTCACCCACCGCTTTGAGACCCGCAAAGTGGATGACACTCCCGACAGTATGTTCAGAAAATACCCGACTTAGCAAGGCTGAATCTCGAATATCCCCAACATACAGCGGAAGCGGAGCACTACCGGTTAATTCAGCGACCCGCTGGAGTGACTCCGCAGAACTATTACATAGATTATCCAGTACCACGACCTTGTAACCGGCGTTAATCAGCTCAAGACAGGTATGTGAACCGATATACCCAGCACCTCCAGTCACCAGAACTGTGTTGTTGTGCATACGCATTTCCTCAATCATTTGTTTAGCTCGGATACAGACTATATGTCATATGCCGGTACCCGTGCTAGATTGATTTAGCGTTGCTCAGGACTTTCCTGCTTTATCTTCCGGCTTAACCTTGTCTTGCTTGTCACTTGATTTCTTAGCTGATTTCTTAGCTGGCTTTTTGGCTGGCTTTTTGGCCGACTTTTTGGCTGATTTTGCTTTACTGTCTGACTGCACCACCTTGCTTTTCTTGGCCGTCTCTTGCTTAACCGACTTCTTCTTGACCAGCTGTTTTTCAACCAAATCAGTAATGCCTTTATCTAGCGCAATATCTGCTTTAATCTTTTTGAAGATACCTTCACCAATGCCCTTCACTTCCATGATCTCGTCCAGCGTTTTAAACGCACCGAACGCCTTACGGTACTCGACTATAGCCTGTGCCTTTTTCTCACCGATACCCGGTAAATTTTCTTGCAGTGCCGCCGCAGTAGCTTTATTGATATTAACCACATCAGCCAGCAGCGCAGGCGTCATTAGCAAAGAAAACGACAAAAGCAGGGCCTTGAGCAAATTTTTCATAGCAGAATTCCTTTATTTTTATATATTTTTTTAAAAACTGACAGTTGATTATGGCGGTATTGGCCCGATAAATGCGAGGTAGCACAGGCCTAATCAAGCTGTGGGGTTACTCTGAATTCGATCAGAAGGCATAATTTACAAAAGAAACGTTTCTTTAGCCAGCGGGTACTGATAACCGGCTGATACTAACTAGCAATCACTGCTTCTCGCCCACACCGCCATTAAATACCGTTATAATGGCCTGATCTACTCATCACCTTGCTGGAACAGCGCCATGTACGTTGATTATCTAAACAGTCCAATCGGCTTAGTGGAAATTGAAGCCTCCGTCCAGGGCATCACCCGCGTTGATTTTGTGGATACCATCACCCATGAAACCAATCTCAACGAACACACCCGAGCCGCCAAACAGCAACTCGACAACTACTTTGCGGGCGACCTGGAGACATTTGAACTATCTCTCACACCCAAAGGCACTGACTTCCAGCAGCGTGTCTGGCAACAGTTACTGAAAATTCCTTATGGACAAAGCTTGTCTTATCAGGATATAGCAAACGCGCTGGATAATCCGAAGGCGGTGCGGGCGGTGGGTGCGGCGAATGGGCGCAATCCGATTGGGATTATTGTGCCGTGCCATCGGGTTATTGGAAGTAACCGGACGTTAACGGGTTATGCGGGCGGGCTGGAACGGAAGGCGTGGTTACTGGAACATGAGGGACAGAGTTTCAGGGCTGAGACGAATGAGATGAATGCGTCGCAGTTAACGTTCAACTTATAACGTTACAATAATTGCAAACCATCACTTTATACTTTATGGTTTTAGCATGTATAAAGCATTAAGTGATAAAAAAGCAGAGCTGGATCAGTTCCGGCCTTTACCACCGGAACTGGTCACAAACCTTGATGACTGGTTCAGGATTGAACTGACTTATACCTCTAATGCGATTGAGGGCAATACGCTTACGCGCCAGGAAACTGCGCTGGTGGTTGAGAAAGGCCTGACCGTTAGCGGTAAAAGTCTGAGCGAACACCTGGAAGCCCATAATCATGCGAAGGCGTTAGATTATGTGCATCAGCTTGTACACAAGGCCAGTTCAGGCATTACCGAAAGCGATATTTTAGAAATACACCACCTTATTCTGCGCAGTATTGATGATGCCAATGCGGGGCGTTATCGCTCGGTTCCGGTGAGGATTTCCGGTTCGTTGATGGCACTGCCTAATCACATGAAAGTCGCACGGCTTATGGGTGAGTTTATACAGGCCATCAGGGCAAAAGCCGATAGTTTACACCCCGTGGAATTAGCTATATTTGCGCATTATGAGTTAGTGACTATTCACCCTTTTGCCGATGGTAATGGCAGAACGGCACGGTTATTAATGAACCTGATTTTGATGCAGAACGGTTATCCGCCTGCGATTATTAGTAAGCGACAGCGGGCGCGTTATATTAAATCGCTGGAGCAGGCGCAGCTTGGTGGGAGTCGGGCGGAATTTGATAAGTTGATTGCGAGGACGGTTGACCGGTCGCTGGATATTTATCTGACGGCGGCCAGAGGGGAAGATGCGCCGCAGCCGGTGCATGCGAGTCAGCTGTTGAAGATTGGGGAGCTGGCGAAGTTGACCTCGCAGTCAGTGCCTACTATTCGTTATTGGACGGAGCGAGGGTTGCTGGTTGTGGCTGAGCGGACGGATAAGGGGTATGCGCTTTATGGGCGGGATCAGGTCGAGCGGGTTAGGGAGATTCTGGATTTGAAGGCTGAGCGGTATAGTTTGGAGGAGATTTTGGGGCGATTGGGGTTAGAGTGATTTTAGCTTGTGATGGGTTTTACTGTGTATTCCTTCATACGTTAGGGTACTTTTGTATCCAAAATTGACGAAACCTAAATTGTAGGTACAATACCTACAAGAACTTTTCATATGGACTATAGCGACTATGCAAATCATCGGCTCACGACAAGCGAGTAATCGCTTTGGTAGCTTGCTCAACACAGTACAGACAGGTGAAGCTATCACCATCACAAGGAATGATAGAGAAACAGCCGTTATCCTATCAGCTAAAGATTTCAAACTATTAGGGGGTGAAAAAGTACTGTTGGAAAGACAATCAAAGTATTTAGAACAAAAGCGCAGAAGACTAGGCAAACTCATGGACAAAATCGCGGATGATGCAGAGAAAAACGGCATGACGGAAGAAATACTTAACGATATTTTGCGAAATGAATAATGTCTTTATTTGTGACACCAACGTATTAGTAAGCAGCCTATTTAATCGACAATCCCCTCCAAGAAAAGCCGTTGATTTCATCAGAAACAATGGTTTTTTTGCCTTTTCTGAAGAAACCTTTACAGAATTATTAACCGTGCTGAAAAGAGACAAGTTCGATAAATTTTCCCTGAGAGAAGAACGGCTAGAATTTGCAGAAAGTATCAAACTGCTCTCTCATCCTTTCCAGATAAAGCATCAGATAAATATTTGCCGTGATCCCAAAGACAACAAATTCTTAGATGTTGCCATTGCCAGCTATGCGGAATACCTCATAACAGGTGATGAGGATTTATTAGTTCTGGAAAGCATAGGCAATACTTCCATCATCACACCACGGGAATTTATTAGCGTTCAAAACATTAGCTAAATACAGACAAGTAACCATAAATGACCGTAAACCAGAAAAAATAATCCCACAAAAAGCAATATGCCCCTTAGAAAAGGGGCACGAAGTAAATATGACCAAACAACCTAAGACCCAACCGCTTAAGTCTTAGCCGTAAAATTAATCTTATCCTTCAAAAACCACAGCAAAATCAACGAAGGAATAACCATTAGCGCAGTGATAATAAAGAACGTACCCCAATCACCATCCAGCCAGTCCACCATCGCGCCAGAGGACGAGGCCAGCAATGTTCGTCCCAGCGTCCCAATCGACGCCAGCAGCGCATACTGCGTCGCCGTATAAGTCCGATCCACCAGCCGCGAGATAAACGCCACAAACGCCACCGTCGCAAACGCTGCCGCAATATCATCCATCACTACCGACAGCGCAAACAACCACTCCGATTTACCCGTCCAAGCCAAAATACTAAACATCACATTAGTCGCCGCCATCGCGATACCCGCTATTAACAGCGCCTTGAGCGAACCAGAGCGCATCGCGAACCAACCCCCAATCAAGGTGAAGACAACAGTAGTAACCCAGCCCAGTGTCTTAGAGTAAAGCGCAATATCCGACTTACTAAAGCCAATCTCTTTGTAAAAGATGATCGACATCTTGCCCATAAAGGCTTCGCCAATCTTAAACAGGAAGATGAACGACAGAATACCAATACCGATAGCCATACCGTTCTTACGTAAGAAGCTAGTCAGCGGGCTAAGAATCGTACTGGCAAACCAACTCACAGGTGTTGGCAATGCCACTTTACTACCGAGTTTTTGCTGATCCTCTAACTGACGCCGCTGCCGCTCAGCCGAAGACACCTCAGGAATCAACATCAGCAAAATATTAAACAGAACCACCAGCCCAAAGATAAACAGGAAGGTCAGCTGCCAATAGTTATCATGGCCCTGTGCCTGTAAATATTCAGCTACATAAAGTGCAATCGCACCACCAAACTTATAGCCCGTCCACCAGCCTGCTACCGCTATCGCAGCGCCTGCTGCCATCGACGAAGACTCATGCTCCCCCACCTGTTCAATCCGCAGCGCATCAATGGTTATATCCTGCGTCGCCGAAGAAATCGCAATCACCAAACCGATCCCTATCACCACCGCCAGATTATCGACCGGATTCACCACACTCCATGCAGCGAGGCACAGCAGAATAATGATCTGCATCGTCAGAATCCACGACTTACGATGCCCGATTTTATCGGTCAGAAACGGTATCCGAATGCGATCTACCAGCGGCGCCCACATCCAGTTCAATGCGTAAACACCAAAAATCAGTCCGGCCCAGCCTATCGCACTCCGACTCAGCCCTTCTTCTTTTAGCCATAATGACAGCGCCGTCGCAATCAACACCCAGGGGAAACCACTAATGATTCCCAGCATTAAAATGCGCAGCATCCTCCTATCAAGATAGGCACTAAAGCCTGTCTTCTCCTCTACCACTGCAGTTTCGCTCATGATTTAGCTATCTCGTAATTATAGTCGATGGATAACGGAGCATGATCCGAAAAGCGCTCATCTTTATAAACCGAAGTGGCGGTTACGGCACCCTTGAGTGACGGCGTCAGAATCTGATAGTCGATCCGCCATCCCGTATTATTTGCCCAAGCCTGACCACGGTTTGACCACCAGGTATACGCATGCTCTTCCTGCTCAATCTCACGGAAAGCATCAACAAAACCCATCTCGTCAAACAGCTTATCTAACCAGGCCCGCTCCTCCGGCAGGAAGCCTGAATTATTCTGGTTTCCTTTCCAGTTACGAATATCTTCGTTCTTGTGCGCAATGTTCCAATCACCACAGATCACCGCGTCGCGGCCCTCTGCTTTAAATTGCTCCATGAAGCCCTCAAAATACTCCATACAACGATACTTCACAAGCTGACGTTCGTCTTTCGCTGAGCCGGACGGCATATACAGCGAAGCCACACTCAAATTACCAAAGCGCGCCTCTAAATAACGTCCTTCAGCATCCGCCTCCTCATAGCCCATACCCACAATGACCTCATCCGGCTCATGCTTACAGTACAGCGCCACCCCGCTATAGCCCTTCTTCTCCGCGTCGTGGTAATAACAGTGATAACCCGCTGGAAAAAACAGCTCGCGATGTTCTTCTAACTGATGGATCTGCGCCTTGGTTTCCTGAATACAAACCACGTCCGCGTCCTGCTGCTGCATCCAATCGAAGAACCCTTTACGCGCCGCCGCTCGAATGCCATTGGTATTAGCACTAATAATTCTCATGCTGCTGCTTCCACCTGATGAGTTGCAAACCCCAGCATCAAACCTTCGACCAGTGCTTTCTGAGCATGCAGGCGGTTTTCCGCCTCATCCCAGACCACACTCTGTGGGCCTTCAATGACTTCATTCGCCACTTCCATACCCCGATAGGCGGGTAAACAATGCATAAACAGTGCATGCTGTTTTGCCAGCGCCATGACATCCTCTGTGACCTGATAATCGGCGAAGGCTTGCAAGCGCGCCTGCTTTTCATCTTCCTGCCCCATACTGGCCCAGGTATCAGTAATCACCACATCCGCATTTTTCACTGCCTCCGTCGGATCACGGAACATAGTGACGTGGTTGTTATTCTGTGTCAGCACATCAGCATCCGGGTCGTAACCTTCCGGGCAAGCGGCATTCAAATGAAAACCAAACAAACGCGCCGCATTCATCCAAGAATGACACACATTATTGCCATCCCCTACCCAGGCAGCCGTTTTTCCCACCGGATTACCGCGCTGTTCAATCCAGGTCATCATATCCGCCAACAGCTGACAGGGATGAAACTTATCCGTCAGCGCATTAATCACCGGCACGCGCGAATATTCCGCGAATTTCTCTACCATACTATGTTCAAAGGTACGGATCATCACCACGTCAACCATACGCGAGATCACCCGCGCCGAGTCTTCCACCGGCTCACCGCGTCCAAGCTGCGTATCATGTGGTGACAGGAACATCGCATGCCCACCTAACTGAGTCATACCGGTTTCAAAGGAAACACGGGTGCGGGTAGACGCTTTCTCAAAAATCATTGCCAGCGTACAGTTCTTCAGCGGTTGATAAATATCACCGCGCTTCACCATCGCCTTCAGCTCAAGCGCACGATCAATTACCGCGTATAATTCTTCCGCACTCAGGTCGTTAAGTGATAGAAAATGCCTTACCTCATTCATGCTGCTTCTCCAACAAGCTTATTCACCAGTGTCGTTACCGCTTCAATGATCTGATCAGCTTCAGCTATCGTCAGCACTAATGGCGGCAGCAAGCGTATAACATTACCCGCCGTTACATTAATCAACACCCCATGTTCCAGCGCCTGAGCTACCAAAGCGGAACAATCTCTATCCAACTGCACGGCAACCATCAATCCCTTAGCGCGAATATCGGTCACGACACCTTTAGCCTGCAAATGCGCCAGCTGCTGACTAAACTGAGTCATAAAATACTCGCCCATATCTGCCGCCGCTTGCGCCAGATTCTCCTTCTCCATCACATCGACTACCGCCAGCGCGGCGCGACAGGACAAAGGATTACCACCAAAGGTGGAACCATGGTTACCGGGGCCAAATACATCCGCCGCCTTACCTCCCGCGAGACAGGCGCCAATCGGCACACCATTACCCAATGCTTTAGCCAGCGTCATGACATCCGGCTGGATATTACTATGCTGAAAGCCAAACCACTGACCGGTACGGCACATACCGGTCTGAATTTCATCGACCATTAACAAACAGTCATACTGATCACACAAAGCACGCAACGTTGACAGATAATCAGCGGATGGAATGTTTACCCCGCCCTCACCCTGTACCGGCTCGACCAGTATCGCCACCACATTAGGATTTTCAGCGAGCACTTTTTCAGCAGCTGCGCTATTACCATAGGCCACGCGCTCAAAACCTGCCAATAACGGGCCAAAACCCTGCTGGACTTTTACATTCCCCGTCGCACTTAGCGTCGCCATAGTGCGGCCATGAAAAGAATGCTCCATCACCAATACTACCGGGGCTTCTATACCCTTATTGTGCCCATAAAGACGTGCCACTTTGATAGCTGCTTCATTCGCTTCCGCACCAGAGTTAGCGAAGAACACTTTTTCCATACCGGATAGCTGACATAATTTGTTGCTTAGCGCCTGCTGGTGTTCGATCTGGTAGAGGTTAGAGGTATGCACCAGCGATAGCGCCTGTTCAGCAAGCGCTTCCGCGACTTCACGACGCGCATGACCAAGACTACACACGGCGATACCCGACACGGCATCCAGATAGCGTCGCCCATCGGTGTCCCAGAGGCTACAGCCTTCACCATGCGTAAAGGTCACCGGTAAACGTGCGTAGGTTGGCATCAATGTGCCCTGATCAGCGTGTGCCACAGCAAACTCCTCTGCACCGACCCGGGAAACTATTCAGGAACTGCGCCCTGGATCAGGTTAAAACGTGGTCTAAAAAAACAAAAAGGCAGTCCGTAGAAGGACTGCCCTTTTTTTGAAGCAAGTAATTATGGAGAAACCATCAGATTTTGTCAAACATTAGCGTAGGAATTTGTCAAGCGCAAATCCACAGGCTGACCGGCTCACCGCTTATAAATATGATACACGTAGGCAGGTGGAAAATTATTCAGCACAAAGTTCTCGCGCCGCGCCATCAAACCATGTTTTAACATCAAGGCTGGTTTAACTGGACACTTATAACCATAGGTGAATTGCACTAGGGCCGCCCCCGGTTTCATCACGCTAAAGGCAGCGCCCAAAATGGCATCCACATCAACGTCCCGAATCGACAGCAACGGCAAGCCGCTAATCACTCTGTCTGCTTTACCTAGTCCAAAATGTGCTAAGGATTCGGCAGAACCATTAATCACCGTTGCCTGCGGGTATTTATGCTGTAACTGCGTCGCGAATTTGGCGTTCAGCTCAACCAGTACCAGAGCTGCTTCACTCACACCCGCTGCCAGAATGGCGTTGGTGAACACGCCAGTACCTGGCCCCAACTCAATCACCTGCTCGACAGAGGCGTCTAGCCCTACCACCATCTTTTTAGCCAGACGTTGGCTAGAGGGAATGACCGAAGCGGTTACCAAAGGTGCTTTCAGCCACTCGACTACAAAGGATGATGTTTCCCGCAACTTAAGCGCTTTCGCCTGCATAGCTCTTCCTATCTCAACAGTACTGTTATTTTTTCGCTGCGGTCGATTATACCCATTTTCAACCTAACGGCTACCTAAGCCAAGCCACACTCAGGGCGACCACATATAAATTTGCGAAAAAATAACGCTTCTAGCACTGCTTCGATTTTATTTCCAGCGTCAGCGAACGAGTAATCTGACAAGCGTTTTCCAACACATTTTCAGGAAGAATGAACAACCCACAGAAAAACGAACCGGTACGATAAAGCAAAAAACAGGCGCGCTAAGACTCGCCCGCCTGCTGAGCAACTTCGGCATGCACTTCAGCCATATCAAGCGCTTTAATCTTACCAATGACCTCTTCCAGCTGCGCCTCACTTAACATACCCGGCTGAGCAAACAGCATAACTTCCTCACGGAACACCATCAGCGTAGGGATTGAACGAATCTGGAAATGCGCCGCCAGCTCCTGCTCCTGTTCTGTGTTGACTTTAGCAAATACAATATCAGCGTGCTGTTCAGACACCTTCTCGTAGGTTGGCGCAAATGACTTGCATGGCCCACACCATTCGGCCCAGAAATCGATAATAACCATATCGTTACTGCTGATCACTTCGTTAAACTGTGCAGAGGTAATATCTTGTGTAGCCATTCATAAACTCCCGTAAAACGCACAAACATTGGAAAACGCATAAGCCGCAACAAGACAGCACGCACATGCACGGCGCTAGTAAAAGGGCGATTCTATCAGATTATGGACGCTGTTGATCCCCAACGCAGGGTAAGTTGATGTGAAATGTGCAAGTGATCAAGAATGCGGGCAACAATAAAGTCGACTAGATCAGCCACGGACTGCGGCTGGTTGTAAAACCCAGGGTTCGCCGGCAGAATAATGCTCCCCATCCGCGCCAGCTTAAGCATATTTTCCAGATGAATTTCAGAAAATGGAGTTTCACGCACCACCAAAATTAATGGTTTCTTCTCTTTCAGTGTGACATCCGCAGCGCGTTCTAATAGGTTACGGCTACTGCCACAGGCAATCGCAGATAGGGTGCCGGTTGTGCAGGGACACACCACCGTAGCGTCCGACACACTGCTGCCGCTAGCGATAGGTGCCATCCATTGTTCGCGCTCAAACACGCGCAGCTGATCGGGATCAGCCTGATACAACGCGGTGAAATAAGCTTGTATCGCCTGCGCACGCCCCGGTAGCTTGAGCGCTGTTTCCGTATTGATGACCAGCTGAGCTGGACGTGATAAGAGCAAATAGACCCGATGTTGCCCGGCTAAAAGCTGCTCCAATAAACGCAAGCCATACTGCGCGCCAGAGGCGCCAGTCATAATCAGGGTGATCGTTTTCTGGCTCATAAACTATGCACTGTCTTTGGCTGATAACTGAGCGATTAGCTTCTCATGAATACCCCCAAAACCACCATTACTCATGATCAGCACATGGTCTCCTGGCACCAGCATACCCAGCAACGCCGCCACCAAACGATCAATGTTTGTTTCAACCCGCGCCTTATTACCCAACGTGCGCGCCACGCGCCCTAAATCACAGCTCAACTCCGGTGGCTGAAACAAGTAAACCTGATCAGCACACCGCAGGGAGTCCGCTAACTGTGCGGTATGCTCGCCCATGCGCATGGTGTTAGAACGCGGCTCCAACAGCGCGATAATTCTTTTGTGGCCCACATTAGCGCGCAACCCAGCCAACGTGGTAGCAATCGCCGTAGGATGATGGGCGAAATCATCATAAACACAAACCCCTCGCACCTGTGCCCGCAGCTGCATACGCCGCTTAACACCCTTAAATGACGCCAGTGCGTCAATAGCATGCTGCACTGGCACTCCAACATGACGAGCGGCGGCGATAGCCGCCAACGCATTGTTCACATTATGCTCACCCCAACAATCCCAGGCCACCACACCTTGTCCCTGACCCGCAAGCAAAACCTGAAATTCACTGCCATCGGCCTGCAAATAAGTCGCTTCCCATGTCCCCTTCGCAAAACGCTCAACCGGTGTCCAGCAGCCCATGGACAACATCGCCTCAACATTTGCATCCGCCCCATTCGCGATCGCCAAACCATTACCCGGCACCATACGCATCAGGTGATGAAACTGCGTCTGAATTGCGGCTAGGTCAGGAAATATGTCAGCATGATCATATTCAAGATTATTCAGAATCAGGGTGCGGGGATGATAGTGTACAAATTTAGAGCGCTTATCAAAGAATGCGGTGTCGTACTCATCGGCCTCAATCACAAAAAACGGCCCGGCACCCAAACGCGCGGAAAGGCCAAAATTTTCTGGCACTCCCCCAATCAAAAAGCCGGGCTGCAAACCCGCATAATCTAATATCCACGCTAACATGCTGGCGGTCGTAGTTTTACCGTGCGTACCTGCCACCGCTAACACCCAGCGCTCACGTAACACATGCTCATAGAGCCACTGCGGACCAGACTGATAAGGCAAATTATTCGCCAGCACATGCTCGACCACATCCAAGCCACGCCGCATTACATTACCCACCACGATATCAGTGGCCGCCTCCGGCAGGCTCTCCGGCTGATAGCCCAGCGTAATAGCGACCCCCTGCTCTGCCAACAGCGTACTCATCGGTGGGTAAACATTTGCATCCGAACCAGTTACTGTTATGCCTTTTTCACGGGCCAACAGAGCCACCCCCCCCATAAAGGTGCCACAGATACCCAAAATGTGAATGCCCATCAAGCGCCTCAGGTAGGAAATTTATTTAGAATACAGGATCAGGCTTTGTGTGACGCAATAATATCAGGCAGAGGTAGCGGCTTAGCAATGCCATAGCCCTGACCGTAATCAATACCAATCTCGCGCAGAATGGTAATGATATTGTCATTTTCAACATACTCAGCAATCGTTTTAACCGACATTAACTGCCCCACTTGATTCACCGATTGAACCATCGCACGCCCAACGGTATCTGTTGCGATGTCCTTGATAAAACTGCCATCAATTTTCAAGTAGTCCACCGGCAGCTCTTTCAGGTAACCAAATGAACTGACGCCCGTGCCAAAATCATCGAGGGAAAAACTACAGCCCATAAGCTTCAGCGTATCAATAAATTTACGCGCCAATTCAATATTGTTAATCGCCACACGCTCTGTTATCTCAAAGCAGAGCATGGCCGGTGGAATATTTTCACGCTCAATCGCATCTAACACGAACGGCAAAAATTTTGGATCATCCAAACTCTGCCCGGAAAGATTCACCGCAAAGAGCGGCATCTGCCCACTTGTGTCCACTTCACGCAACTTGATCAACAGGGCTTTCACTACCCAGCGATCCAGCTTGGGCATCATCGAATAATATTCTGCTGCTGGAATAAACTCATCCGGCGAGATCGGGGTGCCGTCACTATCAAACAGACGCAGCAGCACTTCGTAGTGCAGAAAAGGTTTGGCATATTCACGTGGCTCTAAAGAATGGATCGGCTGAGCATATAGTTTGAATTGGCCGGTCTCAAAGGCGGTTTTCAATCGCCCAATCCAGGCTAACTGCCCGCGATGCTTCTTAATCTCAGCATCTTCGGGGCGGTAAAGATGCAAACGATTACCCCCCTTCTCTTTGGCCACTTTACAAGCAGCATCAGCAATTGATAACACGCGACTGGGCGTACCCGAATTTTTATAAATCGGTACAAAACCAATACTGGCGGTCACCCGCTGCATCACTCCATTCCACTTCAGGGGTAAATTTTTCAGACTCACGCGCACATGCTCAGCTTTGCGCAGCGCCGCCGCCGGTTCAGTTTCCCGGAACAAAATGCCAAATTCATCACCACCGATGCGAGCTAAGACATCACACTTTTTATCAATCAGTGACTTAAGTAAATCTGAAATACGCTCAATAAAAGCATCACCCGCGTTCTGCCCAAGAGTATCATTCACTACCTTAAACTGATCCAAAGCGACATGGCAGAATGAATGGCAAAAGCCCCGCTGTTGTGCTTCGTTTAGCGCTACCTTTAACTCTAGCTCAAAGCTTTTACGATTCAACAGCTGCGTTTGCTGATCATTGCGCTGCAAGTAATTGAGATGTGTTTGTAGTGCACGCACTTCGGCCTGATCTTTTAACAATAACAGCAGATGGTTTGTTTCACCGCTATCATCAATCGCGATTGGACGCACTAGAAACCATGTTTCTAAATCTTGTAGGTTCGGACAGTTTAGCAAACACTCTGCAAATTTAGGCTGATTAGCCGCCGTACTAACCGACAGCCAATTCACTGGATTGCGCTTTACTGGATCAAGCAGTTGAAAAAGCTCGCTGTGGACTCGACCTCTGGCACTACGCATTTGTACCCGAAACAACTTTTCCGCAGAAGGGTTGATAAACTCAACCACGCCCTGTCGATCAACTAGCACAACAGACTCATCGACATCCATCAGTGCCGAAACCAGTACATTATGCTGAACTAATGCTATCCGTTCTTTTGAGCTTTTTTTATTGTATTGTAGAAAAAGATAGACACCCAAAGCGGTTGCGATAAGCAGCACGGGAACCAGCCAATACAAAATGGAAAAACCTGTAGCAGGTAGTGTTGCGCCAGCATCCACTAAAATGTCCTCAACTCATTAACATTATTATTAGGTATGCAGTAATGATAAAATGGAACTATAACTTTGTATAGCTACAGTAGATAAGCGCGAACAAAATTGATGGCTGGAGGAGAATGTGTACCGTAACTAACTGGAAAATACGGTGAAAAACAAAGCCTCTCACCGTATCAGAAACTAAATTAAACCTTTTCTTTAATACGCGCCGCTTTGCCCGTGCGTCCACGCAAATAGTATAATTTTGCCCGCCGCACATCACCACGACGCTTCACACTAATACCGGCAATACTATTGCTATAGGTCTGAAAAACACGCTCAACGCCTTCACCATAAGACATCTTACGCACGGTAAAAGCAGAATTTAAACCTCGGTTCTTTTTAGCGATTACTACACCTTCGTAGGCCTGTAAGCGCTCTTTTCCACCTTCTTTTACTCGCACCTGAACAACGACGGTGTCACCTGGAGAAAAGTCTGGAATCTCTTTCCCCATTTGCTCCTGCTCTAATTGCTGAATAATATTACTCATGATCAACCTCTAAAAAATCTTGTATTCTCGTTTATATTCATCCAACAGCTTTTGATCTGCTGGCTGCAAAATTCTATTTACCAATAAGTCCGGGCGCTTTAACCATGTCACCCCTAGGGCCTGTTTTCTGCGCCACTTAGCGATAGCGCCGTGATCACCACTTTTCAACACCTCCGGCACCGTCAAGCCTTCAATACTTTCAGGTCGAGTATAGTGCGGGCAATCTAGCAAACCATCCACAAAGGAGTCCTGTTGTGCTGAAGCTTCATGACCCAATACGCCGGGCAGAAGACGCGCCAAACTATCAATCAACACCATAGCACCGAGCTCGCCGCCACTCAGTACATAATCACCGAGCGAATATTCCGCATCGACCTCAAGGGCTAATACCCGCTCGTCAACACCTTCGTAACGCCCACAAAGCACGATAACAGCGTTCTCTGTCGACAGCTGCCGCAAGACCGTCTGTGACAACGGCTTGCCCTGCGGGCTCATATACAACACCTTGCCTGCATTTTGCTGCTTGGCTGCTCTGATTGCCTGGAGCACACAATCAGCTTTCATTACCATCCCAGGGCCACCGCCATAAGGGCGATCATCCACTGTTTGGTGCCTATCAGTACTGTAGTCACGCGGATTAATGCAGTTGAGTGTTAGTAAATTTCGATCAGCTGCCTTACCGACCACACCCTGATCGATCACCGTCGCTACCCATTCAGGAAACAGAGTAATCACATCAAAACGCATTCACACCTCAAAAGTCAGCATCCCAGTCAACGGTTATTACACCTTTTGCTATATCAACTGACTTTACCACATCACCCATAATCCAAGGCAGCCAACGCTCACGCTCGCCCCGCACTACCATGACATCATTCGCGCCGGTTTCAAACAAATAGTCTATCTGCCCCAGTGACTGGTTTTCAACGGTGACCACACTTAAGCCAATTAAGTCTGCCCAGTAATATTCATCAGCAGACAGCTCTGGCAAATCAGTGCGCGGCACCGCGATGACCACGCCATTTAGCGCTAATGCAGCATCTCGATCAGCCACCTGTTCTAGTTGGGCCACCAATCCTTTACCGTGACGCTTTCCCGCCAACACTTTGGTCTCAGACCAACTATTGTCCTGCCTTAAGTACCAGTGCTTATGGCGCAATATATCATCTTGCTGAGCGGTATAACTATAGACTTTTACCCACCCCTGCAAACCAAATACACCAATAATCTTACCCAGTGTAATCATAGCTGCTTTATCAGGGAGCATGTAGAAAATCTATGGTAATTAAGCAGCGGCCTTATCTGCTTCAGCCAACAATTTAGCAACACGCTCACTCGGCTGCGCACCGCGTGTCTTCCACTGCGTGACTTTATCCTGCTCAACATGTAAGCGTACTTCCTGTCCGCGTGCCATCGGATTGAAATAACCGATCCGCTCGATATAACCACTATCACGCGGCTTGCGCTTGTCAGTGACTACAATATTGTAAAATGGACGTTTCTTAGAACCACCACGCGCCAACCGAATAACTACCATAAGTTATACCTTAATCAATTCATGTAACGTACATGTAGGACATACACCCCACAAAAATAGAAGTCTTCGACTCCTACAGTAACGAACAGCAACCGGATAGCTGCCGAAAGCAAACGTGCGATTCTACGGTTTTTTCAGAAAAAGTGAAGTCTGATTTCACAATATTCTACAATCTGGCGAAAATTATAGGCAAACCCTCAGTGATAGCAACAAAAAAACCTCGCGCAGTAGCCCTAAAACTACTACGCGAGGCTTTTCTGTCAACTCACACCTCTATTGCTTTTTACCCAAAAACAGGTGGCTAACGCGATGCTAGCCAGCGTGACCTATCAGGCAAATAGCGATAATGGCCGGTAATCGGCAACTTAAATAAAACATCTTCCATCCGATCCCCATGGGCAATATTATGCACAATCATATAACGCCTGGGGTCTGCGGGGGAGCGTCGATTCACCACCAAGCCAATATGCTCCTGATCGCCGCCCAAATGCCAGGTTACAATGTCACCGGGGCGATAATCTGCGGGATTATTGGTAATGGGCAGACGCTGCCCATTACGCGAAAAAAACACTTTCAAATTATGCACGCGCCGATGGTCTATATTCGGGTCAGGTGATGACAGCCCCCATTTCGGCAGGTTGGGGTAAGCATAGAAATTACGCGCTATATCTTCATGCACCAGCCGCTGCAGGTCAATTCCCAGACGGCGATAAGAACGAATCAGGGTATCCGTACAAACCCCTATATTAGCTGGCACATCGCCCATTGGATAAGCAATAGGAATATAGCGACCATCATAACGCACCTTTTGATAGGTGCGTGCAATCGCCGCGGCAGACAATTGGTGGGCTAAATTCCTTCTGAGCCGCTCGGGAGAGACTCGCGAGGCTCTTTTAGGTTGAATCTGCTGCTGCCAACGACCATCTTGCTGCCAATTGGACTGCTGCTGACGCGCTTCAATTTGAGCCTGTCGCTGTTGATACTTATTAGGACTCGTGCTACTTGCAGCTGCCTGCTGGCGCTGCTGCCGTTTTTGCGCCTGCGCCTGCAGTAGTTTTTTCTCATAACGACGCAGGTACTTCAGCCGCAGTAGACGCTGACGCTCCTCCGCCTGTTGCTTTGCCAACCATTGCTGGTTATACCACAATCTTTTTTTATCGTATTCGGCCTGACTCTGCCCTGGCATGCGTCGGAGGGTTTTCTGATTGGCAACATATTGCCCCTTAGCAGCACGCGACTTATTGACCATTACAATCTGTTGCTTTGGTTTTTGTGCAGCCATAGCTGCATCCGCAAGCGTTGGGTTCACAACATTATTAGCACACCCAGCTATCATTAGGATCAAAAAAAGCATAAAGGGGCCGCATGCCGCCCTACTGATTTTGACCATACATGTGTTGTTAATGGGATAACACACCATGCTACGTCTCCTGCACAAAGATTATAAGAGTATTACACACTGGCACGGCTCAGGGTCATCAAATTTAGCATTTATTGTGATAAAAACAATGACAATTACCTGGAAAATCTTATTAGGTGGCCGATAAGAACGTGGAATATTACGGTACAAACCGCAGACTTGCCTGCTGATGGCAGCAAGCAAACCACAAAGAATTGAGTGAGGGCACAACGACGCATGACACTTTGGATTGTTTTTTCATCTTTCTAGACCTGATTTTTATTATTATATGGAGCTATTACTATAAGTTTACAAACAAGCACCCACCCACAGGCTTAACTTCAAAAAAACAAATCACATACAAAAAAGCCTTTTGACTCAAAAAGAATCAAAAGGCTTCCAAGCAAAAAAACAGCTCGAAATAACTGCTTACTGCTGTTCGTACTGCTTCATCATACCGTCAATCTTGATCGAACCTTTGTAAGTTCCCTTTGGTTTGATCATCTTAGGCGTAGCCATTTGCTGATAGTTCTGTGTAGCTGGGCGACGACAAGAATACTTATGCGTATGAGCACCGCCTCTCGCTGTTGGGTGGTTATGCCTAACCGAATCAGTACAACCAGGAATTGCAGGATGCACATGACCCACTACGCGCGGCGCAGTAGGAGCTACCATTTGTTCCTTCTTACAGGAATAACGGT
The DNA here is from genome assembly GCA_937925855.1 of uncultured Thiotrichaceae bacterium. Taxonomy (GTDB): domain Bacteria; phylum Pseudomonadota; class Gammaproteobacteria; order Thiotrichales; family Thiotrichaceae; genus Thiolinea. The sequence continues at coordinate 70,277 of CALAMO010000044.1, forward strand.
GCTTGTGCGAACCACCTAAAGCAGAAGGATGGTTATGTCTAATGGATTCAGTACAACCTGGAATTGCTGGGTGTACATGCCCTACCTGCTTTGGCGCTGGCGCTGGCGCTGGTGCTGGCTTTGGCGCTGGCATTGCCTTCTGACAGCTATACTTGTGAGAATGCGCGCCGCCTCTTGCCGTTGGGTGGTTATGTCGAACTGACTTAGTACAGCCAGGAATCGCAGGGTGGTTGTGGCCAGCTGGCTGCTGCTTAGGCGCCTCTGGTTTTGCACACTTGCTGCAATCAACAACTGTTTTAACAACAGTTTCGGCTGCGGCCGCAGGGGTGACCGGCTGCGCAACCATTTGCTGGCTACAACCAGAAGCCAGCAAACCGGCTGCAACAACAGCTGCAAGGGTAAGTTGAGTTTTCATCTTCATAGTCTATGGTCTCTTTCGTTATTTAAGGGAAAGCACTCTCGATTATAGTCAACATCTATAGTCTTTACTAT
>CALAMO010000045.1 GCA_937925855.1 uncultured Thiotrichaceae bacterium
TCGGCACCAACGACTTCCCCCTATCAGGGTAGGTCAGCGGATTATCATCACGATTCAGTGTGCCATCACGGTTTAATGCATACAGCCCAACGGTAAACAGCTGCATGATTTCACGCGCAAAGTTTTCATCTGGGCGGGTGCTTGCCCGAGCATCAGCTTTACGGTTTCCCTGGTGTGACAGATAAATACCCATCGCCGGGCTGCGTGCCACTTCACCGAGTAGGGTTCGGTAGTTGCCAAACGCATGCCGCGCTAATAGATCGTAATAATAAGCAATACCCTCAGCCCGCTTATTTAACGGCCCCTCAGACGTCGAGACCACTAAGAGCTGACTCAGCGCATAAGCAACGCGCTGTCGCAGCTGATCACTGCCATGCAAGGTATGAGTGGGGTGCAGACCAATCGCGTTTTCCCACCAGGCTGCCATTTGGTAGGCAGCCACCGCAAAAGCCCGCTGCTCTCTATTAAAAACATCAGAACTGCCGTACCACGATATATCGGGTTCAGCGTGCTGTGTAATGCTGATGGTGCGTTCAAGATGCGTTTGATGCGCATCTGCCGTACTGTCATAGGCCGAAGGCTTCGCCAACTGCTCATCCACCCAGGCTGTCGCACCTATGGCCATGACCCGCTCCACGTCAGGCTGAGTCGGCCCAAAGGTGGTTTGTAGCAGTAGGCGATAGGCGCTTTTAAAGGTCGTCGGCGTCTGGGAAGAAGTGGGCGAAGACGTGGGCGTTGTCGTTCGCGTCGGAGCTGGGGTAGACGTGGCCGCTGCGATTGGCGCTGTGTCAGGTGAACTACTCCCCCCACCACCGCAAGCAGTCAACAAACTGGCTGAGCAGCACAGAATAAAGACTCTCTTTAACATTGCGTATTCCCTGTTTAAATACGCATGAGCCGCCTTCAAAATTTGATAAAAGCCCTATCACTCAGAACCCCTCTCGCATAGAGGGCCTGATTACCTGAAGTGGTCCATGCCTTTTCGTTGTCCATTGGACTTTACACATAAAGTTAATCGAATAACATATTTTTATACCGACAAAAGGCAGTTTGGCCAAAAAATGATCCATGCTTAATACAAACAAAACCTGTCGATTGGTTTGTCTGGCGCGACAACCGGCCTAATCCGTGAAACCACGCAGCGGCAAATGTACGCTTTGCAGCCAATTTTCTGCCGCGTAAGCGCAAGCGGCGTCCGTCACATGCAGGGTATAAGCCTGCCGCGACTTTGCAGAACGATTCGGCGCGCTGTAGTGTGGCAGGTGGCCATGGAAACAAACCAGGGTACCGGCACTCACTTCCAGCGGAACACCCTGATTCTGCGTCGGCCACGGTGTGTTATCTAATACGGCCATTGTTGTGCTATCGCCATCACGCAGGAAGCGTTCACGCAGCGGCCCGCGCTGTCCACCCGGCTCTACCCACAGACATCCGTTCTCCAACGTCGCCTCTTCCAGCGCGAACCAGTACGTCAGCACAGAGGAAGGCGTGGTATAGAAAAATGTAGCGTCCTGGTGCCAGTTGATTTCACCGCCAATTCGCGGCTGCTTAAAGATATACATGGACTGGCGGATTTGCGGCTGCTGCATGCCTAAAGCCGTCGCCACCGCCCCAAACGCTGGCTGGCGGCTCAGTCTTGCAAACACCGGATCCAGCTCATGCAGGGCATGGCCAATTTTATTAATGCACTGAGCGCGTGGCTGCACCAACTTACCGCTAGCATCAAACGCCTCTTCCTCATAAAAGCAGCGTATTTGCTCGGCAGAATCGAGAAAATAATCATCGCCACTACGGTTATTATCGTGCGTGCTGAAAATGTGACGGTTCGCCTCGTCGTCCCATGCCGCAATGATTTCAGCAGCGCGGGCTTGCATTTCGACCAGCTGGGCATTGGGCAGCATATCCTCAATAACGACATAGCCCTGCTGCTGAAAGGTCTGCTGTTGGGTCGGGGTTAACATGGGGTTTACTCACCTCTACTGCGGTTATTCCAACACCAGTTTACCACTACGTTGCCAAAGGGTCTGCGCTGGGCTATCACCGCCAATGCCTTGCACTGACAAAATACTCTAAATCAGCTGCACAAACTCAGGCGTATTACCTATAATGCATTTCACTTTTAGCAGACCGAACGCACTGAATGCTCTATGAAAAACTTTATTGAAGAATTAACGTGGCGCGGCATGATCCACGATGCGATGCCAGGAAGTGAGGAACACCTGCTGGAAAGCATGCGCAGTGCTTACATCGGCTTTGATCCAACGGCGGATTCTTTGCACATCGGTAATTTGGTGCCCATTATGCTATTGGCGCATTTCCAGCGCTGTGGCCACAAGCCGGTGGCCTTAGTCGGTGGGGCTACCGGCATGATTGGTGATCCGTCTGGACGTTCGGATGAACGTAACCTGCTGAATGAAACCACCCTGCGCCATAATCAGGAAGCAATTAAACAGCAGCTCGCTCACTTCCTCGACTTTGAGGCAAAAAGTGAGAACGGTGCGGTTTTAGTCAATAACTATGACTGGATGAAAAATTTTTCTTTCCTCGATTTTATCCGCGATGTCGGTAAGCACATTACCGTCAACTACATGATGGCGAAAGACTCGGTGAAAAACCGCATTTCAGCGGAAGCAGGCGAAGACAAGTCCGGCATGAGTTTTACCGAATTTACCTATCAGCTGGTACAAGGCTACGACTTCCTGCATTTATTCCAAAATAAAAACTGCAGCATCCAAATGGGCGGCAGCGACCAATGGGGTAATATCACCACCGGCACCGAACTGGTACGGCGTATTGCTCAAGGTAAAGCCTACGCGATCACCTGCCCACTGATTACCAAAGCGGATGGCTCTAAGTTTGGCAAAAGCCAGGGCGGTAATGTTTGGCTGGATCCAAAGCGCACCTCGCCGTATAAGTTTTACCAGTACTGGCTGAACGCTGCGGATGAAGACAGTGAGAAGTTTATCCGCATCTTCACCTTTTTAACCGAAGATGAAATCAACGCTGTGATTGCCGAACATAATGAGGCCAAACATCTGCGCGTGCTACAAAAGCGGCTGGCGGCTGAAATTACCACGTTAGTACACTCCCCCGCCGCACTGGAAAAAGCGCTTGCCGCCAGCACTATTTTATTCGGCAAATCCACCGCAGATGACCTAAAAGCACTGGATGAACAGACTTTCCTGGATGTCTTTGCGGGCGTGCCCATAGCGGATGTGGCCCGCCCCAAGCTTGACGCGGGTTATCCTTTGGTGAATGCGCTAGCGGAAGATACCGCATTTCTTAAGTCAAACAGTGAAGCGCTGCGGGCGCTGAAAGAAAATTCGATTGCGGTTAATAAAACAAAAGTCACTAAAGATTACTCGTTAAGCGCTAACGACCTGATTAATGATCAATTTATCTTGCTACAGCGCGGTAAGAAAAATTACTTTGTGCTACGAGTAGTTTAATATAGCCGGATGACTCCAATTCTTGACGTGCACAACATCCACAAACGCTTTGCTAAACTCGAAGTGTTGCATGGTTTGTCGCTCCAGGCCCACAAGGGTGATGTCATCTCATTAATCGGCTCCTCGGGTTCGGGCAAATCGACTTTTCTACGCTGCATTAACCTATTAGAAATGCCAGAAGTCGGCGACATCACGCTCCGTGGTGAAGCCATTAAACTCAAGACGCACAAAGACGGCAGCCGCAGCGCCAGCGACGCTAAACAAGTACAACAGCTGCGCACGCAGGTCAGCATGGTCTTCCAGCAGTTTAACCTCTGGTCGCACCTCAGCATTCTCGACAATGTAACCGAGGCACCGCGTCGAGTGCAGGGACTCAGCAAGGCAGAAGCCAAAGACATCGGCCTGGAATACCTGAACAAGGTCGGCATTGCTGATAAAGCCGACACCTACCCCGCCTTCCTCTCTGGCGGGCAGCAGCAGCGCGTGGCCATTGCCCGCGCACTTGCCATGCGCCCCGCAGCCATTCTGTTTGATGAACCGACCTCAGCGCTTGATCCTGAACGGGTCGGCGAAGTGCTCGGTGTGATGCGTGGTTTAGCCGCAGAAGGGATGACCATGATTGTCGTCACCCATGAAATGGCTTTCGCCCGAGAGGTCTCGAATAAAGCCATCTTTCTGCATGCGGGGCTGATTGAGGAGGAGGGTGCGCCGGAAAAACTGTTTGGCTCACCGACTTCGGCGCGCCTACAGCAGTTTTTGGCGAATACGACTTATTAAATTTACAACACGAGGAGATACCCTAATGAACAAGAAAACCCTACTAGCTATCGCGCTAGTCGCCGCCGTAAGCATGGTCGGTTCCGCCAGCGCCGCTGATAAAATCCGCCTCGGCACCGAGGGCGCATACGCCCCCTACAACTTTGTCAATGACGACGGCAAACTCGCCGGTTTTGAAATCGAACTCGGCGATGCGCTATGTGCAGCAATCAAGGCCGAATGTGAATGGGTCGTTAACGAATGGGACTCAATTATCCCTAATCTGGTCGCCGGCAACTACGACGCCATTATGGCCGGTATGTCGATCACCGACGAACGTAAAAAGACCATTACCTTCAGCGATGAATACATGCCGGTTGACCCCTCCATGTACATTGCGGCCAAAGGGACTGAACTGAGCTTTGACTCGCTGGAAGGTAAGCGCATTGGGGTTCAAGGAGCCACTATCCATGCGGCTTTCGCCGAGGAAAAATACGGCAAAACCAACACCATTAAGTCCTATGAAAAAGCCGACCAAACCCTTGCTGACCTGATGGCAGGCAACCTGGATACCGTATTAGCCGACGGTGATTACCTGAAACCAATCGTCGAAGGTTCAGCAGGTGAGATCGCCTTTGTTGGCCCGCAAGAAACTATCGGCGGCGGTATCGGTATCGGCATGCGCCAGGATCAAACCGACCTGCACGAGAAAATGAATGCCGGTCTGGCCGCGCTCAAAAAGAGCGGTAAAGTTGATGAGTTAATCGCCAAATACTTTGATGGCAAAGGCCCATTTTACGGCGAATAAGGTTCAGGCGTCTGTGCGCTAAGCAGCTTTCCCACTGCGAACAGACGCCTCCCACCGCAAAGCATTTGCAATGACTGAACTCCTGCCGCAATGGCTACTCAGCTGGCTGGGCGAAGACTGGAGCGCTGTGCTCGCTTATATCACTAACGGCAAGCACCTCGCCTGGTATGCCAGCCTGCAATACACCCTGATTGCGGCCTTTGTCGGCGCGGCGCTAGCGCTGCTATTTGGTCTCATGGGGGCAGCAATGAAGCAAGCGCGTCTTGCCCCCTTACGCTGGATTGGCAATGGCTACACCACCCTGGTGCGCGGCGTACCTGACGTGCTGTTCTTGCTGTTCTTTCCGCTGGCGTTTGAACAGGCCGTTGAATGGGCCATCGCACAGGCCGTCTGCACCCCCGAGCAATTAGCCACGGCCACCGGCTGGCCGCTGTGTGCAGACGCACAGTGGTATCTGAGCCATGCAGCCTACATGACCATGGCCTGCGTTTCCTTTGGACTGGTCTACGGCGCATTTGCCGCCAATGTGATTCATGGTGCGCTCCAGGCCGTCCCTAAGGGCCAGCTGGAGGCCGCACAGGCGTTTGGCCTATCACAGCGGCAGGTCTTCTGGCGCATACAGGTACGCCAAATGTGGGTCTATGCACTTCCCGGCCTGTCGAATGTCTGGATGCTGCTGCTCAAAGCCACCTCGCTACTCTCCCTGCTACAAATTGAAGACATCGTAGTGTGGGCAGACCGCCTCGGCGCACCGAACTACCTTGCCATGGTGGGTGCGGTACACGGTGACTGGCGCTGGAAATATTATCTGGTGCTATTTTTGTTTTATATCCTAATGACGCTGCTCTCCGAAAAAGGTTTTAACTGGCTACAGGCCCGCGCGAGTCGCGGCATGGCGAGGGCAAACTAATGGATGCACTGCTTAATAATGACATTATCCAAGACATTATTTTGCTGGCGAAACCGGCGCTGTTTAATATTTATTTTGCGCTGGCGGCCATTCCACTGGGCTTTCCATTTGCGATTATCCTCGCCTTGGGCAAGAACAGTAAAAATAGCCTGCTGTCGCACCTGTCCGCCGCTTACGTCTACGCCTTTCGCGGTTCGCCGCTGTTTATTCAATTCTTCATGTTTTACTCGATTGCGCTGGTGCTGAACAAACCGCTGTGGAAACCGCTGGGCATTGACGAATTTATGCTGCACCCGCTGTTTCTGGGGCCGCTGGTGCTGGTGCTGAATACCAGTGCTTATGCCGCTGAAATTTTTTATGGTGCGCTACGCGCTATTCCTAAAGGTGAGGTAGAAGCCGCGCGCGCGATGGGTATGAATAAATGGCATGAGTTCCGCACGGTGACCTGGCCGAATATGATTCGCCTCGCCTGGCCAGCCTACACCAATGAAGTGGTGTTCTTATTTCATGCCACCGCCCTGGTGTATTTCACCCTGCCAGTGATTAACGACCAGAAAGACCTGATGAATAAAGCAGGCGAGTTGTTTGAACAGGACTACAATGTCTTTCTGCACTTCAGCGTGGCCGCGCTGTACTTCCTCGCCATCTCAATGGTGATCTTCTGGGTGTTTAATCGGATTTATCAGCGGCTGACTCAGCACCTACGGCAGGATGCAAAAAAGATGGCTTTTAAGCCGAATTATCTGCGTTGAATACCTGTTAAATCAAGCGCGCGTCATCCCCAAAAAAAGACAATTTTTCCTTGTAAATCTGGCATTGCAGTCCATAATTACTAGGATGATACCTCGAAAACTAGCCGCAACCGTACAGCAGCGCCTACAGCAATTCCCGGCTGTCGCTTTACTTGGCCCGCGTCAGGTGGGTAAAACCACCTTAGCCAAAGCCCTCGGCAAAGCCACTGAAAGCATTTACCTTGATATGGAAAACCCAGAAGATTTGGCAAAGTTGAATGATGCTCGTGCCTATCTGTTACACAATCGAGGCAAACTGGTCATCCTGGATGAAGTGCAACGCTTGCCTAATCTGTTCCAGATTTTGCGCGGCCTCATTGATGAAGGAATCGAACAAGGCCATACCAAAGGCCAGTTCTTATTCTTAGGCTCAGCCTCTATAGAGTTGCTGAAGCAGTCAAGCGAGAGTCTGGCAGGCCGCATTGCTCACCTAGAACTCACGCCTCTCGGAGTCAAAGAGGTTGCACCTCATGAACTAGATACACTGTGGATTCGCGGCGGCTTCCCGCGCAGCTTTTTAGCCACGGATGATGAGCAAAGTGTAATCTGGCGCAATAGTTTTATTCAGACTTATCTGGAACGCGATATACCACAGCTTGGCCCACGCATACCGGCAGAAACACTGCGCCGTTTCTGGACAATGCTGGCACATCTTCAAGGCTCGCCTTTTAATGCTGCAAGTTTAGCGAAGAGTCTTGCGGTCGATGGCAAAACGGTGGCACGTTATCTTGACCTGATGGTTGATTTGCTCTTAGTCAGACGCCTACAGCCCTATCATGCCAGCATTAATAAAAGGCTGGTCAAAAGCCCTAAAACCTACTTGCGCGACAGTGGATTGCTACACACGCTTTTGCGGCTCGATAATTATGATGAAATTCTCAGCCACCCCATCAGCGGGGCAAGTTGGGAAGGGTTTGTCATTGAAAGCCTTATTCGGGCGGCACCTATGCGCACTGAGGCCAGCTACTATCGCACTGCCGCCGGTGCTGAAATTGATCTACTGCTAGATTTAGGCGGAAAAAATGGCATCTGGGCCATTGAAATCAAGCGCAGCCTAGCCCCAAAAATCAGCAAAGGCTTCCATAGTTCACTGCATGATATTCAGCCAGCAAAAGCCTTCATACTTTACAGCGGCCAAGAACGCTATCCCAAAAGTGAGGGTATTGAAGCCATTAGCCTGTCGGAGCTATGCGCTTTACTCAATGCGCTTTGAGGCGAACCCATGATCAATACCACCGGAAGACCCTGCGCCAATTCTGCTAATAGTGACAAACCCCGCTTCCGCCGAGGCTAACCACGTCACCAGCGCCAAATGATCAGCCAAACGCCGCCAGCGGCGCGCCAAACTGCGCCTCATCCGGCAGCACACCTAACCCCGACCCAGCAGGTAGTTTAATGTGGCCGCCATCAATCTTGATGCCATTGATGGGATCATAGTGCCCGGCAATATAGGGCTGCGCCAACCAAACACCTTCCAATAAGTCAGGCCGCACCGTCGCCCCGATATGGGTACAAGCCGCCGCAATAATATCCCCACCCCAGGCATCATCACAGGTATGCGGCAGAGAACGCGCCTCGCAGATATCGCGCACCGTCGCCAGCGCATGCAAGCCGCCGAGGCGCGTCACCTTCATACCAAACCCATCGCACAAACCCTGCCCCACCGCCCGCAGCACAGTGCTTAAGTCAATGCTGTTTTCATCGAGATACACCGCATGCTGTAGCTGCGGGCGCACGGCCGCAATCTCCTCCAGCGTGTTGCAGGGTTGTTCAATGATAAAGGGAATATCACGGCACTCGCGACTGACCCGCAGCAGATCGCGCGTATTCCAACCACGGTTACCATCGACGGCCAGCCGCATTTTATGGCCCACGGTTTCCCACACCTTGCGAATCACCGCAATATCAATCGCCACGTCGCGGCCACCGACTTTGATTTGCATCCGAGGATAACCTTCGGCCAGTTTCTCCTGCGCGATACGCGCAATCTCCTCCGGTGCCCCCACCCCACTGGCATAATACGAAGGCACCCGCTCGGTCACTGCGCCACCGAGCAAGTCCGCCACCCGCAGGCCCGTGGCCTTGCCCAGTAAGTCATAAGCCGCAATATCTAACGCCGCCTTAGCATAGCGATGCCCGTTTAACAGGCCATCCATACGCCGCCGCAGCGAGAGCGGGTGCAACGCCGCACCCAAGAGTTTGGGTGCCATAGCGCATAGCGCCGCTCTAGCGCCGGCAGCAAAACTCTCAGCATAGGTCGGGCCAACCGGACAGGTTTCCCCCCAGCCAATCAGACCGGTGTCCGTGACAACTTTAACTAAGGTCGTATCCAGCGCCCAAACCGCTGCATTCGCCATCGTATAGGGGCCGTTTTGCACCGGCAAATCGTGTTGGTAGATATGGATTTCTGAAATTTTCACCGCTTAGCCTCCACGCTAGTTGTCATACCCCATTCCAGCCCGCGACCATTTCATCGAGTAAAGCACGATGAAACTGATTGAAGCGCGCATTCACCCAAGCCTGAGCGAATTTATCTTCCACCTCGGTGCGTTCACCAGACAACGCTTCCATCACCGCTAAGCCACAGAAAGGCACATACGACTCCGCATAGCCACCCTCATGCACCATGACCAAACGCCCCGCACACAGGTCAGCGGCGACTGCCATCATCTGCTCGGTCATACGTCGGTAATCAGCGGACACCAGATTCAAGCGCGCCAACGGATCAAATTTGCTGGCATCAAAGCCACAGGCCACGATAATCAGCTCGGGCTTATATCGCTGTAGCGCCGGTAATACCAGCCGCTGCATGGCATAATCATACAGCTCGCCGCCCGCACCCGGCAGCATATTAATATTCAGATTATAGCCCGTGCCACTGGCCTCGCCCTGCTCGGCAAACGCACCAGAATCCAGCGGATAAGCATTTTCCTGATGCAGTGAAATCGTAAGCACATCAGGACGCGCATAAAATATAGACTGCGTGCCATTACCGTGATGCGCATCCCAATCGACCACCGCCACCCGCTCTACCCCGAAATCCGCCTGCGCCGCCTCAATCGCTAGCGCAATATTTGCCATTAAGCAAAATCCCATGGGCGAATCCGCCAGACAGTGGTGCCCCGGTGGGCGCGATAAAGCGTAGGCGTTGCGGTTACGGCCACTGAGCACATCGGCCACCGCCTGTTTGGCTAAGCCCGCAGACAGGGCCGCGATTTCATAGCTACCACGGCCAAAAGGCGCGACGGGGTGAATTGCGCCCCCACCCGCCGCGCTGAGGCGTTTAAATTCATCTAGATAAGCCGCACTATGGACACGCAACAGTTCCTGCGTTGTCAGCGGCACGGCGCTATGACAGTCCAGCGTCGCACTCAAACCGCTTACCTCCAGCAAACTTTTAAAACGGCGCTTGCTGTCTGCTGATTCAGCATGACCACCAGCCGCAGGCGGTTGCACCCAGCCGCCAACCGGAAAAACCAGTGCGTGCTCGCCGGTGCTGTGCCAAAAACAGTGTTCATCTGACAGGAAAGCGCTGGGCTTGGAAACGCCTGTTGACGCAGCGCTGAGCTCAGCGCTTGAACCCGGGCTAGGCTCAGAGATAAGTTGCGGAGACATAAGCAAACCTCATGGTGCTGGCTGGATAAACTAAAACACGTTATAGCAACGGCACAACGCTTTGTCTAACACTCTCCCTACGCTAGACTATGGCGTCAGGTACAAGTAGGGTTAACGCCATGGATACTTTAGAACTGATACAAAAGCATACGCTGCACGGTCGGCGCGAGTTTAAGCTCGACGCTGAGGAGATTCACTACGTCATTCACTCACCGCTGCGTAACGACGCACTGAGCGTGGCACTGCACGTTTTGGATGCACAGCCGGTGCGTACCGGGTCAATCCTGGCCTTCGTCAGCCAGATAAACCGGGAACCTCTGGTCGAGCTAATTGTCGATAAACCGGATAAAAATAGCTTCGACTCGTTTATCGCCGCCCTGCAACAGCGTATTAGCGCCGAGGATTTCAGTCGTTTTCACGTCTCGGAGCAAGGCGTGCAGGTCGATCTCGCCCGGCTGGATGAGGCGGTCGAGATGTTACAGCGGTATGTGGATCCCACTGAAATTAACCCCCTACTTTCCGCCCTGTCTGCGCTCCAGGCTAGCCCCAAAGACATTGCGTGCCAACAACAGGTCGCAGCGGCTTTTAATGAGCTGGGCTTTGTGCAGGGACAGGTCCTCACCTATGCGCCCTACCTAACGCACCTGCTGTTTGGCAACGACGAACAGGGCAGTTTTTTAGGCTAGGCGCTTTCTGAGAAAAAATAATGGACGTAAAAGTAGAAGTATACGGCACCAGTAGCTGTAGGAAGTGCAGCAATGTGCGCCGCCTGCTAGACGAAAGGCAGGTCGCCTACCGTGATTATCTAATTGACCTCATGCCTTTAGAGAAAGACACTATGCTGCGCCGCAGCGGGCGCAAAAATTACCCACAGGTCTTTATTAATGATAGCCATATTGGTGGTGAAGCGGAGATGATCCAGCTGGCACTGACCGGCCAGCTGGATGCACTACTGCTTTCTTCAGATACCCTTAATAGTAAAGACGACCGAACGCCCGACCTCGGCTGAGTCGCGATAGAAAATGGCAACGTATTGTCTGTCAGTTGACTGTGGCTCAACCCTCAAGCCGATTTTATCAGAGGCCGAGCCATGTGCATCCGCCCACGGCATTCCTGGCCGCCACTCACGCTCTCCCACTGGCACAATACCGATAAAATCGGTCACCAGACCATCCCATTGAAAGCGTGCTTTTCCCTCATCAATGCCTAGAAAGGTAATTTTTGGACTGGCACTGGGCGCACTTCCACCAGAACCGCTTCCACCAGAACCGCTTCCCGCCACAACCACCACATTAGAACGTGCGACCCGAGTGAAATTTTTGTAAAGCACAGCGCGGTAGCTTGTGGGATCGGTGGCCTTCGGCACCGAAATTTTAATCTGTCCGCTGGAACCAGAGACTGCTGCGCCAGGCATGCTGTTGTCCCATTCATCTTGCTCCACCGGCACAATGCCCACAAAGTCGGCTGCCACATTGTTCCAGCTGACTGCAACCTTATTACCACGGACAGTGGCATTGACATCAGTGCTGGCCTCACGCTTATTACCAAGCTGCCAGGCTTCTGCGAAAGTATAAAATTTTAGCCCCATGTCCTTTGCAGCCGTAATGATACGGTTGAGTTTCTGCTTCCTGATACCAAAACGATGATCTGAATCAGGGCCTTTATTCTCTAAAATTCTGTGTGCATACAGAATAACAACTTCATTCTTAGTTTTGGCGCGCATGAAAGCCGATTCAATTTCGGATATTGGATTGCCATAGGAATTATCAACACCGTCGCCTGCTAGGACTTGGTATTCACTGTTTGGCCCATGGTAAATATCATCCATTTGAAACATCTTTTTGTTTTCATCGGCAAAGGTAGTTCTCAGATAAGGGAAATACCGCCGCACCGCCGCATCATAAGTTTCGTTGCGCTCACCCGACGGATAGGAAAAACTGACCGGATGAAAGCCGTCAGCCGCCATATTGGCTATTGAGGGTATAATTTGATCATCCAAATATTCTTGGATGCGACCGGGATCAAAGTTGTAATCACCGGCTACTCCTTTATGACTGTAGGTGTGATTACCTATTTCGTGGCCCATAGCACGCAGGCGGCGTAGTTTTTTGATCTCATCATCAGAGAGCGTATGCCAATGGCTCACAAAGAACGTTGCCTTAACCTCAGCGTTGTCAGTGCGCTTGCCAAAATAGTCGTACCAATGATCGACATAAGTGTCGTCAAAACTTAATACAACCCCCCCAACATCCTCACTTTTCACCGCCTGCAAAGGTAAAAGAACAAGCGAAAAAAGCAAAAATTTGCTTAAAAATAACTTATTGAAAAATTTCATAGCACCCTCGTTTTAACCACAAAAAGCAATAAAATAATTAATGGACCATTAACTAATTTTATCATTATTAATCAATGAGTTTGGGGGAAACCCAGTTCTCTTATTACGGTAAACAACTTAAAAAATTGTAGCGGTGGGTGTTATCACTGTGATGATGGAAGGGCACAATCACCAGATGCAATGATCGTGCATACGCTAGGATTAACCGCTGGCAGCACTTGAGATAGAACATCTTAAAATCACGCAGGGCGAGACGCGGGCACAGAGCTTTTTGGCGCATAAACCAGATGGCGAACGGATTGAGATTGTGTCAGGTCTATGGCTAATCAGGCGCGCTCATAATGGTGCATATCATGCGGGCGCTCATCGCGCATTTCGGCGATGGTTTGCATCACATCGCGCACTGCCTCTTCTAGCTGGTCAGCGGCAGCCTGTCGGTCGGCGGTAAAGGCCATCTCATGCACCAAAGTCGCCAAGCGCTCCTTGGCGCGCCACGCACTGTGCTTAGCCCACTCCGCATACAGCGCTTCAGGGTCATCCACCAGCGTTAAATCCTTATGCCGATGCTGATCGTCTAGCGCCGTATTAGTGGACACATAGCCATTCACCATGCTGATACGCTCGCCGGGTGCATTCAGCTTGGCCCCGCGATGCACGACCATATCGCCATGTAAGGCAATCGCATAGCCCGGCCCCATAAACGCTGGCGCTGCAACCCGTGCTGGCGGCGGCGTTTTACCGGCCTGAGCCAGCAGCGCCATCTCATGCTTGGTACCGACAAAATATTCGAACTGCCCGCCACTGAGTTGGGTCGGGTCTGTCACCATCATGACAAAATCCAGCGGCAACGTATCGTGGTGCCATTTATCCACCGCTTTGGATAAATCCTCTGGGGTAAAATTCATATGGCCGAGGTGCAGCGGCATGGTATGCGGCGCGACATCCGTTTGGTAAATATCACACATAAGCTGGGTCAGCGACGGGTCAATACACAGATCACGCAGAAAGCGCGAGCGATAACAACCGCCACGCACCATATTCTCAATCCGCTCACAGGAAATCGCATGCTGGCGCAGGCGGCGAGCACTAGCCAGTAGCACCGCCGCACCCTCGGCGGAGAGCACACGAAACGGTGAGGACACCGCCACCCGCGAAGCTTTGGTTTTGATTTCCTCTGCGGCGTAGCCAAACTCATCGAGATAGCGAATCGTGTTCGGCATTTCCAGCGCGAGGTGTTTGGCGGGATCAAACACCGGTTCATCCTCAAACCAAACATAGCCTGCGGGCGGCATCGCAGGAAAGGGGACGGCGGCAACAGTCATACGGAACACCTCATTAGTTAGCTGGACTCAACGCTTTAGACTGTATAATAAACCCAGTCCAGCTGCATTAGCGATTAGGATTACCAAAGAAAATAACGGCAATAGACAAGGCCGCCACAACCTTGTAACGTCTTAACTACGAGCAATAGGACAGCATTATGACCGGAAACGCCCCCACCACAGACATCGCCATCACACAGCAGGATTTGGCCGCCGCCTTCCGCCGTTTTATCGATGCAGAATACGTGATTAGCGATGCGGAAACGCAGCGCGTGTATGAATGTGATGGGCTGGCCGCCTACTGTGAAATGCCGATGCTCACTGTGCTGCCGGAAAACACAGAACAGGTGCAGCAGGTGCTGCAACTCTGTCACCAACATAATGTCCCCGTGGTAGCGCGGGGTGCAGGCACCGGCCTGTGTGCCGGGGCAACGCCTAATCAATATGGCGTCCTGCTGTCCATGGCGAAGTTCAGTGAAATTCTAGAAATCGACAGCGCAGCGCGCCTCGCTCGGTTGCAGCCCGGCGTACGCAATCTGGCGATTAGTGAAGCGGCGGCTGAATATGGCTTATATTACGCGCCCGACCCCTCCTCACAAATCGCCTGTTCGATTGGCGGCAACGTCTCGGAAAATGCCGGGGGCGTACACTGTCTAAAATACGGCCTCACCGTGCATAATGTCGTGCAGGTCAAACTGCTCACCGTTGAGGGCGAAGCGCTAACCCTCGGTAATGAAGGCCTGGACGGCTACGGCGCAGATTTACTCGCCCTAATTCACGGCTCAGAGGGTTTGCTGGGTATTATCACTGAAATCACAGTCCGCCTGCTGCCGACACCCGAATGCGCCCAGGTTATTCTGGCCGGGTTTGCGTCGGTAAAAGCAGCGGGCGATGCGGTGGGCGAAGTGATTGCTCGCGGCATTATCCCCGGCGGCATGGAAATGATGGATAGCTTTGCCATAGAAGCAGCGGAGGCATTTGCACAGGCCGGATACCCAGTTGCAGCGGAAGCATTATTGCTGTGTGAGCTTGACGGCAGCGTAGAAGAAGTAGCGGAATATGTCGACAGCGTCACCGCCATTTTCAATGAGCTGGGGGCCACCAGTATCCGCGTCTCACAAAGCGAGGCAGAACGCCTGTTACTGTGGAAAGGCCGCAAATCAGCTTTCCCCGCAGTCGGGCGCTTGTCGCCGGATTATTACTGCATGGACGGCACCATCCCCCGGGGCCAGCTGGCGCATGTGTTAACTGAGATTAATCGCATGTCCACAGAATACGGCCTGCGCGTAGCCAATGTGTTTCACGCGGGCGATGGCAATTTACATCCGCTGATCCTGTTTGATAGCAGCATCGACGGCGAGTTTGAGAAAACTGAGGAATTTGGCGGGCGCATTCTTGAGCTTTGTGTCGCCGTCGGCGGTAATATTACCGGCGAACATGGCGTTGGGCTGGAAAAACTGCGACAGATGCCTGCGCAATTTAATGATGCGGAAATCAGCCAGTTCCACGCGCTTAAATTTGCGTTTGATCCCAAAGGCACACTCAACCCCGGTAAAGGCATCCCGACGCTGAAGCGCTGTCAGGAATACCGCACGCTAAAACAAAACGCTGATGCGGTACAGGGAGGCCATAAGCATGCCTGATATAAGCACGCAGCTGCTCGAACAGGTACAGACCGCCCTGGCAGAACACAGCACGCTTGATATTAGAGGTAACCGCACTAAGACGGCACTGGGCCGAGCCAGTGCGGCGGACAGCGTCCCACTCGACCTGCACGCACACAGCGGGATTGTTAACTATGAGCCGGGCGAGCTGGTGATGACCGCACGGGCCGGCACCACACTGGCGGAGATTGACGCCGCGCTGGCTGAACACGGGCAAATGCTGGCCTGTGATCCACGGCGCTTTGGCGGACAGGCGACACTGGGCGGCTCACTCGCCACACACCAGTCTGGCCCAGCGCGGCCTTGGTACGGCTCACTGCGTGATCATGTCCTGGGAGTACGCTTGATTAATGGGCGGGGTGAGCACCTGCGCTTTGGTGGACAGGTGATGAAAAACGTCGCCGGTTATGACGTGTCGCGCCTCCAGGCCGGTGCCATGGGCACGCTGGGCGTCTTGACTGAAATTAGCGTTAAAGTGCTGCCACAGCCAGATTATAGCCAGACACTGATTAAGACCTGCGATATTTTTGATGGGCACACACTCAGCCAGCAGCTGGCGAGCAGCACCAAGCCGTTGACGGGTATGACATGGGTCGACGATACGCTTTATCTGCGCCTACAAGGTTCCCAGCAGGCGGTGGCGGCCAGCACCCGCCAGTGGCAAGAGGCTTATCAGACCACCGCCATAGAACCCGAGCAGGGCACGCAATTCTGGCAGCAGCTGCGCGAACATGAGTTGGACTTTCACCGCCAGCCCGCTGGACACAGCGGCAGCCCTAAACTCTGGCGCTTCTCCATCAATCCACGCACCGGGCCATTTCTCACCGGCGAGCGCTGGCTGGTTAACTGGGGCGGTGCGCAGCGTTGGATCAGCGGCGAATATGACCTGGAGACGCTAGGCGAACATGCGCAGGCGTCCGGCGGTGAAGTCTGTCTCTATGAAAGCAGCGACGGTACAGAGGAACGAATGCTGATGACCCATCCAGCCCTGCGCCGCATCCAACAAAACGTTAAGGCCGCCCTCGATCCACGGGGTATTTTTAATCCCGGTCGGCTGTTTAGCTGGTTATAAGGAGTTGTCCCATGCTTGATTCTCGATTGATGCCCGCCCTTTTCACCCGCTCTGCTGGCAGTCATTATGCATACTGAACTGCATCCACAGCTCGTCGGCACGCCGGAGGCCGAAGAAGCAAAAGCGATTATTCAGGCCTGCGTCCACTGCGGTTTTTGTACCGCGACCTGCCCGACCTATCAGCATTTCCACGACGAGCGCGACGGGCCACGCGGCCGTATTTATCTGATTAAGCAGCTGCTGGAAAACAACGCCGTCAGTGCGAGCACACAGCAACATTTAGATCGCTGTCTAACCTGTCGCAGCTGTGAGACCACCTGTCCCTCCGGCGTACGCTATGGGCGACTGGTCGATATTGGCCGCAAGATGACAGAAGACCGCGTGCCGCGCAGCCCGCTGGCGAGCTTACAGCGCCACGCACTGCGCCAAATCGTACCGTATGAAAAACGCTTTGGGGCGCTGCTCAAAATAGGCCAGCTGTGTCGCCCAGTATTGCCCGCCGCCCTCAAAGCCAAAGTCCCCGCCAAAGCGACAGCCTCGCCTTGGCCTGCGCATAGCCACCCACGCCGCATGCTCGCGCTACGTGGCTGCGCCCAGGGTGTGGCCGCCCCCAATACCAATGCAGCCACCGCGCGCGTGCTGGATAAGCTGGGTATTACCCTAGTGGAAGCACCCAATGCGGGCTGCTGTGGCGCAGTGGATTATCATCTCTCCGCGCATGCGGCGGGCCTGAAGGCGATGCGGAAGAATATTGATGCCTGGTGGCCTGCGATTGAAGCGGGTGCTGAGGCCCTGGTGATGACGGCCTCTGGCTGTGGCGTAATGGTGCAGGAATACGGCGAGCTGCTAGCACATGACCCAGATTATGCAGCTAAAGCGCAGCGCGTATCAGAACTCAGCCGCGACCTAAGCGAGGTCCTGCTAGATGAGGATTTAAGCCTGCTGCAAGCCGATACGGCCACCCGCACAGCATTCCACTGCCCATGTACCCTGCAACACGGCCTACAACTCAGCGGCAAGGTAGAGAAAATTCTACAGCAGGCGGGCGTGCCACTGACACAAACCAAAGATAAGCATTTATGCTGCGGTTCGGCTGGAACCTACTCAGTTTTGCAGCCCAAAACCAGTAAAGCGCTGTTAACTAAAAAGTTGCAGGCGCTGACAGTAGATGCACCACAGCAAATTGTGACGGCGAATATTGGCTGTCAGCTGCACCTGGCAACGCAGGCGCAAGTACCAGTAAAGCATTGGATAGAATTATTGGCTTAAAGGACACATTATGAAACGCCGTACATTTCTGGGCCTAAGCAGCCTCAGCGCTCTACCCCTTCCCATATTCGCCGCCGCCCGTAGGCCCACTCCCGCGGATCAGGAAGGCCCGTTCTACCCAGTCACCACAATCCCACTGCGCCGCAGCCTGATTCTGAGTGCGCAAATCCCGGCGCATGAGACCCTGTTATTAAGTGGCCGGATACTGAATCAGCAGGGCCAGCCCCTGGTCAATGCTAAGATCGAAATTTGGCAGTGCGATGGTGCAGGCCGCTACGACCACCCGCGCCAGCCTAATACACAACAATTTGACCGCCGCTTCGCGGGCTACGGCGCACAGATCACCGACGCACAGGGCTATTATAGCTTCAGTACGCTGTACCCCGTGCCGTACACCGGACGCCCGCCGCATATCCACGTCAAACTCTGGCATAATCATCAGGAGCAACTGACAACACAGCTCTACCTGGAAAGCAATAGCGGTTCGAGCGGGTTTGCTAGCCGTGATCCACTCCAAATCGCCCCTCAGCAAACCGCAGAGGGTTACTTAGCGGCGAATTATACTTTTGTAATTTAACCGTGCGTGCGGCCACTCGTTCTGGACAAAAAGCATGCAGACCGTAGATGTCATTATCATTGGCGCCGGGCTATCCGGTTTATACGCAGCAACCCTGCTCCAGCAAAACGGCCTCAGCTATCAACTGTACGAAGCCAGCACCCACCTCGGTGGGCGTTTGCGTTCTTCTCCTGCCACAGCGACGGTGCCCGGCATTGATTTAGGTGCGGCTTGGTTCTGGCCGCATCAGAGCAAAGTACCGGCGCTGCTAACTCAGCTAGGCCTCGGCCACTTTAGCCAATATGTCGCGGGAGATGCCTTATATCAAACCGCTCCTGACACGCCCGCAGAGCGCTTTGCGGGCATGCCCGGCCTATCCTATCGGGTAGCAGGCGGAACGGCTGCCATTCCAGCCGCGCTAGCGGCACGCCTCGACCCAAGCCAGTTACACCTCGGCCACCCGATCACCCAGCTTCAGCGTACACCAAACGGCTGGCAGGTAGCGGGCGACACAGCCAATCCGCAGGACACATACCACGGTCATCATCTACTATTAGCCGCGCCGCCCCGCGTACTGTTACAGCGCACCAATCTGGCTGCCTTATTAAGCCCACCCTTACAGCGCGCACTGCGCCAACAGCAAACCTGGATGGCCGCCCAGGCCAAATTTGTTGCTAGCTATGAACAGGCGTTCTGGCGCGAGGCCGGGTTAGCCGGACAAGTCTTTAGCCGAATCGGGCCAATGACTGAGATCCACGATGCCTCCGCCGCAGAGGACGCGGGCTTTGCCCTATTTGGTTTCATCGGCGTACCCGCCGCACAGCGCAGCCAAATAAGTCCAGATGCACTGCGCCAAGGCTGCCTACAACAGCTCGCGCAGCTGTTTGGTCCGGCAGCAGCACAGGCCAGCGCGACCTACTTACAGGACTGGGCCACTGAAGCTTGGCTGTGCACCGACGATGACCTCACCGAAGCACGGCGCCACCCCGACATTAATCTTAAACCCTATGCCGCTGAATTAAATGAGCTGCGACTAAGCTTTGCCGCCACGGAAGTCGCACAGCAAGAAGCAGGCTATATTGAAGGCGCACTGTACGCCGTCGAACAGGCCGTCGCGGCGATTACGCAGTCGCCGCCATGACCCTGACAGGCGCACTCCAAACACCAACAAGTTGACCCGAAAATTCGCAGGTTGTACCGATGATCCCAAACACCGCAGACGCAAATCATGACCACAACATCCGGCACCATTGATTTTTACTTCGATCCAATCAGCCCCTATGCCTGGCTAGCGTGCACGCGCTTAGCCACGCTACAGGCAAAAACTGGCCGCACACTAATTGCGCACCCCGTCTTGTTTGCCGGGCTGTTAAACGCCCACGGCAACCTCGGACCAGCAGAAATTCCCGCGAAACGCGCCTATATCTTTCGCGATGTCCTACGCCGCGCTGACCGCTTGGGTTTACAGGCCGAATGCCCACCCCAACATCCCTTTAATCCGCTGCTGGCCCTGCGCGTGTGTACTGCGTTTAGCGAGCCTACGCAGCGCCTGCGGCTGGCGATTGCGCTATGCGCTGCCGCCTGGGAAAAGGGCCTAGATATTAGTCAAATCGATCAGGTGCACACAGTGATTACACGCTGTGGTCTAGATGCGGACTGGGCATTAGCACAGGCGCAGGATGCCACCCTTAAACAAACGCTGATCGACACCACCGCCGCAGCGGCACAACGGGGTATTTTTGGCGTGCCGACGTTTCAGCTCGACGGGCAGATATTTTGGGGCGAAGACCGCATCGATGACTTAATTCACTCTGCCAATGGCCGAAGTATCGATGAAGCCAAATTAGCGGACGTGTTGGCACGCCGCGCAGCCGTACAGCGCAAACGTCCCTAACGCGAGTGCAGCCGCTGCAAAAAACTGACCACGGCCCCGGTGAATATATCGTTCCGGTCTCCGGCGACCATATGCGCCGCATCGCTGATGTGAGCGTATTCCGCATGCGGGCAGGCCTGTAAAAATTCCGCTGTACTCTCATCGGTCAACAAATCTGAAAGCCCACCGCGCACCAGCAGCGTCGGCAGCGTGAGTGCCTGTGCATAGCGGTGTAAACCGGCCTGCACCGTTTGATAATCACGCTCAGAGCGCTGTAAAAATGCGGGGTCCCAGTGCCAGTAATAGCGACCATCCTCACCCCGCCGGATATTTTTCGCCAGCCCATCGGCATTGTGCTTGGTCTTGCGCTGCGGTTGGTAGCGTGCGATAGCCGCTGACACCTCAGCCAGTGATGCAAAACCCTGTTTACCCAGCGCCATAAACTGCAAGACGCGGCGCGCGCCCTCAGCCTCAAACCCTGGCACAATATCAACCAGCACCAGCGCGCGCGCATCGACGATGCCCTGCCCAATCGCGCTGAGCGCCGCTAAACCGCCAAGCGAAGCCCCAACCAGCACCGGCTGCCTGAGATCGCCCTGCGCCAGCACGCAGGCCAGATCAGCCGCAATATGCGCTTCGGTATACCCGGCGCTGTCGTTTATCCAATCGGAGTCACCGTGGCCGCGCAAATCCAGCGCCAGCGTATAAAAACCGGCCCGACCCAGCTGCTCCCCCGCCCCTTTCCAGGCGTGCCGGGTCTGGCCACCACCGTGCAATAAGAGCACAGCAGGCTGAGCAGGCTCACCCCAAACATCAGCCGCAAGCCTATTGCCTTCGCTACCCTGGAAGTATTGCTGGGGTTCGGGGGTGCCGGGTAGACGTGTGCGTGGCATAGATTGAGTCATGATAATGTGCTCACCCAACAGGAAGCGTAGCGGTCAGCCACCACAGCCAAACACTCAGGCTCAACACCGCTAATAAGGTCGCCAACAGCACCACGCTCGCTGCTGTGCCCTGACCACGCTGATAAAGGCTGGCAAATAGATAGCCATTCAAGCCTGAGGGCATCGCCGCCATCAACACAATCAGCGCCGTCAACGCCGGTTCCACCCCAAGCAGCGTGCAAAATAATAGCGTCAACAGCGGATGCAGCAGCAGCGACACCGCCGACACCATCCCCACCTCCGCCAGCCGTTCGGAAAAGCGGTAGCGCGTTAACGCTCCCCCCAGCGCAAACAGCGCTATCGGCAGCGCCGCCCGTGCCAGCAAATCAACAGCATCCACCACCACTACCGGCAGCGCTATACCGCTAAAATTAGCCAGAAAACCCAGTCCAATCCCAATCATCAGGCTATTGCGAAACATCGCCTTCACCACTACCACCGTCGTCTCCGACCACGAACGCCCATCTGAACGCAGCCATTCCATGGTGCTAATGCCCAGCAAATAACAAAACGGCGCATGCACCGACACCAGCGCATAGAGCGGTGCGATCTGATCCTCGTTCCAGGCACGCGCCGAAATAGGTAGGCCCAATAACACCAAATTTGAAAATAAGCCGGTAAAACCGACCGCAACCGCTTCACCCGGTGGGCGCGCAAAAAACTTATGTGCCAGCAAGCCAACAAGCGCAAAACACAGCCCCGCCGCGCCTAGAAACGCCAGCAGCAAGCGCCAGTCAAACGCCGCCCCCAAATCCATTTGCGCAATCGCCCGGAACAACAGGCAGGGCACCGCAATCAACAGCGCAAAGCGCATCAGCGCGTCAATCATCGCCGCGCTAAACAGCTGCTGCCTTGCCGCCAGATAACCCGCAGCAATCACCAGAAACACAGGCGCGATAATATTGACGATATAGAGCAGCATAAATTAGCTCACGACAGCCATCAGGGCCTGCAAGATTACGCGCTATTGCGCAGCGGTACCAGTCGCTTAGCTGGATTGCACCCATCCCACTGACCTATTCTTAATGCTATGCTAAGCACCTTCGCGCACAATAATCGGATTAATATGCTCCATATCGACATTGCCAAACGGGTCTACGACCACAGTTTCAAACAAGATCCCATCGTCCGCAGCGTCCTCGACACCGATGTATACAAGCTACTCATGTTACAAACCATCTGGCAGGAATGGTGCACTATTCCAGTTACCTTCTCGCTGATTAACCGCAGTACGCGCGTGCGGCTGGCCGATGAGATCGATGCCACCGAACTCAGAGAACAGCTGGAACATGCCCGCACCTTGCGCCTGACGAAGAAGGAAAATATCTGGCTGGCGGGTAATACCTTTTACGGCAAGGAACGTCTGTTTAGCCCAGACTTTCTGCACTGGCTGCGCGATTATCAGCTGCCCGATTTTGAACTCAGCCAACAGGACGGCCAGTATCAAATCGATATTCACGGCAGCTGGGCCGAAGTCACGCTGTGGGAAATCCCGCTATTGGCGATTATCAGCGAACTGCGCTCGCGCTCCGCCATGAGCGGCCTGGGGCGCTTTGAGATTGATGTCACCTACGCGCGCGCCAAGGCCAAGATGTGGGAAAAGGTTTTACGGCTAGCGCAGCTGCCCGAGCTGAGAATTGCTGATTTTGGGACGCGGCGACGGCACAGCTTTTTGTGGCAGCGCTGGTGTGTTAACGCGCTGAAGGAAGGACTCGGCGATAATTTTATCGGCACCAGTAATGTGCTCTTGGCGATGGATCACGACCTGGAGGCCATCGGCACCAATGCGCATGAACTGCCGATGGTCGCGGCGGCACTCGCCCAGGACGATGCGGCCCTGCGGCTGGCACCGTATCATGTGCTGGAGAAATGGCAACAAACCTATGATGGCAATCTGCTCATCGTCTTGCCGGACACCTACGGCACCACCCGTTTCCTGCGCGATGCGCCAGACTGGGTTGCGCAGTGGAGTGGCTTTCGCATTGACTCCAAACAGCCGATTGAAGGTGGTGAGGAGATCATCGCCTGGTGGCAGAAAATGGGGCAGGACCCACGGCAGAAACTCATCGTCTTCTCCGATGGGCTGGATATCGATACCATTGAAGCGACTTACCACCATTTTCATGGCCGGGTCAGAACCAGCTTTGGTTGGGGCACAAATTTGACCAATGATTTTCGCGACTGTGCGCCCTACCCTAATGCCGGGCTGAAAGCATTTTCACTGGTGTGTAAAGTGACCGCTGCCGACGGCAATCCAACGGTGAAGCTGTCGGATAATTTGATGAAAGCGACCGGGCCACAAAGCGCGATTGACCGCTACCTGCGCGTGTTCGGGGCCGAACAGCTCAGTTCGATGGACGTAACGGTTTAATCCACAACGCTAATACCCAGCCACTCAGGAGCCGCAAGATGCAAACTTTTTTTAGTGAATCACACCGCCTGCACTTTCCACAGGGCGAGTTATCCGGCGGCGAACTGGTAACACCGTTTGAACGTCCCTCACGGGTAGAATATATTCTACGCCGCCTACAGGAACGCCAGTTCAAAGACGTCATCACGCCAGACGCCGTTGACTTTACACCCATTCAGCGCCTGCACGATCCGCGTTTTCTGGATTTTCTCGCACACGCCTGGGAGGAATGGCAGGCCGAAGGTTATGCCGGTGAGCTTATCCCGACCTCATTTCCAGTGCGCCGCATGCAGGATCAGCGCCCACCGAATAACATCGACGGTAAAGCCGGTTTTTATGCGCTGGCGGCAGAGACCGCGATTACCGCCGGAACCTGGGAAGCCGTGCAATCCTCCTGCGCTTCCGCCCAAGCCGCACAGCGCCAAGTCGCAGGCGGTGCACAGGCGGCGTTTGCGCTGTGTCGTCCACCGGGGCATCATGCCGCCGCTGATTTATTCGGTGGCTATTGCTTTATCAACAATGCCGCCGTCGCAGCAGAAATGTTCTGTATGGAGGGGACGGCTAAAGTGGCGGTGCTGGACATCGATTTTCACCACGGCAACGGTACCCAGGATATTTTTTATGCGCGCGACGATGTGTTTTTTGCCTCACTCCACGGTCACCCAGAAGATGCTTTCCCCTACTTTACCGGCTATGCCGATGAAGTCGGAACCGGAGCGGGAGCCGATATGACCGCAAACTACCCAATGCGACCGGGGACAGCCTACGCCGAATGGGCAGAAGCACTGCGCGCAGCGCTTAAACGCATTAAGCAGTTTGGTGCAGAAGCGCTAGTCGTGTCGCTGGGCGTGGATGCATTCAAAGCAGACCCAATTAGTTTTTTCAAACTTGAATCAGAAAGTTTTCTACAGGCCGGGGCAGAAATCGCCGCCCTAAACCTACCGACTGTGTTTATTATGGAAGGTGGCTACGCCATTGATGCGGTGGGCATTAATACGGTGAACGTTCTGGAAGGGTATTTGAACGCCTGAGGCTCGCCGTGATCCGATCAGGGGTTTTTATAGGCCCTAATCCAATCGATCTCTAAGCGAAATGGCTCAGCCACTTTATTTCCAATCAGAAAGCCGACCTGCCTAAGCTGTGCCGCGTCCAGCGCGGGATAATCCGTTAATATTCGGCCACGAAACGTTGGAACCGTCTGTGCAAAGGGGATTTCAACTACCGTCCACTCGTCCTGCTTTGTAGGAAACTTATAGCCGTAGGATGCACCGTCAAAGCGATTATTGGTGCGCAGCCTCAGCTGATAATCGCGGCCATCGCCTTTGACCCGCAGGCGCAGACCGGTTTGCCCAGCCGTGTTATAGGACTCTGGCACCGTGCGCACTGAAGCGAAGCCGCCGTTATTATCCAGCGACACCTGACCCCGGAAGACGGCGGTATTATTGGTGCTCAGCTGCATCTGGCTTTGTGACAGGCCGCCCATGACGCCGTCGTTTACAATCCTCCATGAGTCCATTTGGGTGGGAACGCTGAAATCGAATAGCGTGATTTCGGAGACGGCGTTGGCTTGAGATAGGGGCATTAGGCTTACGGCTAAAAATAGTGCGGCGATGCGCTTTGTGAAGTGAGATGTCCTGTCCATGACTATACCCTAAATTTATTAACATCAACATGGCACCACGTTCTACAACACAGGGCAATTTACCCTGCAATCATTCTCGTCATGGAACTTAACTCAACAGCAGGCTGATCCGCCAACTGGCTGCAAGTGTATTTCAACATTATTCCAGGGAGCGAATACCAGACCATCAGCCTCTTTCTCAGCCAAGCCAGCTTCCAACAAGGTTCCGATAATCTACACTTTCCTGCGGCCTTCCAGGGCGGCGACCACAGCACCCAGCAGCACCATAGGAGCCGCCAGCATAAAGCTAGTGCTCAGCGGCAGGCGAAAAATCAACAAATCCGCAAGGAGTGGCCACAGCAGCGCAATGTATTCAAACGGCGCCAGCCGCGAGGCTTCGGCATAGCGAAACGACAAGGTCATCGCGATATGCGCACAGCCACCCAATAGCCCCGCGCCGATTAAAAACAACAGGGTGTCGCCTGACGGCATAACCCAGCCCCAGGGCAACGTGCATAAGGCTCCCAACATTGACACTAGCACGAAATACAGTGCGATAGCCCCCGGACTTTCCGTGCGACTTAATGACCGCACCATGATTAACGCCAGCGCTGAAAGCAACGCAGACAACAGCCCCAAGCCGATACCCACCAACCTAACCCACTCCAGGTCACTCCCGCTAAGCTCAGGCCATACTAACGCCAGTACACCCGCAAACCCTAGCATTAAGCCCAATACCCGCCAGCGCGTCAGCCGCTCCGAGAGCAATATAACCGCCGCGATAGCCGTCAACATTGGCGACAGCTGCGCGATTAATATCGCCTCGGCGATGCTCAAGCGCGCCAGAGCCGCAAACGCCGTAAACAGCGCAAGCGCACCACAGCTAGCGCGCAGTAAATGACCGAATGGGCGCTGGGTGGCGAGACCCTGTGGAAACTCGTGCCGCAGCCATAAAAACAAGAGCAGCGGAATTAAAGCAAAAAACGAGCGAAAGAACACGATTTCACCGAGTGGCACCGCATCGCTGACAAACTTCACGCTCACATACATCCCAGCCATCAACAGGCCAGACAGCAAACGCAGGCCAATCCCGGCGCTAGGATGGTCGCTTAGGCGGTTATTGGGGGCTAAGGCTCGGCTGGGGCGCATCTGAGATCGGCTTTGAGATAGCTAGGTTTCAAGTGGGTTTGAGGTAAATTTCGCGGCAGATCTTGCCGTGGTTTGCACCGAACGGTCATGATCGCTCCTCCTGAGCCAGCGCATCGCGCAGCATATCGCCGACCAGATTAATCGCCAGTACGCAGGCGACCACCGCCAGCCCCGGCCAGACCATCTGAAGCGGAGTGGAGCGCAAATGAATGCGCGCATCCAGTAGCATTGTGCCCCATTCAGGCAGCGGTGGCTGCACACCAAAGCCCAGAAAACCCAGTGCAGAAATACCCAAAATGGCGCGCGCAAACATCCCCGTCCAGACAACCGCTAGGGATGGCAGCAAGGCCGGTAGATAATGCCAGCGCGCCAGCGCCAATGGAGATAACCCCGCAAGCCTTGCCTGAATCACATAGCCGCGCGACTGCAACGTCAAACCAATGCCCCGGGCAACACGGCAGTAACGCATCCAACCGGTGACGCTAAGCGCAAAAATCAGGCTGGTCGTGCCTGCTCCCATCAGCCCCGCGATGACCACCGCCGCCAAGAGCTCTGGAAACGCCAAAAACGTATCGGTGATGCGCATCACTAACCAGTCAAGCGTCTTCCCACCCAAAGCAGCCAACAACCCAACCACAGTGCCGATACACAGGCCAATAACCGACACCAAAAACGCCAGCCCCAGCGACCAGCGCGCGCCGTGTAATAACCGCGATAAAATATCACGCCCCAATGCATCGGTGCCTAACAGCCACGCACCGCCGGGCGCACTCAGGCGCTGTGGGATATTAATCGCGCTAGGGTCATGGGGTGCAAGCCACGGCCCGAAAACCGCGAGAACCATAAACACAACGGCAAGCACGCTAACACTACGCACTGCGGGCACCGATACGCGGGTCAATCAGGCGGTAGATAAGATCAATCAGCAGATTAATGGTGACGAACAATAAAGCTGCCAGCAACACCACGGCTTGCACTTTAGGGAAATCACGCGCCGCAATCGCATCAACCAGAAAGCTACCCAGGCCGGGGCGAGCAAAAATCACCTCAACCATCACAGCCCCCTCCAGCAAAAAGGCGAGCTCAAGGCCCAAAACGGTCACCACTGGTATGGCGGCATGCAAGGCAATATGATCACTGGCGATGGCACGGGCCGTCACACCGCGACGGGCCAGGGCCGGTAGGAACGCCTGCGCGCGCGCTTCCAGAATACCAGAGCGAATAATACGCATCAGCGCGGCGGCCACGCCCAGGCCAAGCGTCAATGCCGGTAACAGCAAATGCAACGGCGTGCGCGCGCCCATAGCCGGTAACCAAGAAAGCTGCACCGCAAACACTAGAATCAATAGCAGCCCAAGCCAATAGACCGGGATAGCTGCCCCCAGCGAAGCTACCGCGACGGCACAGCGATCAACCCCCCCACCAGGTCGTCGCGTAGCAAGCATGGCTAACGATATCGCGATCGCCAGGCCGATGGCTAGGCCCAGCAACGCTAGGGGTATGGTGTGGCCCATAGCGTTTAACAAATCGGGCAAGACAGGCCGCCCAGTCACCGAGGAGTGACCGAAATCACCCACCAATAACGGGCCAGCCCAATCCTGTAACGCCGACCAAAAACCCACATTAAGACCGGCTTGTTCGCGCACTACGCTCACCACGGTTTCAGAAACGATGGTGCCATGGCGCGCCATAGCAATCGCCAGCGCGGGATCGCCTGGGGCATGCCATAGCAGGCTAAAGGTCGCGATGGCAGCACCGCAGAGCACCACCACGGCACGCAACATTAAACTGAGAATGGCCATCATGCGCTATCGTCCAATGCGCCGAGCGCCACAGCGGCAGCACGCAGGGTACGACCATAGTCTGAAGCAGGCGCGCGCACAAAACGTGCTGTTACCGCAAGCTCGGCAATACGTCCGGCACGCAGCACGGCAATCTGCTCACTATAAGCGGCGGCATAACCAAGGTCATGCGTCACAATCAGCGCCGCAAAACCGTGTTCGGCCTGTAAGTCAGCAATCAGCTGGGCCGTATGTTTTTGCGTGACCGCATCGAGTGCCGAAAGCGGCTCATCAAACAGCACCAGCGGCGGTGCGTTCAGCAGCGCCCGCAGAATACCGGCGCGCTGTGCCTGCCCAATGGAAATTTCATGCGGGCGACGCGCGAGCAGCTCGGTTGACAGCTCAAGCCGATCACACAGGTAATCCAACCGGTCTGCTGGCAGCGGCTGGCGCGCCGCAACCACCGGCTCCAACACCGTCTGGCGAATACTGAGCCGCGGATTGAAGGCGGCCCGCGGTTCCTGCATCACCAGTGCGGGGCGGCAGTGGGCAACCGGTGCGCCGTCCCAGCTGATGCGACCATTCGCCAGACCGATTAAGCCGAGTACAGCGGCAATCAGAGTCGACTTACCGGCCCCGCTTTCCCCGACCACAGCGAGCGTTTGCCCCGCAGGCAAACGCAGTGAGATGTCGTCCAGTGCCCGCACCCGCCCGCGTTTCACCGTTACCTGATCCACACTTAGCACGGCAGCGTCAGCCAACTGCGATGGCGAGTCAGCGCGCTAGCAGCGGGCGTTCGCGGATGAGCCAATAAGGCTGCGGTGGCAGCATCTTCAACAATATGACCGTCATGCATGACCAGCAAACGATCCACGCGGCGGGCGGCAAGCCCCAGATCGTGGGTGATCAGCAGTATGGCGGTTTGGCCGTGAGCGAGCACGCTATCCAGCAGCTTCATCGTGCGCGCCGCAATCACCGGATCAAGGGCCGAGGTCGGTTCATCCAGCACCAATAGTTCAGGCGTTCCCAGCAGTGCCAGCGCAATCACAAAGCGCTGCTGCATGCCGCGACTCCACCCCCATGGGCGTTGACCCAGCTGATCCACAGCGATGCGCAGCGCGGTGCAGAGCTGCTGCTGGCGCGCATAATCCGGGGCTAAGCCCAAGGCGCGTTCGGCCTCACGCCACTGAAAGGCCATACTGCGCAGTGGATCAAGCGCCTCGTCTGGGCTTTGTGGCACATGTGCGACGCGACGGCCCTGAGCACGCAGAGTATCGACCAGCGCATGGCCCAGCGTTGATTTACCCGAACCGGACGCGCCGACCAAACCCAAGCGTTCACCCCGACTAATTTGTAAGCTCGTCGGGTGGAGCAGCACTCGCCCAGAACGCTGCACGCTCAAGTCAGTGACCAATAATGACCCACGACTCATGGCGCAAACGGACGCACTGGGAGGCGCGCTAGGGGCAGACTCTGCCGCATCACTTCGACCAAGCGGTTTCGTGCGTGACCCAATAAGTCTCAGTCGGATGCACGGCGTAGCCTGTCAGCCCTTTACGCGCAACATTGACCTGATTAACGTGAAAGACTGGAATGAGAGCGGCTTCTGCGGCCACAATTTGCTGTACCGCGTCATAAATTTTCTTACGGGCCGCGTGCTCAAAGGTGGTGCGCCCTTGCACCAACAGCGCGTCCAGTTCGGCATGACTGTATTGGCCGCTGTTTGAACCCCCATCCGATTGCAGCAGCCCCTCCAGCACCGCCGCCGGATCGCCCTGCGGCGTCGTCACCCAAGCCTGGAGAAAGAGGTCAGCACTGCCATTAGCTATCTCATCGTTACTGGCACCGTATTCGCCCACCCGCACATGAGCCGTAATGCCGATGGCCTTTAGAAAAGCCTGCGTCAGCTGTGCGGTGGGGGCGAGTGCAGCACGCTTGCTATAAGTCACAATATCAATTTCCAACGGCTTACCCGCCAGCATCCAGCGACCGTTTACCTTCACAGCACCCGCTTCAGCCAGCAGCGCCTCAGCCTGTGTCGGATCGTAGACTGCCGGAATATCAGCCGCCCAGCTTTTACCCGTGGGATAAATCGTACCCGCAGGCACGCCACCCACACCCGACAGCGCCGCATCGACAATCCCCTGGCGATCAAGCGCGAGGGAGACAGCGCGCCGAATCAACGGATTAGCCATGGGGCCACTCGCCGCATTGACGGTATAGAAGTACAGACGTGCCGTTGGGGCGCTAAAACCCTCGGCACCGGTGCTTTGGATACGCGCGAAATCCGTCTCAGGATAGTTGATCACCATATCGACCTCACCGGCTTCAAAAGCCAGGGCCGCCGTCGCGGGATCACCGGAAATCACAATGCGCACTTCGTCCAGTCCGGGGTGGCCAAGTCGATAGTCGGCGTTGGCTACCGCACGATAAAGCTGTTCTGGTATCGCCTCACGGAAAATATACGGGCCGGTCGCATTGATTGGAAACTCAGCGGAGGCCACACCCAGCACGGCCATACCCGGTTCTGACAGCGTCCATGGAAAAGTAGCATTCGGGCTGTTGGTTTCAAAGACCACCGTGAGTTCACCGTCAGCAGAGAGGGCTTTCAGGTCAAGTAACTTAGTAATGCGCGCATTGTGAGCGGCATTCCCCGGCGTCGTAATACCCGCAATCGCCGCGACGACCGCTTGCGCTGTGACCGGTGTACCATCGTGAAATAGTACGCCGTCTCGCAGGCTCAGCCGCCAGGTGGTCGCATCGGACTGTTCAATCTTTTCTGCCACGCGCGGGTACAGATTCAAATCATAATCAATCCCCATCAACGTTTCGGTCACACCGGCTTGGTTGGACAACCAGCCGTTATAACCGACCCGAGGATCAGGCACTTCAGCCGTTGGCCCCCAAGTCGTGGTAATCGTCAGGCTGTTAGCCTGTGCAGTAGCAAACAGCAGACCGAGCACCAATAAGGGTGCGATGGCTAAGCGGAACAGCGCATTCATAACAATGATCCTTGGTAAAGGTGAGAAAGACTCAGTGGGATTTAAAACAACCATGAAATGATATGTTATATCAAATCATTAATAAAGCCCAAAAAATCATCCCTCCCCCAAACGGCTATAACAGTCCCGCCATCACCTGATTCACCTCAGCGCTGTTCAAGCGCGCCGTCTTACCGCTCGGCGGTAAGGCCTCCGCATGGAAAAACGCTGGCAGCTCATCATCTGCCTCCGTAAATCCAGCCAATCGGTTAAATGCCTTCTCCAGGCGCAGCGCTTCTGCCCCCAGTTCGCGAATAGCCGCTGGGGCAATGGCAGTACCAAAAGCACCGTTAATCGCATCCGCAATCAGCTGTAAATTCGGATCAGTCACGGTACGCCCGAAGATACACAGACCCAGCGAATCAGCCACCGCGCTATTAAGCTGCATCTTATAGCTTTCCCCCACCAGCGTTGCTACCGTCTCCCCTTCACAGGGAAAAGTCGGCGCATTGCCGACAGTATGATCAGCGCCCTGCGCCGTCAACATCATCGAGATGCCGGTCACTTCGATCAGGCGCGGATCATAGGCACTAATGGCCTGATTTTTGATCACCGGAATGCGCGCAACCTGTAGCGCTTTACCCACCGCCGCCGTGCCCTGCGCCAGCAAGCGACCGCGTTCACTGTCGGTATACAGCTCATCTAAACAGCGCTGCATAAACGCCACATCGCCGAACTCACCCTCACCCGCTTCCATCAGCACGCCAATTGTCGCCCCGAGCTCAATGCTGTCGATGCCTAAATCATTCGCCGTCTCATTCAGCCGCGCCACATCATCCGGGTCAGTCAAGCCACAGTTACTGCCCAATAGGCCAAGCGTTTCGTATTCCAGCGGCGACACCAGCTCGCGCCCGCTATCATCCACATACACATTACTGCATTTAATCAGGCAGCCCGGCATACAGGCATGCGAGGTGTCACCGCCACGGGCGGTATTCAGCTCACGGATATAATCACCGCCAAGCTTAAAAGTTTCTTGCTCACGATCCACCAGCTGTCCAGCAGAGAAATTACGCACTGGCATCGCGCCCATATAATTAGTAATGTCACCCACCATGGCGGTACCAGTCGACTTCAGCACCTGAATAACCGGCCCGGCATCCAGCTGCTTACCGTATTCACGCACCGCCCCCATCACCTTTTTGCGATCATGTAGCGGCGGCATCTTCAACTTGTCCATCACAATAGCTTTCACTTTTTTCGAACCCATGACAGCGCCCACACCTCCGCGCGCCGCCAGCCGCGACGGTCGGTTATCGGTATCCGAAAACGAGATACCGGCCATTAAACCCTGGTATTCGCCGACCGGGCCACACAGCGCCAGCGAAATTTTGTCGCCGTATTGTTCATGCAGGCGGCGAGCGCACTCCACATTGCCCAGCCCCAGATAAGGACTCGCGTCGACAAAATTAATCGCACCGTCTTTAGTGATGCGGATCAGCACCCAATCGTCCGCCACACCGTGTAGCGTTAGGGTCGCAATCTGTAACTGCCCCATCGCAAAGGCAAAAGTCCCACCGCTGTTAGCTTCCTTAATTCCCCCAGTCAGTGGGCTTTTACAACCCACGCTCAGGCGGTTCGCATTAGAGAAATTTGTCCCGGCGAATGGCCCAGCAGAAAAAATCAGCGGATTCTCTGCGGATAACGGCTCTACCCCAGCGATATTCTGCTCCAGTAGGCGTTGAGCAATCAGGTGACGCCCCGCACTTAGCAGCGCCTCACCTGTCAGCGTAGTCCGCTCGATGTGTTGATCGTCCAGTCGAATATCAATGGAATCACGCATGCTTTAATCCTTTTAAAATCCATTCAGAAGCTAGCCTATGACCGCCATACCGCAGTTATAGGATAACGTCACCTCACTTTACCGAAGCGCCCGCAACACGGCAATTATCCCGCTACATCCGCTGCATTAAACGCGGTCTCGTCTATTCATCCACCGTATTAAAACACTATCCCGCAGGCAGCGACTCGCTGCCACCGCTGTCATTAGGCCCAATGCCTCCAAAGCGCGCATAATAATCAGCCGCAGGCAGCGACAACGGCACGGTCACGGACTCAGCCACACTGAGAAAATAGTCATCAGCAGGTGCACTCAGAGCCAAATAAAGCTCACGGGTCAGATGACGCGCCCGCCAGCCCGCAGCATCCTCAGGCAGTAACTGTGCAGGCCGTTCCGCCTCGCGCAGAAGAATATGGCGGTATTTATGAATCAGCAGGGTACGCACCAAAAAACAAAGCTCAGGTTCTAAGGCCACATTATCACCTTCTGTCACAGCCGCTGCCTGCACCGCCAACAACAGCGGTTCAAAACAGGCGATGAATGCCCGATAGTCCGCCTCTGTTTGCTGCTGCTCCAGGCTGCGGCTGATTAAGCGATTAGCAATAGCCGTATCGCAGGCATCAACGCTGCCCTGCAATAGGGCGACCTGCTCATGCAGGCCGCGCTCCTGTAACATGCGCCGGACACCATTAGGATCAGCCGTGGGATGGATATAAACCCCCGCCGCTAAGCGACTAAAACCGAGCCAAACCAACTCCTTACGCACCACGTCCCGCTGCTCTGTATCCAGGTCCCCCAGCGCCGTCATCACCAGCTGCCAGCCGCCCTGCCACGGCGGCGGTGCCGGTGCATAAATACGGCGGGAGGCGCTGGCAAACTGCCGTAGCCCGCGCCCGGTCAGGGTGTAATAACTGCGCCGCCCAAGCTGGCGGGAGGTTAAGATGTGCTTTTCAGTCAAACGGTATACTGAAGTGCGCACCAGACGCTCACTAATCCCCAGCGGCTCCACCAGCTTAATCAAACTGCCGAGCCAGAGCGTGCCGCCAAACGGGCAAATCGTATCGCCATAAAGCGTAACCAACAGAGAATTAGCGTGTAGCGGGCGGGCGGCGGCAAAGTCTGCAATGAGCAGGCGTGCTAGCGCGCTGAAAGGGGTGCGCGGTTGCGCAGACGGCTGAGTCATCTAAAAATTATGATACACAACGTAAAATTCAGCAAATTTTTCATATATCATAGCACCATAACCCTGCAAAGATAGCGCGCCCGCCCATGACACTAATGACACCACACCAGTTAGCCCAAGCCTGCAGTCAGGCCATGCACGCCAATGATTATGCCTCAAATTGGCTGGGGATAAGCCTGCTTGAATCGCTACCCGGCGAGGCCACGCTCAGCATGCAGGTTACCCAAAATATGGTCAACGGGCATGGCATTTGTCATGGCGGCCTGATTTTCACACTATGCGATACGGCGTTTGCCCACGCCTGCAATAATACCAACCACAACACCGTCGCCTCTGGTTGTACCATCGACTTTCTCGCACCCGCCCACGTCGGTGACCAGCTAAGCGCACGCGCGCAGCAACGCTCACGCAGCGGACGTACCGGTGTTTATGATGTCGAAGTGCATAATCAGGACGCTGTTTTATTGGCGGTCTTTCGCGGCAAATCCCATCAAATCAAAGGCGCTTTAGTAGACACCCACCCAGCGGAACACACCGTATGAAACAAGCCTTCATTTGTTCTCCCCTGCGCACGCCAATTGGTCGCTTTGGCGGTGCGCTCGCACCCATTCGTACTGATGATTTGGCAGCACTGCCCATCAGCGCCCTCATGGCGCGCAATCCAGGCGTAGATTGGCAGCGGGTTGATGATGTGGTGCTCGGCAATGCCAATCAGGCCGGAGAAGACAACCGCAATTTGGCACGCATGGCCGGGCTACTGGCGGGGCTGCCGATTTGCGTCCCCGGCTTAACCGTCAATCGCCTATGTGCCTCCGGGCTGGATGCGGTCAATATCGCGGCGCGCGCTGTAAAAGCCGGAGAAGCTGAGCTGCTTATCGCCGGTGGCGCGGAATCCATGACCCGTGCGCCCATGGTGATGCCAAAAGCCGGGACAGCCTGGAGCCGTAAGGCAGAAATTTACGATACCACCATCGGCTGGCGCTTCATCAATCAGCAGATGCACAAATTATACGGCACGGACTCCATGCCAGAAACGGCGGAAAACGTCGCGCACGACTTTAATATTTCACGCCCCG
Organism: uncultured Thiotrichaceae bacterium; assembly: GCA_937925855.1. Taxonomy (GTDB): domain Bacteria; phylum Pseudomonadota; class Gammaproteobacteria; order Thiotrichales; family Thiotrichaceae; genus Thiolinea. Next base: position 35,406 of record CALAMO010000045.1, read on the forward strand.
ACCAGGACGCCTTTGCGCTGCGCTCCCAGCAAAAAGCCGCCGCCGCACAAGAAAATGAGCGGCTCGCCCAGGAAATCATCCCAGTCAGCCTACCGCGGCGTAACAAAGACCCGCTTATTTTTACGCATGATGAACACCTGCGCCTCAGCCCGCTAGAGAAGCTGGCCGCACTGCCGACACCGTTTCGTCAAGGGGGCTGCGTCACGGCGGGTAATGCTTCTGGGGTGAACGATGGGGCCTGCGCCATGCTGATTGCGGCAGAGTCAATGCTACAGCAGCAGTCACTGACGCCGCTGGCCCGCATTGTTGCGACAGCGGCCGCTGGCGTAGCCCCGCGTATTATGGGCATTGGTCCGGTGCCCGCCACGCAAAAAGTGCTGACACTGAGCGGCTTAACGCTGGCGCAAATGGATGTTATCGAGCTGAATGAAGCCTTCGCGGCACAGGGACTCGCAGTCTTGCGTGAGCTGGGTCTGGCCGACGACGATGAGCGCGTTAATCCCAACGGCGGAGCGATTGCACTTGGCCACCCGCTGGGCATGAGCGGCGCACGCCTAGTGACTACAGCGGCTTATCAGCTACAACGGACGCAGGGACGCTATGCGCTATGCACAATGTGCATCGGCGTTGGCCAGGGAATGGCGATGATTATCGAGCGGGTGTAAGGTGAAGCAAATCGGTGCTGACGTGCATCGATCACAGCAGAAAAACAGCTTAAGTTGAACAGAGGAAAAGGCAAATGACAGACTTTCCAGCAATCACGATTACTAATTTTGAGACGGCTAGCCGCGATGAAATTGAGGCTGTCCAGCGGGCACGCTTGCAGTGGACGCTGCAACATGCTTATGCCAATTCCCCGATGTATAAACAGAAGTTTGACGCAGCAGGCGTACATCCCAGCGATCTAAAACAAAGCAGTGACATCAGCCTGTTTCCTTATACCACCAAGCAAGACCTGCGTGATAATTATCCCTTCAACACTTTCGCGCTGCCGATGGAACAGATCGTGCGCATCCACGCTTCCAGCGGCACCACCGGCAAGCCCACCGTCGTCGGTTACAGCCAGGGTGACATCGATCGCTGGGCAGAGCTGGTCGCGCGCTCGATTCAGGCCGCAGGCGGCACCGCCAAAGACAAGGTGCATGTCGCCTATGGCTACGGCCTGTTTACCGGCGGCCTAGGCGCACATTATGGCGCAGAAAAAATGGGCTGTACGGTCATCCCTTTTGGCGGTGGCCAGACCGAGCGTCAGGTGCAGCTGATACAGGATTTCAAGCCGGACATTATTATGGTCACGCCCTCGTACTGCCTAAATATCGCCGATGAATTTGAGCGCCAAGGGCTGGATCCGCGCCAATCCTCACTGCGGGTTGCGATTTTTGGGGCAGAACCTTGGACCAATGCGATGCGGGCCGAAATTGAAACGCGCATGGGGCTAGATGCGGTCGATATTTATGGCCTGTCGGAAATTCTCGGCCCCGGTGTCGCGCAGGAATTTGTTAGCACAAAAGATGGCCCAACGCTGTGGGAAGACTGTTTCTACCCTGAAATTGTTGATACTGAGACGCTACAGCCGGTGGCAGACGGCACAGAAGGTGAACTGGTGTTTACCACGCTGGTGAAAGAAGCACTGCCAATTATTCGTTATCGTACCCGCGACCTGACTCGGCTGCTGCCGGGCAGCGCTTGTCATATGCGCCGCATGGAAAAAATCACCGGGCGCAGTGACGATATGATGATTATTAGGGGCGTCAACGTGTTCCCCACGCAGATTGAGGAACTGATTCTACAGACCGTAAATCTATCACCGCATTACCAGCTGGAAGTGTATCAGGACGGCAATATGGCCGGGCTAACGGTGAACGTGGAAATCGCTGATAACACGGCGTCTCAAATCGCCAGAGCGCAGGCGGCACAGGCATTACAACAGTCGATCAAGTCGATGATTGGGATTAGCGCGGAGATTAAGGTGAAAGCCGAGGGGGAAGTGGCACGGTCGCAGGGCAAAGCGCAGCGGGTGGTGGATGTACGGTAGGGAACTCGGCAAGTGTATGCTCGCACAGCATAAGTAACGATCGCGACAGGGTCGTGCTCGCCTTAGAACGCGACCACTGTCCACCCATCCGGCTGCAGCTTCCCATCAGACAGCAAAATCTTCTCATCTGCCTTGAACCCACGATAACGTTCCAGGTTCTCCGCTACGATGCGCCCAAAGGCCGTGCGGAAAATCACCGAGCGTGACTTCAGGTCAGCCAACGGCCCCAACATCGCCTTATCAGTTCCGATCGTCACCACCTGATAGCGCGCCGCTGCGGCGTGCGTATCAATCCAGTCCTGCATCGCTGAGAACTTAGGCTTCATCGCAAAGGACGTATCGACCACGACTAACACCTGCTGCGGGTTCTGGTTCAGGTAAACATGCGCCGCCGCCCAGCCCACAATATGCAGCACGGCGAACAGCGCAAACACCTTCAGCCACTTCATCGCGCTACATCTCCGAATTAAGCAAATTACCGATACGGTACGCCGCCGACCCAGCAGAGGACTCGACGTACGCCCCCTCAGCCAGCGAGGCTAAATCCTTCAGGTGGGGTGAACTCAGTTCATAAGCAATCGCGTGCACCGGAATACCCGACCATTCCAGCGCACTTTTCACGCTGTCAAAATCCAGCCCGCGATTCGTCTCGCCATCCGATAACAGGAAGATCACGCGCTTATGATCGGGATACTGCTTACCGTATTCAATCAGCTGATTCGCTGCGACCAGCACCGCATCATTAGTCGCGGTCTTACCCCCAGTGGTTAAGCGTCCGACCGCACCGCTGAACAAGGCTTTCTGCTGCACATCAAACGGACGAATATACAAATCCACATTAACGCGCTCACTGTAACTGACGAGGCCAATCGCATTGGTCGAGCTAATCAGGTCAGCCGACTCAATCAGCGCCTCTTTCAGATTACGAATCCGTAGCCCTTCCATCGAACCGGAAACATCGGCCACAAACACGGCGGCAATCGGACGCCCCCCTGATTTTTTCTGTTTCCACAGCTTCTGCGCCTGCCCAAGCAGCGAGCCATCGGCCAGCTGATAAGCATCAACATACGCTGCATTGCGCCCAAAACCAAAGCTATTCGCTGCCTGCTGCTGAGTTTTAATGAACTGTGCAAACAGCTTTAACACCTCACGCTCCGCCGGGTCGGCTTCTGGCGTAGCATACAGCGGGCTGTCATGGCGCACGCCAAAGGGCACAAAGGTATAGTCATCCATACCCGTCACATTAACCCAGGACTGATGCTCCATCACCAGCGCGTCCAACACGCCGCTGCCCTGGGCTGCATCGCGCATTTGCAGCGTGTTCTGCGCCACAAACGGCACACCGGCCTGAAATGCCTCAAACGCACTCGCCACATCGGGCGACAGCATCTGTGACTCATCGCCCTGGGCGAAGGCATCCAACACCGTCAGCAAGAAATTCAGCCCAGTACTGGACTGATAGGGGTTGGTATAACCCATCGCAAACTGGCCGCTGCTCACATTAGTCAACAGCTTGGCAATATCGAGCTGGCCGTCGCTGGTGATCTGGTCGATCTTTGATTTTTTAACGATAATCCCGGCGGTATTGGGCGCAGTGCGCTCGGCAATCATCTCCAGCGGGATGCCACTGGCGCTGAGCATCTTGCCCCACAGGAAATTACTGGGCGAATACGCATCCGGGGTATAGCGTCGTGCTAGCATAAACTGTGCGCCTAAACCGGAAGCCATTTTACGAATTGCCACCCTGGCCTGCTTGCCGTTGCTAATAGTCAGCCGCTCACGGTTAAACGCCTCCGCCAGCTCCAGATAAAATCCGTCGCGGCCCTGGCCGGCTTTTTCAGAAGAGGTAAAAATCTCCACCGCTTCGGTGCGCGTATCGTCACGCACATTCAGCGCCAGCGGGTACTCACGCAGATCGGGCAGCATCGCTAATAGATTCGTCTTACTCAGCTGGATATTCGCGCGCACCTGATTTTCATCATAGGTCGGCTGCACCGTATCCGTCACCAGCGCATTGATTCTTGCGGCGGCACTTTCTGGGCTGTCGACGTTCGAGCCGCAGCCCGGTAATAGCGTGCCGGAGAATAGACTAATGCATAGCAGTGCAAACAGCGCTTTAATCCCTGAAGCGCCGCGTTTTTTTCTGTGTCGTGTCATAGAAACTCCCTAGCTCCCTTTCGCAACCTGCGCCAATGCGACCAATCGCGCCAGCGTATCGGTGCGGTCAAACTGGCTAAATGACTGTATATTCGCGACTTCAACCGCAGTATCCGTCAGGGCATCAAATAAATTGTTATTCTCATCCCGCAGCTCATCGAGGCGCTGCGCCTGTTCGGCATATAAGCCGGTATGCTTGTCCATGCGCTCCTGCTGTGCGCTGGTGCTGATCAGGGCTGGATCGCGCTTATTATGAGCAATGGTGGACATGCTGTGTCCAATGGTTACCATGTCGGCCAGATTCTGGATGGCCTGTTTCTGCACGGAACGCGCCGCGCCGAGATAAGTAAGCGGGCTGTTCTTTTTACCAAAGAAGCGCGTTTCCACCACGGCATGGTAATCATCAATAATCCCGGTCAGGGTATGTGCCTGCCGCTCGCCTTCTGCTAAATCGAGCCCAGCTAGTTCGGTTTTGAGTTGACCCAGCCGTGCAATCAGTTCGCCGTGTTCCTGCGCCTCGCGGGCCTGTAGCCATTCCATATCATCCGCCAGCGAGAACCCGGCGAAGCGATAGATCAGCGGTACTGTCAGAGCCGCCCCCAAGGACAACACCGTATACAGACCGGTCAATAGGAGATCGCCCTGGAACCACCCATAAAAGGCAGCAATCAGGCACAAAGATATTATTAGAGCACAGAGGGCGAACTGCTTAATCATGCTAGCAGTGTCTCATTTTCCATGGGGACTGTCATTAAAACCAAAGACAGATTCATGGATATAGTGACTGGATATGGCGAGTGGCTATTATCGAGTGCAGCAGAGACAGTCGCACACTTTGACGCTAAACTGCTCTGCCATGAATGATCTAGCTACCGCCGCGTGCGACACTGCGCACAAGCCGCGCATCTTACTGTGCATCCCACCGATGACTCAGCTCAATACGCCCTACCCGGCGACGGCGTATCTCACCGGTTTTCTGCGCGAAAATGGTTATCAGACCACACAGTGCGATCTAGCGATTGAGTTATTGCTGCAGCTATTCACGCACCCCGGACTGGAACAGATGCGTAGCGTGGTCGAGGATAACTACGCGGCTGTAGAGGATGCTGATCTGCCGGAGGTGATCTACCATTTTCTGGCGCAGTTCGATGATTATGCACGCAGCGTAGCACCCGCTATCCGCTTTCTCCAGGGTAAAGATCCCAGTCTGGCACTGCGTATTGCCACCCGCCGCTTCCTACCGGAAGGCCCAGCGTTTGACAGCTTAGCCGGGCTGGATGAAGCGGTCGGCGACGCGCTGAGCTGGGCATTTGGCGAACTGGGCACACAGGATAGAGCCAAGCACCTGGCGACATTGTTTATTGATGATCTAGTGCAGGTCATTCAACAGGGTGTCGACCCGCATTTTGAAGTCTCGCGCTACGGTGAGAAACTGGCAGCGTCTAACGGCAGTTTTGATGATTTATACGCCGCACTGACGGCAGCACCCGGCTTAATTGAACAAACGCTGGCGGCGCGGGTCGCTGAGCATCTAGCTCGCACCCAGCCCGATGTGCTGGGGCTGACGGTGCCTTTTCCCGGTAATTTGCTCGGTGCTCTGCACATCGCCCGCACCTGTCGCGCCTTATCACCGCACACCAAGATCATTCTGGGCGGCGGTTATGTGAATACCGAACTGCGCAGCCTGCGCGACCCACGTATTTTTGAGTACGTGGATTTTATCACGCTGGATGATGGCGAACAGCCGCTGCTACGTTTGTTGGCACACCTGCGCGGTGAGTGCGGCCTAGACGCTTTACAGCGCACTTATTATCAGCGAGACGGCCAGCTGCACTACCAACAGCAGCACCAGCTCGCAGACATTCCGCATAAAGACATCGGCACGCCGGTGTACGACGGCCTGCCGCTGGATGCCTATTTGTCGCTGTGTGAGATGCTGAATCCCATGCACCGCATCTGGAGCGATGCGCGCTGGAATAAACTAACCATGGCACACGGCTGCTACTGGAAAAAATGCAGCTTCTGTGATGTCAGCCTAGATTATATCGGACGCTATGATGAGGCCGGCGCCGATATTATTATCGAGCGAATGGAGGCCTTGCTAGCAGAAACCGGACAGAGCGGCTTTCATTTCGTCGATGAGGCCGCGCCGCCCAAAGTGATGTTTGCGCTCGCCGAAAAGATTATTGCCAAAGGCCTGACCGTGACCTGGTGGGGCAACATTCGCTTTGAAAAAACCTTCACCCCAGAGCGCTGCCAGCTGCTGGCGGCCTCCGGCTGTGTGGCGGTGAGTGGCGGGCTGGAAGTAGCCTCCGACCGCTTACTAAAATTAATGCAAAAGGGCGTAGACGTCGCCCAGGTCGCGCGGGTGACCAAAGCCTTTGCGGATGCGGGCATTCTGGTGCATGCCTATCTGATGTATGGCTTTCCAACGCAAACCGAGGCCGAAACCGTGGATGCGTTGGAATATGTGCGCCAGCTGATGCAGCAGGGCTGTATTCACTCCGGCTACTGGCACCGCTTTGCCGCCACGATTCACAGCCCGGTCGGACTGGCGCCTAATGAATACCGCATTAAACTGGTTCGGTCTGATGGCGCGACGTTTGCACAAAATGATGTCGACTTTATTGATCCGGTGGGTGCTGATCACGCGATGTTAGGCGCAGGCTTAAAGCGAGCGATGTATAACTATATGCACGGTATGGGCTTTGAGTTTACGGTGGATGAGTGGTTTGAGGCCGAACTAGCGCCGACCTCAGTGCCTGAGGATTTTATTGCGCGGGCGCTGCGCTAGCCGCCCGCACCGGCTCTGCTGGCAGCAAAAAAGCACAGCCCGTCGCCAAGGCCGCTGCCACCCCGAGGAACACATACAACAGCGCAAAATTCCCGGCAGCATCAAACATCGACCCCGCCAGCTTCACCGTCAGCCCCCCTATGCCGAGCGCCAGCACAAACTTAGCCCCATAGGCAAGCGAGCGCCATGCAAACGGGGTGTACCGCGCCACCAGTATATTCTCCGCCGCCGCGAAACCAGAGATACCGCCCAACGCCAACGCTGATAGCAACAACAACGGCTCATCGACCGCATCTGCGATAAAAAACAGCGGCAGCAGGAGAACCAACCAAAACGTAATATAAGTGCGACGCGGTGATATTTTATCGGCTAGCCAGCCGCCCAGCAGGCTAAGGAGCGATGCGATAAAGACAATCACCCCGACATAAAGTCCAATTTCGGTATAGCTAGTCGCAAAGCGCTCACTGAGGCCCTGCTCAAACAGTTTGGGCATAGTATGCGTCAGTCCAGCATAGATAAAGCCAGTACTCGCCATCGTCAGTGTCAGCAATAGAAAAACACGGCGCCGCGCACCCGCTGTGGGCGCGGCGCTAGGGGCCGCTTCGACGCTAATATCAGTGACATGCTGAAACCGCCAGCTCAAGTACAGCATCAACCCAGCTCCGACACTCAACAGGCCTGGCACCATGAACGCAAAGCGCCACGAAGCATAATCAATCATCAGGCCCACAAATGGGGCTGCCAGTGCTGCACCGATGCCGCCACACAGACCGTTAATCCCCATGGTCATCCCCTGGGTACGGCTACTGGCAATCAGCCAGGCGATGCCCACCGGATGATAAATCGCTGCAAATAAACCGATCAGCGACAGACCAATCGTAAGCTGCAGCGTGTTTTGGGCTAGCCCCACGACCATTGTCGCCCCGCCGACGCCAACGAAGAATACAATCATCATGCCGACCTGACTCCAGCGATCGCCAAACCAGCCCGCAGGCAGTGCCGCAACGCCATATAAAACCAAACCCAAACTCGCCAGCCCCAGCATTTCACCGTAGCCCATCCCAAAGGTCGCAGGCAGGTATAACACTGCGGTGGCATACAGAATCACCACCATATGCGTGAGAATGTGAGCGATGTTGGAATACAGCGCGATGGCAAGCCCCAGCTTACGCGGCTTATGCTTGCGTTGACTGTTGCTGTGAGCCGCTTGGGGAGCAGGCTGCGCAGTGGAAGCAGGCTGATGTATGGACATGGCGCATAAACTCCGAGCACAAAAAAAGCGGATGATACAGCACTCACATCATCCGCTTTTTGTACCGCAATGACTAGCCCAAGATCAGCTCAGCGCGTTTATGGCGCGCCGTCAGAACGGACTATGGCGCAGCAGCGCCAGTCCTATTACTTATGCCAGCCAAGCGAACTCAGGCCATTCACAGCCACCGGCCTGTCCCAGCGGCACTTTAGGCATGCCCATAACATTCTTCGCAATACCATCATTGATATTGGAGAACGCTGGAATCACCATGCCGCTATTATTATGGATCAGCGTCTGCATTTCACAGTACATTTCATGGCGTTTTGCTGGATCAAGCTCAGACAGCGACATCTTCAGCAACTCACCCATACGGTCATTATTCCAGTAGGTGTCATTCCACTTAGCACCGGGGCCAAACTGAATCGCCATCTGTGAGTTAGCCGTTGGGCGCATGTTCCAGGTCACCACGTTCAGCGGCTCCTTCATCCATACTGCACCCCAGTAGCCATCGGTCGGCACTTTCTTCAGCTGTAGGTCGAAGCCAATTTTAGCGGCGTTCGCCTGTGCCAACAGACAGGCATCTTCGATCCCAGATGTCACCGGCGCAACGAATAGTTCAGCACCATCGACACCCGCTTTCTTAAAGTGATGCTTGGCTTTATCGAGATCAAACATACGCTGTGGCAGCTCGGAACAGAAATCTGCGCCGTGTGCTGCTGAGATCGGCGTATCATTACCGATTGAGCCTTTGCCTTTCAGGATGCGCTTCACCACACGCTCGCGATCCATCAAATACTGCATACCCTTGACAAAGTCATTATTTTCGCCCGGCGCACTATTCTTTAGGCAGCAAATACCCAGCTGCATCGCCGCCGGAATCGACGATAGGATCACATTGTCTGCGCCTTCAACCTGCCGGAATGCCTTGGGCTCAATCACAGTCGCAATCTGTACATCGCCCGCGATCAGTGCGTTAACCCGCGCCACCGGATCGGTTATCGCCGTAATCTCAATCGCATCCAGATTAGCGCCTTCACGCCAGTAATTTTCATTACGCTTATGGACTGACTTCACGCCTGGCTCAAAAGATTCGGTCGTAAACGGACCGGTACCCATGCCGTCGCCTTTGCTGCCATTCTTCACGATTTTGTTCTGGAAAATCCCCAGCAAAACCGGCAGGTCAGCGTTCGGCGTGTTCATAACCGCCTTCACTTCGTGTGAACCAGTCTTTTCCCAGGCTTTAACCGAACTCATCACCGCTTTAACCACCGACACTGAGTCATCACCCAGGTGGCGATTCATGCTGTACACCACATCATCCGCAGTAAAATCAGAACCGTCGTGGAACTTCACGCCCTTGCGCAGCTTAAATGTCCACTCCGTTGCGTCCGCATTCGCTGACCATTCGGTCGCTAGCTCTGGCTGTGGAGCCAGATCATCAGCGTGCTGGATCAGGCTGTTATAGACTGCACGCCCACGGGTATAATCAATCGTCGAGGTGAAGAGTGGGGGATCTTGTTTGTCATCTGGGCCGTGTAGATTAGAGGCGAAACGCAGCGTGCCGCCCTTCTTTGGCTCAGAAGCCATCGCCACCTTGGCGTCCAGCAATAAATGCTTAGCCGTCAGCAGTGACACCCCGGTCACCATTGACAGCTTCATCATTTCACGGCGCGTAATGCCTTTTTTAGCCAGTTTAACCGCCAGATCTTTATCCGATTGGGTTAAATCTTTGTAGCTTACCGCCGGGTGAGAAAGATTTGAGTCTTTCATGAACTCCTCCATTTATTAATAAAGCACCTGAATCCTAACATAATAAGTGGAAGATATGCGGCATTCACTGCCACAAATTAAGGGTTAAGTGGAATGCTCGATAATCCTGGACTAGCTTATGCATTGCCTCGTGTCAATCCGGGGTGGTTTCTGCGGTCAATGTGTGAACTGTATTTTGCTGGTAGATCAATGCTCTCTTCTTATAAGCTGTCGCTAGAGCGATTTAACATTACCATCAATTGGTTGTCACACCATAACGGTCGATTTCTTCTGGCGTCATATAATGAATAGCTTCCGGTGCAGCGGCTGATAGTGTGAACCAATAAAATTCAAGTGGGATGCCCATCTCAGTGTAATAATCGAGATACTGCTTATGATCCGTATGATCCGTTGGATAGCTTGATCCCGCCTTACCATCACCGTCGGCCCATGAATGGACGCCCACTTTTGCCCCCTCATCGAGGGTTCTCATCACGCCTGCAAGATAGAAATCAACACCGCCAGAAGCAATATGACCCATAGCCGGAACGTGAGTACTGATAGCACGCGCACGAATAATCCTAGCGGCTACCAAGTTAGCTTCATCATCTGCAGATCCCGGTACTTCAAGCATTTCAATGGTTTTAACAGCGGGGTTATTACTGAGCATAGTGTCCAGGGTGTTTTTAAGCGTGGCATCAATCGTGCCCTTCATAATGGCTTTTTCACCCTCTACCGTGAAACTGACCGGGGTGTAAGTATCATGGCTACCGGTATCAATGCCAATGTTACTCGTACCGCCACCACCGCAAGCAGATAGAAAAATTAACAGGGCAAGGCTGAAGGCTAAGGATCGTAACACACGTATTTCTCGCAATTAATTGATAAAAAAATGTACCTGCACAGCAATTTGCTAGATCATAGCAGCGCTGGGCAGAATACCCTATAGATCTCCGACCATGCGCGCGTTTACGCCGTTGTGATTTGCTTTTTCGGGTCGTAAAAGGGCCGCTCGACCACTGTGGCTGTTTGTGAGCCACCCGGCATGCTGATTTCGACCTGTGTACCCAGCGCAGCATAATCAGTGGCCACCATCGCCAGCGCAATATTTTCCTCAAGGCGTGGCGAGTAGACCGCAGACGTGACTTTGCCGATGAGCGTGCCGTCTTTGCTGATCGGCCAGAACGTCGTATTTGGCCCTGTTAACGGCGCAGATTCGATGAGCAGGCCTACCTGCTGGCGACTAACGCCGCTGTCACGAATACGACGCAGAGCGGCTTTGCCGATAAAATCAGCTTTCATGTCAGGATTGATCAGACGATCCAGACCCAGCTCATAGGGGTTGGTGTCTGCATCAGCATCAGCATGATAGGACAGCATCCCGCCTTCAATCCTTCTGATGGAGGAGGTGTGGCCCGGCTTTAAGCCCAAGGGCGCACCGACAGCCATGATCTTCTCCCATAGCGCATCGCCCAGCGAACCATCGCGCAGGTAAAGCTCGTAACCCAACTCGCTTGACCAGCCGGTACGCGAGACGATTAACGGAATACCATCCAGCTCAACCTCACGCAGCCAGTAATAGCGTAAGTCCATGATGGCATCACCCAATAAGGCCTGCATGACCTGACCCGATTTGGGGCCTTGTAATTGCAGCGGCGAAACGTCCGGCTCACGAATCGTGACCGCCATACCGGAATGCACAGCCACACCTTGCGCCCACAGCAAAATATCGCTGTCCGCTAATGAAATCCAGTAATGATTTTCCGCTAAGCGCAGCAGAATAGGGTCATTCAGTATGCCGCCGTCCGCATTGGTGATCAGGATGTATTTACACTGCCCCACCGCCATTGCTGAAAGATCGCGGGCGGTCAGCATCTGGGTGAACTTTGCCGCATCTGGCCCGGTGATTTCTACCTGCCGCTCCACCGCCACATCACATAAAATCGCGTCATTGACGAGGTTCCAAAAATTTTGTTCGGGGTCACCAAAATCACGCGGAATATACATGTGGTTGTAGACTGAAAACGCCTGCGCGCCCCAGCGTACGGTCGCATTAAAATAAGGGGATTTACGGATTTGTGTGCCGAAGCCAAAGTCTTCTGCTTGCATTAATGTTCACCTCTGGAAAGCTGCCCTACCACTCGATGTGAATGAGTGGATTAGGAAAATAGTAGCACTGCGGGTAAAAAAATTCGGGCCAAAAAACTGCCGATGACAGACTGGCCGGACTGTTTTTATAAGCCTAGCAGACCGTTTAGTCTAAGCCGTTTTTCGCGTCTGCCATCAGCTTATTCAGGTTGGGCTGAGCAGACTTAATTTGCCGCGTGACGATATAAGTCATATAGCGATCAATATTAAGTTCAGCGTTTAGCAGTGACTCCATGAGCTGCTGAAAATCGGCTAAGCGGGCGCAGTAAACTTTCAGCACATAGTCCATGCCGCCGCCTGTGGCTATGCATTCTGTGATCTCATCTATGCGCTGGATATGCCCCTCAAAGCGATCAAAATCCGTTTTGCGGTGGCTGCTCAGCGCAACCGTAACCATCACCTGGGTGAAATCACCGATTAGCCCTAGCGCAATGTCAGCATGATAAGCACGAATAAAACCGGCTGCCTTGAGCTTCGTCAGGCGCGCCCAGCAGGCAGTGGGTGACAAAGCAACCTGTTCAGAGAGTTTGGTTTTACCCAGCTGGCCGTGCCTTTGAAGCGCACTGAGGATTCGAATATCTATGGGGTCAAGGCCGGTGTTTTTCATGGGCGAGCTGCTTATCTGAAATCAAGATAATTATGGCACATGAGACCTGACATGCTGTATACCCGTTTAGCGTAGATGCACTTGATACAAAGTAGATGAACATAGACGAGAAAACGCCTGAAGTCCTTGTCAGGATCTGTAGATTAACTGAGGGGATATTAGAACAAGAAATGGTGCCCGGGGCCGGACTCGAACCGGCACGTTCTTACGAACGAGAGATTTTAAGTCTCTTGCGTCTACCAATTTCGCCACCCGGGCATACGCATTATTTTGCATCAGCCTTCATGTAATGTTGGAGCGGGAAACGAGATTTGAACTCGCGACCCCAACCTTGGCAAGGTTGTGCTCTACCACTGAGCTATTCCCGCATGAAAGCCAACTGGCTAAATATAAAAAAGCTCCTGTCTGAGGAGCTTTTTAAAATCTGGAGCGGGAAACGAGATTTGAACTCGCGACCCCAACCTTGGCAAGGTTGTGCTCTACCACTGAGCTATTCCCGCTGAACAGGCTGCGAATATTAATAGGCAGCTGATTAAGTGTCAAGCAAAATTAAGGTGGGATGCCTTGCAAAAACACCCCACCCCGATCAGTGCGATAATATGCAACGCTAACGGCCTAGACCGTCATCATTTCGCCGCATGACCATCCGCTGAACTCAGCATCTGCACCAGCTGCTCAGCCGGACGAAAGCCTGGAATTAAGGTGCCATCTTCCGTCACCAGCGCCGGTGTGCCGCTGACGCCAACTTTCTGGCCCAGCGCGAAGTGACTCGCCACCGGATTGTCACACGCTTTATCCTCTAAACGTTCGCCGCTCTTTGAGCGCGTCATCGCGTCCTGCTGATCCTCAGCGCACCAGATATTAACCATCTGCTGATAGCTGCCAGAACCCACACCCGCCCGCGGATAAGCCAGATACTGAACGGTCACGCCCTGCTCATTCAGCGCCGCCACCTCATTATGCAACTTGCTACAAAAAGGACAGGTCACATCAGTAAACACCGATAAGACATGCTTTTCCTCGCCCTTAGCCTTAAACGATACCGTATTGGACGCATCCATCGCGGCCATTTCTGTTTTACGCGCGCCAGTGCGCGACGTTTCCGACAGATTAGTGCGCGTACTGCCATCGATCATATCGCCACTGAAGAAATAACGACCGTCTTTACTGACATAAATCAGCTCCATCCCAAAGACCGCTTCGTAAATCCCTTCGACTGGTGTCTTATTAATCGACTCCGGCAAACCACCAAACAACGGCCTCAATTTCTCGCCCAGCGCTTTCATGTTCGCGTCATCGTCAGCAGATGCGATACCCGTCAGGAACATACCACTCGCAAACAGGCCCAATAATAGTTTCTTATACATAGATTATTCCAATCATTATTTTAGTTGCAAAATAGCCGCTGGCTAACAGTAAAGATAAAATTAACACAGCGCAGTAGCGCACACGAGTTAACATCCTGTAACAATTGAGCAGCATCCCTGTCCCCAATACCCTCAAGCTTAGCCACGCGGGTGGTGCTGCTGGTGTAAAGTCTGCAAGCGCGCCTGCGCCACATGGGTATATATCTGGGTAGTCGATAAATCGCTGTGTCCAAGCAGCATCTGCACCACGCGCAGGTCCGCCCCGTGATTTAACAGGTGCGTCGCAAACGCATGACGCAGCGTATGCGGCGAAATCTTTTTAACAATGCCTGCAGCCTGGGCATGGCGCTTAATCAAATACCAAAAGGCTTGTCGAGTCATCCCCTTACCCCGATGAGTCACAAACACCTCATCGCACGCCGCTTTACCCTGCATCAACGCCGGACGCGCCAGCGCCAAATACTGCTGAATCCAATCCAGCGCATCTTCACCCATCGGCACCAGCCGTTCTTTACCGCCCTTCCCGGTAATGCGCACAATCCCCTGTTGCAGCCCCAGCTGGCCGATTTTAACGCCGGTCAATTCAGAGACGCGCAGGCCAGTGGCATACAGCAGCTCAAGCATGGCACGATCACGCAAACCAAGAGCTGAATCCGTGTCCGGCTCCGCCAACAGCTGCTCAACCTCCTGCTCGGCTAAGGACTGCGGCAGCAGACGTCCTTGATGCGGCGCAGCAATCAGCGCAGTGGGGTCAACCGGTAACACGCCTTCATGCAGCAAGTACTGGTAAAAACGCCGCATACTCGACAACAGACGAGCGGCACTGGCGGGCTTAGTCCCGGCCTGATAACGTGCTCCCATATACGCTAGTAAGTGGGTTTTATCGGCCTGTTGCAACGCAATCTCCCTGGTGTTTAGCCAAATACACAACGCGCGCAAATCACGCTCATAAGCCGCCAGCGTATTCTGCGCCAACCCACGCTCCGTCCAGGCGGCATCAAGAAAGCGTTCGATCAACGCGCACTGTGCACAGTCAGCAGCATTGATTATTTTTCTTGCAGAAGGGGATTTTTTCTTCATTTTCATTGTCTTATTGGATTCACAGGACGGTTCCATGTTAAGTTCAAATGGGCAATATAAAAGGCGGTATCCATGCAAAATTTTGTTGACTATTACAGCAACTTCTTTGCTCGGCGTTTATTCCGGCAGGCACGCACCAATGACGCCACAGAACAAAGCAGCGCGGAAACGGCTGAAATAACGCTGATCCCAGCGCAAGACCAAAGCACTGAACTACTGGATTATGCCATCTTTTTTAATGAGGGCTGCGGCTATCACTCCGCCGCAGAAACCCAGGGGCAAGACGCTGCTTATTTGCGCCGCTGGTTGACTTTCTACCAACCTGATACCCAAAGGTTACCCCAGCATGCCCATATCAGTCGACTGGAGACGCTAAAACACGAACTATACCAACATCATGCCAGCCTCAATTCACCGCTGCTAGCGGGCCTACTGCTCTGCCTATTCATTGCCGCCTTGCTGAGCCTGAAAAACCTTTGGCTTTTACTGGTACCACTGGCGCTGTTTGGTCTGATCTGGTCGCACACCTATCCCGCGCTGAGTGCGAACGCACAACACCTACAACACACCGAGCAATTGCTGAACGAACAGCGCCAACTACTGGCCGAACTCAAGGGACAGGCCAAGCAGATGAAATCAGTGGAAACGCTGCATACGCTGCGGGCGAACTACACCCACTGCCTAGAGAATTTTTTGCGCGGTAGCATTGAAGAGATCCTACCTAAGCTAAGCCCGCTGGACATGAGTGAACAGATTAATGCGGGCACAATGCAGCTTTATGCGCTGGAAAGCCGAGGCATTCTGCAAATCCCAAATATCTTCCAGCAGCATGCAGAAAAGCTGCTTTCACTCGATACGCTGATTCATAAAACCGGCCAGGGTTGGTGTGCGGTGCAACCCTATGAAGAACTGCGTGGCCTGACGCGCCTGCACTACTTCTACGGCATTATCCGTCTCGAACAGGGCGCTATTATCTGTAGCGCCTTCTACGACTGGGTCGGAAACCAACTATACGACGAACAGCACGACTACTGTAGCTATCAGAATATGACCCATATCCGCCACTTTGAAACCGCCTTCCCGACGGAAAATCAACTGGCGGATGAACTGCCCGATGCGATCTATCAGCTGCATTTTGGCGAGCCCGTCGACGTGGTCGCCCTCAGCGTGCGCAGCGGCGAGCATTATTACTGCGCGCTACCGGCGCGCCAGCCCACCCGCAAAACCACGCTGAGTAATCTGCCGGATACACTGCTGTGTCGGCACTTACGCCATGACCGCAGCAGCCTAATTGCCGATCTGAATCAGCATATCGAGCAGCAACAGTCGTCTTAGCGCCGTGAGCCGCTCAGGCGATAGTCGCTCCCGCTAAGTCGACTGGCGCTGCGCGCGCGCAAACGCCTCCGCCAGCGCATTATTCGACGGTGCTGTTTTATCGCTCTGCGGCGCAGGCTTATGGGCGCGCTTGGACTGTGCCTGTGTTGACGCCGAGTCAGAACGCGCCTGCCGCCGGCCCTTATTGTGCGGGGCCTGTCGCTCCACTTTACGGTTTGAGACGGCCTGCCCCCGAACACCCGCTGCGGCTGGCTCGCCCAGCTTCATGGTCAGAGCAATGCGCTTACGCTGCTCATCCACCTCCAACACCTTCACTTGCACCACATCGCCCGCCTTCACCACATCATGCGGGTCTTTCACAAAGTGATGCGTGAGCATGGAGATATGCACCAGGCCGTCCTGATGCACGCCAATATCGACAAAGGCACCAAAATTAGTGACGTTAGTCACCACCCCTTCCAGCCGCATCTCCGGTTTGAGGTCGGCCAGCTTTTCCACACCGTCCTTAAAGCTGGCCGTTTTAAACGTTGGGCGCGGATCACGCCCCGGTTTATCCAGTTCGGCGATAATGTCAGTCACCGTCGGCAGGCCAAACTGCGCATCGACGAAATCACGCGGATTGAGGCTACTCAGGCGCGCACTATTACCGATTAAGCCCGGCACATCCACACCGGTCACCTGCGCAATACGCTTTACCACACCGTAGGACTCGGGATGAACTGCCGATGCATCGAGCGGATTCTCAGCGTCACGCAGCCGCAAAAATCCAGCGGCCTGTTCATAACCCTTTGCCCCTAGGCGCGGCACCTGCAACAGCTGCTTGCGGCTGGTGAAGCGACCCTTTTCATTGCGGAAAGCTACAATATTATCAGCCACGGTCTGATTCAAACCCGCCACCCGCCGCAACAGCGCTGCCGACGCCGTGTTCACTTCTACCCCGACCAAGTTCACACAATCTTCCACCACCGCATCCAAATTGCGCGCCAGCTGTAGCTGTGACACATCGTGCTGATACTGACCAACCCCAATCGACTTCGGGTCAATTTTAACCAGCTCCGCCAGCGGATCCTGCAAACGCCGCGCAATCGACACCGCACCGCGAATTGTGACATCCAACTCAGGAAACTCTTGCGCCGCCAGCTCCGACGCTGAATACACCGACGCCCCCGCTTCGCTAACCATCACCTTCTGTAACTTCAGCTCGGGGTGACGTTTAATGAGATCACCGCACAGCTTATCCGTCTCCCGCGAGGCAGTCCCATTACCCACCGCCAGCAACTGCACCGCATGCTGCTGCGCCAGTCGCGCCAACACGGCAATCGATTCATCCCACTGCTTACGCGGCGCGTGCGGAAAAATGGCCGTGTGCGCCACCAGCTGCCCAGTGGCATCCACCACCGCCACTTTCACCCCGGTGCGCAACCCTGGATCTAAGCCCAGCGTGGCTTTCTGGCCCGACGGTGCCGCCAGCAGCAAATCTTTCAGATTATTACCAAACACCTCGATCGCTGCTGCTTCAGCCCGCTGCCGCAGATCACTAAGCAGCTCGGTTTCCAGCTTAGCGTGCAGCTTCACTTTCCACGTCCAGCGCACCACCTCTTGTAGCCAGCTATCGGCTGCCCGCCCCTGCTGACGAATACCGAGCTGATGCGCAATCATCTGCTCACAGGGATGCGTATCGCCATGTTCCACCTCCAGCTTAAGCTGCAATACCCCAGCATTACGCCCCCGGAACATCGCTAGCGCGCGGTGGGAAGGCACTTTTTTAAACGCTTCACTGTGGGCAAAATAATCTCGGAACTTACTGCCAGCCTCCGCTTTATCCGGCACTAAGGTTGCCATCAGCGCGCCCTGTGCCACTAAAAACGCCCGCAGCTCCCCCAACAGCGCCGCATCTTCTGCAAAGCGCTCCATCAGAATAAACTTTGCCCCCTCTAGCACGCCTTTCACATCGGCAAACGCGCCCTTAAACACCTCAGCCTGATTGCAATAAGCCGCAGCGGCGGCGAGCGGATCGGTGGTGGAATCGCTGAGTAAAGCATCCGCCAGCGGCTCAATGCCCGCCTCCCGTGCAATTTGGCCACGGGTGCGGCGCTTCTGTTTAAACGGCAGGTATAAATCTTCTAGCCGGGTTTTCGTGTCGGCAGCCTGTAGCGCCTGCTCCAGCGCTGGGCTTAACTTACCCTGCTCAGCAATCGCTTTTAGAATACTGCTGCGGCGCTCGGCTAGCTCACGCAAATAGCCCAGGCGCTCATGCAACGTACGCAGCTGACCATCATCTAAACCGCCGGTAACTTCTTTCCGGTAACGGGCAATAAACGGCACGGTAGCACCCGCGTCCAACAGGTCGATAACGGACTCGACCTGCTGCGGCTTAACGGCTAACTCAGTCGCCAAAGTCTGTGAAATCAGCATCACAGCACCACGCCGTATTCGGCCCGATAGGCCTCAATCGCCCGCAGCACGGCCGCGTCTTGCGACGAAGCGCGTATAAAGGCAATCACCTCCGCCAAACCGGCAACGCTCAACACTGGCACGCCAAAATCGGCCTGCACTTCCTGCACTGCTGACTGACTGCCTCGGCCCCGCTCCTCCCGATCCAAACAAATGCACACGCCCCCGACGCTTGCCCCCTGCTGCTGTACCATAGCCGCCGCCTCACGAATCGCGGTGCCCGCCGTAATCAAGTCATCCAGAATGAGTACGCGGCCCGCCAGCGGTGCACCGACGATAGTGCCGCCTTCGCCATGGTCCTTGGCTTCCTTGCGATTAAACGCATAGGGATAATCAAGCCCATGCTGCTCGTACAGCGCCAGGGCGGTCACAGACACCAGTGGAATACCCTTGTATGCCGGGCCAAACAGCATATCGAACGCCAAGCCAGAATCGACAATCGCCTGCGCATAGAAGCGCCCGAGCTGACTCAGCGCCGCGCCGGTTTGGAAGTCGCCGAAGTTAAAAAAGTAGGGGCTGTTACGCCCAGATTTAAGGGTAAATTCACCAAAGCGCAGCACACCCTGCTGCAGGGCAAAATCGAGAAAAGCTTGCTGGTAATCTTTCATAGTGATCCATTATGTAAAAATGCGCACCTGACCCTGAGTGGTTTTAGCGGCGCGCTTAGTATAACGAATCCATCTCACGAATCCACGCGCTGAATCCACGCCAGCACGGCACGCTGCTCCGGTAGCGGCGCAGGCGGCATCTCCGTCACCAGTCGCTGCAAATCAGCCTGCGTATCAACGTCTGTTAAGGCCGGCAAAGCATGCATCCGCTGCGCGGGTTGGGTCATCTGCGCCCGCAGTTTCTCCAGGGTATCATCGGCGCTATACGGCACTGCCAGCCATTGCTCACGCGCGATAGGTGTATTGCCACCCAGCAGATAAAATCCACCATCATGCGCCGGGCCAAGCACAAGGCTGTCTGGCGTGCGTAGATAAGCCGCCGCCGCCAACAAATTCGCCACCGTGTTCTGTGGGCTGTCCATGCCCAGCAGCAGCACAAAATCATGCTGTGCTAGCAGCGTGTTATACACATGGCACAGGCGCTCCCCTAGCCCACCTTCACCGGTATGTAGGCGCGCCATACCCGCCGTCTGCCACAGCGGGTGACTCAGGCCCGGCACCTCAGCAATAGCCCAATAGGTCGACAGTTCGCACGCATCCTCTTGTTCAAACTGTAACCGCGCCTCAGCCAGCAGTGCGGCCACTGCAGCCTGCGCTAATAGGAAAAATTGCTTGGCCTGTGACGGCCCGACGGTGGCGGCTAATCGGGTTTTGACCGGCGACAAGTCCGGCGTCTTGACAAAAACAGCAACCGCTCCGCGCATCAGTATCTCATCCTTTATTCAACCAGCGTTTTTGCAACAGCAATACAAATTCCGGCCAAGCCTGCTTTGCCCACAGCCGAAGGTGTAAACCTGTCGTTCGCGCCCAGCCATTGCTCGCATATTTACGGGCACTGGTAGAGAGCGCCGCACCGGTACAGCGCAGTTTAATACCCTGCTGCATAGCGCGCCACACCAGCAGGTGATCCTCACCATAGGGCACCGCATCTGGATAACCCCCTATTTCGGCAAACTGAGCGGCAGAAAGGCAGAGCGCCTGATCACCGAACGGGCTCATAAACAGGTGTGAGCGCAGCCACACCCCAAAAGCGTTCAGCCACATCATCCGGTGACCGTAAAATTTCAAGTTAAAATAATGCAGCGCGACAGGTCGGGCGACCAGCGACTGTTGCAGCGCCTGGATATGCCGCAGGCTCAAGCGTGAATCCGCATGCACAAACCACAGGTACTCACCACTGGCCTGCTGGGCTCCGGCATTCATACTCTCCGCCCGACTGCCCCCTCCCACACAAAGCCGCACTTTATCGACCAGGCTGGCCTCATGGTGCTGCAATGCAATCTGCAATGCATTCAAAGTGCTATCGTCTGCTCGCATAAACAGGCACTCAAACTGGGCCAGCAAACCCCGCTCCTCCAGAGCCGCAATATCCTGAAGCAGCACGCGCCAGCTCTCATCACCAGGGGCGAGTGGCACAATCATACTAATCATCGGCGCTTACCTTACGTAGTGTAGTGGCTGTCGCTGCGGGCGTTAACGCGGCTTTACGCCGTGGTTTCATAAAAGGCATGAGCAACAGCTGTTGCCATGAGGTTTCGCCCTGCGGGTAGTCATCTAAGCCGATGTTCAGTTGGGTATGCCCAACACGCGGCTGGGCGATATACGTGCCAAACCAACGATCCCACCACGGGATATTAAAGCCGTAGTTACTGTTCGTTTCCGCCACATCAACCGAATGATGCACCCGGTGCATATCCGGGGTCACGATGAACAGGCGCAGCCACCGGTCAGCGGGGAGGCGGATGTTACTGTGATTAAATAATGCGGTACTGTTAAGAATCACCTCAAACCACATCACTGCCAACGCAGAAATACCAAACAGCCAAATCGCGATAAACTTTAGCAGCATCGACAGCAAAATCTCCAGCGGATGGAAGCGTAGCGCACTGCTGACATCCAGCCAGTTATCGCTATGATGCATTTTATGTAGCCGCCATAAGAACGGCACTTCGTGAGAAAGACGGTGCTGCCAATAGATCAACAGATCCAGTAGGATAATTGCAGGTATCGTCCACAGCGTCACGCCGAACGCAGCCAAGTCGTGCTCTGTCACCCACAGCGCAAACGCAGTTGCAGATAAAGGCAGTACAATGCGCACCAGCAGCGTAGCGGTAAACACCATCACAAAATTAGCGCTCCAGCGCTTTATTTTTTTGCCCGTTTGGGCTGGATTCTGGCAACGCGGCCAATAGGCCTGGAGAACAATCAGTAAAGCCAGCAACGTCACGAAGCAACCTAGGCGAATCAGGATTTCATTATCTAACATACCGTCGACTCACCTCATCACACCGGCCTGACAAAGCGGGCACGCGCCGTCTCAATTTCATCCCGCATAACACAGCCTTCGACATGATCATTAATCAAGCCCATCGCCTGCATCAAGGCGAACATCGTCGTCGGCCCAACGAACTTCCAACCGCGCTTTTTCAGTTCTTTTGAGAGCGCTATCGACTCTGCGGAGGTCGTTATACTTTGTGGTGGCAGGCGCTGGCTAGCAGCAGCTTCATAGCGCCAGAAAAAAGCCGCTAGTGAACCCTCCTGAGCCACCATTTCTTGAGCGCGTCTGGCATTATTAATCACCGACTCAATTTTACCCCGATGGCGAATAATGCCGGCATCCTGCAACAGGCGTTCCACATCGTCCTCGGTAAACAGCGCCACCGCATTAAAATCAAACTGGCAAAACGCCGCCCGAAAATTTTCCCGCTTCGCCAGAATAGTGCGCCAGCTCAAGCCGGACTGAAAACTCTCCAGGCACACTTTCTCAAACAGGCGCTGGTCATTCGCAACTGGAAAACCCCATTCTGTATCGTGGTAAGGGAAAAACGCGGCCACCTCACCACACCAATCACAGCGGGGCCGGCCATCGGGGCCAGGCACGGTCGCAGCGGCCAGTGTGCTCGCATTGTTTGTGGGCGTGCCCGTGTTCTCGCTCATCCTACCCCTCTGTTCATCAGTCTCTGTGCCAATCTGTCATCATGCGCTGAACTGTATAGCCCCTGCTCACCGGGCTGCCGCAAACTGCCTAGATTGCGCTAAAAATCGCGGGCGGCTGCTTTAAACCCAGAATAAAATCCTGGAAATCGCGATTAATCTCAGCGGTTGATTTACTAAGCGCCCTTTGGAGTTGAGCCTCCCACCGCGTTTTGTCTAGGTTTTCATAGAATGACCAAAACTGATTAGGCCCTAATACTTGCACTAGAAAAGCTGAAAAAGCGGCAGAAACATTGCCTTCACCGTCCGTTTGGTAATGATCTTGAAACACCTCATAGACATTCCATGAGCGCTGTGGTGTGAGTCTAGCGAGTTCATACAGCCTGACACTATTGCCCAACACAACCCGGGACTCAAAGAAACGGCACAGCCCTTCTTCGACTCGCAAAGGCACCTGTGGATTCAGCTCATACAGAAAGTGATGCAACATTTCATGCGGCGAGGTCAAGCGGAATAGTCGGGAATATACATAATGCGAACTGCGGTTATTCCGGTTAGCGTGCCCCGCTGCGGTTAAGGAATCGTGCAGATAAACGTCCAGCTTAGTTTGCGTATTGACAAAAGGCAGGCTCTGCACCGCATACTGATGGGAACGCTCATATTCAGCCGCCGCCCGCTTAATATTTTTCGCCGCATATGATCCGGGTTGATAATGCAGCACAAGGTGAGCCGTTTCAGTGGTCAGCCAGTGCGCGGATTCTGGCACAGGCGCTGAGGCGCAGCCCAAAAGCAGTAGCGCCCAACATAGATACAGGTTTTTGTATGCAATAATTATTTTCATGTCATTCCTTCGAAGCATTATCTGCCGTGCTTAACGCCTACGTTGCTATAACAATACGCCATTATTCACGACCAAGGCCAGTAAAACCAATGCGCCACCGACCAACGTATCATACCCTGGAGGCTCGCGCCGCGCCCAACACGCTCAAAGCAGCACTAATGCAACGCTAAAACGGCGTTCATTACAGCCCACAATCTGACATCCGTCATTGACAAACACTGCGCCAGAGCAAGCCATAATACCCCCCCAACAGGGATAAGCGTGGTGTTTCAAGCCGGTTTTAGCTACGATGTATTATAGTCTTTTTCAGGCCCTGCCTATGCGTTTTCTGCTGACGTTTATTCCCTTGTTTCTAGCGATTGCCTTGCTCCAGCTCAGCTCGGGTGCGATTGGGCCGCTGGATGCCTTATCAGGATTAAAACTCGGCTTCAGCACGCCGGATATCGGTCTGCTCGGTTCGGCGCATTTCCTAGGCTTCTTTATTGGTTGCTGGTGGGCACCACGTTTAATGGGCGCGGTCGGCCATTCCCGCACCTTTGCTGTCTTCGCCGCCTGTGGCGCGATTGGGGCGATTGCACACCCGCTATTGCCCGATGCAACCTCATGGGCGCTGCTGCGGATTATGACCGGCTTGTGCATTGCCGGGTGTTATACCGTGATTGAAGCCTGGATGCAGGCACTGCTGACCAATAAAAACCGTGGCCGAGTGATGGGCGTGTATCGCGTGGTTGATATTAGCGCCTCTTCTGTTGCTCAGCTCTTAATCGGCGTGCTCGAACCGGGCCATTATACGGCTTATAATCTACTGGCAATTTTGTGCTGTGCCTGTCTGCTACCACTCACCCTATCGACCAACACCCAACCGCCGACACCGACCGCACCGCGCTTGCGCCCCCTGCAAACCGCACTTATTTCACCACTGGGTGCAGCAGGCGTCATCATCGCTGGGCTGACGGCGTCTTCATTTCGAATGGTCGGACCAATATACGGCCAGGGGATCGGCCTGACTAATTTACAAATCGGTTACTTCCTCGCAACCGTACTCATCGGCGGCGCGCTGGCACAGTTTCCAGTAGGCTGGCTGGCCGATCGTTTTGACCGGCGCTGGGTGCTGACGGGTTTATCGGTGCTCAGTATTATCGTCTGCGGCAGTATCGCGCTTACCTCGCAGCAGAGCCTGAGTTTGGTCTTTGTCGGCGCGGCGCTGTTTGGGGTAGCCACCTTCCCAATCTTTTCCGTCGCTTCCGCCCATACCAATGACTTTACCGATCCAGAAAAAATGATCGAGGTAAACGCATCTCTGATGTTTATGTATGGCATCGGTGCTATCTTCTCGCCCTATGTCGCCTCTAACCTGATTGCGTGGTATGGCCCAGCGGCCCTGTTTGCGTTTATCGCATGCGCCCATTTGTTACTGGTCATCTTCAGTCTGTCGCGCATGCGGGCACGGCCGACGGTTGAAGATGATGCCCGTACCCGCTACACCTATCTACCGCGCACCTCGTTTACTATTGCCAAACTAATACGCCGCAGCAGGAAGAAACCATGAGCCCAACACGCAACGCGGCGAACAGTGCCAACCGCGGCCAGACTCAAGCCGCGCTGCCTGCGGCATTGTGGGCCTTATTATTTGGCAATTTAGTTATCGGCTCTGGCGTGTTAGTCATCTTCGGCGCGCTCAACGATCTGGCGGCTTCACTCGACATATCAACGGCCAAAGCCGGGCAAATCATTACCGCTGGGGCCATCAGCATGTGCGTTTCCGCCCCTTTCATTGCCACGTTTATTGGTGCATTTGACCGCCGCAAACTGCTCACGCTCACCCTGCTGTGGTATGCCGTCTTGTTAGCACTCAGCGCATTGATGACGGACTTCGTAGGCTTAGTCATCGTGCGCGTCCTCACCGTGCTCGCCCCCGCCATTTATACGGCTCAGTCAGCGGTCTGTGCCGGGCTACTGGTGCCGGTCGAACAGCGCGGCAAAGCCATTACCCTGGTGATGCTGGGGTGGGGGTTAGCGATGGTGCTGGGCGTGCCGATGGCGGCCTGGATCAGCGGACATTATGGCTGGGAACCCGCCGTGCTGGTGGTCGCTGTCTTAGCGCTAATCAGCTCGGCCTGGCTGTGGTTAAAGCTCCCAGCGGGCATGCAGCCACCGGCCTTAAAGCGCAGCGACTGGGTTAAACTGTGGCAGCACCCCACATTAGTGCGCGGTGCTTGGGTCACGGTGATGTACTCCGCCGGGCAGTTCGTGCTGTTTGCTTATATGGCGCCGGTGATGCGCGATCAGGTCGGACTAAACGTTGCAGAGTTCAGCAGCGTATTGATTTGGCTCGGCCTGTGGGGTGTGGCCGGCAGTCTACTCATCAGCCAGTTTATTGATCGCCTCGGTACCCGGCGGGTGGTGCATATCTGCATGCTGATGATTGCGCTACCGCTGGCCCTGTTCCCCTTGGTGCAACAGTTCTGGCTGTGCCTGTTATTACTTGCCCCCTGGGGCATGGTCTTTATCGCGGTACACTCGACCCAACAAGCGCGCCAGATCAGCACCGCGCCCAAACTGGCCTCGGCTACAATGGCACTCAGCACCTCGGGGATGTATATCGGACAGGGACTGGGCGCGGCGATTGGCGGCGTGATTCTGGCGGCGGGGCATATGCCATGGCTCGGGCCCGTCGGGATGGTGATTACCTTGCTGGGCATTGGCCTGAGCTTTTCATTGGCGGGTCGAAACTCTCGGTTCAATTAAACACAAGGATAAAACACCTATGCAACTTTCAACCTTCGGCGATAAGTTCACCGCGAACAGCGGCATCGTCGAACTCATGGATGACATCAATACCGCTTTTAATGAAAACCCCGACATGCTGTTTCTGGGCGGCGGTAATCCGGGGCGCATCCCTGAGATGGAAGCCCTCTTCCAGCGGCGTCTCAATGAACTGAATAATGACGCGCAGGAACGCTTTAACCTGCTGGGCCTCTATCAGTCCACCAAAGGCGAAAAGACCTTTCGGGCCGCCGTAGCAGCGCTGCTGCAAAGCCAATTCGGCTGGGCGCTCAATGCCGACAATATCGCTATCTCCAACGGTAGTCAGGCCGCCTTCTTCGTGCTCTTCAATCTGTTCGCCGGGCCAACCCGCAGCGGCAAACACCGCACGCTGCATTTTCCCATGGCCCCAGAATATATCGGTTACAGTGACGCCGGGCTGAGTGCCAACACCTTTAGCGCCACTCGCCCAGAAATCGCACGCCTCGGTGATCATCTGTTCAAATACCACGTCAATTTTGATCAGCTCGCCATTGACGACACCATCGCCGCCCTGTGTGTATCACGCCCCACCAATCCAACCGGCAATGTATTGACTGACCGTGAAATCAACCAGCTCGATCAGCTGGCCCGGGCGCACGACATTCCCTTTATCATTGATGGCGCATACGGCCTGCCCTTCCCCGGTATTATTTTTAATGCGGCACAACCGCATTGGAATGACAACACCATTCTGATTCTGAGCCTGTCGAAACTCGGACTGCCCGGCGTGCGCACCGGGATTATTGTCGCCAATGAAGACGTGATTAACGCCTATGGCAACGCCAGCACCGTTATTAACCTTGCGGGCGGCAACCTTGGCCCAGCCTTATCCAAGCCCTGGTTTACCTCCGGCGACATCCTGCGCTATGGCCAACAATATGTGCAGCCGTTTTATCAGCGCAGCGCGCAAAAGGCCGTAGACGCCTTTAGCGCTGCACTCGGCGACCTGCCCTATTACATCCACAAGCCAGAAGGTGCCATCTTCCTATGGCTCTGGTTTGAAGGGCTACCGATCAGCAGCCAGACACTGTATCAGCGCCTCAAACAGCGCGGCGTATTGGTCATTCCTGGCCATAACTTCTTCCCTGGCCTGAAAGCAGGCTGGCAGCATACGCAGGAATGTATCCGAGTGTCGTACGCGCAGGAGGAAAGCGTCGTACAGGCAGGTATCAAAATTATCGCGCAAGAAGTCCGTACGGCCTATGCGGGATAACTGAGACAACGTGCAATGCACGAGGTACTTTATGCGAGTACGCTGCTCTTATTTAAACGAACTTGACACCCCTAGAGGCGGGAGCAACATGCTATTCAAATATTTTATATTTTACTATAAAATATTTGAATGATATTTTTTATGAAATTGTAGACAATTCACTTGCAATAAAAATTTTATTTTTATTTTTTGATTAAAACAATAAAATATTTGACGTTTTTATTGTTTAATTACTATATTGGCTTTCGATGCCTGGAAAATTCATCATCCTTTTTACACAGCTTGATATTTGAATAACACACAAGGTCATCAATCTTTTTCTTTAAAAAATTTAAAGGCGAAAAATCTATGAACTTAATCAACGTCACTAGGGCACCTGCCCTTTTGCTCTCTTCTGTTTTGTTACTCTCTGCCTGTGGCGGCGGCAGTGACTCCTCAACAGAAACACTGACAGGTGTTTTTATTGACGCGCCAGTTGAAGGGGCTGGCTTCCAAACTGCCAGCAATCAGGGCACTACAAATGAAAAGGGCGAGTTTACTTATCAAGCCGGTGAGTTAATTAGTTTCTTTATCCAAGGCATTCAAATCGGGAGCACTACAGCACAATCTAAAACACCTGTTACTGAATTGCCAAATTCTATCGTGTTGGCACGAATCATTCAGACATTAGACCACGCACCGGAAGCAGGTAAAATTGATCTTTCAGGCATTGTTTTAGACGAAACCACAAAAAATCAATTAAAAGCGATCATTGCAAATGAAGATGATGCACCTGACTTGGAGGATGTTTTAACGGATGAAAAAATTGCCGAAATACAGACCAATAGCAATGTAGATTTAGTCAATGATAAATTGGTCAGTGCATCTGAAGCTGCTAGCCACCTGGCAGAAAATATTGAGCCTATTGCTTTTGCAGCCAGTGATTTTTCTAATCAATTTATTATTGATAGCGATGGCACCGGCCTTGGCTCTGATTTAGCTGTGATCACTTTAGATTCCTCAGGCTCCGGTAGTTATTCTAGTGTTGATGAGGATACCGTTGAGACAGATTCTTTTTCTGTGGCAGTGAATACAAACGGCTCTGTGACTTTTACCACAACCGATGGTAATTACACCGGCACTAAATTAAGTCAATCAGGTAACCGTACGGTTGTTCATTTGAAGGACCTGAGTGATGATGATGAATTTATTAGAGAGTTTTATCAGGCTCTGCCTTTAAGTCTTACTGATATAGACGGTAAGCATTTGGCTATGGACACCAGCGCTAGTAGCAGTTGTTCCGCAAGAACACTGTCTATTAGCGGTGCCAGCATAACTGTGAAAGAAATTTGTAGCGGTGCTTTCTTCTCGACCACAGGTACACTTTCCGAGCATAGTCAGCTGGATAATGTCATTGTTATTGCATTTCCTGCGCATGAAGGTGAGTCAGCTAATGAGGTACATCTTGCATTGGTTGAGGGGTCTGTTGCTGAAGGTCAGTACGGAGTAATGGACTATAGTTACTCAGTAACCAATAGCTTGATCTTGAGTAGCATTGACATTATCGCATTGGCTGAAACAGAGGCTGCCTTAACCGACCCTAACTTCATTGAAGCCAGTGATCTCGCTAACAAGTTGTTTGTTGACAGTGATGGCAGTGGCTTGGGCTCTGATCTTGCGGTGATTACGTTTGACACCTCAGGCACGGGAGTAATGTCAGGCCAGGAAGACAATGGTGATGGCTTTGCCGAATCATTTAATTGGTCGGCCAATGATGATGGTACGGTTACCCTCACATTTCAAGAAGGTGCTGCGACGGGTACTCAAGTCAGTCAATCCGGTAATCGCCGGGTGATTAATGTCAAAGAGTCCGATGGCACAACGTTCAATAGAGAATGGTATGAAGCCTTGCCGCTAAGCCTAGCTGATCTAAACGGCAAACATTTTACCATGGACACCGGTTCTGATAACGATTGCTCGGCGCGAACGCTTTCCTTCAACGGAACGGTTATAACCGTTAACGAACGTTGTTCAGGTGGCTTCTTCACATTCACAGGTACCGCTGCGGATCATAGTCAATTAGATAATGTACTGATCGTCGATTTTACTGGACAAGACCGGG
>CALAMO010000046.1 GCA_937925855.1 uncultured Thiotrichaceae bacterium
CCGCAGTGAGGCGACGACCGCTAATTTTGGTAAATTTAAGGAGCCACTGCTGGCTTGGACACAAATGCTACGAGCCTTTGGGGCAGTGCCGATGGACGGTTGGCTATCGCGCACGGCAACTTCCAGAGTTTCTGGGGTGTATTGGTCACATACTCCACAGGTTTATCTGGGGCAGGCGCCGATGCGCTCGCCGTCTGTGTTTAATTTTTATAGTCCTGATTTTGTGCCTAGTGACAAGCGTTTTGCGAGTAAAAATTGGGTGGGGCCAGAAATCAAGATCCAGACTGATCAGATGTTGCTCAATTACAATAGTCGGCTGTCCACGCAGCTCACGGCCTATGAGAAAAATAGGATCACGGTACAGGATGCTACCCCGCTGGCTGATTATGTGGTCGATAGTAACCGAAGGTACGGCAATGATCCGCTGATGCTGGTTAATTTTGATGCTGAGTTAGCCGTGTTAAAGCAGGCGCTGAGCGGTGACTATGAGAATCTGGATGAGACCGGGGCTAAAGCCGCTGCAATCGATGCCTTATTGGTGCATCTGGATAAGGTGCTGCTGGGTGAGACGATGACGGCGAAATATCGGGCGGCACTGAAGACGTATTTAAACGATGCGAGTGGTCTAGAAAAACACGTCAATAATTTTAAAAAAGCACTGAACATTGTGCGCGAGGCGATTTGGATGATATTAACCTCTAATGCCTATATGGTTCAGAAATAAGGATTGATCATGAAAATAAACACTCAAGCAGCGGGTCAATCTGGCACTAACCCTGAGCGGCGTGCACTGCTGCGCTCTTTGGTGGGCGCGGGAGCGCTTGGGGCATTGGGTTCGGTCGGGCAGTGGGCGCTGATGCGCGAAGCAGCCGCCGCAGCAGCACCCGCCTTTAATGATTACAAAGCGCTGGTTTGTATTTTCTTATACGGCGGGAATGACAGCTTTAATATGCTCATTCCAAATGGTGCTGATAGCGCGCGCGGCTATGCGAATTATGTTGACATCCGAGGCGGGTTAGCCGTCGGCCGGAGAAAACTCAATCCGGCAAAGGTTAATGCTTATCATGTTGACGGCACGGAGGAGCAGGCTTATTTGAAGGGCCTGTATCCGCTGGCTGATAAAGGCATCGACCTGGGTGTTAACGCCGTCATGCCAGAACTGGCCCAGTTGATGCTTGCTGATAAGGCGGCGATTATCAGCAATGTGGGCAATCTGGTAAGCCGTGTGACCCGCGCTGAGATTAAAGCGAAAACGGCGGATCTGCCGCTGTTCTTATTTGCGCATAACCACCAGCAGCGGGCGCTGCAAACCGGCCAGGGGGACAATCTAAAGGATGTGGGTTGGGCTGGGCGCATCGCTGATAATTGGCGCGGTATTAACAGCCGTTCGCCGCTGGGGCTGAATATTTCTTATGCCGGTAGCGAGCGCATGCTGATTGGCAATCAATCCGTGCCGCTGGCGATTAGCGCTGGCAGGCCGATGCGCTATACCGATATGCATAAAGGATTTAATGATGCACACGATGACCGTCGCGCATTGTTCAAAGCGCTGAGCGGGGTCTCATCGACCACGGATCGACTAAAGTTTGGTCGCGACAATACTTTTGACAGCAGCGATCCGTTTAGGGCGTTTTATGGGCGGACGGCGCGTAAATCGCTTGATGTGTTCGATATACTGCCTGATGCCTGGGATATGCATGCCGTCACCAACAATTATGCCAATCTCGATCCGATGGTTTATCCCTATAGCCGTAAAGATATTTATGGGAATGCGCTGTTTTCTGTGCCAGATGCGGCCACGCTCGGCTTTTCAAATGATATTGGTGGTCGTTTGATCGGGGAAATGGAAGCGGTGGCTAAGATGATTGATATAGGCGCAAATAATGCGTTCGACGGTAGCCCGCACAATCGGCAGATTTTTATGGTTCAACTGGGTGGCTTTGATACCCATGCTGAGCAGGTGTCTAAGCATCCGCTGTTATTACGTGAGCTAAGTCTGGCGGTGGGTAAATTCCAGGCCGCACTGGAAGAGCTGGGGCACGCGAATAAGGTCACGACGTTCACTATGTCGGATTTTGGACGCACCATGAGTAATAATGGCGATGGCACCGACCATGCCTGGGGTGCACACCACTGGGTGATTGGCGGTGATGGTTTTGGTAGTGCCGGTAATTTACGCGGTGGGCAGATGATTGGTCAGTTACCTGACATTAGTCTAGACGGTGCGGATGATTTTAGTGCTCAAGGCCGCATTATTCCCACGCTGGCACAGGATCAGTTAAATGCTACGTTGTGCCGTTGGTTTGGGGTGGATGATGCGTTGATGCCAAGGATTTTTCCAAATCTGAGCAACTTTGGCAGCGTTAACAGTCGCGACACCAGCAGTAACAGCGCTTATCTGAACGGCCTGTTTGTGTAAGGCCATCATATGGGTTTATTGTGGAAGTCGCAGATTTCCACGCTCTGGGGCAACAGAAAAATCAATAAAAATTAGTCACCTAATACGTTAAGTTGCTGAGGAGGAGTCGTTGGAAGTGCTACCGCTCTTCGATTTTTTGTGGTGTGCTTGGGGTGTTCCTGTAAGCTTGAATAAACCGTTTGACGTAAAAAAAAGCCCAGTTGGCGGGTTATAGTGTCATTGAGCATTAAGCTTGTATCAAAGAAGTGTGTTGCCAATATAAAGAGTATTATTTGATCAATCCTGTGTGTAAAATCGAATAAATAATAAACAGCATGGACTGTTTCAGGTTGTCAGACCCGCTATGCGAGAGAGGTTTTAGCAGGTTGTGGTTTTTAGCAGACTCTGAAAGCGTTCCATGCTTATTTAGACAGGAAATTAATAGATGTTAAAGAAAATCTTTGTCCTGGGCTGCTTAGTCAGCATGTTGGCTGCCTGTGGTGGCGAGCGAAACAGCAATAGTCCAGCTGATACTGTGGCTAACACCACGCCAACGCCCTCACCCTCATCAGCGCCCGTTGCGGCAGCTACTGATGATGATACCGATGGTGCAACTACTCAGTCGCCAGAGCCTGTGTCAACTGGGGTACCGACTTCTGCTCCGACTGCGGCACCCATAGCGTCGCCAACAGCGGTACCGACTTCGACCCCTACAGTGGTACCAACGTCCACGCCGACACCTTCGCCCACGCCAACACCAACCACTCTTAAAAGTGCCTATCGTCTATTGCTGCAAACCACCTTTGGGCCGGTTCAGTCTGATTTGGACCGGGTGATGGCCATAGGTGCGGCAGCCTGGGTAGATGAGCAGCTGGCGAAGCCTTCGGCCTATGACAGCACGGCAGATGCGCATCAAACGCATCTTGAACGCACCATCAGCATTACACAGCATGCTGAACCCGATATATCGTGGTTTGGCAGTTCTGGTGTTTTCAATAAGGAGGAGCGCGCTTTTGCGGTGGCTGCTTACCAAATGGCAGCCTGGTGGGAAAATGCGATTGGCCTGCACCCCACTCATACGTCGCATGGCAGTGATCAGCTGCGGCAGCGCGTTGCTTATGCGCTGAGCCAGCTCTTAGTGGTCTCGACGTCTGAATCACCATTAAATAAGCGGGCTGAGGGTATTGCTTATTATTACGATCTATTAGCGCGGCATGCGTTTGGCAACTACCGAACCCTACTCGGTGAAATGGCACGCAGCCCGGCGATGGGCATTTATCTATCACACCAGGGAAACCGTAAAGCTGATGCTCAGGCGGGCACCCGCCCAGATGAAAACTTTGCGCGTGAAATCATGCAGCTGTTTACCGTTGGGCTGTATGCATTAAACCGTGATGGCACAC
>CALAMO010000047.1 GCA_937925855.1 uncultured Thiotrichaceae bacterium
GGTCGGGGTGTGCCAGTTTCTGAAAAGCCGTACTGACACCGGTGAAGAGGCGTTCTTCAGCCCGCTAGAAAAGGTGGAGTGGCATGTCCTGGGCGATGGCTTTACCTGGGACACGCAGGATCGGGCACAGGATATTGCCACTTCGGAAC
The DNA here is from genome assembly GCA_937925855.1 of uncultured Thiotrichaceae bacterium. Classification (GTDB taxonomy): domain Bacteria; phylum Pseudomonadota; class Gammaproteobacteria; order Thiotrichales; family Thiotrichaceae; genus Thiolinea. The sequence goes on from CALAMO010000047.1 coordinate 150, forward strand.
GCGGTTGGCAGGTGGCGGAACAGATGTTGACCGATCCGTCTTATGATTTGGTGGTGCTGGATGAGCTGACCTATCTCCTGAGTTATCAGTACTTGGATAATGATAAAGTGTTAGATGCCTTGCAGAATCGACCAGTCATGCAGCATGTGGTGGTGACCGGGCGGGCGGCGACGGCGGCGCTGTGTGATATGGCGGATACTGTCTCGAAGATTGAGGACGTCAAACATGCCTATCAGGCCGGTATTCAGGCGCAGGCTGGAATTGATCTTTAAGTGCCTGCTGGAAGGGCTGGGGCCATTAGCGACACGCAAATTACTTCGGGTTTAAGAGCGGTCGCCACGCACCGCTCGGTAAGTCCTCCGGCAGCTGCCATTGGCCGATGCGCTCGCGATGCAGGGCACAGACGTGGTAGCCCACTGCTGCAAACATGCGTTTAACCTGATGGTATTTGCCTTCATGGATGGTCAGGCGCGCCTGCTGCTGCGACAGGCGCTCAAGCTGCGCAGGCTGTGTGGCCTGTTTTTCTCCTTGTAAGCGCACGCCCAGGCGCAGCTGTTCTGCCGCTGCCTCGCCCAGGGGTTCAGTCAGCGTGACCAAATAGGTTTTGGCGACGTGATGGCGCGGCGCGGTGATCTGATGCGACCACTGCCCATCATTGGTCAGCAGTAGTAGGCCGCTGGTGTCTTTATCCAGGCGACCGGCGATATGCAGGCTGCTGGCATGTGGGTGGTCGATGAGCTCGATAACGGTGCGCTGTGCGCTGTCCTGCGTGGCACTCACCACCCCCAAAGGTTTGTGCAGCATTAGATAAATTTTACCGGCTAAGGCCAGCGGCTGCCCATCGAGAGAGACCACGCTGTCGGGCGCAACCTGCTGCGCCGCCTGTCGGACAAGCTGTTGCGCAACCCGCACGCGCTGTTGCCGAATGGCCCGTCCGGCCTGTTTGCGTGACAGGCCTGCCGCCTGACTGACGAACTGATCTAACCGAAGACTCATTTGCTGTTATAATGCGTGCGTTAAATAATGAATAACAATAAGCAGCCTGTCGGCGCTTTTCAAGTAAATACCACATTCGCAGCCAAGTATCTGCCTTGTGGTGCTGCCTGAGCCGCCGCACGCCTGATAAGAGGTTAACTATGCAACTCAATAACTATTTACGCATCCTGGCATCTCGGGATGGCTCCGACCTGTACTTAACGGCGGATGCGCCGCCCGCTGCCAAATTCCAGGGCTCACTGAAAGCGCTGAGTAAAGACCGCCTCTCGGCCGAGCAGCTGGTCGGCATCGCCCATGAACTGATGGATGCCGAGCAACAGAAGCAGTTTGAACACAAGCCGGAAATGAACTTGGCGCTGGACGCTGAGGGCATCGGGCGTTTCCGGGTGAATATTTTTAAGCAGCGCCACAAAATTGCCCTGGTAATCCGTAATATTAAAACAGAAATTCCAAACGCAGATGACCTTGGCCTGCCGCCTATCCTGAAAAAAAGTATTATGGAAAAACGCGGTTTGATCCTGTTTGTGGGTGGCACCGGCTCGGGTAAGTCGACCTCGCTTGCGGCGCTGATTGATCACCGTAATCGCCATTCTGACGGGCATATCATCACGATTGAAGACCCCATCGAATATGTCCACCCGCACCGTCGGTCTATTATTAATCAGCGTGAAGTCGGCGTGGATACGGATTCTTATGAAGATGCGCTGAAAAACACGTTGCGTCAGGCACCCGACGTGATTCTGATTGGTGAAATCCGCTCGCGGGAGACGATGGAGCATGCCATGGCCTTTGCTGAAACCGGCCACCTCTGCTTATCGACGCTGCATGCTAATAGTGCGAATCAGGCACTGGATCGGATCATCAACTTTTTCCCAGAGGAGCGGCATCATCAGCTGTTAACGGATTTGTCGCTGAACCTGAAAGCCTTTATATCACAACGGTTGGTGCCAACGCTGGATGGCAAGCGCGCGGCCGCAATTGAGATTTTGCTGGGTACGCCGATGGTACGCGACCTGATCCAAAAGGGTGAGGTGGAAGCGATTAAGGAAATCATGGAAAAGTCGGAAGAGCTGGGCATGCAGACGTTTGATGCTCATCTGTATCGCCTGTATAAAACCGGGAAGGTTTCGCTGGAAGAGGCCTTACGCAATGCAGATTCACCCAGCAATTTAAAGCTTAGAATCAATCTGTCTTCTAATCAATTTGCCGACACTTCAGCCAACAGCGAGGCTCAGGCCGCATTGTCTGCCTTATCATTAGAGCCAAAGCAGGAAGAGGAGGAAGAGGAGGAGGAAGTGGCAGAAGCGATGTAAGCGTAACTGCACAAAACCTGCAAAATAAATGCCTGCCATTTCCATCTGTGGCGTCGATAATAGTGCCATGAAAAAACCTTAGCTCTCAGGTGTTAGGGGCGGCTATTAGGGGCGGCGCAAAATGGTTTATATTAATTCGCAGGTGTTTTTGACAGGAGAGGGTGATGGCTAAGCGTATTTTGGTGGCAGATGATGACGCCCATATCTGTGACGTGATTAGCTTTGCCCTGGAAAAAGCGGGCATGCAGGTCACCGTGTCCAACGACGGTAAACAGGCGCTGGAGGCTTTTCGGCAGCAGCCTGCTGATTTGATTGTGCTGGATATTAATATGCCGGAGTGCGACGGGCTGGAGGTTTGTCGCGAGCTGCGTAAACTGTCGGAGGTGCCGATTCTATTTTTGTCATCGCGCGATGATGAAATCGATCGGATTCTTGGCCTGGAAATTGGGGGCGATGATTATGTCACCAAGCCGTTCAGCCCGCGTGAGTTAGTGGCACGGATTAATGCTATTTTGAAGCGTACGCGCCACAGTCCATCGCTACAGGCGGCTGAAGATGAAGAACTGATTGTGCGGCATAAACTTCAGCTGAGTCCGCAGCAGCACAAAGCCAGCTGGGAGCAGCAGGTCATCAGCCTCACGGCGACAGAGTTTGCTATTTTGCTGCTGCTGGCGCGCAGTCCAAGTCGCGTTTATAACCGCGATCATATTATGCAAAGTGCCTACGATAATAATGTCTACGTGAGCGACCGCACCATCGATAGCCACATTCGCCACATCCGCCAAAAATTTACGGAGTGTGGCTGCGCCAGCATTATCGAAACCGTGCATGGCGTTGGTTATAAGCTAGCATCATGCCAATAAATGCGCATCTGCCGCTGCCGGGGCGGGCGCGACTCAGCCTACGCACCATTCTGCTGATTGTGATGCTGACGGTGTTGCTGCTGCCGCTGCTGGGGCTGTATTTTTTTCGTATCTATGAGAATGAGCTGGTACGCCAGACCGAACTGGAATTGATTGCACAGTCCGCCGCATTAGCAGCGACCTACCGTCAGTATGCCCGTCGGGTGCATCCCAACTTGGCCAGCTACGGCTATATCGTCCACAGCTCGCCGCTGCTGGCTCGTTCACAGCCGCGCTACACAGAGCGCGAGGCGCAAGATGAACGCTATACGCCAATTAATCCAACGCTGGATCTAGTAAATCCGGTACAACCACCGCGCCCGGATGTGCGGCCCGCAAAACAAGCGCCGGATGTGACGGCACGGCGCATTGCCTTTGAGCTGACGCCGGTGATACGGGATATGCAGGTCGTGACGCTCGTGGGTGTGCGTCTATTGGATATGAACGGCGTGGTGATCGCGGGTAGGGAGGAAGTCGGGTACTCCTTAGCGCATGTCGATGAAGTGAAGCAGGCCCTACATGGTGGCTATGCGAGTGTGATCCGCCAGCGAATTTCTGATGAGTCACCGCCGCCGCTGTATTCGATTAGCCGGGGCACGAATATCCGCGTCTTTACCGCCTTCCCGGTGATTGAGCAGCAGCGCCTGATCGGGGTGGTCTATCTGTCGCGTACCCCAAAGAACATCGTGAAGCACCTGTATCTGGTGCAGGATAAAATTTTCCTGGCGGCGGCGACGCTGTTGTTGGTAGCGGTGCTCATGGTGCTGTTTGTTTCATCCAGTATTTCGCGTCCGATTCGGGAGCTGATTGAGCAGGTGAAGCGTGTCACTCAGGGTGAGCAAACTGAGGTCGAGCCCTTACGCCATCCGGTTTCACATGAGGTAGCACAGCTGTCTGAGAGTTTTGCCGGGATGTCGCGCACGCTAGCGGAACGCTCCGATTATATTAATCGCTTTGCGACTCACGTCTCCCATGAATTTAAAACGCCGCTCACCTCGATGCAGGGCGCGCTGGAGCTGTTGCACGAGCATATTGACACCATGCCCGTTGAGCAGCGGCGGCGCTTTATGGATAATCTGCTAGCGGATACGCAGCGCCTGAGAGATTTGGTGTCGCGGCTATTGGAGCTGGCGCGGGCGGATGCGCGTGACCCTGACCGGTATCACACTACCCTGCTATCTGAGCATTTACAGGGCTTAGCCGGGCGTTATCGTGAGCGTGGGCTAGCGCTAATCTTGGGTACGCTGCCAGAGCAGCGGCTGGCGATTGCACCGGATGCGCTGGAGACGATTTTGGGTAATCTGCTGGAAAATAGCGTTCAACACGGGGCATCTGAGGTGCGTGTTGCGGCGGAAGTGGTTGATGATGCGCGCTGGCTACGCCTAAGCTTGCATGATAATGGCGACGGCATTTCAGCGGCGAACCGCGATAAGGTGTTTACGCCGTTTTTCACCACACGCCGTAATAAGGGGGGCACTGGTTTGGGCTTGGAAATTATCAGTTCTCTGCTGAAAACCTATCGCGGTGAGATCACCTTGGGTGCGTTAGCACAGGACGCGGAAGATAAGGCGGAAGCGGGACGGGGTGCTGAATTTATTTTGCAAATTCCCTGCGCCAATGATGGATAGCCGATGCGTGCAAATTAGGATGACACGGCGTATCAGCTGTCGAGGTCAGTAGGTATAATGGTACTTTCCCTATTTGAGTCGAGCGACTATGGACATTGTATACATCAAAGATCTGCGCGTTGCCGCTGGTATCGGTATTTATGATTGGGAGAAGGCGATTAAGCAGCAGGTGCGTATTGACCTGGAGATGGCCTGGGATAATAGCGTACCAGCGGCGAGTGATTGTATCGATGATGCGCTGAATTATAAGCTGACGGCCCAGAAGGTAATCGAACTAGTGGAGTCGCAACATCATGATCTGGTGGAGCGCTTGGCGGAGGATATTGCGGCCATGTTGATGAACGAGATGAAAGTACCCTGGCTGCGACTGACCGTGGGTAAGCCGGGGGCGGTGAAGCAATCGAAAGAAGTTGGCGTGTCTATTGAGCGTGGCACGCGCTAATGGCTGAGGTATTTCTTGGGCTGGGCAGCAATGTTGAGCCTGAAAAAAATATGTGTTCCTGTCTGACAACATTGGCACAGCGCTTTAGGCTGCGAGCAGCCTCTCAAGTGTATCGCACGCCCGCAGAGGGTTTTGTGGGGGCGGATTTTCTCAATGCGGTGGTGTGTGTCGAGACAGCGCATAGCGTCAGGGATTTGCGCATTAGCCTGCGCAGCATTGAGCGTGAACATGGCCGACGACGCAGTCAGAGCGAGAAATTTAACTCGCGCACCTTGGATATTGATCTGCTGTTATATGATGACCAGGTGGTGGAGGAAGCGCATTATCGCCTGCCGCACCGCGATACGATGCGCTATGCCTTTGTGCTGTATCCGCTGAGTGAGATTGCGCCTGAAGTGCAGCATCCGGTATTAAAGCAGAGTTTTCGTGAGCTGGCGGCGCAATCTACCTTAAGCCGGGACACGATGACGCCGGTGCAGCTGGACTGCCCGCACTGGCCCAAATCCTAGTTTGAGTTTGGGTGGCCTAGTTCGCGCGGTGCGAAAGTGTCTCAGTGGTTGTAAGCGTTTTTCAGCTGTCCAATGTAGTGATTCAAGCGTTTATCCAGTTTATTGCCTAAGTGGCTGAACAGGCGTCGCGTGGGATTATTGATTTCTGAGGTTTCTGTGAAGGTAACGCGGGTGCCGCCGGGTACCTGCCGCAACAGTGCGTGGCGAGTACCAATCACGCGGGAGCCTTTTTCCAGCTGTAAGGTGATTTCTTTTTTCTCGATTTCTTTCAGCTTGCGCAGCGTCAGGAGCCCACCACGCACTGGGTTTTCAATCCAGCGTAGGCCGTTGTCATCGTCCTTCAGTTGAACGCTTTTCAGATCGCTGCGCCATTCGGTTTGGCGGTTGAGTTCGCTGATGGCCTGCCACACCGTATCCAGTGGGGCACGGATTAGCTCGACACGCATTGCTTGTTGGCGCGGTGCAATCATCATGCCGATGAGCATTGGGAACAGGATTAGCAGAATGCCGGTGCCAACGGCAATCCATAACGTCATACCTTCCATATAAAAGCCTTTATGCGTTCATGAAACAGGTAAAACATCATAACGAAAAAGCCCGCAGCGGCGGGCTTTTTCGTGCACCAGAAAAATATTTCTGGCGGCACGTACTTACTTGATCTTAGCTTCTTTAAACATGACATGTTTACGGACAACCGGATCGTACTTTTTCATCTCCAGTTTGTCAGGAGTAGTACGCTTGTTTTTGGTTGTCGTGTAATAGAAACCGGTTTCAGCTGAAGAGACCAGCTTAATTTTTTCACGTCCACCTTTCTTAGCCATTGTCTTTTACTCCAGACTTAAACTTTTTCGCCACGTCCACGCATATCAGCAAGAACGGTATCAATACCCTTCTTATCAATGATACGCATGCCTTTTGCTGAAACACGCAGTTTCACGAAGCGCTCTTCGCTTTCAACCCAAAACCGGTGTGAATGCAAATTAGGCAGAAAACGACGCTTAGTTTTATCGATTTCGCGCGAAATCAAAAACTAGATCGATCGTTTTTCGGCCGTGCAGGCAATCGCAATCTGCCCGAAGTGTGGCGGACTGCACGATCAACCGGCGACACACGAGCGTGGAACATTTGCTCTAGATCCGTCGGACTCTC
>CALAMO010000048.1 GCA_937925855.1 uncultured Thiotrichaceae bacterium
AGGATGCATCGAAAAAATGGACGATGCCTATACGTAACTGGAAAGCAGCGCTCAACCGCTTTATGATTGAGTTCGATGAACGCCTACAAAATTATCTGTAGCCATTAGGGAGCAGATACACACTTGGGTTTACAGTCTCGCTTTGTGATACATCTCCCCATGCTCAAGTATCACCTACCTGTCCATCAAACTACGGAACAAATTACTTTTTAAAGCCTTCTTATCAAAACTAACCGTAAACTTCGCCCCCATAGCCAAATGCGTCTGTGCCAGAAAAAAATCAGCAAAATCAGCCTTTTCTACCTGATATTCCTGTAAAGCCTTAAACGCATTTTCAGAATCCTCAACCACAAACTCTTGCGTGATTAACACCTGCTCCAGAACTGCTGCAACCTGCTCACGGCTATATTTATAAGTATGCGACAACACCCACGACAACTCACATAAAACGATTTTGCTAATCACGCCCCGATTAGATTCGGACAAGGTATTCTCAATAAAATCATTAGCTTTTGGGCTTTGACGCGGGTCATCCTGAGTGATATAGCGCACCAAAACATTGGTATCTAAACCAATCATTCACAGGCACCTTTGATAATACCTACCTCCATTTCCTCTAGTGACATAGGCCGCGCTGGTGCAGGCAACATACCGCGTAATTTAGTGACCGGTGCTGTCATCGGTACAACCAGCAACTTGCCGCCTTCCAGTAAGGTAAATTCAACCTTATCCCCTGACCCCAATTTAAGCTTATCTCGTATAACCTTAGGGAATGTGACTTGCCCTTTGCTCGTCATTGTTGCAATCATAGCAGACTTACCTAATAATAAATTCCTTACATCAAGTAAGACTCTAGCATATCATTGTCAAACTACAAAGCCTATTCAATACAATGCCCAACTACATAACCCCAAACGATGCTGCCAAAATATTACCCAACACCAACCGCCTCCTCGTAGTCGGCTGCTCCGGCGGCGGCAAATCCACCCTATCACGAAAAATCAGCAGCCTGCTAAAGCTGGAATACCTCTCCATAGACCGGGACGTTCGCTTTCTACCCGGCTGGGTCGTACGCGACAGACAAGAACAGCGGGAAATGCTCTCTCAGCTAGTGCAACGTAATCACTGGATAATGGACGGCAGCGGCGCGTCAACCTTTGACATCCGCTTGCCGCGTACTGAATTAGTGCTCTGGGTAAGAGTACCGCGTTATGTAGCACTCATCGGACTGGCAAAACGCATTTTACGTTCTTTTGGGAAAGTACGACCTGATATGGCGGCGGGCTGCCCGGAAAAACTCCCTGATAGGGAATTTCTGTCTTATATCTGGAATTTCGAGCAAATTCATGCGCCCAAGTTTATCCAAAACCTGGACTTACATGGCCCGGATATACCGGTCGTTATGCTGAAATCACACCGTGAGATAGGTGAGGTGCTCACGAGGATTCAACGCAAAGCAAGCCCCAACGGATAATCAAACGCAAACCCGTCCATAGGCAAACCAAAAACCGGATTCTCCAGCATCTCCAAAAACTCAGGATGCAGCTCATCCCTTAACGCCTGCCCCCTGTAAGTAAAGCCCATATTCACCAAAGCGCACGCCCTCAAGAAAGCCTATAATCCAAGCCTCATTCCCAAGGCGATGCTACCACGGTAAAACAAGTGAAGTTCAATCTCAAACAGGTCGAAGCCTTCGTCTGGGTCGCAGATTTAGGCAACTTCCGCAAGGCTGCTGCACGCCTGCACACCACCCAGCCCAATATATCCGGGCGCATCGCCGCGCTGGAAACAGCGCTGGATACTCGGCTGATGGAGCGTGATGCGGGATCGGTACGGCTGACTTCACAGGGCCAGAAACTCCTGCCTTATGCCCGCAGCGTGTTACAGAGCACTGATACACTGCTGGAGATCGCCGGACAAAATGCGCTCTTGGATGATGTGCTTAAACTCGGCGTGACCGAAATGGTAGTGAATACCTGGTTGCGTGATTTTCTGAAGCGGTTAAAGGAACACTATCCGCAGGTCAGCGTCGAGCTAACGGTGGATGTATCAGTTAATATTGAGAAAGAATTGCAGGAACGCTCAATTGATCTCGCGCTACAGAACGAGCCATTCGCCCATCAAACCAGCGGCAATATTGACCTCGGCACTTACCCGATTATTTGGGTGACCTCACCCGCGCTTAACCTACCCCATGACCAGGCCGTAACGCTGATGGAAATCAGTGCGCACCCCATCTTCACCCACTCACGCAATACCCGTCTGTATGAAGAGATCACACACCACTTTGCGCAACAGCACCCTGGTATCCGCCTAGTACCCTCCAGCAATCTAGCAGCCTGTCTCCATATGGCAGCCGATGCGATGGGCATCGCCTCCGTCCCAGCGGCCATGGTGCTCAACGAGCTTAATAGTGGTGAATTAGTACAAATTAACTACCCCTGGACACCGGAAAGCCTACATTTTCTGGCGCGCTATGAAGCCGAACGCTCTTCCCGGCTGGTGGTCAGAGCCGCACAAATTGCCGGAGAGAGTGCAAGGGATTTTCTGCGACAGCAGCACAACACCCGCGCAACCCCACCCTATGAGCCAAACAATGACTAATACCCTGAACGCCCTCCACACACAGGCGTGGCAACATCTAAACGACGCGGTGCTACAGCCCACACACGCCCTCCATTACCTCGCGCTATCCAGCATTGACCCACAGGGCAAACCACAGGCACGCTTGCTGGTATTACGCGCTGCCGATACGCAAACAGCCAGCCTAGAGTTCCACACCGATATACGCAGCACAAAATGGACGGAGCTACAAACAAACCCACAGCTCAGCCTATTAGGCTACGACCCCGAACACCGCATACAGCTGCGCTTTAACGGCACAGCCACCCTGTTTGGGCCAGAAACCGCATACACCCAACAGGCCTGGCAACAGCTGTCCGTTTGGACGCGCCACAGTTACTGCGGCGGCCCACCGGGATATGAGTTAAGCGCACCCGAGACCGCAGAAATGACGGCTCCACCCGATGCAGCGACGACCGCCGTCGGCAAACAGGTCTTTGGTGTTATCCAGTTTAAAGCAGACACATTAGACTGGTTCCACCATCCACGCGGCGCACTGCGGCGGGCGCTATTTCGCTATGGGCCGGCAGGCAGCGTGCAATCCGCTAATTGGATTCGCCCATAAAACACGCCAACAACCGCACTAGCAGCAGGATAAACATCGCCTGCTGCCCACCCAGACTATTTGCTCCACAGGTAAAGCGGCATGCAATGGCCAATCAGGCTCAGCGACCCATACCCGCCCCAAACAGCGGCTCACCATTAATCAGCAGTTGCCCGTTCTCAATCAACAATTCTGACTTAAAAATATCGCCATCCAACCGTACGAATCCCGCCCCCATCATTTCCACCATCTCCGTTAGCTGCGCGCTATCCGTCACTGGTTTATCAAGGTGCAGATAACCCTCACCGGATAACACGTCAAGTAACATTGCGGGGTCAATGCCAGCCCGCGCAATCAGATCTGTCACCTCATCCTGATTCAGCTCACCCTCGGGTGAGAAACCGAGCGTGAGTTTGGTGTCTAAGGCACCCTCATCATTCCCCAACTTCACTTGCAGCGAAGTCTGCATCGCATTGTTAATCGCTTTTTGCAGCAGCCCCACGCCCTGCTCCTGCATGGCCGCTACATCCTCATCCGCCAGTGACTCTGACGTTGCCGTATTTGCTAACTTACCCACCATCGCCATATAGTCTTCCAGCAGGGATAAGGGCACCGCCCGCACTTTCATATCAAATTGAGCCGTATTTACGGCGACTGGCAGCTGTAATGCAGCCATTGAATCTGGATCAAGCACCGCACTATAACGCGCCAAAAAGCTGATATCCTCCTCGCCATCCTGCTCAAGCGCCGACATGATTTTAAGCGCTGGCACTTTGATAGCATCCGGCAAAGCAGCAGGATTATTAATCTGGATATCACTCACCGTCATTTCCTGGCGCCCCATAAGCAGCGCTGAATTTTTAGCGTGTCCTCCCTCATAAGTGCCACTAGTCGCTAAGGAGGCTAAAGAAAACCCAAGTCCATTCTGGGCCTCTCCCTTAATTTCAGTCGTACGCAGCTGATATTCACCCGTAGACGTTGCTTGCTCACCCGTGCTTTGGAGATCGATTTTAAAGGGGTGCAAATAGAAATACTCAGACGCCGCAGCATTTTCCACCTTGAGGGTTTCAACAGCGATATCGCCGCTAAACGTCAGCCGGTTGCTGGTGCTAGTCGCTAACTGAGCTTGCATACCCATAAACTCCAGCACAGTACCGGTTTCATCGCCATGTTTAATTGGTAACACCGTTATCACTTCTTTGACCTGACCGGTGAAATCGATGGTGTCTTCCACTGTCAAAGTGTCAGCGGTGATCGATTTGGGTAGCGCCATCTGATCAATATCAAGCCGCGACAGCACCTTCGCCAAACCCAAGACACCCTCCCCCAAATAAGGGCCATGCGTAATCTGACTAATCAATGGAATATCCAATACCAGCGGCTCACCCTCCTCCGTAGGTATAATCGTCTCCAAACGCAGGCGATTTTTTGCGGTCGCCTGCAGGTAAGACTTTTCATAGCTTTCCAGTTCAAAGCTTGCGTGGGTAATATAAGGCACGCTTTCAACTGCTGTCTGTAAATTCTGCTGCGTTAATTCAACCTGCTGGCGAGCAGTCGATTCAATGTTGCTGCCGATGATAAACGGCGAAGCCGCCGACACCGCTAGCGTTATTAACACCACTGCGCCAATTGTTTTTTTCATCATGTGATTGAACTCTTTGAGTTTAAGGGTTGTATGGGTAGGCGTTTACTTACCTATGAATAGGTTAACTGATTTGAACGCTTATCCCATAGAAAATCTATTATCAGGTGGGCCGGTTGAGATTAAGCTATAAATAGCCGTAGCATACTGCCACCAAGGCACGTTTTTTGTGATCATTGTGTGTTTTTACTCCATCACCCCCCTCCCAACTGTTGAGGTAGTCGATCGATGCTCTACATTATCCTAAGCATCCTGTGCTCAACCTGCATTCTGGTCGTGTTTAAAACCGGCGACCGTATCGGCGCGAATACCCGCCATATTATTGTCGTTGGTTATCCGGTGTCCGCACTGGCCGGGGCGCTGATCTTTTCGGTGACGCCACAAGCTATTATGTCACCCTGGTTTATGCTAGCGGCGCTTGAGGGCGTCGTGTTTTATACCGTATTCCGCCTCATGGCAATTTCCGCACAGCACAGCGGTATTTCGATTACCGGTATTGCTTCCAAAATGAGCGTGGTGATTCCTATTGCCGTGGGTATTGTTTGGCTGGGTGAAACGGTCAATCTACTGATTATCGCGGGTATTCTCTGCGGCCTGCTGGCGATCCTGCTTACCGTCGGGAAACGGGAAAATATTGCGGGCTGGTATTGGCCGCTGCTGGTGTTTATAGGTGCCGGACTGGTGGATGCCAGCCTGAAACTGTTTCAGGTTTACGGTATGACGGAGGCTGATTTCCCGGCGTTTCTGGTAACGGTGTTTTCGTTTGCATTTCTGACGGGGCTATTGCACCACCTGACTTATCGCGAGCGCACGATTAATGGCCGCAGCGTGCTGGCCGGGATTGTGCTTGGACTAATGAATCTGGGGTCTACCTATTTTGTGATGGTGGCGCTGGCGATACCCGCGCTCAGCAGCGTTTTTGTTTATTCGGTGACGAATTTTGGGGTCGTGGTATTAGCGATGCTGCTGGCGCTGGCGGTTTTTCGGGAGCCGATTGATGGTAAAGGCTGGATAGGATTAGTGCTGGCGGTGGCATCGATTGCCTTGTTGTATCAGGGGCAGTTAGCATGAGTCCGGGGCCAGCGATGCGGCGGGCCAGTGTGATGCGATGCCCTCTTCACTCGGCCTGAGGTAATGCCGCATCGCCCATTAAGTCAATACGATTTGTAAACACAATACCGCCAAAATTCTCTGGGACATCATCGGGATGATCGACCCCGCTGATGGCTTGGCCCTTTTTATATGGCCCCATCAGCATCACCCGACTGTTCACTTGCCGTAGGCGAGCCTCAAACTGGCTGGGCCAACCCCAGATCAGCCAGCGATAATTTTGCGGGATCATAATCAAACCGTTCCGGCAATCTGCCGACACATGGCCGCTCCAACCCAACATCACATAATCGGTAAGACAGCTTTTAACCTGCTGTTTTGAGAATGTGACTATATCGGGGTTTAACGCAGCAAAAACAGGAATATTCTTACCGCTACCATAGACTAACAGGCGTTCACGATTCGCATGCTGCTGAGCATTTAAATAGCGCGTGAGTCGGTGTGAATCCTTAACATCATTGCTCTTAATATTGATTAAGAATTTCGCCTTTGGAAAAATGGTTAAGACCTCGCCCAGGGTCGGCATCGCACCGATGTACTTACCTCGCAGCGGATAAGTGTTACCCTCATCTGCGGTATAACCATAGCCAATATCCAACGATTTAAGATATTTCAGTGTTTGCTTGCGGGTAACGCCTTTGCCATTAGTCCGGCACTCCAGTGTCCAGTCGTGAAACACCACGAACTCACCGTCAACCGTGGAGTGAATATCAAATTCCACCATGTCTGCCCCCAGATCAAGCGCCGCCTGAATAGAGGGAATGGTATTCTCAATATAACCGTGTACCGGCTGATCAATACGACTCGCTGTGCAGGTATCCCGAGCGATACCGACGGGGCTGTAGGTTTGGTGCAGGCCGCGATGCGCCAGAATTTCAAGCTGGTTTTTTGCGGCGAGTGCCAGCGTCGCTGAATTGCAACTATACAACCCGGCAACGATCAGCAGCAGGATTCCAACTACTGCATTTTTTCGATTCATATCGGCATCCCTCTATTCAATAACTGCCTCTAACATACCCATATCGCGTGCAGAATCAGTGGCGCTTTTGTGCAGACAAAGATCAGGCCTTATGTGATAACACTTAGGATCAGCAACTCAATGCAGCCGCTGAAAATGACTTCCTGCCCCATTGATACTGACGCTATGAAGCTCAATATCACTCCGCAACACAGCGGTGGTAAGATCAACACCCTGTTCAGCCAAAATGTTAACCGCCAGTTGTGGTGTGATCGGTGCATAGCACAATGCAACGTGCCGCAGAAGATTGCTCACCACAAAACAGGTGCTTGCTACATGCTGCTCATCCTGCCCTTTACCAAGCAGCCACGGCGCACGCTGATGAAAGAAGGTATTGAGCTGATCAAGAATTTGCTTGAGCGTCAGCGTTACCTGGTACAGCTCATATTGTCGGTAAGCGCGAATGACCTGCTCAATCTGCTGCCCACAGCTAGCCAGCAATTGTCCACATTCGTCATCCAACTGATTTTTCGTCGTTGCAGCCAGTTCACCCTGAAAATGTTTAAGCACCAGTGTGTTATTACGCTTCACCAGATTAGCAAGGTTGTTAGCAAGATCCGCATTGATCGCAGCTTTAAGCTCGTCCAACGCTAAATTGCCATCGCGGGATAACGGCTTCTGGCGCACCAGCGCATAACGCAGGCCATCTGCAGTGAGCTGCTCACTGAATACTCCGGGGTTAACGGCGGTTGCCGGATTGGATTTCGCTATCTTCTCCCCTTCAATCGTCCACCAGCCATGCACCACCAGCTTTTCCGGTAACGGCAGACCCAGCGCCAGCAGAAACGCAGGCCAGTACAGCGCATGAAATTTCAGAATATCTTTTCCCAGCACATGGACAGCTCCCGCTATCGCTGCGCTATTATGGCCAGACAGCTGTATCGCAGTGATATAGCTAAATAAAGCATCAATCCAAACATAGATAGTGTGATTGGAATCGTTGGGAACCCTGATCCCCCAGGCGTTATTCACTCTTGAAACAGAAAGACTCTCCAATGGCCCCGACTTGAGCTGCTCGATAATAGCGTCCTGAAAATGCGAAGGCGTAATCAGGCTGGGGTGGCTTTGATAGTAGTCTAATAAGCGCTGTCGGTAGTGCTCTAACCGGAACAGATAGCTCGCTTCTTCGACGGTCGTCACTGGCTTTTTGTGTACCGGACAGCAATCACCGTCCAGCTCTCTGGCAGGATAATATTGCTCGCAGGCAACGCAGTATTGACCGGCGTAGGTACCGGGGTAAATATCACCTTTACCGGCTAATGTCTGCCAAACCTTGCTCACATGTGCTTTATGTTCGGTTTGTGTGGTGCGGATAATAACGTCGGGTTGAACAGCCAGTTGCGGCCATAAAGCAGCGAAGTCCGCTGCTTTATCCTCCACAAAAGTCGCCACATCAGTATTATGCGCCTGTGCAGTCGCCGCGATTTTCTGGCCGTGTTCGTCTGTGCCAGTGATTAGAATAGTCTCTTCACCGCAGAGCTGGCGGAAGCGGTGGACAATGTCAGCGATAATACCGCTGTAGGCATGACCGGTGTGTGGATCACCACTGGCATAGAAAATCGGGGTAGTAATGAAAGTCGTCATGATTGCGTCTCCGTAAGGTCGTTGGAATTCAACCGGAAAGGCAATCACTACCTGTCATCTATACGCCATTCCAGTTGGTAGATTTGGAATGGTGTAGCTTTGTAATTATCTCAGCATAAGCAGACCATCCCTCACAGCATTCGCTGCGAAGGCATGGGCATCATTGCAATGTAATTCTGGAATAGCTTATTCATAGCACTCAACTTAACAAACACCGGGGGCACAGACAAGCAGTGTCATTGATAAGCTTCATAAAAAACATCAGGCACTAAACAAACCCCGGTAGCTATCCCGCAGCACATTCTTCTGCACCTTCCCCATGGTATTCCTCGGCAGCTCAGCCAACACAATCAGCTTCCGTGGATGCTTAAAGCGCGCCAGCGACACACTGACCGCTGCCATAATCCCATCCAGGTCAGGCGTCTGTCCCGGCTCAGCCACCAGTACCCCCAGCACCGTCTCTCCAAAATCCGCATGCGGGACGCCAATCACCGCGCTTTCCAGCACGCCGGGCTGGTCATCCAATACCAGCTCAATCTCTTTCGGATAAATATTATAGCCACCGGAAATAATCAGGTCTTTATTACGCCCCACGATATGCACATAGCCGTCTTCATCTATCCGCCCCAGGTCGCCGGTGATAAAAAAGCCATCCGCCCGCAGTTCGGCTGCCGTTTTCTCCGGCATCTCCCAATAACCCTTAAACACATTTGGCCCACGCACTTCAATCTCGCCAATCTCCCCCGGTGGCAAGGTTTCACCGCTCTCCGCACGGGTAATTTTTATTTCCACCCCGGGCAATGGAAAACCCACAGTTCCCGCACGGCGCTCACCAGCATAAGGATTCGAGGTATTCATATTGGTTTCGGTCATCCCGTAACGCTCAAGAATACGGTGGCCCGTACGTTCCTCAAACTGCACATGCGTTTCCGCCAGCAGCGGTGCCGACCCGGAAACAAACAGGCGCATATGTGTGGTCAACGCCTTAGTAAACCGGGCATCACTCAGCAGGCGGGTATAAAAGGTCGGCACCCCCATCAGCGTCGTCGCCGCCGGTAACTGCCTGATGATTTCATCCTGATCGAATTTAGGCAGGAAAATCATACTGCCACCAGCCGACAGTGTGACGTTGCTTGCCACAAACAGACCGTGGGTGTGGAAGATGGGTAAAGCATGCAGCAAGACATCATCCGCCGTAAAACGCCACTCTGCCACCAATGCCTTTGTATTCGATAAGAGATTATCCTGCGTCAGCATCGCACCCTTGGAACGCCCCGTAGTGCCGGAGGTATACAGCAACGCCGCCAGATCATCGCCCGCACGCGCTACCGTCGCAAACGTCGTTGGCAGCGCGCTTGCCTGTTCCATGAGCGAACCTGAACCATCTGCATTCAACGTTGCCAGTTGCGCACCCAGCTGTTCGGCTACCGGTACCAGCCCTGCCCTGCTGCGCTCATCACAAACCACCAGCGCTGCGCCGCTGTTCTCAATAAAGTACGACAACTCATCCACGGTATAAGCCGTATTCAACGGCAGAAATACCAACCCGGCCTGCGCACAAGCCGCGTATAGCGCTAATGTTTCGGGCGATTTTTCCACCTGTGCCGCGATACGGTCGCCGGGCTTTAAGCCGAGTGCGCTGGCAGCATTAGCGATTTGCGCGGCGGTAGCGAGGAAATGGTGGTAAGTAATAACCTGTCCACTCACAAGGCGCAAAAACGGTGTAGCTTTACCGGCATGAATACCAAAAAGCGTGTCGTATAGGGGATTGTTCATAGTGTTTTCTGTTGAAGTTGATCCAGTTGGCAGCGCGGCATTTTAGCATGATCATTTAGGCTTGTAGCCACTGCATGCATACTGTTTCTGCATCGCAACAAACACTTTATCGACTGTCTGGCTGAACAGGCCGCCAAATCAACAGTCCCACCACCACAATAACCAAACACACCGTCATTAGAGTAAACAACGGCAACGCTGACTCCGCAATAATCACCCCCAAAATCGATGAGAACGCCACCCCAACCCCCAGTTGGGCGACACCCAGCAACCCGGAAGCCGTACCCGCAAATTTAGGCTGCACGCCCAGGCCAATAGCGGCGAGATTAGGAATACACATACCGTTGCTAAACGCGAAGACGAACGCCGGGATAAACAAGGCAAAGGCAAATGGCCAGGGCGACAGCGCCCACATCAGAAACACAGAAATAAAAATAGGAATAATGCCGAGTTTAACCATACGCTCAGCACCGATTTTCTCTGACCATCGGCCCGCAAAGAAGTTACCGCTCATATAACCCACACCGGTAGACGCAAACCACATACCGTACTCGGCGGGTGTGTAGCCATACAGACTGATCGCCACAAAGGGCGAACCCGCTAAATACACATAATAAACGCCAGCCGAGCCGCTCATCACCAACATTGGCGCTAAAAAGCGCCGATCCGTCATTAAGGATTTAAAGGCAGCCGAAAAACGATAATCATCCTGCCCCGGTGTCGCAGCAGGGCGTGTTTCAACCAGCCTGAACACGGCAATGAACAAAACCAGCACACCCAACACCGTAATCAAACCATACATCCAGCGCCAGCCCAGCGTTTGTGTGAGCCAACCACCGAGTGCAGGCCCCAACAAAGGTGCGATCATCATGGCAGTGGTGAGATAGCCAATGGCACTCGCCGCCTTATCCTGCGCAAGCACATCCCGCACCATAGTACGCGGCATACTGACACAGGCCGCAGCGCCACTGCCCTGGATAAATCGACCGAGTAACAACCACTCGATGGAATTTGCCGTGGCACAGAGCAGACTCCCAACACAAAACAGCGCTAAACCTGCGATTACAACAGCACGCCGCCCAAAACGGTCAGACAAGGAGCCGGACACTAGCTGGAACAACAGCATCGCGACCAGAAAAACCGTTAATACCAGCTGCGCCTGTCCATAGTTAACGGATAAGTCTGCCATGACCGCAACGTTAGCGGGCAATACACCGTTCATACTGATCTGGCCGAGCGCCGATACAAACACTAATAACCAAAAAGCGGGAACAGCTGTCATGAAACGCCTATTGGGGGAGGAAGAGAATAATGCGGCCATTTACCCTAGCTGAGTACCCGCGAAGAATACCCTTTGCCTAGCCAGAGAATTGGCATGCACTGAAAAACCAAAAACTAGGCGGTGGCGCAGATTCCCACGCCACCGCCAT
>CALAMO010000049.1 GCA_937925855.1 uncultured Thiotrichaceae bacterium
AGCTCATTCGCGCTGAGGGCTGCAAAGCGGGACTCGTCTTCAATCCCGCCACCCCGCTGTCGGTACTGGAATATGTCATGGATAAGGTGGATATGATCCTACTGATGTCAGTAAATCCAGGCTTTGGCGGTCAGCGCTTTATTCCAGCAACTCTTGATAAACTTCAGCAGGCGCGGCGCATGATTGATGACTCCGGCTTAGCCATCCGCTTGGAAATTGACGGTGGCGTGAAGGCAGATAACATCGGTGAAATCAAAGCCGCCGGAGCCGATACCTTTGTGGCAGGCTCCGGTTTTTTTCAGCATGCAAGCGCAGATGACCCCCAGCGTTATAACAGTATCTGTACAGAATTTAGAGCGCAGCTGGCAATGATTTGAGCGCTTAATGTGACTCTGTGCTGAAAACGGTTGATCTGAGGCAAAGCAGCACATACTATAAAAGCGAGCACACACAGGTGACGCAACATGACCCTAATAACTTTTGAAAAATCGCAACGATGGCGTAGCTGGTAGCAATTAGCGTTACCCGGCACTGCTATCGCCACCCCCCCATCATTTTTCAAAAGGATACACCATGGAACCGACTCGTTTCGCTGCTTACCTTGCACAAGGTTTTAACCATATTCCGGTCTATAGGACCATACTTGCGGACCTCGACACCCCCCTCAGTGCCTATCTCAAACTCGCCGACACGCCCTATTCCTATCTGTTTGAATCAGTACAGGGTGGTGAAAAATGGGGCCGCTACTCTATTCTTGGTCTATCGGCTAGCACTGTTATTAAAGTCTGTGGTCAGCAAATCACCCTCGAACAACAGGGAGTCGTCACCAGCCGTATTGAGACCGAAGATCCCCTGCAATGGATTAGCGATTTTCAGCAGCAGTATACGGTGCCTGATCTACCAGAACTGCCCCGCTTTAACGGTGGGCTCGTCGGTTATTTTGGCTATGAAACCATTGCCTATATCGAACCTAAGTTAGCCAACCCCGATAAGCACGACCCGTTAGGCACACCCGATATTTTATTAATGGTGTCCGATGAGCTGGTCGTGTTCGACAATTTGCGCGGCGAACTGTCGCTGATTGTACTGACCCAAGACGGTGGCTATGAAGCAGCGCAACAGCGTCTCGATCACTTAGAAGCCAAGCTACAGCAAGCCCGCGGTCTTTATAACACCCCGGCACACAATAGCCATATTGAGGAAAGCGATTTTATTTCTGGCTTCACTCAGGAAGGCTTTCAGCACGCCGTCAGCACAATACGCGACTATATCGCCGCGGGTGATGCGATGCAGGTCGTCTTATCACAGCGCATGAGTATCCCTTTCGCCGCTAAACCGCTGGATTTATACCGCTCGCTACGCCGACTTAACCCATCACCTTATATGTATTTCCTGAATCTGGGGGACTTTCATATTGTAGGCTCCTCACCGGAAATTCTGGTGCGGCTTGAAAATGACGAAGTCACCGTACGCCCCATCGCAGGCACCCGAAAACGGGGCGCGACGGAGCAACGTGACCGCGAGCTGGAGACCGAGCTGCTGAATGACCCGAAAGAAATCGCGGAGCATCTCATGCTGATTGACCTTGGGCGGAACGATGCCGGGCGTGTCAGTCAGATTGGCAGCGTCAAACTCACCGACAAAATGGTGGTGGAACGCTACTCCCACGTTATGCACATCGCCTCTAACGTCACCGGGCAGTTAGTACCCGGCATGAATGCTATCGATGTACTTCGCGCCACCTTCCCCGCTGGCACCGTCAGCGGTGCGCCCAAAATTCGCGCACTGGAGATCATCGATGAGCTCGAACCAGTGAAACGCGGCATCTACTCCGGGGCCGTAGGCTATATCGCCTGGAACGGTAACATGGATACGGCCATCGCCATCCGCACGGCGGTGATTAAAGACGACACCTTGCATATCCAAGCTGGGGCCGGTGTGGTCTATGACTCCCTCCCCGAAATGGAATGGAAGGAAACGCTGAATAAGGGGCGCGCGGTCTTTAGCGCCGCCAAAGTGGCTCTCGCAGGCATTCACAACGTGCAGCAAAGTTGAGGTGACGCAGCGATGAAAATCCTAATGATCGACAACTATGACTCCTTCACCTTTAACCTAGTGCAGTACCTCGGGGAATTAGGGGCTGAGGTGATCGTACAACGTAATGATGCCATCAGCGTGGCGGAGGTTGCAGCACTAGCACCCGATAAAATCATGCTTTCACCAGGTCCGTGCACGCCGAACGAGGCCGGCATTTCACTGGCTGTGGTGGCAGAATACGCCGGGAAATTACCCATCATGGGTGTCTGTCTCGGCCATCAATCGATTGGACAAGCCTTCGGTGGCAAGATTATCCGCGCTGCTGAAGTCATGCACGGTAAAACCTCCCTGATTCACCACAATAATCAAGGCAGCTTTCAAGGGTTAAATGCTCCGTTTACAGCAACCCGCTATCATTCGTTGGTGATCGATAAAAGCAGCCTGCCGGACTGTCTGGAAATCACCGCCTGGACAGAAACAGCAGCGGGTGAGATGGACGAAATCATGGGCGTGCGCCATAAAATGCTAGCCGTCGAAGGCGTGCAGTACCACCCGGAATCCATCCTGTCCGAACATGGCCATCAGCAGCTGCGTAATTTTTTGGAGCAAGCCTGAAATATGAGTGAAGCAACACTTACGGTAGAACCTGCCAGTTTTGGCCGCCGCCTCGGTGCCATGTTTTACGACAGCATGCTCTTCGGCATCACGGTGCTGTTAATAGGCAGTATTATCTCATCGGTGGTGGGACATATTTTTGGACGTGAACTGATTGAAGGCGGCAGCCTATTTTCCAGAGCGCTGTTCATCTTCCAAGTTGGCCTGCTGTTTTTACTGTACGGCTGGTTCTGGACTCATGGTGGACAAACACTCGGCATGCGCGCCTGGAAAATCCGCGTCGTCACCCTTAATTGCCATCCGTTAAATTGGCAACAGGCGCTGTTCCGCTTTGTAGCCGCGTTTGTGTCGCTCCTGGTGGTATTCGTTGGTTTTTTAATCGCCCTCTTCGACCCAAACAAACTCGGTTGGCATGACCGATTTTCCCGCACACGACTGGTGCGGGTTTAATAATAAGAGTTATCATTAACGGGATGAACCCAAGCAGATTCAGTTGAGGCGCGTGGCTCAAGCCCTTGGCAGAGGAATCCGGCATGCCCCGGGAATACGCCCAAAGCCCACCAACCGCTGCTTCCAATAGCCTTTAATCTGATCGGTTGACACCCGTCGCCCAGTGCGTGGGGCGTGCACGAATTTATTATCGCCCAGATAAATGCCGACATGGCTTACCCGCTTGCCACGGGTAATGAAAAACACCAAATCACCGCGCTCAGCCTGCGTAACCGGCACCTTCACCGCCGCTTGATATTGTTCCAGTGCGGTGCGCGGCACACTCACATTGGCGCCTTTGTTAATGGAATGCTGCACTAAGCCACTGCAATCAAAACCCCGCTTCGGCGACGCACCACCCCAAACATACTTGCGCCCAATTTGCCTCTTCGCGCTGTGAATGACGCGCTCAACACGCTGCTCAGCCCGTAGGGCTTCTTGTCTTTTCTCAGCCTGCAGCTGCTTCCAGCGCGCCAGGTACTTAGCCCTTGGGTCAGGACGCTGCGCGGCTACCGGCTTAGCGGCCTGCTGATTGGTCTGTACAGCCGTTGGTTTTACCGGCTGACGTGCGGCGTGCTGTTGCCGTGCTGCCGCCTGCTTACGGGCTGCTGCTACCTGGGCTTTTTGCTGCGCCAGCGCCCGCCGCTTTTGCTCAGCGCGCTGCTGTTGCTGCTTTTTCTCCCAGCGGGCAATATAACGGCTGCGAATTGCCGCCTCTTCTGCCTTTTTGCGTTCAATACGAGCGAGCGCTTCTGCTGCTTTGCGGGCCTGATAGCGCGCGTGATATTGCGCTCGGGTTAGCTGACCAGGAAAACGGTGGAGTTGGGCGGAGTTGCCAACAGCGGGGCGCTGGACTGCGGATGGCGACTGCATGCGTACCGTCGATGCTGTCCGTGCCGCAGCACGACGCACCACATAGGTATTTCCTGTTGATGCGATAGCGGCCACGGTCTGTGGCTGAGCCGGGTTGCCACCCGTGGCACAACCCAACATCCCACTGCACAGTCCGGCCAATAAACACGTGTGCAACAGGGTACGCCACACTCTCCTACTTCTATTACAAATCAATATTTTATTCATCGTTCTCTAACCTCCACACTAAATGCCCCAGCGGGATATTTCAGTCATTTCTTCACGTACCTGACGTTTAAACTGCGCTAGCTCCCCGGCGCTATAAAATGATGCGGCACGTCCACACAGGTACTCCTCAATCTCAAACGTTTTCCGTACCATTTTGGTATGAAATATCGACTCCGCGCACAAATTCACGCTGTCCAATTGGTAGCGCTGTGCAATATCGGCAGCCAAAAAATCCTGAATAGAGCTTATTTTATGATCGATGAAATGTTTCTTGCCCTCAGTATCGCGTGCGAAACCCCGCACCCGATAGTCGATGTGTACAATATCTGACCTAAGACACCGAAGCAAATAATTCAACACGCTAACGGGGGGGATGAGTCCACAAGTCGAAATATCAAGATCAACACGCACATTACTCACCCCGCTGGCGGGGTCACTTTCCGGGTAGGTATGCGCTGTCAAATGACTCTTATCGAGATGCATCACCACATGCTCAGCGGGTGATTTTTCCGCTGCCCCATCTAACCTGTCGTTGTCCGCCCCAGCATCCAGCGCACGCTCAGTCGACAAAGACTGCTCCGCAATGAGTAGGGTAACGCTCGCCCCCTGCGGCGTATAAGTCTGGCTTGCCACATTCAGCACGCTGGCCCCAATATTAGCCGCCACATCAACCAGAAGTTGAGTCAGGTATGCGCAGCTATACCGTTCAGCAATGGCTTGCTGCCAAAGCGCCCGAGCCGCCGCATCCGGCGTACAGGCCAGATTGTATCCATTAACGCTCAGGGTTTTGGTGAGATGATTAAACCCCTTTAAGCGCAACGCGGGAGAAGCCACCATTCAAACAGCCATCAGGTCACGCACCTCATAATCGTGCGTAATTTCCGCTGATTTTTCCAGCATAAGCGAGGCAGAACAGTATTTCTCAGCCGACAGCTGAACCGCCCGCTCTACTCGTTTTGCCGTCAGATTACGGCCCTCAACCACAAAATGCAGATGGATCTTAGTGAACACCTTGGGCTCACTATCCGCGCGCTGCGCCTCGATTTCAACGGTGCAATCTGTGACATCCTGACGTGCTTTTTGCAGAATCATCAGCACATCAATGGAAGAACAGCCGCCTAAACCCAGCAGCAACATCTCCATAGGGCGCGGGCCTAAATCACGGCCACCCACCTCAGGCGATGCATCCATCACCACCGAATGGCCGCTGCCGGATTCACCGACGAAGCTCATATTATCTAGCCATTTGATTCTTGCTTTCATGGGCACACTCCTGATTAAAACGCGGATTCTAACCAGCCGATCAGTTTTACGCCAGTGTTGTGCTTACGGCCCACCCTCAGCTCAAGCCCATTTTAATCAGCCCCAACAGCGGCAGCAATAGCAGCGCCAATAACACCCCCCGGCGCAGCACCCGTTCCGGCAGCTGGTCGAATAAATGCGTCCCCAACCAGATTCCCAGTCCCATCGGGGCCACCACTAACAGCGCAGTCATAATAATCGCCATGTTATACACCCCATTCCACCACGCACCCACGCAGAACACGGCCTCGCAGAGTAAAAAATATACCGTCATCGTGGCGCGCAAATCACGCACGGTCACGCGGGATGCATTGAGAAATAAGGCAATGAATACCCCACCAATGCCCGCAAAACCGTTATAAAGACCCGAAATCGCACCCACCACCCCTATCCGCCCGGCCTGTGGATTCGGTTTCAGTTTAATCTCCAGTAGCGAAGCCAGCGCAACCACCACCAAATAAGACGCAATTATCAGCTGCTGCCAATCCGGCGGCGTCCAACTCAGCAGCCAAACCCCCAATAAGATAGTGGGTATACCCCCTAATAACAGGGGGGCTAACACCTCTGTTTTCACATCGGCCCGCACTCCACGCCACATCAGCAGACTGGCAATCATCTCCAGTATCACCACCAGCGCGACGACTGCGATCGGCGGCAGCCAGAAACTACAGGCCGCCACCACGAGCGCAGAAAATCCAAAACCAATGGCACCCCGCACAATACCCGCGGCCAACACGACGGTACTCAACCCAGCCAACTCCCAGAGATTTGCTGTAAACAGCCACTCATTCATCACAACATCACCCCTTCAAATTACTGTTAGCCCCATACACACCCGAAGACTGGCCCTACGACTAGACCCGCACTTTTTCTATAGTATGGCCGGACAGCATGCAATTAGCATTAAAATTGCATTTTCGAGACAAATAATCTCGAAAATAACGCTTACGAACCATTAATTAGATTGACAGATGAATATGAGATAATTAGTCTCATATTTCTATTACTGGAAAATAGTTTTTACGGTGTAAGTCGAGGCTTACACACCTGGGAATGAATGCTTTCATCCCGTCACTCACACAATACTTATCGCAGGAGTCTGCTCAAATGAAAATGACCCCCAGTGAAGCGTTTGTAGAAACCCTAGTTGCTAACGGTGTTACCGACATCTTTGGCATTATGGGTTCTGCCTTCATGGACGCTATGGATATCTTTGCCCCCGCTGGCATCCGTTTAATCCCGGTAGTACACGAGCAGGGCGCAGCCCACATGGCTGACGGTTATGCCCGCGCCAGTGGACGCCACGGTGTAGTGATCGGCCAGAACGGCCCCGGCATCTCTAACTGCGTGACGGCGATCGCCGCCGCTTACTGGGCGCATTCTCCGGTGGTCATGATAACACCAGAAACCGGCACCAATACTCAAGGCTTGGGGGGCTTCCAGGAAGCAAACCAGCTGCCGATGTTTGAAGAGTTTGTCAAATATCAGGGCCACGTTGCGAATAACGCTCGCATGGCAGAAATCACTGGCCGCTGTTTTGACCGCGCCATGAGTGAAATTGGCCCTACTCAGCTGAACATTCCACGCGACCTGTTCTATGGCGATATTGACGTTGAGATTCCCCAGCCGATGCGCGTAGACCGTGGCCCAGGTGGTGCGCAAAGTCTTGCCGAAGCGGTTGAGTTACTCGCGACCGCAAAGAACCCCGTTATTATGTCTGGTGGCGGTGTCATCATGGCTGACGGCGTTGATGAGTGTGTCGCTCTGGCCGAGCGTCTGGGCTGTCCAGTGGTTAACTCTTACCAGCACAATGACTCCTTCCCCGCTTCACATGAACAATGGTGTGGCCCCTTGGGTTATCAGGGTTCTAAAGCCGGTATGCGCCTGATCAGCCAAGCTGACGTCGTAGTTGCATTGGGTACCCGTCTGGGGCCATTCGGCACCTTGCCACAGCACGGCATGGATTACTGGCCGAAAGATGCCAAGATCATTCAGATCGACGCCGACCACAAAATGTTGGGACTGGTTAAGAAAATCTCTGTTGGCATTTGTGCGGATGCAAAAGCCTGTGCGATTGCACTAACTGACATGCTGAAAGAGCGCACGCTGGCCTGTGATGAGACCCGAGCGCAGCGCATGGCGGATATGGCCAAAGAAAAAGCCAACTGGGAATCTGAGCTGGACGAGTGGATTCACGAGAAAGATCAGTATTCACTGGATATGATCGCTGAACAGGCCGATGAAGACGGCAGCTGGCTGCACCCACGGCAGGTATTGCGTGAGCTGGAAAACGCTATGCCTGCTGACAAGATGGTCTCCACTGACATTGGTAACATTAACTCTGTCGCCCACAGCTACCTGCGTTTTGATCGGCCACGATCAATGTTTGCACCAATGAGCTTTGGTAACTGCGGTTACGCATTGCCGACGATTATGGGTGCAAAGGCAGCCTGCCCTGAGCGTCCGGCGATTGCTTACTCTGGTGATGGTGCTTGGGCGATGAGCATGGTTGAAATACTGACCGCCATCCGCCACGACATCCCGGTCACAGCGGTGGTGTTCCACAATCGTCAGTGGGGCGCAGAGAAGAAGAACCAGGTTGAATTCTATGGCCGTCGTTTTGTCGCCGGTGAATTGAATGAACAGGGTAATGAAAGCTTCGCTGATATGGCACGCTCTATGGGTGCACACGGCGTCACCATCGACCAGCTGGACGATGTGGGCGCGGCCCTCAATAAAGCCGTCGATGCACAGATGAATGATGGTCAAACCACAGTGATCGAAGTCATGTGTACTCGTGAACTGGGCGACCCCTTCCGTAAGGATGCACTGGCAAAGCCTACTCGTTACCTCGATAAGTACAAAGATTACGTCTAAAGCCATCGTGTTTATCATGGGACGAAAATAGCGTCACCACCGCGCCCGGCTAGCGATTGCCGGGCGCGACTTTATTATTCTGATCCAAACCGATTCCGCTAACTACCCGATTGCGGGAACTGTTTTTTTAGCGTTCAACCAATCCCGGTTAAACTGCGCACACTTTTTATCAGGTAGTCACAGCGCATGTCGATCCTCGAACAAATCATTCAACAAGCCAAGGCGAAACCGCGCCGCATTGTCCTGCCAGAAAGCAGCGATGAGCGTGTGCTGCGCGCCGCCGTCGCTATTCAGCGCGACCAGATTGCGCATCCGCTACTGATCGGTCAAGCCGCACCGCTACAGCAGCAGGCTCAGGCCCTCGGCCTTGACCTCAGCGCAATTGAAATCATCGATCCCACTCAGAGCACACTCACGCCGCAGGTCAGCACCGAAACCTTCCGCCTGCGCGAGAAAAAAGGGGTTACCGCAGAGCAGGCCGCTGAGATGGCGCTCGACCCGCTGTGGTTTGGCACGATGCTAGTCCGGCTCGGCCATGCCGATGGGGCTGTGAGCGGTGCGGTCAATACCACCGCCAATGTAGTACGCACAGCTCTCCAAGCAGTCGGCGTCAAGCCCGGCACTAAACTCGTGTCCAGCTTCTTCCTGATGATCTTCGACCAGCCGCATCAGGCGATTCAGGGCGCTACCCTATTTGCTGACTGCGCACTCACCATTGAGCCTGACGCTGAACAACTGGCTGAAATCGCTTTGGCGACCGCTGACAACGCCCGGCGTATGCTAGGCACCGAGCCACGTATTGCCATGCTCTCATTCTCCAGCAGCGGCAGTGCTCAACACGCCGCCGTTGATAAAGTAACTGAAGCCACCCGCTTGGTACGCGAAGCGGATAGCACGCTGTTGATTGATGGTGAGGTGCAGTTCGATGCAGCCATAGTGCCCGCTGTTGCCGCCAGTAAAGTGCAGGATTCACAGCTCAACGGCACCGCCAATGTATTCATTTTCCCCTCCCTCGAAGCGGCAAACATTGGCTATAAAATTGCGCAGCGCATTGGCGCAGCCAAAGCCGTGGGGCCATTTTTACAGGGGCTGAACCAGCCGGTGAATGACTTATCGCGGGGTTGTTCGGTGGATGACATTTACAACACAGTGGCAACTACCGCAGTGCAGGTGGAGAAATAAACAGCTAAAAGCAAAGAAAAACCCTGCCGCAACCCTCCCCGCATCAAGGGAGGGAACTTAACCACGCTTTAAACCCAAGTGTCGGGCAAGAATTTTGTCTCCTCCCTTGATTCGGACGTTTCGCTTTGTAAACGTCGCTTAGAGAGGTCGGAAGGGTTGTTTTTCATCTTTTAAAATTGAGACCAACATGACAGACACAATAAACGTGATACCGACAACAACCGTTTCCGTACGCGATGTATTCAATATTAACAGCGACCTCAGCGTCCCGGCCTTTGCCGAACGCGACGAACACGTCCCCGCTATTGATCCGGCGTATCAGTTTAACCCGGAAGTCACGCTGGCGATTCTCGCTGGCTTCACTCATAACCGGCGGGTGATGGTTCAGGGCATGCACGGCACCGGCAAATCAACCCACATCGAGCAGATTGCGGCACGCCTCAACTGGCCCTGCCTGCGGATTAATCTGGATGGGCATGTCAGCCGTCTCGATCTGGTCGGTAAGGACACGATTCAACTTGAGGGCGACAAGCAGGTCACCGCCTTTCAGGAGGGCATTATCCCCTGGTCATTACAGCGCCCGGTGGCGTTGATATTTGATGAATATGACGCGGGGCGACCTGATGTGATGTTTGTCATTCAACGCCTGCTGGAGAAGGATGGCTACTTCACGCTGATGGATCAGAATCGCGTATTGAAAGCACATCCCGCGTTCCGCCTATTCGCGACCGCCAATACCGTCGGCCTGGGTAATCTTAATGGCCTATACCACGGTGCTCAGCGCCTAAATCAGGCCCAGCTGGATCGCTGGAATCTAGTTGCAACGCTGAACTACCTGCCCGCAGAACAGGAAGCCGCTATTGTGCAGGCTCAGGTGCCAGCCGTCGATAGCGCTCAGCTGGCGGCGATGATCCAGCTCGCTGGTCTGACGCGACAAGGTTTTGCCAATGGTGATCTCTCCACGCTGATGTCACCGCGCACGGTGATCAGCTGGGCGGAAAACCTAGGGATTTTTGCTGAGTTGGACCTTGCGTTTCGGCTGTCGTTTCTGAATAAATGCGATGAGGCCGAGCAGCCCATCGTGCTGGAATATTACCAGCGGTGTTTTGGGGGGTAAGGGACTATGAGCGGCGACCACCGAGGCGGCTATAACCAGCAGCACCAGCTCATTGAAAACTATTCGGCCGCCACTATCCGGGCACTGACGGGCGAACGTGATTTATATTTTCGCTCGCACCGCCTGCATAAGGCGCATAAGCGCCTGCCGTTTCATGCCTCCCACTTACAGCTGACGGCGGACACCCGCCTGCCCGATTTGCGCGGTGTTAGCGATGCGCTGGCTTTACGCTTATTACACAGTGACCGGGCGCTGCATCAGTCCCTGCTGCCAGAAACGCCGTTTGAACAGTTGGTGTTTGAGTTACTAGAACAACTGCGCACGGAATCACTGGTCAGTGTGGCCTATCCGGGGATTAAAGCCAATCTGCTGCACCGTTTTATGAGCTGGAGCCATAGCTTTCACAACGAAGGGCTGACGGATGGCGCACTGGGCCTGCTGCTGTTTACCGTTGCGCAAATCAGCCGCCTGCGCCTCAATCGTTACGCGATCCCAGAGGAATTTGACGATCTGATGGAATCGACCCGCGCCGGGTTATCACCGCTGATTGGTAATGACCTGCGGGCTTTACAGCAAACCCGTACGGATCAGGCGGCGTTTGCCGTGCATGCCTTGAATATTGCGCAGATCCTGTGGGAGCTGATTGAAGAGAACCGTAAGAACTCACCGATAACCAGCGACAAAAAAGAGCTGATCAAGAAACAAGACCGGCTCATTCTCATGTTAAATCATGGTGATGACGGTGACGATAGCTTTACCGCCGTCCACAGTGGCATCAGCCGCTTCTTCGTCGACGGCGGCGGCCAGTACCGCATTTTCACCCGCGAGTATGACAGAATTAAACACGTCGGTGACTTGGTGCTACCCATGCAGCAGCAGCTGCTGCGCGAACAGCAGGATGAGCTGCTGCGCCACAGTGGGGTCAACTATTTCCGCCTGCTGAAACAGCTCCAGGCTGTCTTCGCCATGCCGCAGCGTAACGGCTGGGATTTTGGCCAGGAAGACGGTTACCTCGATGGTGCGCGCCTAACACAGGTGGTGACTTCACCGTCAGAGCGCGCCCTGTTTAAGCATGAAGCCTATCCGCCACGCAGTCATGCGGCCGTGACCTTTCTGCTGGATTGCTCCGGCTCGATGAAGGTGCACTCCGATAAGCTGGCAGTGATGATGGAACTATTTGTGAAGGGACTGGAACGAATCGG
This sequence comes from uncultured Thiotrichaceae bacterium, assembly GCA_937925855.1. Taxonomy (GTDB): domain Bacteria; phylum Pseudomonadota; class Gammaproteobacteria; order Thiotrichales; family Thiotrichaceae; genus Thiolinea. The sequence goes on from CALAMO010000049.1 coordinate 11,902, forward strand.
CGTCCAGACCGAGGTGCTGGGCTTCAGTACTAACCGCTGGAACGGCGGCAGACCGCTCAAGCAATGGCGCGCCCAGGGTAAACCCGAACATCCCGGTCGGCTGTGTGAAAGCCTACAGCTGATTTTCAAAGACGCCACAACCGGCTGGCGTAAGGCACGCCATACCCTGCCCGCGCTATTAAAACAAGATTTATACCGCGAAGGTGTTGACGGTGAGGCGGTGGACTGGGCCTGTCAGCGCCTGTTACAGCAGGATATAGCACGACGGCTGCTGATTGTGGTCTCCGATGGCTGCCCAATGGATGCGGCGACTCACCAAGCGAACGATGAGTTTTATCTGGATAATCACTTGCAGCAGGTCGTGGGGCGCTATGAACAGCAGGGACAGATTGAAATTTATGGCTTGGGCGTCGGCATGGACTTGAGTCCTTATTATCGCCGTCATCTGCCGGTGGATTTAGTTCAGGGCGTGGACAACCGCATGATGGCCGATATTGTGAATCTGTGGCGGCGCTGAAGTTACAAGCGCTAGCGCATAATATCTCCCGCCAAACTAATCAGCACCATCCCGGCGCGCGCCTGGGCCGGTGCTAGGCTCACCTCACTGCGCTGCCCCACGATTTGCACCGTTTTCAGTGCGCCACCGGCTTCACGCACAAAGCCTTTGGCGCGCACTAAACCAGGATTATCTTGAATTAACTGCCTCGCAAATTCAGCCGCATCAGCCACCGCTGTCACCGCCAGCTGGCACGTCTCAAAGCCAGCCACATGCTGCAACGGCCCGCCGGAAGCGACGTGTTCCAGCTGAATAAAATCTTGCAGCACAATCGCGGGATCTAACACCGCCCGCTGCGTGGCGATCACCCGCGCTGCCGGTGCCCACTGCGGCAGCCATGCCCGTAACGCCACCAGTTCCTGCGGCGTCACCAAATCGGTCTTATTCAGCAGCACCATATCCGCCTCCGCCAGCTGGCGTTTAATGGTGTCTGCCATGTATTTATCCTGGGCGGTCTGACGCACCGTCTCCGCATCGGCCAGCACCAACACCCCATCCAACACGAAGCCAGACAGTAACGACAGCGTACCCGCAATCGCCCCCGGCAGCGCCACCCCGCTGGCTTCCAGAATCACATTATCCGGCGGCGGCTGCATCTGGGCGAGTTCACGCAGCGCGGCGATTAAATCACTGCCAAAGCTACAACAGACACAGCCCCCCGCCAGGGCAATCATATTGTCCTGTGTCGCTTCAATCAGGTCGGCATCAATCGGCAGCTCACCAAACTCATTCACCATAATGGCGAGGCGTTTACCCTGAGCATGGCGCAGTAGATGATTGACCAGCGTCGTTTTACCTGCCCCGAGATAGCCGCCAATCACCGTGATCGGAATGGTCTTCACAGTTCGCTGGCGGCAAACACTCGCCCGCCCTGCACCGTCCCCCAAATCGCAACGTCCTTCAAATTGGCCCCGCCAACCGTTTCTGGGTCATCCTCCAAAATCGCAAAGTCCGCCCGCTTACCGGTTTCAATCGAGCCAATTTCACCGTCGAGTTTCAGCGTATAAGCCGCCCCCAACGTAATAGCATAAAGCGCCTCATCCAGCCCAATACGCTCAGATTCGCCCTGCACCCGACCCGATGCGGTTAGGCGGTTAATCGCACACCACGCGGTAAACAAAGGCCCCAGCGGGGTAATCGGCGCATCTGAATGAATAGCCATCGGCACACGGTGCTGGAGCGCCGTCGCACAGGCGTTCATACGCAGCGCTCGCTCCGGGCCGACGGTGAGTCGGTAATGCTCATCGCCCCAGTAGAAGTGATGGTTCGCGAATAAATTCACGCACAGGCCCAGCCGCGCCATCCGCCGGTATTGCGCCGTATCTGCGAGCTGGCAGTGTTGGATGGTAAAGCGGTGATCCGGCGCGGGGTGGCGCACCAGGCACTGCTCCATGGTGTCCAACAGCAGCGCGGTCGCCTCATCGCCGTTGGTATGGATATGCACATGCAGGCCCGTGGCCAGGCTCTGCGTCAGAATCTGCTCCAAATGCTGCGGCGAGATATACCACAGTCCATTCGGCGCGCCGTTGTAATAGCCCGGTGCGCGTAGGCGCGCGGAAAAGCCTTGAATCGAACCATCGGCCACGACTTTAATCATGCCAAGGCGCAGTTTCTCACTGCTCTGGGCGCGCAGCTCATGGGCGCGCTTAATCAGCTCATCCGGCGACACGCCACCGTGGAAGAGCAGCGACACAATGCGCGCGGGGTAATCCTCAGCATCAATTACCGTCTGCATCATCGTCACCAGTGACGGTGCCAGACGCGACGCCAGATCCGTCGCCGTGGTCACACCAGAACGCACGCACAGCTTGCCAAAGTTCAGCAGACCCGCCTGATCAACCGCCAGAAAATCTTGGTCAAAACCGACATACTGCGCCACCAGTCCCATCACCTCTGGCCCCTTCAGTTCACCGGTCGGCAAGCCATCTTCACCCAGCGGCACCCCTGGATTATCAATCCCCTCACGCAACAGCCCAGCCAGCTCCAGCGCTTTCGAGTTCACATTAACAATGTGCCCAGACGCATGCAAAAGCCCAATCGGGCGCGTCGCGGAGACCTGGTCCAGATGCGCCCGCGTGACTCGTTCATTATTAAAATAAATCGGATCAAGCTGCCACCCCGGCAGTGCAGCATCAGGATCACTCAGCGTCGCCTCCACCGCACGAAGACGCGCCAACACTGCCGCAATACTCTTCACCCCGGACTGGATAACCCCATCCGGGTTCATGCGGTCGAAATAGCCAACATAAGTATATGACCATAAGGTGCCCTCCATCCCGTGGCTATGGCCCTCGACCAAGCCCGGCATGATCACTTTATCAGCGAAACGCTGATCCAGCGTATACTCACCCCAGCCGGTCAGCTCATCGAGCGAGCCCGCCCCAAGGATACGTCCATCCCGCACGGCCACATGGGTGGCGTAGGGCCGTGTGGGATTCATGGTAATGATTTTTTTAGCGGCGTAGATAGTGTGCATACGGATCCTCGTGATGGTTGCAGCTGGCCGGAGCAGCTGGCTATAACATAGCGTGCTGCGCCCCAAGGAGCAATACAGCGCAGCAACACCACTAAGCAATCCAACACGCAATCCCCAGCGAACGCAGACGAGCCGTGCATTGCACTGCCCTGACTTTGCCGCTCTGGCTGCCTGCCCATCATTCATGCTAGCATTGAAACCCTCGGCATGAACACTCATGCTGTGCGGGAAAACACGCAACCCCACCGGAGCACGTCCGTTTGCTCTACAACCCGAATGAAACCGGTAAGTCTACCGACTTACACACGAGGAGGAAGCATGAACAAACTGAAAAAACTCACGTTGAGTCTCAGCATTACCGCCGCACTACTCAGCAGCACGCTTAGCACGCAGGCCGTCGCGGATGACCCAAAACAAGGGGGTACCCTGGTCGCGTCACTGGGCACCAATGTGCGTAATCTGAACCCCGCCGTCCAGTCCGGTATTGCCACTGGCTTTCCGGGTTCGCAGTTATTCGCTGCCCCGCTGCGCTATGACGAAAATTGGACGCCGCAGCCGTATCTGGCAAAAAGCTGGGACGTGAGCGAGGATGGTTTAACCGTCACACTAAACCTAGTGGATAACGCTAAATTCCACGATGGTCAGCCCATCACCTCGGAAGATGTCGCGTTTTCAGTCGATGTCATTAAAGAACATCATCCCTTCAAATCAATGTTTGCGCCGGTGACTTCGGTGGATACGCCGGATGCACATACCGCTATCATCAATCTGTCGCAGCCACACCCCGCGCTCATGCTCGCCATGTCCGGCCAGCTAATGGCGATTATTCCAAAGCACATTTACGGCGATGGTGAAAACCCAAAGACCCATCCACGCAATACCGAAAATGTCGTGGGTTCTGGCCCGTTTAAACTGGTCGAATACAAGAGCGGCGAACATGTCATTCTGGAGCGTTTCGATGACTTCTTTATTGAGGGTCGCCCTTACCTCGATAAGATGGTCATTCGTATCATTACTGACCCGGCGGCGCGCACGCTGGCGTTGGAAAGCGGTGAGGTTGATTTAGCCTCGTTTGAAGTGGCCCCACAGAACATCAACCGCCTGAAAAAAGTCGACACGCTCACCGTCACCCCGAAAGGCTATGGCGCTATTGGCCCGATTGACTGGCTGGCCCTGAATACCGGACGTGGCCCGTTAAAAGAAAAGAAAGTGCGGCAGGCGATTGCCTACGCCGTTGATAAAAACTTCATTCTGAAAGCGATTAAGCGCGGCACTGCGGCCAACGCCGCCACCGGCATCCACCCAGACAGCCCGTTCCATCATGCAGATGTTGAGCAGTATGCCTTGGATCTGGACAAAGCTAATGCGCTGCTGGACGAAGCCGGTTTCAAAAAGGATGCCGACGGTAAGCGCTTTGGCCTGACGATTGATTTTGGCTGGGCCGAGCTGAAGCCAAATGCTGAATATGTGCGCGGTGCACTGAAAAAAGTCGGTATTGATGTTACGGTTCGCGCCAGCGCCGACTTCCCAACCTGGGCCAAGCGCATGGGCGAGATGGACTTCGATATGAGCTGGGATACCGTATTCAACTGGGGCGACCCGGTCATTGGGGTGCACCGTACTTACCTATCGAGCAATATTGGTAAAGGGGTCTGGTCGAATACCCAGGGCTACGCTAATGCGCGCGTCGACGAGCTGTTAGAGATGGCCGCCAAAGAAAGCGACGCGGACAAGCGTAAGGCACTGTATCAGGAATTTCAGGAAATTGTGGCGGATGAAGTGCCGCTGTACTTTACCAACACCCTACCTTATCACACCGTGTATAACACCGCGAAAGTGGGCAACCCACCACTGGGCATTTGGTCAACCAGTTCACCGATGGATATGACTTATCTGAAGTGATTTAAACGCCCCCTCCACTCCCCCGCCCTTTAACAGCAACGCTAACGCAGCGCAAAGGGTGAGGGAGCGGAGCCGGGGCAAGCGGTTTTGCCTTTTCTATCTGAGATACCACCTTGACCTTCCTACGCGCAACCTTCTTTCGCTCGCTCTACGCCATCCTCTTGCTGATTGCTGTGCTGGTGCTCAATTTTTCTATGATGCATATGGCCCCCGGCGATGTGGCCGATACGATCGCACAGTCTATGGGCGGAGCTGACCCCGAAATCATGGCGCAGATTCGGGCTGACTACGGCTTGGATCAGCCCTTCCTCATACAGCTCGCCACATACGTGGGCAAAGTATTGAATTTTGATCTCGGCTTTTCCTTTTTTTACAACCAGCCCGTGGTCAGTTTGATCTTGGAACGCTTGCCCGCCACTTTATTGCTGGTGTTGGGCGCCCAGCTGCTGGCGCTGACGCTGGGCGTGGTGCTCGGCGTGATCTCAGCACGTAATCCAAACGGCATGACCAGTCATCTCGTCACCGGTCTGGCCTTATTCGGCTATGCCGCCCCGGTATTCTGGACGGGGATTTTATGCCTCATTGCGTTTTCCTTGCACCTCGGCTGGTTCCCCACCAGCGGCATGCGCGATGTCACGGTGGCTGGTGGCGGCTGGGCTAAGCTGCTGGATATTGCGCATCATGCGGTGCTACCGATTATTACGCTGTGTTCGGTGTATCTGGCGCTGTATTCGCGCCTATGTCGTACCGCGATGCTGGAAGTCTTGGGCTCAGATTATGTGCGCACCGCTAAAGCCAAGGGCCTAAGCGCGCGTCAGGTCGTGTATAAACACGCCCTTAAAAACGCGGTCTCGCCCGTAATCACTCTGGCGGGCCTGCAATTTTCGGCGGTGATTTCCGGCGCGGTGCTGGTGGAAGCCGTCTATAGCTGGCCGGGACTGGGCACGCTGGCGTTTCAGTCGATAATCGCCCGCGATACACCCACTATCCTAGGTATTTTATTCTTTTCAGCGCTGGTAGTGATTGTAGGTAATTTACTCACTGATATCGCGCTGCGACTGGTCGACCCGCGGGTTGGGGGTAAGCAATGAACACCCAAAAGACGCCTACACCTAGCACCGCACAAGCGCAGTCCCCCATGGGAGAGGCCTGGCGCATGTTTCGGCGTGACCATGCGGCGATGGCAGGGCTACTGGTTTTAATGCTGGTGCTGATTGCGGGCCTCGCGGGGCCTTATGTTTATTCCGGCGATCCTTTTGAAATGGTGTGGGCACCGTTCACGACGCCCGGCACCGATGGCTTTGTCCTCGGCACTGATTATCTGGGGCGTGATTTACTGGTGATGCTCATTCATGGGGCGCGCGTATCGATTGCCATTGGCCTATCCGCCGCGTTTTTGACCGTGGTGATTGGCATTACCGTGGGCGCACTGGCTGGATTTTATCGCGGCTGGGTCGAAGAATTATTGATGCGACTGACCGAGTTTTTCCAGGTGTTACCCACGCTATTATTTTCGATGGTCATCGTCGCACTGTTTGGCGCGTCACTGCCGATGATTACGCTAGCCATCGGCATCGTCAGCTGGCCACCCGTGGCGCGGATTACGCGGGCCGAATTTATGCGCATTCGTGAGCTGGAATACGTCACTGCGGCGCGTGCCTGTGGCGTATCTAACGTCAAGATTATCTTGCAGGTTATTCTACCAAACGCGCTGCCACCGATTATTGTCCAGGCTGCCTTAATGGTGGGTTCAGCCATACTGTTTGAGGCGGGCTTAAGTTTCCTTGGCCTGACCGATCCGAATGTGGTGAGCTGGGGGCAGATTATTGGCTCTAATCGCCAGTATATTTTGGATTCCAGCTATACCGTGACCATTCCGGGGCTGGCGATTTTTGTCACCGTGCTGGCGATTTCCTTGGTGGGTGATGGTTTGAATGATGCGTTGAATCCTAAATTGAGGAAGCGGTGATGCTTAGTTCTGTTACACAGGTTGCAATAGCTAGCACTGTTAAACCCCTCCCTAACCCTCCCCTTATCAAGGGAGGGAACTCTACCGCGCCACTTACACAAACTAATAGGCCTGAAAAATTCCAACATTCGATTAGAAAAAGATTTTTTCAATCATTTTGCATTTCATTTCAAACCAAGGCAAAGCTCCCTTCCTTGATAAGGGAAGGGCTGGGGATGGGTTTAACAGTCATTGCAGGTCGGGGAATCGATATGAGGGGTGATGGAATATGAAAAACTCCCACAACTCACCGCTCCTAAAAGTAGAAAACCTACGCATCGAACTCACCACCCGCGACGGCGTTGCCCCGGTCATCGACGATCTGTCTCTGGAACTACGCGCAGGTGAAACACTCAGCTTTGTCGGTGAATCCGGCTGCGGCAAATCCATGACTGCACTGGCGCTAATGGGCCTACTACCAGAAAAAGTGGGGCGCGTTGCCAAAGGCAGTATTTGTTTCAACGGCGAAGACCTTACCACCGCCAGCCCGGCACGGCTGAATGAAATTCGCGGTAATGACATCTCGATGATTTTTCAGGAGCCAATGACCTCACTGAATCCGGTGTATACCATTGGCGAACAGATTGCCGAGGTATTGCGCCGTCATCGCGGCATGAATAAAGCGGCGGCGTGGCAACGGGCGATAGAGCTACTGGATGCGGTGCGCATTCCAAACCCCAAAAACCGGGTAAGTGATTATCCACATCAGCTCTCCGGTGGGCAGCGTCAGCGCGTGATGATTGCGATTGCGCTGGCCTGTGAGCCGAAGATTTTGATTGCGGATGAGCCGACGACCGCGCTGGATGTGACCGTGCAGGCGCAAATATTTGATCTGATGCGCGATTTAGGCCGTGAGTTGGGTACCGCTACGATTCTGATTACGCATGATATGGGCGCGGTGGCTGAGATGGCAGAGCGCATGATTGTGATGTATGCCGGGCGCATGGCGGAAACCGGGCCGGTGCAGCAGGTGATTGATCATCCACGTCATCCTTATACCAAAGGGCTGATTTCCTGTGTGCCCCATCTGCTGGCGCAATTGACCGCAGAGCGCCCGCCGCTGGCCGAGATTGATGGCATTGTGCCGAGTCTGAAGGATTTTGGGCGGGATGAATGTTTGTTTGCGTCGCGCTGTGAGCGGGCGAATGAGCAATGCCGGAATCAGCGTCCACCGGAAGTTGGCTTTAGCGCTGGACAACTGTCGGCCTGCTGGCAGGCGGAGGACGTGTGATGGCGGATACAAATACACAGGCTGTTAAAGATCAAGACAAGCCGCTGCTCACGGTGGATAACCTGACGGTACGTTTCGCGGTCAAACGCGGCGGGATGTTTTCCAAGAAGTCTTATCTATACGCCGTCGATGACGTGTCCTTTGCGGTGAAACGCGGTGAGACGCTGGCGATTGTGGGTGAAAGTGGCTCCGGTAAGACGACGGCTGCGCTGGCGGTGGCGCGTTTGGTGAATGCGGCTGCGGGTAAAGTGGATCTGGCCGGGCAAGATTTTCTCACGCTGGAAGGCGAGGAACTGCGGCAGGCACGCACCAAGGTGCAATTCATCTTCCAAGACCCCTATTCCAGTTTGAATCCACGACTACGGGCGGCCGCAGTCGTACGCGAACCACTGGATAGCCTGACTACAATGAGCGCTGAGGAAAAGCAGGAAACCATTGACCGTTTATTTGCTGAGGTTGGCCTGCATAAGGAGCAGCAACACCTGTTCCCGCATCAGTTTTCCGGCGGTCAGCGCCAACGTATTGGTATTGCGCGTGCTTTATCAACGCAGCCGGAGCTGATTATTTGTGATGAACCGGTGTCGGCGCTGGATGTAGCGGTGCAGGCGCAGGTACTGAATCTATTGCGTCGCTTACAGGAAAATTTTGGACTGACCTACCTGTTTATCTCACATGACCTCGGCGTGGTGCAGCATATGTGCGACTCGGTGGCGGTGATGTATATGGGGAAAATTGTTGAATATGGCGACCGGCTGAGTCTGTTTAATAATCCTAAGCATCCTTATACTATTGCACTGTTGTCGGCGGTGCCGTCGGTGGATAAAAAACGGCGGGAGCAGATGCAGCGGATTGATATTCCGGGTGATCCGCCTGATCCGGTGAATCTGCCGAGGGGGTGTCGGTTTGCTAGTCGGTGTCCTAAGGTGGTGGATAAATGTCGGGAGAGTGAGCCGGAGTTGACTGAAATTAATGGGACGCATCGGGTGGCTTGTTATTTTTCGTGAAAGACCTGCAACATTCGAGACTGTAACTTGAACTGTGTATCTGCCTAACTTTACTTGTTAAGGTAGATACGATGAACAAGAAGCAATTATCCGCCCTTGCGCGGGAAGCCGTGAAAGGCGTAAAAACCGAAGAAGAATTTGCTGCCCTGACTCGCC
>CALAMO010000050.1 GCA_937925855.1 uncultured Thiotrichaceae bacterium
ACCGGCGATTGGGGCGGCGCTGGATCACGGCAAGACCGGCGAGGATTACTGGAAGCCGGTATTTGCGGGCTATGAGTACGTTAAGCAATGGGTGCAGGAAACCAAGCCCGATGTAGTGGTGCTGGTGTTTAATGATCATGCCACGGCGTTTGATATGAATTTTATCCCGACTTTTGCGCTCGGTTGTGCGGAGGAATTTCAGCCCGCGGATGAAGGTTGGGGGCCACGCCAGGTGCCGGTGGTTAAGGGGCATCCCGAACTGGCAGCGCATATTGCGCAGTCGGTGATTCAGGATGAGTTTGACCTGACCATTGTCAATAAAATGGATGTCGATCATGGCCTGACCGTGCCGCTGTCGCTGGTGTTTGATCAGCCGGAGGCATGGCCCTGTAAAGTGATTCCATTGGCCGTGAACGTGATTTTATATCCGCCGCCATCGGGTAAGCGTTGCTTTGATTTGGGTAAGGCCTTGCGCAAGGCGATTGATAGTTTCCCAGAAGATTTGAATGTACAGGTCTGGGGTACCGGTGGCATGAGTCATCAGCTCCAGGGCCCGCGCGCGGGCTTTATTAATTCGGAGTTTGATGCGAATTTCCTTGATCAGATTGTGAAGGAGCCGGATGAGTTGGCGCAGATGCCGCATCTTAAGTACCTGCGCGAGGCGGGGTCGGAGGGCATTGAGCTGGTGATGTGGATGGTGATGCGCGGGGCGATGGATGATGAGGTGGAGCTGAAGCATCAGTTTTATCATGTGCCCGCGTCGAATACGGCGGTGGGGCACTTGGTGTTGGAGAATAATGCTTAGCCGGGATGCCTTAATCACACCGGCGCAGCAGCAAAGATGAGAGTGCTGCTGCGCTGTCTGTCGTGGGTGACTACAGCTTACCCATGTAGACCGCAGTATCTAGCATGCGGTTAGAAAAACCCCATTCATTATCATACCAGCTGAGCACGCGCACCAAATTGCCACCCTGAACCTTGGTCTGATCCAGTGCGGCGATAGAGGATTCCGGCGCATGGTTTAAATCAATGCTCACCAGTGGCAGCTCAGTGGTTGCTAGAATACCGTGCAAACCGTTTTCACTCCGGTCATTAGCGGCATTTTTTAGGGCGGCATTAATTTCTGCGGCGCTGGTCTCGCGTCCGGCGGTAAACGTCAGATCGACCACGGATACATTAGGCGTTGGTACCCGTAGCGCTGAGCCATCTAATTTACCCGCCAGCTCTGGTAAGACTAGTCCGACCGCTTTCGCAGCACCAGTGGAGGTGGGGATCATCGACATGGCGGCGGCGCGTGCCCGATAAGGATCACTGTGTTGGGTGTCGAGAGTCGGCTGATCACCGGTGTAGCTGTGGATGGTGGTCATATAGCCTTTTTCGATGCCGACGGTATTGTGTAGTACGCTGGCGACCGGCGATAGGCAGTTCGTGGTACAGGAGGCATTAGACACAATGGTATCTTGTGCAGTCAGCGTTTGGTGATTGACGCCATAGACGATAGTTTTATCGGCGTCTTTACCAGGGGCAGAAATGAGCACGCGCTTGGAACCATTGTCTAAGTGGCGGGCAGCGGCATCGCGCGCAGTGAAAAAGCCGGTGCATTCCAGGGCGACATCGACATCAGCCCAGCTGAGTTTATCCGGGTTGCGCTCTGAGCTACAGCGAATGCGATGTTCGCCGATTTGCAGCCAGTCTGCGCCGTGGCTCAGCTCGCCGTGAAAGCGTCCGTGTACGCTGTCAAAGCGGAACAGGTGGGCCTGCATCTCTACCGGGGCAAGGTCGTTAATCGCGATGACTTCAATGTCGCTGCGGCCTGATTCAGACAGGGCGCGTAATACATTACGGCCAATGCGGCCAAATCCGTTGATACCTACTTTAATGCTCATGGTTTTTTCTGCTTCCTGACAGATCGTGCGAGTGTTAATGCTCGCTATGCGGGTCAAATCGATATAGTAAAAGTACTCAGAGAGAGTGTTGTCGAAAATAATATGTAGTTTTACTATAAATTGTCAATCGACATTATGTACCACAGGTCTTTGTGCGTTAATACTCGCAGGTTTAGTGGAGATAGTGCCTACGGCGCCGGGCTAAACTTAAAGTCAATGGCTTTTCTTGCCCGCTCAATCTGCTCCAAAACTTTTGGCCCGCCTTTCACACCGGCCCCTACCGCCAGCACGTCGAGAATGACGATTTGGGCAATGCGTGATTTCAGGGCGGCAAAGCTATCATTCTCTTCCTGCACGTCGAGGCTGAGCGTGACATCAGCGAGCCGAGCGATGGGTGAATCTGCGGCGGTGATGGCGACAATTTTAGCTTGAGTATCCCGCGCAATGCCAAGCGTATGAATCAGGTCCTTATTACAGCCGGAGGCTGAAATAGCGACGACTAAAACGTCAGGATTCAGCAGAGCAGCGGCGGCATGCTGAATGTGGGAATCGGCGTAAGCGACTGCCGGTTTGCCGAGGCGGAAGAATTTGAGCTGTGCATCGGTGGCGACCACGCCAGAGCCGCCGGAACCGTAAAACTCCACTCGCTGGCAGCGGCGATAACATTCAATCACCTGTGCGACTGCACTATGATCGAGCTGGTTTTTGACCTGAACCAGTGAGGCAATCGCCGAATCGATCACTTTAGCAGATAGCTCGGCGCTGCTGTCGTCAGCTGAGACATCACGGTAGAAAAAAGTTTCTTTACTCGCCAGCCCGCGCGCTAGCTGTAATTTAAAGGCGGTAAAGCCCGTAACCCCTAATTCCCGGCAGAAGCGGATCACAGTGGGGTCACTCACGCCTGCGGTTTTTGCCAGCCACTGCATAGACGAGTGGACTACTTTTTCCGGGTCAGCCAGCACAATGTCAGCGACTTTTTGTTCTGATTTGCTGAGGCGGTTCCGGGTGTTATGTATCTTTTGCAACATAGTGGTCGACCATCTTACCTTGTGGGTGTGAATTTAGGTGAACAGTGTGGCATGAATTTAGTGTGTCATAAATGGCGCACTTACGGTAAATTTGAATGCATGATGTGTGCGCATAGTGATTTGCACGCGCCAGTATAGCTATAGAGCTAGCTATACATTTTAGTCTTAAGCAATGGAGAGTTTCGCAATGCGTTTTAATGCTTTGGTGGTAGAAAAGAACGATGACGGTAAGACCTCGGCTGCGGTACAGGTGTTGGATGAGAGCCAGCTGCCTGCGGGTGAGGTGACGGTTGCGATAGAATACTCCACGGTGAATTATAAAGATGGGCTCTGCATGGGCCCCGGCGGTGGTTTGGTGAGACATTATCCCCATGTGCCGGGCATTGATTTTGCCGGTACGGTGGAAGCGTCGGACGATGCGCGCTATGAGGTCGGTGATAAAGTAGTGCTGACGGGCTGGCGCGTGGGGGAAGCGCATTGGGGGGGCTATGCGCAGAAAGCGCGGGTCAAGGCCGATTGGCTGGTGCCGCTGCCAGAGGGTTTAAGCACGCGGCAAGCCATGGCGGTGGGCACCGCAGGTTTGACCGCTATGCTGGCGGTGCTGGCGCTAGAGGCGCATGGCTTGCCGCACAACAGCGGGCCAGTATTGGTGACCGGGGCGGCGGGGGGTGTCGGTTCGGTGGCGGTGGCGATTTTAGCGCAGCTCGGCTATGAAGTGGCTGGCGTCACTGGGCGGCCTGAGACGGCTGAGTATTTGCAGTCTTTGGGGGCTAGCCAGATTGTGGCGCGCGAAACCCTGAATGAAACGGTGAAGCGCCCGTTGGAAAGTGAATGCTGGTCAGGCTGTATTGATGCGGTCGGTGGGCCAATGTTGGCGCGAGTGCTGGGGCAGATGAATTATGGCGCTGCGGTGGCCGCCGTTGGCCTAGCTGGGGGCGCTAATTTACCGGCGACGGTGATCCCGTTTTTACTGCGCGGGGTGAGTCTATTGGGCATCGATTCGGTGATGCAGCCTTATGATCACCGGGTGCGTGCTTGGCAGCGTATCGCCAGCGATTTGCCGCTGGATAAGCTGGAGGCGATGATACAGCTGGCGACACTGGCTGATTTACCCGAACTGGGCCGGTCGATTTTAAAAGGGCAGGTTAAGGGCCGGGTGGTGGTCGATGTGAATGCCTGATTTGGCGGGTTGTGGCTGCGTCGATTGGGGTCGGGATGCCTGCGCCCTGCGCGGGCGATTGTGTGAAAAATTAGCAGAGAAGGGTTGAGCGATGGCAGAGGTAATAAGCACGCGGCGTGACGGTGCGATTCTAGAGGTGACGCTCGACCGGCCTAAAGCGAATGCGATTGACCTGGAAACTAGCCGATTGATGGGCGCTACGTTTCAGGCCTTTCGGGATGATCCGGCGCTGCGTGTGGCTATTGTACGCACGGCGGGCGAGCGTTTTTTCTCGGCGGGCTGGGATTTAAAGGCGGCAGCGGGCGGCGATGAGGTCGATGGCGACTATGGCGTCGGTGGTTTTGCGGGCCTACAGGAGCTGCGCGACCTGAATAAGCCGGTGATTGCTGCGGTGAATGGGATGGCGGTCGGCGGCGGCTTTGAGCTCGCGCTGTCGGCGGATTTGATTTACGCCACTGAAAATGTCACCTTCGCGCTGCCGGAAATTCGCGCCGGAACGCTGGCGGATGCGGCGACGCTGAAGCTGCCGAAGCGCATGCCCTATCATGTGGCGATGGATTTGCTGCTGACCGGGCGCTGGATGGATGTGCACGAGGCACAGCGTTGGGGCTTGGTGAATGAGGTGCTGGCCGATGAAGCGGCGCTGCTGGCGCGGGTCTGGGAGCAGGCACGTCTGCTAGCATCTGGGCCGCCGCTGGTGTTCGCCTCGATTAAGGAAGTGGCCCGCGCGGCGGAGGCAATGACCTTTCAAGATGCGATGAATAAGATTACTAAGCGCCAATTTGCCACGGTCGATGTGCTGTATGGGAGCGAAGACGGGGTGGAGGGGTTTAAGGCCTTTGCGGAGAAGCGTGAGCCAGTTTGGCAGGGGCGCTGACTTCAATAGATAAAAAAATCCTGGCAATTACACGAGGTAACCACCGGGATAAGGACGGCAGGTAACTGAGTGCGCTGACGATATTCCTGGTGCACCCGGAATCGTCATTGCGCAAGCCTTTCATTCATGCACTGCTGAGTTAATTTCATTCTAACTCTGCGCCATAAGGTACAAATAATCGTAGTGAGGTGGCTGGGCTTGTACTACGATAAGGCCAAAATCATAGGGAAGTATTCTGCCATGACGACTCAGTTCGGTTGTATTCAGCTGCACACCAACGATAATGTCAGCGTGACCACCCACGCGATTGTTCCGCAACTGCCCGGTGTCGGTATGGCCCCAGTGACGGCAATTCCGGTCGGTCATAAGCTGGCGTCACAAGTGATTAAACGTGATGAACCCATTATTAAGTACAATCAAATCATTGGGTTCGCTGCTGAAGACATCGCTGTCGGTGAACATGTTCATACCCACAACTGCCGTTTCAGCGCTGATTTTGAGCGCGCGACCGCTCCAGGCTCTAAAGCCAGCCCCACGCAGTTTGTCCCGGAGGCACAGCGCGCCCGCTTTAAGGGCTATCGGCGCGCGAATGGTAAAGTCGGCACGCGCAATTATCTGGCGGTGATGACAACCGTGAACTGTTCGGCCACGGTGGCGAAGATGATCGCCCGGCATTTTGAGGGGGATGTGCTGGCGGATTATCCTAATATTGATGGGGTAGCCGCGTTTACGCACGCCACTGGCTGTGGCATGGCGATGGAAGGTGAGGGCTACCAGCTGCTACAGCGCACCCTGCATGGCTATGCAACGCACCCCAATTTTGCAGGCGTATTGATCGTTGGCTTAGGCTGTGAAACCGCGCAGCTTGAACATCTCAAGCAGACCTACGGCATGGCGGAGAGTGCGGCGCTACAGACGATGACCATTCAGCAGGCGGGCGGCACGCTGCGGGCGGTAGCTCAGGGTATCGAACGTTTGATGGCGATGCTGCCTGCGGCGAATGCCTGTACGCGCGAATCGGTCTCGGCTGAACATTTGACGCTGGCTTTACAGTGCGGCGGTTCGGACGGTTTTTCCGGTATTACTGCCAACCCGGCGCTGGGTGCAGCGGCAGATTTGCTGGTGCAGCAGGGGGGCACCGCGATACTGGCAGAAACGCCGGAAATTTATGGCGCGGAACATCTGTTAACCCAGCGGGCGGTCAGTCCACAGGTGGCGGATAAGCTGCTGGCGCGCATTCGCTGGTGGGAAGATTATACCCAGCGCAATCATGGCTCGATTGACAACAATCCTTCGCCCGGGAATAAGGCCGGTGGATTGACAACGATACTGGAAAAGTCTTTGGGGGCGGTGGCGAAAGGCGGCACGACGAATTTGGTGGATGTGCTGCGTTACGCTGAACCGGCGACGCAGTCAGGACTGCTGTTTATGGACAGCCCTGGCTATGACCCGGTGTCGGTGACCGGTGAAGTGGCTTCTGGTGCGACGGTGGTTTGTTTCACGACTGGACGCGGTTCTGTGTTCGGTTATAAACCCTCGCCGAGTATTAAGCTGGCGACGAATACGCCGCTGTACGAGGCGATGGCGGGGGATATGGATATTAACTGTGGCGCGGTGCTAACGGAAGGAGTCTCCATTGCAGAGATGGGCGAACAAATTTTTCAGTGCATACTCAGCGTAGCCTCAGGACAGCCGTCAAAAAGTGAGGCGCTGGGCTTTGGCGATAATGAGTTTAATCCGTGGGTGATCGGGGCGGTGATGTAGCAGGGGTCGTAGCAAACTGACGCAGGACGAGGTAAATCCTGCGATCAGTCTGCTGCTGAATGGTCGAGTTCCGCCGTGTAAGCAGCCTAGCGCTAGGAGACTTAAGCGATGTCAGGGCCTTCATCGCTCAGATGGCGTACATCTTTACCTTCCACCAGATAAATCACGTACTCACAAATATTCTTACAGTGATCGCCAATCCGTTCGAGCGAGCGGGCACACCACGTCACATTCAGACTGGGTTTGATATTGCGGGTATCTTCCATCATATGGGTGAGCAGCTTACGCGACAGGTCGTCAAACTCCTGATCAATTCGCTCATCGCTCAGCGCCACGGCCCGCGACTGTTCGGCATCCATGCGTGCCATCGCATCCAGCGTTGAGTGCAACATTTCTTGGACGTGTTTACACAAATGGTGCAGCGATGAATGCAGCTTGCTGTCATTGAGGTCGGCATTTTTCACTGAGTAGCGTGCAATTTTTTCGGCTTCGTCGCCGATGCGTTCTAGATCAGTAATGGATTTAATAATGGCAATCAGCAGGCGCAGGTCAGTGGCTGCCGGTTGGCGGCGAGCGATAATCTGCGCACACTGCTCGTCAATCGCCACTTCCAACTGGTTCACCTTGTAGTCGCTGCTGATGACTTGCTCACCCACGTCAGTCTCGTTTTCCAACAGGGATTTCAGCGCCTTCCCCAGTTGGCTTTCGACCAAGCCACCCATTTGTAGCAGGCGGTTTCTGGCGTCTTCTAGTTCGTGATTGTACTGCTGTGAAGTATGTTGTCCGATGTCCATGTTGGTATCCTGCTGCTGATTAGCCGAAGCGCCCGGTGATGTAGTTTTCGGTGAGCTGATGTTCTGGGTTAGTGAAGACGGTATTGGTATCATTGACTTCAACCAGATAGCCCATATGAAAGTAAGCGGTGCGCTGCGATATCCGGGCGGCCTGCTGCATCGAGTGGGTGACGATACAGATGGTATAACTGGCGCGCAGCTCATCAATCAGCTCCTCAATGATGGCGGTGGCGATGGGGTCAAGCGCTGAGGTCGGCTCATCCATTAAGATGACTTCCGGGCTGACCGCCATGGCGCGCGCGATGCACAGGCGCTGCTGTTGGCCGCCGGATAAACCGGTGCCGGGGGACTTCAGGCGATCCTTCACTTCAGTGAATAGACCGGCCTTGGTCAGGCTGTCTTCTACAATCTCGTCCAGCTCAGCGCGATTATTCGCCAAACCATGCAGGCGCGGGCCGTAGGCGACATTGTCGTAAATCGATTTTGGGAAGGGATTAGGTTTCTGAAAGACCATACCCACGCGCGCGCGCAGCAGGACGGGATCCTGATCTTTGGCGTAAATATCCTCATTATCGAGCAATAGCTCACCCGTCACCCGGCAGTTCGGGATGGTGTCATTCATGCGATTCAGGCAGCGCAGAAAGGTTGACTTACCACAGCCTGATGGGCCAATCATCGCGATAACTTCATTATGACCAATATCCAGCGTTGTATCGAATATCGCCTGCTTATTTTGGTCATAGAAGACGCTAACGCCGCGCGTATTGATTTTCGCTTCGTCTAGCAGCGGCAGACCCGTCGCTTGTTTTTGCTGCTTCAGCTCTTCGACAATGTCGCTAATGTCTACGGTTGTGCTCACGGTCTCACCACCTTCTTTCAAATTTCTTGCGCAGCATAACTGCAATTAAATTCATCATTACCAGGAAAAACAGGAGCACAATAATGGCGGCTGACGTTCTTTCCGTAAAGGCACGTTCTGGGCTGTCTGACCATAAGTAGATCTGCACCGGCAGTGCCGCCGCCGGGTCGCTAATTCCGCCCGGAATATCGATAATAAAGGCTACCATGCCAATCATCAGCAGCGGGGCGGTTTCGCCCAGCGCCTGGGCCATGCCAATAATCGTGCCAGTTAAAATACCGGGCATCGCCAGCGGCAAGACGTGATGGAACACGGTTTGTACCCGTGAGGCGCCCAGCCCCAGCGCGGCCTCCCGGATGGACGGTGGCACCGCTTTTAGGGCGGCTCGGCTAGCAATAATAATTGTCGGTAGTGTCATCAGCGTTAGCACCAGCCCCCCCACCAGCGGGGTGGAGCGCGGCACGCCGAATAGCTGGATAAAAATCGCCAAACCGAGGAGGCCAAATACAATCGAGGGCACCGCCGCCAGATTGTTGATATTAACTTCAATCAAATCAACCCAACGATTATCCTTTGGCGCAAATTCTTCCAGGTAGATGGCGGCAGCGACCCCAATTGGAAAAGACAGCATAATGGTCACTAACATGGTGTATAAGGAGCCCATCAGCGCGCCGAGGATGCCGGCTTGTTCGGGTTCGCGCGAGTCGCCCCGGCTGAAAAATTCAGTGTTGAAGCGCTTCTCAACCTTGCCCTCAGCGCTGAGTTTATCCAGCCAAACTAGCTGAAAATCTTTAATCCTGCGGCTGGATTCGGGTAGCGTGCGGTCAATATTGCCTTTAAAGAAAGTGTCGATATCATCATCCGCCAGGAACCAGACGCTCTGTCGCGTACCGATGAGCTGCGGGTTCGCCATCACCATCTGCTGTAGGCGATATGGCGCATTACTACTCACCAGCTTACGCAAGGCTTTCTTCTGCTTGCGTTTTTTGACCTCTGGGAAGCTAGCCGCTAGCGTGTTCTTAATGACTGTGCTGTAGCTGGCGGCGCGTAAGGCGGCCTGTTCGGCGTTAGCATCAACGCCCAGCACTTCCGCGCTTAGGTCCACCTCAAACTTGAGGTAGGTTTGGGTGAATGCAGGCAGACCGTTTGAGAAAATAGTCAGCAGCAGCACCGCGAGAAAGACCATGCTCAGAATAATGGAGGCCAGTCCAAACCGGCGGAAACGGCGTTCGCGGGCGTAGCGTTTGGCGAGACCGGCTTTTACTTTTTCGGTAGTTTTACTCATCGGTTTCAGCCTTTAATCGTATTGTTCACGGTATTTACGCACGATATGCAGAGCCACAATATTCAGAATAAGCGTCAACACAAATAGCGTCAGCCCTAAGGCAAAGGCCGCCAGTGTTTTCGGGCTATCAAATTCCTGATCGCCGGTGAGCAGGGTGACGATTTGTACGGTCACGGTGGTCACTGCCTCCAGCGGATTCGCCGTTAGATTTGCCGATAAGCCTGCGGCCATGACCACTATCATGGTCTCACCAATAGCGCGGGAGGCTGCGAGCAAAAATGCGCCGACAATGCCAGGCAGGGCCGCTGGAATAATGACCTGTTTAATAGTTTCTGATTTAGTTGCGCCCATGCCATAGGAACCGTCGCGCATTGCCTGGGGTACTGCGTTAATCACATCGTCCGACAGGGAGGACATAAAAGGAATCAGCATCACGCCCATGACGAGCCCGGCGGCCAGTGCGCTTTCCGACGCCACAGACAGGCCGATAGCTTCACCGATTTCGCGAATGAAGGGCGCAATGGTGAGGACGGCAAAAAAACCGTAGACCACCGTGGGGATGCCCGCGAGAATTTCCAGCGCGGGCTTGGCAATCGCGCGGACTTTAGGGCTGGCATATTCGGACAGGTAAATAGCGGCCATCAAACCCAGTGGAACTGCGACCAGGAGCGCAATGGCAGAGATTAATAAAGTACCGGCGAACAGCGGAATAGAGCCAAAACTACCGGAGCCGCCGACCTGATCGGTGCGGATGGCGGTTTGTGGGCTCCAGGTGGTGCCAAAGAGGAAGTCGGTGATGGAGACGCTTTGGAAGAAGCGGATAGACTCAAACAGCACGGAAAAAATAATGCCGAAGGTGGTCATCACCGCAATCGAGGCACAGAGAATCATGCCCCAGCGCAACACCCTTTCGACCTGATTACGGGCGCGGACATGCGGCGCGATAAAACGCCAGCCGATAAACGCCCCGATCAGCGCTATGGCCAATACCACTACGGCCTTTGCCAGCGCTGTGGTGTGCTGCATCGAAATGTATTGTTGAGTCGCCTGCTGTACCAGCGGGTCGGTAGCGGCCTCCGGTTTGCCGGCTTCGGCTAGATTGCGCACCTGATTCATAATCAGGTTGACCTCAGTCACGGTATTGCTGTCGGTTTTGAGTGTGGCAGCGATATGACGGTTTACCATCATATCGCCGAGAGTTGTCCAGGCCACTAACACAATCAACGCTGGAATAACGCACCAAATCGCCATCAAATAACCGTAATAGCCCGGCAGCGAATGCAGTTTGTTTACGCCTCGATTACCATTGGAGACGCTCAGCGAGCGTTTACGGCCAACAAAGTGGGCGAAGGTCGCCAGCAAAATCAGCAGTAGAATTAACGTTGTTGTGTTCATAGGCCGGGTTTATCTGTCCTCAGAGGCTTTCCAGTGCGGTCATGTTTTTAGCGGCTGCGCCAAAGGCGGCACGCTCTTCTTCTGGCATAGGAATCATCCCTTTGTCAGCCAGATAGCCATCTTCGCCCCAGGCTTCATCGCTGGTAAATTCTGCCATGAAAGCGGCAATATCGGTCATGGTATTCGCATGCTCTTTCTTCACATACATATACAACGGACGCGAAATTGGGTAGTCACCGGCGGCAATGTTTTCAAAGTCAATATCGACACCATCGATGCTGGCACCCTGGACATTGTCAGAGTTCTGGTCAAGAAAACTGAAGCCAAAAATGCCTAAGGCATTCGGGTTGGTGTCCAACTTTTGCAGAATCAAATTATCGTTTTCACCGGTCTCAATATAGACCCCATCTTCGCGGATATTGTGACAGATTGCCTTATAATTGGCTTTATCTTTTTTCTCTTCTGCCTTGATCCAATCGAAGGTATTACAGCCACCCTCCATCGCTAGCTCAACAAAGGCATCGCGGGTGCCGGAGGTGGGCGGTGGGCCGAGAACTTCAATTTTTTGAGCCGGTAAATCGGGGTTAACTTCGTTCCACATTGTATAGGGGTTGGGGACTAACTGACCGTCGTCACCTTGGGGCACGTCTTTCGCCAACGCTAAAAACAGATCTAGCCGCGTTAACGCAAAAGGCGTTGCCTGTTTACTATTGGCGATGGCGATGCCGTCATAACCGACTTTAACTTCGATTGGACTCACGCCGTTTGCCTGACATTTTTCCAGTTCGCTGGCTTTAATGCGGCGCGAGGCGTTGGTCACATCAGGCGTGTTGATGCCCGTGCCAGCACAGAACAGTTTCATGCCGCCGCCAGAGCCGGTTGATTCAATTTTAGGAGCTGGTTTGCCGGTTTTGCGGGTAAATGTTTCCGCCACTACGGTCGCAAACGGGAAAACAGTGGATGAGCCGACTACTTCGATATTGTCGCGTGCCTGCACTGTGCCGCTGATAGCGCTAGCGCCTATGGCTAGACTGATTGCTATACATGTTGATAAGTGTTTCATTAATGTACTCCTGCAAAAGGTCGTTATCAGAATCCCGCTTAGCCTAACAGTGAAATATGACAGAATGATGACAGTCGATAATTAGGTGATAATTCGAGCACGTCAACGCTTATGCTGATCGTGGACGGTTGGCCGTCGTGGCGATACGTTCCGCTGGAAAGCAGGCGCTAAACCGCGTTCGCCCCGGTCGGCTTTTAATGGTGAGCTGGCCGTTGTGATTCATCATGACGTGCTTAACAATCGCCAGTCCCAGGCCAGTGCCACCTTTGTCGCGTGAGCGCCCCTTGTCCACGCGGTAAAAGCGTTCGGTGAGGCGCGGTATATGCTCGCTTGCGATGCCGGGGCCGTTATCTTCCACTGTCAAACAGGCTAGACCGCGGGCATTGCTTTGCCAGCTGATCTTGATGCGGGTGCCTGCAGGGGTGTATTTGACGGCATTTTCCAGCAGATTATTAATCACGCTGCTGATGTCTTTTTCATGGCCGCTTATCTTTAGCTGGCGATTAATGTGGTTGCTAAACTGATGTAAATCACCGAGGGTATCCTGGAGTGCGTGTTGTGTTTTTTCCAGCAGCAGTGCCATATCGATGTCGCTTTCTTCCACCAGCTGCATTTCTGGGCTTTCCAATCGCGATAGCACTAATAAATCCGCGATGATTTGTTCCATGCGAGCGGTTTGGCGGCGCGATTGCTGTACCGCAGGCAGGATATGCTCAGGCAGGGCGGCGTCTTCTTCAAACAGTTCGAGGTAGCCCGTGAGTACCGTGAGCGGGGTGCGTAATTCATGTGAGGCATTGGCGATGAACGCTTTGCGCATTTTATTGAGTTGGATGCGCTGGCTAATATCACGCACACTTAATAGGTACAGGCCGGGCTCTACGGGAAACAGGCGGGCGGATAGCGTGACCTTTTCATTGCGCGGCGATACAAAGCGAATTTCACGCTCACTGGGTTTTTCCAACAGCTGGGTGAGCTGTGGGATGCGTACCAGATTATCGACGCGCTGGCCGTAATCACGGCTGTCGTTAATGCCAAGCAGGGTCATGGCCGATGGGTTCGTCCATTGAATAACATGATCGCTGTCCAGCAGCACTGAGGCATCCGGTAGGGCCGCCATAATATTATTAAAGCGCAGCATAAGTTCGCTGTGTTTCTTTTTACGGGCTTCGCTTTTTTTATCGCCACGGTGGATGAGGTAGGCGATTTGTTCCCAGGCACCGCTGCTGTCCGGCATATTGTTCAGTTGTTGATCGCTGGCGAGCCAGCTTTGCAGCTCATAGAGCTTATAAAGTGTCCAGCCGATATAACCGAAGCCCACCAGCATGAAACAATATTGCCAGTAGCCCGTGAGATAACCGAAGATCAGGCCATAGAGCATAACCCACATCAGGCGGCGCGCCTCGGGCAGCCAAAAATTATCGCGCGTTATCATGTCACGCTGTCCTTACAGGCTTGTTCACTAAAGCGATAGCCACGACCTCGAACGGTCTGAATGCATTGCTCCAGGCCGTATTGCTTGAGTTGCTTGCGTAGGCGCATGACATGGACATCCACCGTGCGCTCTTCAATGAAACTGTTTTGGCCCCAGATCGAATCCAGCAGCTGCGCGCGGGAAAAGATGCGGCCTGGGTGGCGTATCACAAACTGCAGCACTTTAAATTCACTGCTGCCGAGCGCAAAGCGCTGCTGGTTGACGATGACTTCCTGGGCGTGTAAATCCAGCGTCATGCAGTGTGTAATTAGTCGATGATTGCTGTCAGCAGAATGGTCAGTGTAGCGTTCGATCCGGCGTAGCTGCGCTTTGATCCGCGCCCGTAACAGCTTAAGCGATACCGGTTTCGCGAGGTAGTCATCGGCGCCAGCATCTAAGCCGCGGATAACGTCCTGTTCCTCTCCCCGAGCGGTGAGCATAATCACCGGAATGCGGTGTGCCTGTGGGTCATCGCGCAGGCGTCGAAGCAGTTCTGGACCGGACATGTCCGGTAGCATCCAGTCCAGCAAAATCAAGTCAGGTTTTAGTGTCAGTGCCTGTTGATAACCGGCGCTGGCGTCCGCTGCCTCACTGATGCGATACTGCGCCTGCTCTAGCGTCAGACGGATCATCTGCCGTATCGGCGCTTCGTCCTCAATCAGCAGGATGTGTTGCTCAGTCATGGGGCTTATCCTAACGGCTTGGCCGATGTGGTGCAATGCATAGCGCCGTCGCAACTGTGGGTGCTCAGCTTTATATTGAGTTTATATTGAGCTGGAAGTTACTATAAATCTGCGTTTGGCTCTTGTTCAGTACTCGGCTTTTGTCCATAATGCTGCTCTCTAATCGACAAGCATGACGGGTTGCGGCAGTCCTTGGGCCGAAGCGGCGTGCGCAGTGAGTGTTTGCATGTGCAGCGCCTGGATTGATTGCCGATTTGACACTATGGCGGTTTGTGCCGGTTCTCCCGCGACGATATGTTGTAAACCCTGTCAGGCCCGGAAGGGAGCAGCAGTAGCAACAGACTCGGGTGCCGGGATGTAGCTGGTGCAAACTGCCACCCACTCCCTTAGTAATTTCTGTATCTGCTATACTGCCGACATTATCTTTTTTCGATTTCCACAATAAGGCTGAGCATGAGTTATCAGGTACTGGCCAGAAAATGGCGGCCGCAAAATTTTCGTGAAATGGTCGGGCAGCAACATGTGTTGCGGGCTTTGCTGACCGCGCTGGATGAGAATCGGCTGCACCATGCCTACCTGTTTACCGGCACTCGTGGAGTGGGTAAAACCACGATTGCGCGTATTTTTGCGAAGTGCCTGAACTGTGATAGCGGTGTGACTTCTGCGCCCTGTGGCGAGTGTCGCAGCTGCACGGAGATTGTGCAGGGGCGGCATGTTGACCTGCTGGAGGTGGATGCGGCCTCGCGCACCAAGGTGGAAGATACCCGTGATTTGCTGGATAACGTACAGTATGCGCCAACGCGGGGGCGCTATAAAATCTACCTAATTGATGAAGTCCACATGTTATCTGGTCACAGCTTTAATGCGCTGCTGAAAACGCTGGAAGAACCCCCCCCGCACGTAAAATTTCTGTTTGCGACCACGGATCCGCAAAAATTACCGGTGACGATTTTATCCCGCTGCTTACAGTTTAATCTCAAGCGCATGCCAGTTGATATGATCAGTGGGCATTTGGCCGAGGTCTTAGGCGCAGAGCAGATTGAGCACAGCGCGGCGGCGCTGCGTACGATCGCGCGGGCGGCTGATGGTTCGATGCGCGATGCGCTTAGCCTAACCGATCAGGCGATTGTGACAGGCGGCGGTAAGATCGAGGCTGAGGCGGTGCAGGATATGCTGGGGATGCTGCCGCATGAGCATTTGTTAGCGCTAATTACGGCGCTGATCGAGGATGATGCGGCGGCGCTGCTGGCGATGGTCGACCAGATGGCGCAGCTGACGACTGACTTTGCCATGGCGGCAGATAATCTGATTTCGATGTTACATCAGCTGGCCTTGCATCAAGCCGTGCCGGGGCAGGAGGGACTGGATGCCGACTTGGTGCAGCTGGCGGAGCGTATCACTGCGGCTGATCTACAGCTTTACTACCAGATGGCGCTGCACGGTAAACGTGATTTGCCGTTAAATCCTGAGCCGCGTGCGGGCTTTGAAATGCTGCTGCTGCGCATGCTGGCGTTTCGGCTTGATACTGGCGCGGGGCGGCAAGTTACTGCTGCCCAATCCGCGTCGCCAGCTGCTGAGGTGGCAAAAAAAAAAGCCTAGCGCCTCCGACTGAACCCACGTCAGCGGCGGCAGCTAGCGCTTTTCCTGTTGCAGCAAACCTCGCCGAGATGGCGGACACCCCGCCGCTAGATGACTATGCGGACTATCCTGAGGCTGCTGCCGTGCATTTGCCGTCGGGTAGACGACCACCCCTGTCCGCTGCGTCGGACATCCTCGCTGCTGAAGCTTCTGCACTGCACGCTGCTGCGTCTGCAGCCGTTGCGTCACCGCCTGTCAGTTCTGAAAGTTTTGTAACGCAAGCTGCTGCCTCTGAAACAGCTGCTGCTCCAGCCGCTGAGCGTGTTGATGACTCTGTTGATGCAGTACATCGTGCCAATGACGTTGCAGCGCGGGCGCTAGCAGACGCTGCAGTTGTTTATGCTGAGAGCGGTGCTGTGACTGCTACAGCCGTGGATACCCTAGGCGGCGTGCCAAGTGGCGGCGCTGCTATGGATGCAGCGGTTGCTGCTGATACGGCTGCCGTGGCAAGTGGCGTTATTGCTGAGGACGCTGCTGCGGGTGCCGCAGATGTTGTGGCAGGTAGCGTCGTGTCTACTAGCGATGCTGGCGCGAATGTCGAGGCTGGGGCAGATATCAAGTTAAATGCCGGCGCATCAGCTGCGTCTGCGGCGGATACCGTAGGGCGTGCTGCCGCTGCAGACGCTCCCGCTGCGGATAATGAGTGGCACGCGCTGTTGCCGCAGCTCAAACTCAGCGGGATGGCGCAGCAGCTAGCTGAACACTGTTTGTTACAGGGGGTGCTAGCAGCGCAGCCGCCAGAGCAAATTACGCTACTGCTGGATCAAAGCGCGGAGACGCTGCGCACGGCGCGTACGATGCAGGCGCTGACGCAGGCGCTGCAAACGTATACCGGGCGGGCCGTGCGGCTGGAATTTGTGGCGGTTGACGCCCTGGGCGGCACGCCGGAAAAACGGCGCATTCAGCTGAAGCAGGCGCGTCAGGCGCAGGCAGAACGTGCGATTGCAGAGGATCCTGTGATTCAGCAGCTACAGCGCGAGTGGGGCGGGGTGGTGATCCCTGGTTCAGTGAGGCCAAACTCGGCGGCGTGAATCTCGCCATTGGGTAAAACTGCGCGGCTAAGCACCGACGGAGCTGAAAAAAATTTACCGCCAGGCATGCAAGTCGGTGGCTGAAACAGTAAACTACCGTACTATTCAGTAGAAACATTGAGCAAAAAATCTTGAGGAAACAAACATGTTAAAAGGTGGATTAGGCGGCATGATGAAGCAGGCGCAGAAAATGCAGGCCGACATGCAGCAGGCGCAGCAGGAAATCGCCGCGATGGAAATCACCGGTCAGTCCGGTGGCGGGCTAGTTAAGGTCACCGTGACGGGCACGCATGAATGCCGCCGCGTGGAGCTTGACCCTTCTCTGATGGCGGATGATGACAAAGAAATGATCGAAGACTTAGTGGCGGCGGCGTTTAATGATGCGGCACAGCGACTGGATGCCACAACGAAAGAACGGATGTCGGGCGTAACCGCTGGGATGCAGCTGCCCGAGGGGATGAAGCTGCCGTTCTGAGTGTAAGTCGATGAGTGAATCTTCTCTGTTAAAGGCACTGGTGGACGCTTTACGCTGTCTGCCGGGTGTGGGTGCGCGCACTGCGCAGCGTATGGCGTTCCATTTGCTGGAGCACGACCGGCGTGGGGGCGAGCATCTCGCGCAGATTCTGGCAGATGCGATGCAAAAGGTGCGCAACTGCAGCCGCTGTCGCACGCTGACCGAACAGGATATTTGTCGTCTGTGCAGCCATGCCGGGCGAGAGTCAGCGTTGCTGTGTGTGGTTGAGCATCCTTCTGATGTTGTCGCATTGGAGCAGGCGACAGGTTACCGTGGTTTTTACTTCGTGCTTGGCGGGCGTTTGTCGCCGTTGGATGGGATTGGGCCAGATGATATTGGCCTGGATATATTGGAAGCGCGCCTGGATGAAGGTGAAGTGCAGGAGTTGATTCTAGCAACAAATCCAACGGTCGAAGGTGAAGTGACAGCGCACTATATTAGTGAGCTGGCGGCGCAGCGTAGCATTGCAACCAGTCGCATAGCGCACGGCGTGCCGGTGGGGAGCGAGCTGGAATATGTCGATAGCGGTACCCTGTCGCATGCCTTTGAGGGACGGCGTAAGTATTAGCCAGATCAATAATTGTAGGGATTGAATGGGAGCAAGGGGCGCAATGAGCGACTGTCTGTTTTGTAAAATTCGCGACGGTGAAATTCCATCAACTAAGGTGTACGAGGACGCAGATGTTATTGCGTTTAATGATATCCACCCCAAAACCAAGCTGCATGTGCTGGTGGTGCCAAGGCAGCATATTGCCACCATCAATGATCTAACCTCGGCTGACGCTGAGCTTGTGGGTAAGCTGTTTCTGGCGGCTAAAAAAATTGCCGCAGACGCTGGGTATGGCGACGGTTATCGTGTGCAGATGAATTGCGGTGAGAAAGGTGGCCAAATTATTTTTCATTTGCACCTGCATCTCATGGCGGGTGAGCGGGTATAGCGTTCCGCCTAGGAGCAGGCGCGGGCGAGCGGTTGCAGCAGTATAGCGGCCTGTGCGCGCCGTGCCCTAGGGTCAAATGCTAATGTCCGCGCTCCACTGCGAAGCGGGCCAGCGTTATCAGTGCCGTTTTGTGGGCTGAGTCTTTGAGGAC
The DNA here is from genome assembly GCA_937925855.1 of uncultured Thiotrichaceae bacterium. Taxonomy (GTDB): domain Bacteria; phylum Pseudomonadota; class Gammaproteobacteria; order Thiotrichales; family Thiotrichaceae; genus Thiolinea. The sequence goes on from CALAMO010000050.1 coordinate 18,558, forward strand.
GGCCAGGCTCTGTATAGCCTGTTCCGCCTCCCGGTGGGCGCTCTCCAGCGCGTAATCAAGCGCGCCCGTGCGGTGGATCGTCGCCATAATCTGCTCAATGTGTTCCAGTCCGCCATTTTCAATGGCCTGGCGAATCAGGGTGGCGTCGGTCTTGTCGGCGCGTTGCAGGGCGACAATCAGCGGCAGAGTGGGCTTGCCCTCGGCGAGGTCGTCGCCAACGTTCTTGCCCAATGCTTCGCTGTCCGCGCTATAGTCCAGCACATCATCCACCAGCTGAAAGGCCGTGCCGAGATGAATGCCATAGGCCGCCATGGCGGCTTCCTGAGCGCGGTCACCGCCGCTTAAAACCGAACCTAACAGGCAGGCGGCTTCAAACAACTTGGCCGTTTTAGAGTGAATGACCTCCATATAGCTGGCCTGAGTGGTATCGGCATCATGGCAGTTCAGCAGCTGTAATACTTCGCCTTCGGCAATGGTATTGGTGGTGCCCGCCAGGATTTGCATGACCCGCATGCTGTCGACATCAACCATCATCTCAAACGAACGCGAATACAGAAAGTCGCCGACCAGTACAGCTGCTTGATTGCCCCAGACGTTATTGGCGGTTTCCTTGCCCCGACGCAGTTCGGATTCATCCACGACATCATCATGCAACAGGGTGGCGGTGTGAATAAATTCAACAATGGCCGCAATATCAACGTGTTGCTCGCCCTGATAACCACAGGCGCGGGCGCTGATTAGCGCCAGCATCGGGCGCAGGCGCTTACCGCCGCTGTTGATGATATACTGGCTGAGCTGATTGATGAGGATGACCTCTGAGTGCAGTCGCTGCGTGATTAGGCGGTTAACGGCCTGCATATCCGCTTCAACTAGCTGAAGAATTTGGTTAAAATCCATGATCATTCTTAGGGCTGGAAAGCATTGCATGCTAGGAAGAGCCTGTAGCGCTGTCAAGAGCTAGCGTTCGAGGTGTAATTTTTTAAGTGTGCGGCGATTAATTGTTTGACCTCATGCCGCTTGATCAGTAAAATCTGCGGCCTTTTTACAGGACATTTTCGGAGCTACAATATTATGTATGCGGTCATTAAAACAGGCGGTAAGCAATACCGTGTCGCTAAAGGCGACATCATTCAGGTAGAAAAACTGGATGTAGAAGAGGGTGCCAGCATCGATTTTGATAATGTCCTGATGGTTGGTGAAGGCGAAGATGTGAAAATCGGCGCACCTCTGGTCGAGGGTTCTAAAGTAACCGCTACGGTCACTTCACAGATGCGTGGCGAGAAAATTGAGATTATGAAGTTCCGTCGTCGTAAACACCATCAGAAGAAAACGGGTCATCGCCAGTATCTGACTCAAATCGAAATCAACGAAATTACGGCATAATTATTGATGGCAGTTCGTGACTCCCATTGCATTAAAGGAATTTAGACATGGCACATAAAAAAGCAGGCGGTAGTACCCGCAACGGACGCGATTCAGAATCGAAACGTCTGGGCGTGAAGCGCTTTGGTGGACAGCTGGTAACTGCCGGTAATATTCTGGTACGGCAGCGCGGGACTAAATTTCACGCTGGCGAAAATGTTGGCTGTGGCAAAGACCATACGCTGTTCGCTAAAGCAGACGGCTACGTGACTTTCCAACAAAAAGGTCCGCGTAACCGCAAGTTTATTAGTATTCAACCGGCAGAGAGTGCGGCACAAAACGGCTAGCACATCATCCGTTTCGGATAGTTTAAAAAAGCCCCGCTAGTCGGGGCTTTTTTGCGTAGGAAAAATCATGCAATTCGTAGATGAAGCCAGAATACAGGTTAAAGCCGGTGACGGTGGCAATGGCGCAGTTAGCTTTCGCCGCGAAAAATACATCGAGTACGGTGGCCCAGACGGTGGTGACGGCGGTGACGGTGGCAATGTGTATCTGGTCACCGATCGCAATTTGAATACGCTGATGGATTTTCGTCACACCCGCCATTATGAAGCAGAGCGTGGTAAGAATGGCGCGGGTCGCAATATGACGGGGCATCGTGGCGTCGATAAGCTGATTCCGGTGCCAGTCGGGACGATGGCGTTTGATGAAGAAACCGGCGAGCTGATTGGCGACCTGACGGCAGAAGATCAACGTTTACTGGTCGCGCAGGGCGGTTTCCACGGTTTGGGGAATTTGCGTTATAAAAGCTCGGTCAATCGTGCGCCGCGTCAGTCAAAGCCGGGTACACCGGGTGAAATGCGGCAGCTGCGGCTGGAGCTTAAGCTGCTAGCGGATGTCGGCCTGCTTGGTTTGCCGAATGCGGGTAAATCGACGTTGATTAGCGCGGTCTCAGCTGCGCGGCCTAAGGTGGCGAATTACCCGTTCACCACGCTGCACCCTAATCTGGGCGTGGTTGACGTCGGCCAGCTGCAGAGCTTTGTGATGGCGGATATTCCCGGTCTGATAGAGGGGGCGGCAGAAGGGGCCGGTTTAGGGATTCAGTTCCTGAAGCACCTGTCGCGCACTAGCTTGCTGCTGCACTTAGTCGATGTTGCACCGCTGGATGAGAGTGAAGCCCCTGCTGCTGCGGTGAGAACTATTGAGCGCGAGCTGGCACGCTATGGTGATGAGTTGAGCGAACGGCCCCGCTGGCTGGTGTTAAACAAGGTTGATTTAGTGCCTGAAAATGAGCGTGAGGCGCACTGTCAGGCCATTGTTAATGAGCTGGACTGGGACGGCGAGGTCTTCTTTATTTCTGCTGCCACTGCGCAGGGTACGCAGGCACTGTGCTACCGCATTATGCAGGCGCTAGAAGGCTATGATGACGCCTAATGTCAGCGAGTTCATTGGGATTGAGATAGCGTATTGAGACAGTGATTGATGTAGTGACTGAGTCAGTGGTCGATAGAGCGATTTAGATAGGGTTTTTTTGGAGTGGTGGCAACGATGAGCGTGCACAGAGCGGAGTGGGTAGGTAAGGCAAAGCGCTGGGTCGTTAAGATTGGCAGCGCCTTATTAACACGGGATGGTACCGGCTTAGATCGTGCTGCGCTAGCGGATTGGGCCGGACAGATTGTACGGCTGCGTCAACAGGGCATTGAAATTGTGCTCGTCTCCTCCGGTGCAATGGCGGAAGGGATGTGTCGCATGGGCTGGACCGAGCGGCCGCGAGCGCTGTTTGAAAAGCAGGCAGCAGCGGCGATTGGCCAAATGAGTTTGGTGCAGGCTTATGAGGAAAATTTCCAACTGCACGGCTTACATGCCGCCCAGGTATTATTGACGCATGATGATTTGGCTGATCGGCGACGTTACTTAAATGCGCGTAGCACGCTGCGGCACCTAATTAAGCTCGGCACTATACCGGTAGTCAATGAAAATGATACCGTGGCGGCGGAAGAAATCCGGCTGGGGGACAATGATACCCTGGGTGCACTGGTCGCTAATCTGGTTGAGGCGGATTTATTGGTGATCCTGACGGATCAACAGGGATTATACGATAAAGACCCGCGCCAGCATGACGATGCTGAGCTGATCAGCGCAGGCTGGGCCAATGATCCGCGCTATCTGGCTTTTGCTGGCGGGGCGGGAACCCATATTGGCAGCGGCGGTATGCGCACCAAAGTGCTGGCGGCGCAGCGGGCGAATCGTTCGGGCTGTGCCACACTGATTGCCTCCGGGCAGGCGACAAGCGTGCTGGAGCGTATTCATGCCGGCGCGACACTCGGTACCCTGCTGATGCCCGATAATGCGCCGCTGGCGGCGCGTAAACAGTGGATTGCCAGCCAGCTACAGTCGGCTGGGCAAGTTTGGCTGGATGCGGGGGCCGCACAGGCGATTCGTGAAACTGGGCGCAGTTTGCTGCCGGTTGGGGTAACGCGGGTTGAGGGTGAATTTGATCGCGGGGAAGTGGTCAGCTGTCTGGATAGCGAGGGTCAATTGCTGGCTAAAGGTCTGGTGAATTATTCGAGTGCGCAGGCCGAGCGCATCAAACGTCATCCGTCGCAGGATATTGAGAAAATTTTGGGTTATGTCGATGCGCCGGAGCTAATTCACCGTGATAATCTGGTGGTTTTGTGAAAGCGGTGGAATTGTTTAATAATGGCGAAAACCCTGGCAAATTAATGGTAAGAAGCAGCAATGAGTGAAGCGAGTTACGACGTACGAGTGGCGGTGGAAACGGCCTATATTGACGCTGAGTCTGATCCCAATCAGAACCGTTATGTGTTCACCTATACGATTACCATTATTAATCAGGGGTCAATCTCAGCCCGCTTACTGAGCCGTCACTGGATTATTACCGACTCCAACGGTATGACCCAGGAGGTGCGTGGTGATGGTGTCGTGGGGGAGAAGCCCTATCTGGCACCCGATGAGGGTTTTCGCTATACCAGTGGCACCGTATTGGATACGCCGATTGGCTCGATGCAGGGCAGCTACCGTATGCGGGCTGATGACGGCACGGAGTTTAATGCAGTGGTTGAGCCATTTAGTCTGGCTGATCCCAAAATGCTGCATTAACTTGGTTTATTGCGGTATGCCGCCGCTTATCCATAATTCAGTAGCCTTGTGGTGTAAGTCTCGTATAGACTGTTTCAACAACGTTTGCAGCATGAACCCTGAAGTCCCGGAATCCAGTGCCATTTTCCGCGTAGCCCATCCTCACGTTATTCGGGACTAAAGATAATAGTATTTGTCAGCTTCATAACAATAATAAAAGAAAAATGACTATTAAGAATCTTACTAAGAACCCCATCGGACGGCGTCTGGCAGCTTTTTTACTTATCACTGCGGTGTCGGCTGGGCAGACTGCCTTAGCGGACATCTACTCTTATGTGGACAGCAACGGTACACGCTGGCTCACCAACGGGGTTGTGACTGGGAAGAAGCAAGTTGTTCTCTTGAAGAAGACTCCGAAAAAAGCCCGCGCTAAAAAAACACAAGCGAAGCGTAGCCTCACAAAAAGTGCGCGCAAATATAAAAGCAAGGCGAGCTGCGGGAGTCATCAGCGTATTGCCAGAAAAGCCCGCCCCTATCTGAGTACTATTGATCATTATGCCAAGACCTATAATGTTGATGAGCGTCTGATACAGTCATTGATTCGGCAGGAATCCTGTTTCAATCCGGTGGCCAGATCGCACGCTGGCGCGCGTGGGTTAATGCAGCTGATGCCGGGCACGGCGAGTATGATGGGGGTGCGTAATTCGATGGATCCAAAGCAGAATATTCGCGGTGGGGTGAAATACCTCGCGCAGATGCTGCGCCGCTATGGGGGTAATGTGGAGCTGGCGCTGGCGGCTTATAATGCCGGGCCGGGCAATGTGGATAAATATAACGGTATCCCCCCTTTCCGTGAAACCCAGAATTATGTGGTTAAGGTCATGAGTGAGTATTACCGTCTCAGCGGCCAGCACAGCAGTGTGCCTGCACAGCCAGCGGGCAAGCAGCCGCAAAACTTCCAGCGCAGCGGCATGCAGAAAATAAAATTCACCCAGTACATGGAAAATGGGATTCCTGTTCTGGAAGCGATTCGGCAGTAACGCACAGGCAAAGAATCTCCTCCAAGCGAAGAAGTCTGCGACTGCTATGGAAACAGCGTTGCATTAATGGACAGTTCCTTATTCTCGGTATGTGGCTAGCCATGTTATCCTCCCGGTTTTGTTTAACGATGTTTTGGGAGAAAAATGATGTCAATGGCTGATCGCGATGGCGTAATTTGGCTGGATGGGGAGCTGGTTCCCTGGCGCGAGGCAAAGATACATGTTCTGACGCACACTTTGCACTATGGTATGGGTGTGTTTGAGGGTGTACGAGCCTATGAGACCGATAAGGGCGCAGCCATTTTCAGACTGGATGATCACACGGATCGTCTGTTCAATTCTGCTAAAATCATGCGCATGGACATGCCGTTCGATCGCGAAACCCTGAACGATGTACAGCGTACGGTCGTGCGCGAAAATAATCTTAAGTCCGCTTATTTACGCCCAATGTGCTTCTATGGCTCCGAGGGTATGGGACTGCGCGCCGATAACCTGAACGTGCACTGCATGGTCGCTGCCTGGGAGTGGGGGGCTTATTTGGGGGCTGATAACCTGCAAAATGGTATTCGGATTAAAACCTCGTCTTTCACTCGTCATCACGTCAACATCACGATGTGTAAGGCGAAGGCCAATGGCAACTACATCAATTCCATGCTGGCGCTGCGCGAAGCGATTGACGATGGTTATGATGAGGCGCTGCTGCTGGATAATGAAGGCTATGTGGCTGAGGGCAGCGGCGAGAACTTCTTTATTGTGAAGAAGGGCGTTATCTATACGCCTGACCTGACTTCCGCACTGGATGGGATTACTCGACAAACGTTATTGCGCCTGGCGACGGATTTGGGGATTGATATTGTCGAGAAACGTCTAACCCGAGACGAAGTCTATATTGCGGATGAAGCATTCTTCAGCGGTACCGCCGCCGAAGTGACGCCGATTCGTGAGCTGGATAGGCGTCCAATTGGCAGCGGTACTCGCGGCCCCATTACGGAGAAATTACAGTCCCTGTACTTTGATATTGTGGCGGGTCGCAAGCCGGAGTACAGCGAATGGTTGACTCCCGTCGTTAGCTAATGCTCGGTGGGTAGCTATCTTATCAGCATCTTCTCAGTCAATTGCCCAGTCGCACTGTCTGCGCTGGGCTGTTGTGCAGGGACAGAAAGACCCCAAGTCAGACAGGATTGAAAACGGATGCAAAAGCCAATAGATAAACCAGCGCTGGCGGATTATCAACGTTTAGGCGACAGCAAAGAAAGGCTAATTAAACGTGCTGATTTACCGCTGCACTGCCCGACTGATAACAGTGCAGTATGGTGCGCGCATCCACGGGTCTTCCTGTCGATTGAGGGCAGTGCCGATAATACCGCTTCCTGCCCCTACTGTGGGACGTGTTATCGCCTGCTTGATTGAGCGGCTATACAGGGCGACGGCTGATTGCGGTTTTTTAAAATAGCGCGGCATTCAGCCACATATGCGTCGCAATACTCGCGATATAACCCAAGGCAATCACTGGCGTCCATTTGAGGTGGCTACCGAAGGTATAGATACCCTGCGATTGGCCCATGAGCGCTACGCCCGCCGCCGAACCGACGGATAATAAGCTGCCGCCTACGCCTGCGGTTAGAGTGACTAACAGCCATTGGCCTTCTGACATGGTGGGTTCCATGGTCAGCACGGCAAACATAACGGGGATATTATCCACGATGGCGGAGAGTACGCCGACCGCGATATTTGCGTAGGTGGCGCCCCAGGTGCCATACATCAGCTCTGAGACCAGGGCAAGATAGCCAATAAATCCTAGGCCACCGACGCACATCACCACGCCGTAGAAGAACAACAGGGTATCCCACTCGGAGCGCGAGACTTTAGTGAAAATATCGAAGGGCACCATGCTGCCAATGCGCTGGTTACGGTACAGCTCGGCCTCATCAATCTGATATTTTGTCAGCAGATATTGCTGGTTGTAAGTGCGTTTCAGGTAATAGCCGAAAAATTGCAGGTAGCCCAGGCCGGTAAACATGCCAATGATTGGCGGCAGGTGCAGGTAATTGTGAAACACCACGGCGGTGGCAATCGTCAGGATAAACAGACCCACTATCGGCAGCGCACCCCGTTTAAATAGCACCCGTTCGCTGCTGGTCTGCGGTGTGCCTTGACTGACGGCGAAGTGCATCAGCGCTGCGGGAATCAGCCAGTTGACCAGCGCTGGTAGGAATAGCGCGAAAAATTCCCAGAATTGAAGAATCCCTTTCTGCCAAACCATCAGCGTGGTGATGTCACCAAATGGACTAAATGCACCGCCTGCATTAGCCGCGACGACAATATTGACGCAGGCCAGCCCGATAAAACGCTTATCTTCGCCACCCACTGCCATCACCACCGCGCACATCAGCAGCGCCGTGGTCAGGTTATCTGCGATCGGCGAGATGACGAACGACAGCAGGCCGGTGAGCCAGAATATCTGCCGCAGGCTAAAGCCTTTCCCCACCATCCAGGCGCGTAGCACATCAAATACGGCGCGTTCTTCCATGGCATTCACATAGGTCATCGCCACTAATAGGAATAAAGCCAGCTCCGCGTATTCCAATAGATTATGGCGCGCCATTTCGGCGGGCAGGTGCTTTAGATCCGTTCCGGCATAGACCAGCGCAATCGCCGCCCAGATAATCCCCGCCGCGATAATCACCGGTTTGGATTTGCGCAGTGCGGTGACCTCTTCCAGCGCCACCAGCGTGTAGGCTGCGATGAATAAGAGGAGCGCGAAAAAGCCAACGAAGTGCGTGGTGAGATCAAATGGCACGGCGTTGGCAGGGCTGTCGCCCGCCGCAAGAATTAGCCCTGGTACCAGAAGCAGCAGCAGGCTAAGCGCCAGCTGCTGGAATAGCCTATTATTTTTCATTACATAGCTGCGTCGTTTTAACGAGCGCGGATGATAGCAAGCTTAGTGGCTATTGTTAAGCCAACTGTTGCACAATCTTCGCCACGCCCGCCGAATCAATCTCACCGTCGCCCTGGTCGACTAAGCGTGCCATATAATCAATCGCCAGCTGTGAACCGGGGAGATTCAGCCCGAAGTTTGCGATTGTGTCGCCCGCAATCTGGAGATCTTTATGATGGAGCTTAGCTTTAAACCCGGGGATATAGGTGTCGTCGATAATGCGCTGTGCATGCACTTCCATCACCTTGGAACCGGCAAAGCCACCCATTAGGGCTTCGCGCGCTTTACTGAGGTCAACGCCGGCGCGCTGTGCCATCGCAAACGATTCGCTGACGGCAATAACAGTTTGCGCGATAATCATGTTATTACAGGCTTTTACCATCTGTCCTGCACCATGGTCGCCAATCAGGGTGATGGTTTTACCCATGGCGGCAAACACGGGCAGTGCCTCATCGAAGTCGCCCTGTTGGCCGCCGACCATAATCGTGAGTGTGCCGTTAATAGCGCCGATATCACCGCCAGAGACTGGCGCATCCAGCATGCGAATACTTTTTGTGCCGAGTTTGGCGGCGAAATCGCGCGTGGCCACCGGTGAGATGGTGCTCATATCAATCACCAGCAGTCCGGCCTTGCCACCGTCCATCACGCCATCCGTGCCAAACAGCACCGCTTCCACATCCGGGGTGTCAGACACAATGGCAATGAGCACATCGACCTCAGCCGCCAGCGCGGCGGGCGTAGCATAAAAGCTAGCACCGGCATCGACCAGTTCTGCTGCGCTACTGCTACGGCGAGCATAAACGCTTAGGCTGTAGCCTGCTTTGATCAGGTTCATTCCCATGGGCTGACCCATAATGCCGGGGCCGATGAGGCCGATACGTGGTCTGGAGCTGTCGGTTTGCATGAGCGGTTTCCTCTATTAAAGGGGGTTATGCTGTGCGTTTACCGTTCGCTGTAAGCCTTGGGTTTAGTACGCGCGGTGTCACTACAGCAATGGAAATTTCAATGCAGTATTCACTGCTTTGCGGATTGAGTCCAGTGCGGCATTGAGTGTGGTCTCAACCATAATCAATGTCATGCCCTCAACGGCAAGCAGCAGCGACTCCCGCACCAGCACCTGACCCTCTAATAGCGATTTGGCGGTGAGGTCATCAATCTTGCCGCTGGTATGCAGCAGTGCAATCATTTTCAAGGTCTCAATCAGCTTGCGGTTTTCGGCTTCAAAATATTCGCGCACCTCCGACCACTGTTCGCCTAAGGCTGTTCGTGTTGCGGTACGCATATTAGCCCGCATTGCTTTTTTATCAAATTTCATGGTTTTGCCCCGGCAAAAAATAGATTATTAGGTTTAGCTCCGCGCTTATTGTGTTCCAGCTTTAAAATGTTGCCTAACATGCTGTTGATTTGCCGCTGGGCGATATTGATGGCGACGGCAGGCTGGCAAATGCGTTTGTGGTCATCAATTAATAGCTGTAGGCGTTTTTGTAGGCTGGCGACCTGTTTGTGGGTTGGGGTGTTATTGGCCTTAGCTTGTTCATGCATGTGCATGATACGCAGCTGCACTTTGAGGTCCTGATAGGTACTGGCGTGCTGTGCATAGGCACACTGTGGCGCGGTGGCATCTATGTCTTCCAGTTGTACCAGCAGCTGGTTCATGCTTTTGCTGAACTGATCGACACGCTGCTCCGTTTTTTCATCGTAGGATGACATGAGGGTGACGCTGGTACAGCCGCCGAGCAGGCTGAAACATAGGATAAAGAGGGGGATGTGCCAACGTTTGTGCCAGCCCATTAGGGTGATTGACTGCATGCTTGTGCTCCTGTTGTTATACGGTTTGTTGTGCCCGCCAGTGATTATGACGGGGCATTCAGGTGATTTCGGTTAAAAATATCACAAATTGACGATTTAATTAGCGTAATGGGATTCTGCCCGCTTTGTAATGCTTCTTTCGGGGCACTTGGCAGATGGTGTAGAATCCAGCCGTTTTCGATACGTTTTTATCTATCAGGTGTTCATTCAGGAGAGTCAGGCATGGCGGAAATTACACGCGATCACATCGAGGCGTTGTTAAGCAGTGTTGAAGATCGCTACCTTGCGAAGAATATTGTGGCGGCGAAACAGGTGAAGGCCATTGATATTGAGGGCGACCGGGTTGCGGTGCGTATTGTGCAGGGTTATCCGGCGGGTAGTTATAAAGCTGAGCTGGCGGCTACGGTGCAGACGCTGCTGGAGGCGACGGATGGCGTGGGTCGCGCTGAGGTGACGGTGGAGACTAAGATCCTCGCGCATGCCGTCCAGAAAACGATAAAACGTCAGGAAGGCATTAAGAACATTATCGCGGTGGCATCCGGTAAGGGTGGGGTTGGTAAATCCACGACGGCGGTTAATTTAGCGCTGGCGCTACACGCGGATGGGGCTAAGGTTGGCGTGCTGGATGCGGATATTTATGGCCCAAGCCAGCCGCGCATGTTGGGCATCAGTGGTCAGCCAGAGTCGATCGATGGGAAGACGTTGAACCCGATGCAGAATCATGGCCTGAAAGCGATGTCGATTGGCTTCCTGATTGATGAAGATACGCCGATGATCTGGCGTGGCCCGATGGTGACGCAGGCGCTGGAACAGCTGCTGAATGATACCCAGTGGGGCGATTTGGATTATCTGGTGATCGACTTGCCGCCGGGCACCGGCGATATTCAGCTCACGCTCTCCCAGAAAATTCCGGTCTCTGGGGCGATTATTGTGACCACGCCGCAGGATATTGCGCTATTAGATGCGCGTAAGGGGCTGAAGATGTTCGAGAAGGTGGAGGTGCCGATTCTGGGCGTGGTTGAGAACATGAGTATGCATGTTTGCAGCCGCTGTGATCATGTCGAGCATATCTTCGGTGAAGGTGGTGGCCAGAGTATGGCAGAGCAGTATGAGGTGAATTACCTCGGCGGTCTGCCGCTGGATCGGAGTATTCGCGAGCAGGTCGACAGTGGAAATCCAACGGTGGTTGCTGACCCGGGGGGTAAGGTGACGGCGATTTATAAAGACATCGCGCGCACGGCCTGCGCTCGACTGGCTGAGCAGGCGAAGGACTATAGCGCACGTTTTCCAACGATTAAGATTCAGAATGTTTAGCGATATTGACAGAGTGGGTACTGCACGATGAGTATTAAATCGGATCATTGGATACGTCGTATGTCTGAACAGAACGGCATGATTGAGCCGTTTGAATCCGGCCAAGTGCGCTCAGTCAAGCAGGAGCGGATCATCTCCTATGGCACGTCGAGCTATGGCTATGATGTGCGCTGTGCTAATGAGTTTAAGATATTCACTAATATCAATTCGGCGGTGGTCGATCCGAAACACTTCGATGAAAACAGCTTTGTCGATTTCACCGGTGATGTTTGCATTATTCCGCCGAACTCGTTTGCGCTGGCACGTACGGTGGAGTACTTCCGTATTCCGCGTTCGGTGCTAACGGTTTGCCTGGGTAAATCGACCTATGCGCGCTGTGGCATCATTGTGAATGTCACGCCGCTAGAGCCGGAGTGGGAAGGCCATGTCACGCTAGAGTTTTCTAATACGACGACATTACCGGCAAAAATCTATGCCCATGAAGGGGTAGCGCAGATGCTATTCTTTGAGTCGGATGAGGTATGTGCGACCTCGTACAAAGACCGAGGCGGGAAGTATCAGGGGCAGCGTGGAGTCACGCTGCCTAAGACCTGATTTTATTATTATTATCGAAGCTGGAGCTTCATTGTTCGCGGGGTGCCAATGAGACAGAGACCCGCTACCGAGAGAAAACCGAACCCATGACTCGGGGGGAGAAATGGGTTCGAGTAGATCAAATGGCATCCATTGCCTTATTATTTGCTTTCCACCCTTTAGTGGGAACTCGGCCTGGTTCGGTTCATGCGTGGTTAAAATTTGATGGTTGGCGGGGGCGCTCG
>CALAMO010000051.1 GCA_937925855.1 uncultured Thiotrichaceae bacterium
CGGCAAACAATGAAGGAGGACGTTGAGCAGTATATTCGTTATTACAATCACGAGAGGTTGCATTCTGCGAATGATGATTTATCACCCGTAGAGTTTGAAATGTCTCAAATTAAAGTGTCAGGTTGGACTTGACCAGAACAATGGTCGATTTCTGGAACATCGTGCAAGAGATTGAAGATAAGGGCGCATCCGTTCAGGTTTTGAATATGAATCTGGATACCGCCAGTTCACAAGGACGGCTAATGATGGGCGTATTGGCTTCAGTTGCTGAGTTTGAGCGTTCGTTGATTCGTGAGCGCCAGCAGGATGGTATAGAACGCGCTAGGCGAGAGGGTAAGCACTTGGGGCGGCCTCAGATGGATGAACAGCTAAAAGCGGATGTAGTAGCGTTTGTGCAGGCTGGGAACAGTAAACCGGCAACGGCTGAGAAGTTTGGCATTGGGGTTAGTACGGTTTATAAGTTGGTAAAAGAGTCAAGTTGAACACAATGGTGACTCTAAAATCTATGGATAATAAAGTATGGCAGTATCAGAAAAGCAAGAACCTAAACATTCAAGATTACATGAACAGGTTAGTTCTCAAATTGAGCCATTTTTTGAGACAACGCTCAGGCGTATGCAGCTAACAGCAGAGCAAATTCAATTGCAATCTAAAGAGGAACTTGCAAATAGCCTGTCAATCGTTGAAGACGCAATTAAATCACCAGCTTCATTTGGTGTACTCAAAGTCGCTGTGTCAGCGAAAGTAGGCCTTTACATAGTAGATTCATCGTCAAAGCATATTTATGAAGTTGGAATCTTGCCTTTGTTACTTGAAAGTAAAAACTTGATTCTACAGAGACTTGCAGGTTTTGGGGCAGACATTTCCCAGGCTGAACGAATTTTGCATGACAAAACTGTTGAAACCATGAAGAAAAGGATTGCCAAGCTAGATTTGATGGCTCGTCTTTCAGGTGGTTTAGTTCTTTGGGTTGCATGCTTGTTCTTGATAATCAAACTCCCCTCTGTCTTTAACTGGTCATGGTTCATTGGTCATCAGAACGTAACGGGTTTAAGTTTGCTTGCGCTGGTTGTGTGTACAGGTTTGATTTGGGCAGGATTAGAAGTATCGAGTAATCGTAGGTGGTTTGCACTTGGTTCCATAGTGATAGCAGCTTTGATAGGTGCCATCACAATTGTGTAGCTTTCCAAAGAAGGAATTGTCATTAATTACATAACAATTCTGCATATTTCCCTATCTTTAGGAGAGTGTTGTAATTGTGTGTACCGGGTAGCACCGGGGTAGCACCATTAAAAAAGGGCTACAGCGTAAAACACTGTAACCCTTTGATATTTCTGGTGCCGCAACCAAGAGTCGAACTCGGGACCTACTGATTACAAGTCAGTTGCTCTACCAACTGAGCTATTGCGGCAAAGAAGCTGCGTATTTTAGCGCGCTTTTTCGACTTTGCAAGGGTTTATGACGACCTGCGCTGAAATTTTCTCCCTTGGAAAGCCGCAAGCATGCCGCGCAGCATACTGACTTCATTCTGCGTCGGTGCACTGCGCCCAAAAAGCCGCCGCATCCGCCGCATTAATAGGCGTGGGTTTTCCGGGTCGAGATAGCGTACGTCCGTCAGCGTGGTTTCTAAGTGCTGATAAAATCCCTCCATCACCTCTGAGGTGGCGGGAATGTCGTCACGGTCGCCGGGCTGGAGGCTTGAGCTCTCCGGTTTGGCCTGTGTCGCCATGCGGCATTCATAGCAAAATAGCTGCACCGCCGCCGCAATATTCAACGAGAAAAATTCCTTAGCCATCGGAATATGGGCGAGATAATGACAGTGTTCCAATTCTTCATTGCTCAGCCCAGAACGCTCACGCCCAAAGACCAAGGCAATTTTACGGCTCGGTAAGTGCTCTGCTACAAATTCCCCACACTGGCGAGCCGCTAACTGTGGCCAGCTAACCGTGCGCTCAGAGCGTGCGCTGGTACCAATTACCGTTTGGCAATCGGCAACAGCGGCGCTGAGCGTATCAAAATGTTGCGCTGCCACTAGAATATCGTCCGCACCGGACGCTAAAGCACTCGTTTCTGGTGAATTAAACTTATTGGGCTGGATCAGACGCAGGTCGTTAACGCCCATGGTTTTCATGGCGCGTGCTGCCGAGCCAATATTACCGGGGTGCGAAGTCTGAATCATGACAATGCACAGCGAGTCTAAAGGATTATCCATGGGCCTGCCTCGCGCGGATGCGCCACTTACTTCTTAAAGATACGTGATTTTTCACGATTCCAGTCACGCTCTTTCTCAGTCGCACGCTTATCGTGTTTTTGTTTGCCTTTACCTAAGCCTATTTCCAATTTGACGCGGTTATTTTTCCAGTACATTGCGGTGGGAACGACGGTATAGCCTTTGCGGTCAATTGAAGATTGCAGGCGGATGAGCTGGTGCGCATGCAATAACAGTTTACGGCTGCGGGTGGCTTCGGCGACGATGTGTGTGGAGGCGGAGAGCAGGGGGGTAATCACCGCATTAAGCAACCAGGCTTCGCCCGCTTTGAAAAACACAAAGCTGTCGCGCAGCTGGACGCGACCTTCACGGATACTTTTGACTTCCCAGCCCTGTAATACGAGGCCCGCCTCAAAAGTGTCGTCGATAAAGTACTCGTGGCGGGCGAGTTTATTGAGCGCGATTGTCTTGCCGCCATGGGAGGTTTTTTTCTTTTGCTTGGCCATTTGCATTACACTGTTCGCGAAACCAATAGATGATAAGCAGCCTGCTTAACGTTTTCAACTTAAAGGAACAAATGAATGCCGGAAATCAGTCGGAGCGCGCTGGTGCCCTATTCGCCGGAACAAATGTACGCGCTGGTGGATGGAATTAGTACTTATCCCGATTTTTTACCGTGGTGCAGTAGCGCACAGGAACTGAGTCGCACAGCGGACTCCGTGAAAGCGAGCGTCGTTATTGCCAAAGGTTCGGTCAAAAAAGCCTTTACCACGCTGAATACTATGCAGCCCGGCGCCCAGATTGAAATGAGTTTGGTGGATGGCCCGTTTAAGCATCTGCATGGCTATTGGCGTTTTGAAGCCTTAAAGCCCGGTGCGTGTCGGGTGTCGCTCGACCTTCAGTTTGAATTTTCTAATAAGCTCATGGCCCTGGCGATTGGCTCGGTGTTTAATCAGGTGGCGAACACCTTGGTCGACTCTTTTGTCGCGCGGGCGCAGGCGGTATACGGTGTCAAAGCCTGACTCTAGGGCTGCTGCGTCCTTATCAGAGCCCGTCAGCGTCATTCCAGTAGAAGTAATTTATCCGCTCGCAGCAGAGCAAATCTTATATACGCTTGCAGTGCCAGACGGTACGGTTGTGCAGGGTGCGATTGAACGCAGCGGCGTCTTACAGCGCTACCCGGAACTGGTGCTGGATGACCTGAGCGTGGGCATTTTCGGTAAGCTGACGACACTAGGCACTGTACTGCGCGCCAAAGATCGGGTTGAGATTTACCGTCCCTTACTGGCTGATCCTAAAGAAGTGCGTAAACAGCGCGCAGCCGAAGGAGCACGGGCGCGCAAGCATCGTTGAGGTTGGGGGTTAGCGCGCAACGGCGATCTGTGTGAAACCGCCGGTTTGCTATAATATTAACTAATCCGCTGGCGTCCGTGTCAGGTGCTACTGCACTGGATGTGGTTTTTGCTTATTTAGTGATTAGGTCACTAACCACACCGTTTTGGTCAAAAAATACGGTGATTCCAGTGCCTGCTGCTGTGCTATTTCCCTTTTTTTGGTAAAACACATAGTCCCAGCGGTCGCGGCGAAAATCATCGGTCATTAGCGGTGTGCCTAGCAGTTCTTGTACCTGGGCCTGTGGCATTCCGGGTTTAACCTGGGCTACCTGCTCTGGGGTGATGAAATTGCCCTGTTGGATATCAACCTGATAGAGGCTGCAGCCGCTGTTCAGGGCAGCGATGAAAACAAAAACTGAAATTAAACGTATTATCATGATAGTTTTGTCGGTAGTTTATTCGATGTTAAGTGGTTTAGCGCTTTAGATTGTGATTATACAGACTGGAGAGTACAGGGTGGAAGAGAAAGATATTAAGCGCGCCGGATTAAAGGTCACCCAGCCCCGGGTAAAAATTCTTGATTTGCTGACTAACTCTGAAGAACACCATCTGAGCGCTGAGGATATTTACCGCATGCTGCTGGCAAATGATGAGGACATCGGGTTGGCGACCATTTATCGCGTGCTCACTCAGTTTGAAGCGGCGGGCTTGGTAAACCGGCATAATTTTGAAGGTGGGCAGGCTGTGTTTGAACTGGCCTCGGATGACCATCACGATCATATGGTGTGCGTGCGCAGCGGTAAAGTGGTTGAGTTCTATGATGAAATCATCGAGCAGCGCCAGCGCGAGATTGCGCGTGAGCATGGTTTTAAGATTACCGATCACTCTTTAATATTGTACGGTGAGTTCGTCGAATAAGCTCCGATTTAGGCTAAATAGCGCATCAGAGGCACGAATCTTTTGCATTTGTCATTGACACCGGTATAATTGCGCGCTTACTGAAAACGGTGTGCCTACAACATTGGACTAGCTGCGCCTTTTCTCCAACCTGACAACCAGAGATACAAGATTTTATGCCAAGCGTAAAAGTAAGAGATGCTGAGCCGTTCGAAATTGCGGTACGCCGCTTTAAGCGCACCTGTGAAAAAGCGGGTGTTGTCGCCGAAGTTCGGGCGCGTGAATTTTATGAAAAACCCACCTCAGTGCGTAAGCGTAAGCGTGCGGCGGCTGTCAAGCGTAATTTAAAGCGCATCTCTCGCGATCTGAATCGCAGAGTTCGTTTGTACTAAGATCCCTATGAGCCTGAAAAGCCAGCTGACGGAAGATATGAAGACAGCGATGCGCGCCAAGGATAAGGCGCGGCTGGGTGTTATTCGTCTCGTATTGGCTGCGATTAAACAGCTAGAGGTCGACCAGCGCATTGAGCTGGATGATGCGGCTGTGCTGGTGGTGCTTGATAAAATGGTTAAGCAACGTCGGGAATCAATTCGCCAATACACGGATGCCGGTCGCAACGACTTGGTAGACCAGGAACAGGCCGAAGTTGAGGTCATTCAGACTTATTTGCCGCAGCCGCTGAGTGAGGCTGAGATCGCACATTTAGTCGCGGATGCGATTAGTGCGACTGGGGCTGAGTCGGTAAAAGATATGGGCAAGGTGATGGGCGTCATTAAGCCCAAAGCACAGGGGCGTGCTGATATGAGTCAAGTCAGCGCGCTGATCAAAACACAGTTAGGCCGCGCCTAAGCCTATCCCCCCTTATTCCCAGACGCTAAACTGCAGTTGTTAGTTGTTATAGGTCTGCCGGGTTTGAATTGCGCCACACTGTTAAAGCGCGCGTTCAGGCGGCGATAACAGGGAGCATCGACTCAGTGTTAACCCTTAATTCAATGTTAACCCTCAATGTGTCAACGGGAGAGCTAATGTGAGTAATGCTGTGTCGCATCTGGATAATGACCGCTTTCTGCGTGCCCTGCTGAAACAGCCTGTTGATACCACACCGATTTGGATTATGCGTCAGGCCGGGCGATACCTGCCGGAATATAAAGCGACCCGTAAACGTGCGGGCAGCTTTATGGATCTCTGTAAAAATGCCGATCTGGCCTGCGAAGTCACGCTACAGCCACTAGAGCGTTTTGAACTTGATGCCGCGATTTTATTCTCAGACATTCTGACCATTCCTGATGCGATGGGGTTGGGCCTGTACTTTGCTGAGGGTGAAGGGCCGGTGTTTGAGCGTCCGCTGTGTAATCGTGCTGCGATTGAGGCGCTGGGCGTGCCTGATCCTGAAGGTGAATTGGCCTATGTGATGAATGCCGTGCGCACTATTCGTGCTGATCTGAACGGGCGTGTACCGCTGATTGGGTTTTCTGGCAGTCCGTGGACGCTGGCGACTTATATGGTGGAAGGCGGCTCTAGTAAGGACTTCGGCAAAGTAAAAGGGCTGCTGTATGACGATCCGAAAGCAATGCATCTGCTGCTGGATAAGCTGGCGCAGAGTGTTACCAGCTATCTGAATGCGCAAATTGCTGCCGGTGCGCAGGCCGTTATGGTCTTTGATACCTGGGGCGGTACGCTGACGCCGCAGACTTACCGCGATTTCTCATTGAACTACATGCAGCAGATTGTGGCGGGCTTAAAACGCGAAAATGCCGGGCGGCGGGTGCCAGTGATTCTTTTTACCAAAGGTGGGGCGCAGTGGCTGGAATCGATGGCAGAAACAGGCTGCGACGGTTTGGGCCTGGATTGGACGATTGATATTGCAGCGGCACAGCAGCGTGTTGGCGCAAAAGTCGCACTACAGGGCAATATGGACCCTTGCGTGCTGTACGCATCACCCGAGCGTATTCGGGCGCGGGCACATGAAATCGTAAAAGCATTCGCGCAGCCCACCGGGCATGTGTTTAACCTTGGCCACGGTATCCATCAGCACATTAACCCAGAGCATGTGAAGGTTTTGGTAGATGCGGTGCACGAAGCGGGATTTGAGCTGCGTGCGCACTGACACCATGGCATGCCGGCTTATAGCACCTCAGCCAATAGCTGCTTCACCTTGGCCAAATTAGCGCGCTGTACGCCGCGCCCGGTTATTGGGCTGATGGGGACGCCCTGATTTTGACTGCTGTCTGGGAAAATCATGAGTTCGATTTCGACATCATCCGCATAAAACCGCAGCAGGGGGTAATAATCCTGTTTCTTGCCGAAGCGCACTTTGCGTTCATGTGTCTGAAATGGGATACGTGCTTCGTTCATAAAAAAGATAATATCTTCCGCCCGGTTAGCGACCAGATAAAGCGTGACTGCGGAGTGTGGGCCGGAGGTGCCTGCCAGCGCTGCACCGGTTAGATAAGGTTTAAAGTCCTGCAAGAATGTCATGGCTTCCAGCGCAATTTCACGGTGCTGGCGCAGAATAGCCTCCTGTTCTTGTTCTGCAAACAGTTCAATATAAGCATGCAGTGCGCTTTCGATTTCCTCATTCGACGGTTGGTGTTTCCCGTTGGAGGCTGCCCCCATGCGCGTGGCGGCTTTTTGCTTAGCTAGGCGGTAATCGCGGTACCCCTCATCGTAAATTAGGCGTGCTGCTTCTTCTGCGACCAACTGGCGGGTGTTCTGTTCGGCTGGGTGTGGGGTTTTCATCAGAAAATTTGTTCAGGTATTTCGACGGATTCGTTTTGTGTTTCGGCCAGTGGGGCTGTGTCCTCGGTCGCCTGGAGCGGTAGTTGCTGATCTGTGAACGTAGTAGCCATATTTTCTGCATTATCCACGATGTCCACTGAGCTGGTAAACAGCTCCGTATTAATTATCTCGTCTTCTGCGTTTGGGGTAGGTGTTGACGCCATATCCAGTGGGTCAGTGACAGTGACCGCCGTGCCATCGATGTTATTGGCTGCCTGTTGTAGTGTGTTGGCATAGCTTGGCCACGATTTCTCGGGCTGGTCATGCAGCAGCGCCTGCATCAGTGCTATCCACATCGGCAGCGCAATTTTGGTTGAGGTTTCTTTTTTGCCTAACTCGGCCATGTCGTCAAAACCCGCCCAGGCGACGGCTACGTAGTCTGGCGTAAAACCGGCGAACCAGGAATCTTTTTGGTCGTTGGTGGTGCCTGTTTTGCCGGCTATATCCTGACGCTTAAGCGTTCTGCCTGCCGCCGCTGCAGTTCCAAAGCGAGTAACGCCTTGCAGCATGTTGATCATTTGCTGTTGGGTGCGCGGGCTGATAATTCTGGGTGCTGCGGGCGCCTGATTTGCTGTGGTATCAGGAGTGATGGTCGGCATGGGGCAGTGCGTCAACTGGTCACCGCAGGCCTGCCGAGTGGTATGCGTGGCGTCATACAGTACCTGTCCCGTGTTGCTGACAATGCGATTGATGAAATGGGCATCAACCTTAAATCCACCGTTGGCAAAGGCCGCATAAGCCGTGGCCATTTGTAGCGGTGTTGTCAATCCAGTACCCAGAGCCAGCGTCAGATTCGGTGGCAGGTTCTGCTTCTGATAACCAAAGCGCATGGCATAGTCGATGGTCTTGCTGATGCCGGTATTGCGCAATAGGCGAATAGCGACCAAATTACGCGATTTGGCCAGTGCTTCGCTGATCGTGGTTGGGCCGATATATTTGCCGCTGAAATTCTTGGGCTGCCAGTTGTTACCGGGCACGGTAATGGGGGCATCGTTGATGATGCTAGTTGCGGTGAAGGCACCGCTTTCCAGGGCGGCGGCATAAACGATTGGCTTGAAGCTGGAACCCGGCTGGCGCATCGCCTGTGTCGCCCGGTTGAACTGAGAGTGCCCGTAGTCAAAGCCGCCGATAATAGAGCGGATAGCCCCGTTTTTTGGCGCCATCACCAGCAGCGCACCATTAATGTCGGGCATCTGCGCTAATTGCCAGCGATCAATGGCGCTGTCACCATCCGCCTGTGGTACGGCCATGTTACGGATTCGCACGATGTCGCCGGGTTTTACCACGTCGCGGATGCTGCGTGGTTTTCGCCCCTGGCGATCCGTGTTAACAAAGGGGCGTGCCCATGCCATCGCCGCGAGATCCAGGTAAATAGTACTGCCGTTCATCGCCTGATCTAAAATCAATAGTTCAGCCTGCAACGCGTTAACGCCTATTACTAAGGCAGCCTGCATCCCTGCGATGGTGCGGAAATTGGCTAGCTTGTCGAGCCGTTCTTCCTGATCGGGATACTCAGCCAGATTAATATAATCTTCTGGCCCGCGATAGCCGTGGCGCTGGTCGTAAGCTAGAAGCGCCTGGCGCAGTGCGCTAACGGTATGCTGCTGGATTGTGGCGTCTAAAGTGGTGTAAACATGGTAGCCCTGTGTGTAAGCGTCACCCTGGTACTGTTTGACGATGGCGGCGCGCACCATTTCAGCTAGATACGGCGCATTGGCGGCTACCGCCGGTTTGTAAATCCGTGCCGTATTTTCTTCCAGAAACGCCTGTTCGTATGCGGCGAAATCAATATAACCTAAGTTTAGCATGCGTTTTAAGATGTAATCGCGGCGGGTCATGGCGCGCTCTGGGTTTGCGATTGGATTATAGCGTGAGGGCGCTTTCGGTAATCCGGCCAGCATTGCCATTTGGGCTAGGCTTAATTCCTCTAGCTTTTCTTTGCCGTAGTAGATTTGTGCAGCGGCGGCAATGCCGTAGGCGCGATTACCCAGGTAAATCTTATTGAGATACAGTTCAAGAATTTCATTTTTACTGAGGTTGCGTTCCAGTTTAAATGCCAGGAGCGTCTCTTTTAACTTCCTTGCTAGCGTTTTCTCACGCCCAAGAAACGCATTGCGAGCCAGCTGCATGGTAATGGTGCTCGCACCTTGTGAAAAGCGTCCGGTAGTCGCGAAATTGTGTAAGGCGCGTGCAATGCCTTTGAGGTCTATCCCTTGGTGTTCATAATAACGGGCATCTTCAATAGCGATAAACGCTTGTCGCAGTCGCGGTGGAACTTGCTCGAACCGTACCGGTCTGCGGCGTTTGGCACCGTATTCTGCGATGAGTTGGTTATCATGTGAATAGATGCGGAGTGGCACCTGTAGTTCGATTTGGTGTAAGTCTGCGCTACTGGGCAGCTGTGGCGCATAAAAGAAGTAAAGCCCACACAGCGAACTTAGGGCCAGTACGCTAAGCGACAGCAAAGCACTGATCAAATAAGTGATGGTTTTAGCAAGATAATGCATAACAAAGAGCTGTTCTATGCGGCGGTGGGCCGCTGTTTATAATTATTAAGATTGCCGAATGCCCGTGGTATCGGAAGCGGTGTTTGAGCATTGAAACTAAGCGCCGCTGTTCCTCGAAAGGTGTTGTGTTTGCTTTCCGTTTATCCGAAACAAACACATTCAACCGATGTCCAGAGTAGACTATTTTAAGGTTTAGAGCTAGCTTATTTGTTAGATAAATAATAAAAATAACCAGT
Source organism: uncultured Thiotrichaceae bacterium (assembly GCA_937925855.1). Lineage (GTDB taxonomy): Bacteria > Pseudomonadota > Gammaproteobacteria > Thiotrichales > Thiotrichaceae > Thiolinea. Next base: position 9,962 of record CALAMO010000051.1, read on the forward strand.
CAGGTCTTATTAAGTGTTTTCATTCTTAAATCGTAAACAAAATCTGCTTGGCCTCGACATTAGTTCGTCGGCGGTGAAGTTAGTTGAAATGTCACGGAAAGGGCGTTCCTATCGCATCGAAAGCTATGCGGTTGCCCCTCTACCTGAAGGCGTTTCCAATGAAAAAGATATTATTGAGCCAGAACCGATTGGGGAGGCCATTCGTAAAGCGCAGCGTGAAAGCCGTAGCCGCCTGAAGCGCTGTGCGCTGGCGATACCGACTTCAATGGCGATCAATAAAATTATTACCATGTCGGCTTCCATACCCGAGGCGGAGATGGAAGCGCAAATTGCGATTGAGGCCGATCAGCATATCCCCTATGCAATGGAAGAAGTGAGTTATGACTTCGAGGTGTTGGGGCCGTCGATGAGTGACCCGGATATGCTTGATATTCTGCTAGCCGGTACCCGTTCTGAGAATGTTGAAGTACGTGTGGCTGCCGCAGAAATGGCTGGGTTGACCGTTGAAATTGTTGACACAGAAACGCATGCGTTGGAAAAAGTACTGCGTTGTTTGACGGATGAACTAGGGCGGTATGACTCTGTGGCTGTCGTCGATTTTGGCGCGACCATGACGAGTATCACGGTGTTTGAACAGGGGCGATTGACCTTTTCCCGTGAGCAGTCATTCGGTGGACGTCAACTCACTGAACAAATTATGCACCGGTATGGCCTGACCTGGCAGGAAGCAGGCTTGGCTAAGAAAGAGGGTAATCTGCCGGAAAACTATATGTCGGAAGTGCTGGAGCCCTTTAAAGATAATATGGTGGGCCAGCTGCACCGTTTCTTACAGTTCTACTATGCATCCAGTCAGCATGATGGCGTCAGCCAGATATTGATCTCCGGTGGTTGCGCCCGTATTCCTGGTATTGATGAACAGATACAGTCTGTGATTGGCACACCGGTGAAAGTTGTTAATCCGTTTGCACAGATTGCCTTAGGTTCTCGTGTGAGTCCGGTACGATTTACCAACGATATGCAGGCGCTGTTGATTGCTGCAGGTCTTTCTCTGCGAGGACTTGATTAATGGCTGGTTTGAATCTACTACCCTGGCGCGATAAGGCGCGTGAACAGAAGAAAAAGCAGTTTTTTGCTGCGTTGGGCGGCGCGATGGCTGTGGCGGGCGTGCTGGTCTTTCTTGGGCATACCTACATGGGGTCTGTGATTGACTATCAGCAGCAGCGTAACCAGTTTCTACAAAATGAAATTGCTGTCTTTGATAAGCGCATCAGTAACATTAAAAAGCTAGATGCAACCAAGCAGGCATTGCTGAGTCGGATGCAGGTTATTGAGGACTTACAGAGTACACGTCCGGCTATAGTACATCTATTTGATGAGATGGCGACCGCACTGCCCGGTGGAGTTTATCTGGAAAGTCTGAAACAGACCGACACAATGGTTAACCTTGAGGGTAAAGCAGAATCGAACGCTCGTGTTTCAAGTTATATGAATCGACTGGATCGCTCTCCTTGGTTAAGTTCTTCTGATTTGAACATCATTTCTGCGGCGCAGGATAGCAATGGTAGTCGGAATCTGCGGGACTTTAAGCTTGATGTTAGGCAGTTATTGAAGCAGGGAAAAGGGGACGGGGATGAATCTACAGGAAATTAATAATCTGGCGGAAGATCCAGGTGGCGTATCCTGGCCGATTAAAGCCGTTGTCTTGTTGGCGGTGATGCTGCTGATCCTGTTTCTAGGCTACAAGCTGGTGATTACTAGTCAGTTTGAAGAGCTGGGCCGGGTTGAAAATAAAGAGCGGGAATTGAAAGCGAGTTTTGAAACCAAACAGTTTCGTGCCAGTCAGCTGGAAGCCTATGAAGAACAATTAGCCGAGATGCAGCTGTCATTTGGCAATTTGCTGCAACAGCTGCCGAGCCGTACCGAAATACCGTCACTGATCATCGATATATCTGAGAAAGGCGTGTCGAACGGCTTGGAAATTGTCCTGTTTGAACCTTTGGCGGAAGTCTCGCAAGAGTTCTACGCAGAGAAGCCAATTAAGCTGATTGCATTAGGCACTTATAAAGAGCTGGCGACCTTTGTGAGTGATATTTCAGGTCTACCGCGTATTGTAACGATTCATAATATTGATTTGCGGGTGGTGGCTGAAGACAGTAATGAACCAGAGGCTGCCGCTAGTCTAGAGGATGATGTAGCCAAACGGTTGCGCATGGAAGCACTCATTAAGACTTATCGTTATCTAGAGGATGGCGATCTTGAAAACGATGTCCTGGCGAATAAATAATGTTTAATTGGGTGTGCAAATGACTAAGAAGAATTTTTGCTTGGGCTGCCGACCCGCTAGCCGAGTGCTGCCAGGGATATTGATGGCTGTGTTACTTAGTGCCTGTGATCGGAATATGGCTGACTTGGAGCAGTATGCGAGTACTATTAAAGCGCGTCCGGCCAAGCCGATTGAGCCGATTCCGGTGATTAAGCCCTATGTACGGTTTATTTACCCCGATCAAGATGCTGATCCGTTTGATGCTTCGGTATTGACGCCGGACGACGACAAACAGCTCCCGGACTCGGTGGCAATTGATAGTAACCGAGCGCCTGAGTACCTGGAGAGTTTTCCATTAGACAGTTTGAGTATGGTGGGAACCGTGTTCAGGCAAGCTCAGTTATGGGCGTTGATCCGTGTGCCTAATGGTTCGGTGCATCGTGTCAAAAAGGGTAATTATATTGGTAAAAACCACGGTAAAATACTAGAGGTCGGAGAGGTGAGTATCCAGCTGACTGAAATAGTAGAAAATGGTTTTGGTGGTTATAAAGAACGTGATAATGAAGTCACTATTTCCACCCCTAATAAAGAAATATAAAAAAACATAAGCATTTCTGAAATAAGGTTGCAACAATGAAAATAATAAAGCAAACCACCATTGGGTATTTTCTGGCGCTTGTTGCTCTGGCTATGCCTGTTTCCTTGTCAGCTGCTGGAAGCCAATTGAAAAATATAACAATCGGCGGCGCGGCTTCGGGCCAAACGGCAGTGAATTTGGATTTCAATGTGCCGGTCGCGCGTCCACACACGTTTATGCTGGATAATCCTCCGCGTATTGTGCTTGATTTTCCAAGTGTTGATGTCTTGCCGGGAGCAAGACGCAATAATATGGGGGCCGGTGTCGTTCGATCCGTGTATTCTGCCAATAATAAAGGCATGGCGCGGGTGGTGATCGCACTAGCGAGTATGGCCCAATACACCCTCCAGCAGCGCGGGGATGACCTAGTCGTCTTATTTTCTGGTCAGAACAGTGCAGCAAGGCCGCGTGTTTCTTCCTCGCAACAGGTTGCGAACAGACCGCCTGCTCCTAATGCAAGCTATGACTGGTATCGTAACCCTAACGGGCAGGAAGCGGGGCAGTCGGCTAATCAGTACAGTGCACAGCAGCAAGTTCAACAACAGGCCCAACAACGTCGGCGGCAGCCTGCCGCGCGGCAGCAGTACCATGCACAGCAACAGCAGGCTCAGCAACGTGCACAGCAGCAGCGAGTACAGCAACAGCAGGCCCAGCAACGTGCGCAGCAGCAGCGAATACAGCAACAGCAAGCCCAGCAACGTGCCCAACAACAGCGAGTACAGCAACAGCAGGCTCAGCAGCGTGCCCAGCAGCAACGGATACAGCAGCAGCGTGCCCAGCAGCAACGGGTTCAACAGCAGCGCGCCCAGCCACGCCACCTTAATGCCGCGCATGGTGGGGCAAATTCCTTGCGCTCCGTGGATTTCCGTCGTAATGCTGCGGGTGGCGGACGCATTATTGTGGTGTTGCCTAGCAGCAATGCCAAGGTCTCTGATGATAAGCGTGGCAACACCTTGAATTTAGTGCTGCATAATATGGATGTACCACAAAACTGGCAGAAGCGCTTGGATGTCATGGATTTTGCTACGCCGGTATCTTCCATTCAGATCACTCAGCGAGGGGGGAATGGCCAGGTAGCGATTGTCGCTAACCAAGGTTTTAACTATCGCACTGAGATGACGAAAAATGTTTATACCGTTCATATCGATAAGCTAAAGCCGTCGCAGAAAAAGCCTAAGCTTGGTGTGAATAAGCCTAAAGTGTTTAAAGGTGACAAGCTGTCGCTGAATTTCCAGGATATTGAAGTGCGTGCCGTGTTACAGCTACTCGCTGATTTTACGAACAAGAACATCGTGGTGAGTGACTCAGTCGCGGGTAATATTACGGTACGCCTGAAGGACGTTCCTTGGGATCAGGCACTGGATATTGTGCTGGAATCAAAAAATCTGGGGATGCGGCAAAACGGTAATGTTATTTGGGTTGCGCCCAACGATGAGCTGGATGCAAAAGAAGCCAGAGCGCTGGAAATTGCTAAACGTAAGGTCGCGCTGGAACCATTGGTAACTGAATACATTCCAATCAATTTCGCCAAGGCGGGTAATTTGGTTGAGCTAATTGAGAAGCGTTCAGCCACTGAAGATGAGTCCTCGTCCTCGCATTCGTTGTTGTCAACGCGCGGCAGTATCTCGTTTGATGGCCGGACTAATACTATTTTGGTGAAAGATACGCCTTCTCAGGTCAATCAGATTCGCGACTTAGTTAAAGTACTGGATGTGCCGGTGCAACAAGTGCTGATTGAATCGCGAATCGTTATTGCAAATGACGAGTTCGGCAAAGAATTAGGTGCACGTTTTGGCGCTTCACCCCGCTGGGTGAACGGTGATTCTATTGGTATCGCTGCGGGTAATATTGGTAGTGGTGGCACCGATAACTACTATGACTCAATTGCTAACTCTCAGTCATCAGGTGGGAATATAGAGTTGCCGGGTGTGAATGATCGCCTCAATGTTAATCTGCCCGTCGTCGGTGCTGCCGGCAGCTTTGGCTTCTCGATTTTGACGTCTGATTTCATGCTGGATCTAGAATTGTCTGCCTTACAGGCCGAGAGTAAAGGTGAAATTATTGCGACCCCTCGGGTGATTACTTCGGATCAGACTAAGGCACTGATTGAACAGGGTGTGGAAATTCCCTATCAGCAGGCCAGCTCTAGCGGTGCTACCAATGTCGCCTTTAAGAAAGCGGTATTAAGCCTGGAGGTGACACCACAGATTACGCCGGATGAGCATATTTCCATGGACTTGCGGGTTAACCAGGATACGGTGGGACAGGTGTTTGCTAACGTGCCGAGTATTGATACCCGTGAAGTGCAGACTCGCGTGCTGGTCGCCAATGGTCAGACCATTGTGCTAGGCGGAGTGCATGAGGAAAATAAAATCAACGGTGTAACCAAGGTGCCAGTCTTAGGTGATTTGCCCGTAGTCGGTCAGCTATTCCGTAAGACTAACAAGAGTGAAAACAAGCGTGAACTGCTAATTTTTGTGACGCCTAAAATTGTTGATAGCGAAACTAAAAATTAGGTCAAGCTATGATTAAACGTTAGCTGCCCCTTGATTCCCATGCCTACTGCTGGCATAAAAGCCGGATGCAAAAAAATATTGTACTGGTGGGAATGATGGGGGCCGGTAAGTCTACCATTGGTAGGCAGCTGGCTCGACGCTGCAAGTTGGAATTTTATGATTCTGACCGGGTGATAGAAGCGCGTACCGGAGTAAGCATTGCGACGATTTTTGAGATCGAAGGTGAAGAGAGTTTTCGCGACCGGGAACAGCAAACCATTGCTGAGTTGAGCCAGCGCAGCGGTATTGTGCTGGCCACTGGCGGCGGCAGTATTCTGCGTGCCGCCAGCCGGGACTGCCTGAAGGCTGCCGGGCCGGTGATTTACCTGCGCACTTCGGCGGAGCAGTTATTTGCCCGCATTCGCCACGATAAAGCGCGCCCTTTAATGCAGACCACGAACCCACTGCAAACTCTGCGTGCTTTACTCAAGGCGCGTGAAAAGTACTATCTCGACGTGGCGGATATCGTACTGCCCACCGGTAAGCAGCGCACCTCAGCGATTGTACGCCACGCCTGCAATAAGCTGAAACACATACAGGAATCCCTCCATGCAAACGCTCACCGTTGATCTCGGTTCACGCAGTTATCCCATTCATGTTGGCAGTGGTTTATTAGCGGATAAAAACCTGCTGCTGCCGCATATTCATGGGCAAAGCTGTTTTACGGTCAGTAATGCGACGATTGCGCCGCTTTATCTGGACAAAGTCAGTGCGTCGGTGGCTGCACTGCGGCACTCCAGTGTGGTGCTGCCTGACGGTGAACACCATAAAAACCTGGACACGCTCAACCAAATATATAGCCACCTGTTGGCACAGCAGGCTGATCGTCAGTCAACGTTGCTGGCCTTGGGCGGTGGCGTGGTCGGTGACATTTGTGGTTTTGCGGCGGCGAGCTACCAACGCAGCATAGACTTCGTGCAGTTGCCCACCACTTTGCTGGCGATGGTGGATTCCTCGGTGGGTGGTAAGACCGGGGTGAATCATGCGCTGGGTAAAAATATGATCGGGGCGTTTCATCAGCCACAGTGCGTGCTGATTGACACGGATACGCTGCATACGCTGCCGGATCGTGAGCTGAGCGCCGGGCTGGCGGAAGTGATTAAATATGGGCTGATTCGGGACCGTGAGTTTCTGGGCTGGCTGGATGACAATATGGACAGCCTATTGGCGCGGGACAGCGAGGCGCTCACTTATGCAATTTATCGTTCCTGCCAGCACAAGGCGGAAGTGGTCGCTGCCGATGAGTTTGAAGCCGGACAGCGTGCCTTGCTTAATTTGGGGCATACTTTTGGGCATGCCATTGAATCGGCTATGGGCTACGGTAACTGGCTGCATGGTGAAGCGGTCGCAACGGGCATGGTGATGGCCGCTGAGCATTCCATGCTCATGGGTTGGCTCCAGGCGGATGAGGTGGATTATATCCGCCAGCTATTACAAAAAGCTAAGTTGCCGGTGGTGCCACCGGCTGAGATGCGCGCGGAAGACTTCATGCGTTATATGTCGGTGGACAAGAAGGTGCTGAACGGGACGCTGCGACTGATTTTGCTGCAAGCGATGGGCGAAGCGGTGGTGACTGCGGATTTTGACCAGGACGCGCTACATCGCGTGTTAAGCCGGTCATTGTGATGCCTGCGCCGTATGCGGTTCATCCACAGCAGAGCCGGGGTCGGCAATATGCTGAGCCTGCACCCGCTTATCGCAGTGAATTTCAGCGAGACCGTGATCGTATCATTCACTCCAAGGCATTTCGGCGGCTGGAGTATAAGACGCAGGTCTTTGTTAATCACGAAGGTGATTTGTATCGTACCCGCCTGACGCACTCGCTCGAAGTGGCCCAAATTGCCCGTTCGGTAGCGCGGAGTATGGCGCTGAATGAAGATCTGGTGGAAGCGATTGCATTAGCACACGACCTGGGGCATACGCCGTTTGGCCATGCTGGGCAGGATGCCTTGAATAAATGCATGGCGGACTATGGTGGTTTTGAGCATAACCTACAGTCGCTGCGTGTGGTCGACTGGCTGGAAGATGCCTATGCCGATTTTTCTGGGCTGAATCTATGCTTCGAGACGCGGGAGGGCGTGCTTAAGCACTGCGCGCTGAAGCATGCGCAGGCGCTGGGTGAGGTTGGACAGCGTTTTCTCGATAAAACTCAGCCATCGTTGGAAGCGCAGCTGACGAATATTGCGGATGAGATTGCGTATAATAATCACGATATTGATGATGGCTTGCGTTCCGGGTTGATCTCACTGGAACAGCTGCAGGAGGTGGCCGTTTTTCAGCAGGTTTGGCAGGCAGTGAACGCCCGCTACCCGACATTGACGGGGCAGCGTTTGATTCATGAAATACTGCGGCGTCTGATTGACCTCATGGTGACAGATCTCACTGAAACCAGCCTAGCCGCACTGCGGGGCGCGCATATTGCTGATATAGACGGTGTGCATCAGCATGGTACCCCATTAATGCAGTACAGTCCGGCGCTGCGCGCGCAGAAAAATGAGCTGAAGCGCTTCCTGCGCCATAATCTGTATTTTCACCCCAGTGTCTATCGTTCAACTTGGCGGGCGCAGCAAATTATCGAAGCACTGTTTCAGGCGTTTATGCAGGATACGCATCTCTTACCGGCGGAGCACCGTCAGTTCGCGCTGCGCTATAGCGAGACAGCGGGTGAGAGTGGGCAGGCCCGGGCCATTGCAGATTATATCGCGGGGATGACGGATCGTTATGCGATGAAGCAGTATAGCGAGCTGTTTGATTTTTCGCGTCTAGTGTGACATTTTTCGGTTGGTCTCTTTTCTTTGCCCGTTGTGTATGGGCTAAGGCATACTTTTAAGCCTGTGGCATACCATTTTTCATGTGAGTGAGCGATGACCCCTGCGATTAATCTGTTGCAATGTGCGGGCTGTGACTTCCAGGTGCATGAGTACCGTCACAATCCTGGCAGCAGCGCTTACGGTCAGGAAGCCGCTGAATTATTGGGTGTTCCCGCTGAGCGGGTTTTTAAAACCCTGTTAGTGGCGCTCGATGGTAATGCGCGGCGTTTGGCCGTTGGCATTATACCGGTTGTTCGTCGCTTGGATGTGAAAGCACTCGCCAAAGCGATGGGGGCAAAAAGAGCAGAAATGGCCGACCCGATACAGGCTGAGCGTGTGTCGGGTTATCAGGTCGGGGGCATTAGTCCCTTGGGCCAGAAGCGGTTGTTGCCGACCGCGCTGGATCATTCAGCGCTTGAGCATGAGACGATTTTTGTCAGTGGTGGGCGGCGTGGTCTTGAAATTGAATTAGCGCCGGAGCATTTGTTGGCCTTGTGTAAAGCGGATGCCGCTGCACTGTGTCGTTGACCGTGCCTTGAACCGTAATCGGTGCTGGAGAGACAATAAGTTAAGCATAGGTTAAGCACATTTGCCTGGTATGGCCCAGTGTTGCCTATACTGAAGGTTAAGCGCAGGGATACAAGCGATAAAAAGGATAAGAGATGCTAGAACAAAGTAAACATAAAATTCGTAAGGCGGTTATTCCGGTAGCGGGTCTGGGTACTCGTATGCTGCCCGCAACGAAGGCGATTCCGAAAGAAATGCTCCCGGTGGTTGATAAACCGCTGATTCAGTACATTGTGACGGAATGTATTGAGGCGGGCATTAAAGAAATCGTGTTGGTGACGCACAATAGTAAGAACTCGATTGAAAACCACTTTGATACCAGTTTTGAACTGGAGACTATGCTGGAAAAGCGGGTTAAACGTCAGCTATTAGATGAAGTGCGCTCGATCTGTCCGAAAGATGTCACGATTATGCATGTGCGTCAGGGCGAAGCCAAAGGGCTGGGGCATGCCATCATGTGCGCGCACCCGGTGGTGGGTGATTCGCCCGTTGCAATTTTGCTGCCCGACGTGCTGATTGATGATGCGGCGAGTAACTTGAAACAGGATAATCTGGCCGAAATGCTGCGGTTGTATGATGAGACCGGCATTAGCCAAATTATGGTGGAGCCGGTGCCCATGGACAAGGTATCGTCCTATGGCGTGGTGGATATTAATGGCCATGAAGTGGCCCCAGGGGGATCAGTCCCTATGTCTGCGATTGTAGAGAAGCCTGCGGTCGAGGATGCACCGTCTAATCTTTCTGTCGTAGGGCGTTATGTGCTGTCACCGCATATCTGGAACTGGCTGCGCAAGACCCCACTGGGGGCTGGCGATGAAATCCAGTTGACTGATACGATCGGCTTATTGATGCGCGAGTATCAGGTTAATGCCTTTCAAATCAGCGGTAAAAGTCATGATTGTGGCTCCAAGCTTGGCTATATGACAGCCAATGTTGAATATGGCGCCCGCCACCCACAAACCGGCGAACGTTTCATTGAATTTCTCAAAGGGTATGTGCGCACCTTGTCATAATCTACGGCTGCGTTACTTTTTCTTGGCTGCGCCACCGCTATGAGTGTGTTTGTGCGTAGTCTAGTGTTATCTGCCTGGCTAGCCTTGTTTTATGTCAGTTAATCCTGCCTTGCCAACCACCGGTTCGGCTTGGCTATGGCATGTCCTGATACTCGCCTGGCCAATTATACTGTCCGGCCTGTCTGTGCCGCTGGTAGGCTTAGTCGATACGGCGGTGATGGGACAGCTGGCCGCCCCTCACTATATGGCCGCAGTCGCTGTGGGCGCGGTGATTTTTAGCAGCGTGTTCTGGGTCTTTGGCTTCCTACGCATGGGGACAACCGGCTTCATTGCACAGGCAGCGGGGCGGCAGGATTCAGCGGCAATCAGCCTGCTGTTGTTGCGCTCTGCCTTGCTGGCGGTCGCGCTGGGCGTGCTGATAATTGGGTTGCAACAACCTCTGGCTATGCTGGCATTCTGGCTCATGGGAGCAGCAGAGGAAGTCACCGCCAGCGCGCAAACTTATTTCTATATCCGGGTGTGGAGCGCCCCGGCGACCTTTATCAATTATGTGGTGTTGGGTTGCCTGATTGGGTTGCAGCGGATGCGTGCCGCACTGCTGATACAGCTCGTGTTGAATGTTAGCAATATGCTGCTCGATTTTTGGTTTGTGCTTGGCCTGGGCTGGGACGTGGCCGGGGTGGCGCTGGCTTCGCTGTTGAGTGAGCTGCTGGCCATGGGGCTGGGCCTGTGGTTATTACGTGATATTGCCTTTACCGTGCTTTATGGCGTCGATCAACCGGCTAATGGCGGTGCGTTATTGCGTCTCCTGTTAGAAAAGACGGCGCTGCTGCGGCTGTTTACGGTGAATCGTGACTTGTTTTTGCGTACCTTATTACTCACCGCCGGGTTTTTCTTTTTTACGTCGCAGGGCGCGCAGTTTGGCACCGTGGTGCTGGCGGCGAATGCGATCCTGATGAATCTGTTTAGCCTGTTGTCTTATGCGCTAGATGGCTTTGCTCATGCGGCAGAGGCGCTGGTGGGTGGGGCTTATGGTGCGGGTAATAAACGGGCCTTTCGGCATGCGGTTTACAGCAGCACGCTGCTGGCGTTTATAATGGCGGGGTTGATCAGTGTGCTATATGCGCTGTTTGGCGGCTTGATGATTCAGGCGATTACCGACATTCCAGCGGTGGTCGCTGTCGCGCAGCAATACCTGCCCTGGTTAGTGGCGATACCGGTGCTGGCGGTGTGGAGCTTTCAGTTGGATGGGATTTTTGTCGGCAGCATGCAAACTCAGTCAATGCGTAATACGGTGGCTGTCGCGCTGCTGTGCTATATCGTGGTGGCTTGGTTGACAGTGCCGGTCTGGGGGAATCATGCGCTGTGGGCGAGTATGGCCCTGTTTTTATTGCTGCGTGGTGTATTGTTGGCGCTGTTGTATCCACAGCTGCTGCGGCGTATTGGGCACGCGGCGTCTTGAATCATTGACATTAGGGCGCGGGGGGGCTCACTGCTGTGGCGCTCATTGCCGTAATTTACCATCGCTGTCCGCAGCGGTTTATGGCAGAATCACGCCATGGCACATGATAAACACAGCTACAATTTTAATAAGTTACGCAAACGTCTGCGCCGTCAGGTGGGTTCGGCGATCCTTGATTACAATATGATTGAAGCAGGCGACCGCATTATGGTGTGCCTGTCCGGTGGGAAAGACAGTTATACCCTGCTGGATATGCTGCTGGGCCTGCAAAAAAGCGCGCCCATAGACTTCGAGCTCTGCGCAGTTAATCTGGATCAAAAGCAGCCCGACTTTCCCGCAGAGGTGTTGCCTGCTTATCTAACAGCGCTGGACGTGCCGTTTGAGGTGATTGAGCGCGATACCTATGCCGTAGTTAAGCGCGTGATCCCAGAAGGCAAAACCACCTGTGGCCTGTGTTCTCGCCTGCGTCGTGGCACGCTCTATGGCTATGCGCAACAGCATGGCTTTACCAAAATTGCTTTGGGTCACCACCGAGATGACATGATTGAGACACTGTTTCTGAATCTGTTTTATGGCGGTAAGCTGAAAGCCATGCCGCCTAAACTGCGCAGCGACGACGGCCAGAATATGCTGATTCGACCCTTGGCTTACTGCAAGGAAAAAGACATTCAGCGCTATGCTGAGGCGCGTGAGTTCCCCATTATTCCTTGTAACCTCTGCGGCTCGCAGCCTAATCTCCAGCGGCAGGCGATTAAGCAAATGCTACAAACCTGGGATAAGCAGTTTCCGGGGCGGAGTGAGACCATTTTCGCTGCGATGCAAAATGTGGCACCTTCACAGCTGGCGGATACGGCACTGTTTGATTTCAGCGGTTTGACGCTAGCGCGTTCAACGCCGGAGGCAGCTGCCGGACAGGACGCAATGCTTGCGCAACAGCGCTGGCTGGATGAGGCGATAGATCCTGGCTTTGATTTAACAGCGTCGTTGGTGGCCCCAGTGTTGCCGACCTCGCCAGCACCTCAGCCTGTGGTTTTCGCGCCGAGTGCTCGCAGCAGCGTGGTTTGATTGAGCCGTAGCATTTTGATTAACGTTGGGCCTGTGCGTCCCCGCATCCGTTATAAGACTGAAGTCTGATTTTGCCGCTATTGCTTCCATGCCATAATGGTGTTGTCCCCGGGCGAGAAGAGAATGAATATGATGACCGAATCCCGCAAGCCTGCATTAATTGACCGTTTTGGACGGCACGTTACTTATGTGCGTATGTCAGTGACGGATCGCTGTGATTTTCGCTGCGTGTATTGCATGGACGAAAAAATGACCTTCGTGCCGCGTGAACAGCTGTTAACGCTGGAGGAAATGGGGCGTTTGGGGCGGGCCTTTGTCAAGCTCGGGGTGCATAAGATTCGCCTGACCGGTGGGGAGCCGTTGACGCGGCGCAATGTGATGCAGCTGTTTAATGAGCTGGGTCAGTTGGAGGATCTGCGCGATTTCACCCTGACTACGAACGGTAGCCAGCTGCCAAAATACGCCCAGCAGTTGAAGGTGGCGGGGGTGACGCGGATTAATATCAGCCTGGACACGCTGGATGCGGAGCGCTTCCGCTCGCTGACCCGCATTGGCCAGATTGAGCAGACCTTAAACGGGATTGATGCGGCGCTTGCGGCTGGGTTTGAGCGGATTAAGCTGAACGCGGTGATTCTGAAAAACCGCAACCATGATGAAATTATTCCGCTGGTGCAGTTTGCCTATGATAAAGGTATCGATATTAGCTTTATCGAAGAAATGCCGCTCGGCGTGATTACGGAGCATGACCGGGCCGAAGCGTATTATTCCAGCGATGAAATTCTGCGTGATCTGCGCACGCAGTTTGAGTTAGCGCCCATCGCCGTTAATACCGGCGGGCCATCGAAATATTATCAAAGCCCAGGCAGCAAGAGCCGCGTAGGTTTTATTTCACCGCATAGCCACAACTTCTGTGACGATTGTAACCGAGTGCGGGTAACCGCAGAAGGCCGTTTGCTGCTGTGTTTGGGCCAGGAGCACTCCATGGATTTACGCCGGGTGCTGCGTGCGCATCCGCTGGATGAAGCGCCGCTGCTGGCGGCAATTCAGGAGGCGATGAGCCTCAAGCCGAAGGGGCATGAATTTGATTTAAAGGCCAAACCTATTCTGTTTCGCCATATGAACGCCACCGGCGGTTAGGCGATTATCTTGCTCTCTCAGCGGCCGGCGGCGCGCACTCACCCACAGCTCTCCAATGCCGGACTAAAGGCGACTGTTGCTGCTATTGCGGTCGACGAATGCGGGCAGTCGTGTGCAGGCTTTATTGCGGCGGAGCGTCCGCTGACGGTGTATCTGGATAAGCGCGAAGTGGTGACGCTGATGACCATGGGCTGCGAGCCGGAGCTGCTGGTATTGGGCTGGCTGCGCAATCAGAACTTGTTGACTGAGTTAGCGCAGCTCCAGGCGATTCAAGTCGACTGGGACACCGACGCGGTGGCGATTACTACTACAACGGGGGTTGACGGGCTGGATGAAAAACTGGCGCGCAAAACAGTGACCACCGGCTGTGGGCAAGGCACAGTGTTTGGCAATCTGATGGCCAATGTGGAACGGCTGCGGCTGCCACGGGTTGAGCTGCCACAGTCCGTAATTTACGCCTTACTCAAGCGGCTTTCGGCGCATAATGAGGTGTATAAACAGGCCGGTGGTGTGCATGGCTGTGCCTTATGTGCGGGCGATGATATTCTGGCCTTTGTGGAAGATGTTGGGCGACACAATGCGGTGGATGCGCTGGCGGGCTATATGTGGCTGCATGACATTGACGGCGGCGATAAAATTTTCTATACCACGGGCCGCCTGACTTCTGAGATGGTAATCAAGGTCGCCCAGATGGGGATTCCGGTGTTAGTGTCGCGCTCTGGGATTACGCAGATGGGCTTGGCAATTGCGCAGCAGGTCGGAGTGATTCTGATTGCGCGGGCGAAGGGGCGGCATTTCAGGGTGTATCACGGGGCAGAGCAGATTGAATTTGATGCGGTGCCTGGCCTGAGTGAGCCTAAGTGCTAAACGCGCGTCTAACAGGCCGTATGTTCGGCCACCAGCTGTTTATACCAGTCCCTAATCTGGTGCGTTATTGGTCCGGCGGTACCGTTGCCAATCGGGCGGCCATCGATCTCAGCGACTGGGGTTTGCGCGCCGAAGGTGCCGGTGAGGAAGGCTTCCTCCGCACTGTAAGCCTCATAAAGCGAGTAGTTTTTTTCAAATACGGGCACGCCGTTGGCCTGACATAGGTCGATCACCTTGCGCCGAGTGACACCATTCATGCAGTAATCGCCGGTTGATGTCCACACCTCGCCTTTGCGCACAATAAAAAAGTTGCAGGCGTTGGTGGTGTTGACGAAGCCATAGGGGTCTAACATGAGCGCCTCATCAGCCCCGGCAGCTTCGGCCTGCAAGCAGCCGATCACACAGTTTAATTTGGAATGCGAATTGAATTTGGCATCCTGTGAGTGCGGCAGACCCCGTACCTGTGGGACGCTGGCGAGGCGGATACCGCGACTGTGCAGGCGATCCACCGGTTTGGAATGTTCCATAATAATCACCACGGTGGGGCCAGAGCGTGACAGCGACGGGTGCTGAAAGGGTTTGGCCTTCACGCCGCGCGTGACCATCAGGCGGCAGTGCACATCGGTGTGCATATTATTAGCGGCCATGGTTTGTTGTAGCGCAGTCGCGACCTGTTCCCGGCTCATGCCTATATCCAGTGCAACGGCTTTACAGCTGTCAAATAGGCGATCCATGTGCTCATCAAAAAACGCCCATTTGCCGTTATACAGGCGCATCCCCTCCCACATGCCATCGCCCAGCATAAAGCCGGCGTCATAAACCGAGACCTTGGCGGCATCGCGGGGGACGATCTGACCGTTGACATAGATTTTAATCGCCTGATTGCGCACGTCGGCTTCAGCATCGTGGGTGGTGATGGCAGTGTTGTCGTGGGTCGTCATGCGTTAAGGCTCCGAGGGTGGCGATGAGTGTGCTTAGCGTTAAACCGCTGTTTGGCGGCCGCTGTCGTTTTTGAGGTGTGCTGTCCTTGCACAATACGCTGGATTGTGGCTGAATCCAGCCTCAATTATCCCTAATGATGGCTGCGCGGGTACTGATACTTGAAGACCTCTTTCGATCTGCTGCAACTGCTAGCACAAATCCTGACCATACTCGCGCCCGCTGCTATTTTAGCGACTATTGGCCTCGTGTGGGCGAAAAAAGGGCCGGAATTTCCGGTTAAATTTGTCACTACGCTGACGTTGAATGTGGGCATGCCTGCGCTATTGTTCTCCACTTTAGCGAGCAGCAAAATTGAGCTAGATGCCGTGTGGGAAATCGCACTGGCGACGCTGCTGGTGCATCTGGTATTTACTGCGGCGGCGATTGCGCTGCTGCGCCAGGCGCAAAAAGACTGGCGGCTGTGTATTGCCTTGGTGGTGGGGAATACGGGGAATCTGGGGCTGCCGGTTTGTTTCTTTGCCTATGGTGAGGTGGGTTTGGCCTACGCCATGGTGTTCTTCTCGTTCCAATGCCTGTTATTATTTGGCTTGGGTGACATGGTGCTGGCGGGGCGTTTTAATCTGTCAGCGGTGGTGCGTTCGCCTATTTTACACGCGATCTGGCTCGGTATGTTGGTGCAGTATCTGGCGCTGCCGCTGCCAAAATTTGTGTTGGATACCACGGCACTGCTGGGACAGCTCGTGGTGCCAGTGATGCTGATTACGCTGGGCGTGAGTTTGGCCGGAATGTCGGTTAAGAATTTACCGGAAACACTGAAGTGGTCGCTGATTCGGACGGGGTTGGCGCTGCTGGTCGGCTTTGCCGTGGTTGAGCTGGTCGGGTTGGAAGGCGTGGCGCGTGGGATTTTGCTTATTGAAACTATGGTACCGGTGGCGGTGTTTAATTTTCTGATGGCCATTCGGCACGGGCGCGATAGCGCTGAGGTTTCTGGTTTGATCCTGGTGACGCACCTGGGCGCAATTATTTACCTGCCTATCTTACTGGGATTTTTGTTGGTTTAGGCGATTGCAATTGCCGAAGACCCTGTACCAGCGGTGGGGCATAAATATGGGGTCTACCTATAATAGACGAGTCCGCAGACTGATGCACAAGGAGCAATGATGAAATACTTACGACGCTGTTTATTGATTTACGCCTGCTTGTTCACAGCGCACGTTAATGCAGAGAGCCGGGCGGTTCTGAGCTACCTGAATGCAAAAAATGCCAGTGAGGCCACGATTGCTAAGCAATTAAAGTCCGCTGGCGCTATTTCCGATGTGATGGCGATTATTAATGATAATTTCCGACTGGAAACTGATCTGGTTTTTGTGTTTGGGGCTGACGATGGGCCGCTGTACGATCCCACTCTCAGCGAGATCTGGATTCCCTACGCCTTTCTCGAAGAGGTTAAAGAGCGCTTTGTGGGCGCTAATTATGCGGCCAGCGGCGTGAGCGCTGATGATGCTACGATGGATTCCCTGCTGCACACGCTGTTCCATGAGCTGGCGCATGCCTTAATTGATCAGTATCAACTGCCGGTCATTGGTAAGGAGGAAGACGCCGCTGATGCGCTGGCCACGGTGCTGTTGATTCGCTATTTTGATCAGGGGCAGGAGCTGGCGATCAGTGCGGCTGACCTATTCGATCTGGAAAGTGAGGAGAGTGAGGACACGCTGACCGCAGAAAATTTCTGGGGCGAGCATAGTTTGGATTCACAGCGCTACTTCAGCACGCTGTGTCATGTTTATGGCAGTGCGCCGCAGCAGTACAGCGATTTATTAAAAGAGAGCGAGTTTTCTGCAGATCGGGCCGAGGGCTGTATTGAAGAATATGAGTCGTTACGGGCCAGCTGGTTGGAGCTGTTGGCGCCACACATGAGAACGCACTGACTGAGTGGCATGCGCCGCTGTGATTCAGGTGATGCCATAGCTGCCATAGATTAGATTAACGGGATTGATGGGATTGATGGGATTGATGGGATTAAAGGGAGCGTACACAATGACAGATAAACGCCGTATCGGTCTGATTGGTGCTGGTCTGATGGGACATGGCATTGGTAAAAATATTCTGCAACACGGCTATGCGCTCAGCGTGCTGGCGCATAAAAACCGAGAGCCGATTGATCATTTAGTCAGTCTGGGGGCGCAGGAGGTGGCTTCAGCGACAGCGGTGGCTGCAGCATCAGATATTGTGATTTTATGCGTCACCGGCAGCCCGCAGGTGGAAGCGGTGACCCTGGGCGTAAACGGTTTACTGGCAGGTATACAGCCTGGCATGGTGCTGGTGGATTGTTCTACCGCTGAGCCAGCGTCCACTGCCAAAGTCGCGGCTGCGGTCACCGCCGCCGGGGGGCGCTTTATCGATGCACCGATGGTGCGCACGCCAAAGGAAGCTGAAGCGGGCAAGCTGGCGCTGATGACGGGTGGGGATAAGGCTACACTAGAAGAAATTCGCCCTGTCTTGACGTGCTTTGCGGATACGTTGATTTATGCTGGTGGGGTGGGTGCCGCCCACAAGCTTAAATTAATCAATAACTTTATCGGCCTGGGTGCTGCGGCAGTGGCGGCTGAGGGCATTGCCGCAGCGGCGAACGGCGGGGTGGAAATGCAGGCGCTGCGTGATGTGGTCATGGCTGGTGGTTCTAACTCAGTGATGTTTGAGCGGCTGATGACCGTGCTGCTGGAAGGCGATGAGTCGGTATTTAAGTTTGCGATTAACAATGCGCAGAAAGACCTGCGTTATTACACCACGATGACGCAGGAAGCCCCTGTGACGTCGTTTATCGCAGAGAGTGTACACCAGACTTATGTGCTGGCGGGTAACTTGGGCTATGGCGAACGCTATGTGCCGAAGCTGGTGGATATGCTGGCGCAGATCAACCCGCCCACCGCCGAGGCAGAAACGCCATGATGCAATGGCAGGCGGAGTGGCAGTGTGCATTATTTGATTTGGACGGGACATTGGTGGCGAGTGAGCAGCTGAATTGTCAGGCTTACCTTGATCTGATTCCCGAAATCACGGATACGCTGGACGTGCTGATTGCGCGCTATGAGGGCCAGAAGTTCGCGCATACGCTGCGTGATATCGAGCGGCGCTATCAGGTGCGTCTGCCGGACGATTTTGAAGGACAATATCGCCAGCATTTGCAGGGCCTGTTTGCGTCCGAGTTGTTGCCGGTTGCGGGCGTGCCTGAATTATTGCGTGTCCTGCCGGTGCCGTGCGGTGTGGCCTCTAATGCGCCGGAGCAGAAGATTCAGCAGGCGCTAAAGGTAACGGGGCTTGCTCCGCATTTTGGCGAGAATGTGTTCAGTGCATATACGGTCAATGCCTGGAAGCCAGCGCCAGATTTATTCCTGCATGCGGCGGCGCAGATGGGTTTTGCAGCGGAGCAGTGTGTGGTATTTGAAGACAGTGCGCCCGGTGTGGCGGCGGCACAGGCCGCTGGGATGGCGGTGATTCACTATCAGCCGCAGGGTGAGCGTGTCAGCCGAGCGGGTTATGAGTGTATACAGAATATGCATACGCTGGTGCGTGCCTTGAGTTAACGCTGAGGCGGTCAGGTATTTTAGACTAAACCTCCAGGTCAAAGACCAGAATACCTGCCAGACCGCCCTCAGCGGCGGCTACCAGTTGTTGGCCTATTCGTTGATGCTGTGCATCGGCGAGATAGGCCGTGCGGGCAGCAGCATCGGCGAGGTCGAGCACAAAGCCACCATTGAAGCCCTTGTCCATGCCAGCTTCAACCGTGACATTGGCCCCGGCCACATAATTTAGCCAACCGGGTAGGTGATGGTGTAGCGCGTGGATGGCCGCATACAACTCAGCGCGCTGTTGGAGGGTGACGCTGTCTTTGAAGCGAATAAAAACACAGTGTTTAATCATAATGCGCAATATGCCGTTAATAGGATGGAGTTTATAAGCATAGGGTACCTGCTGTATGCTAGGTAAAATAGTTTATCCAAATGGCGTATGTGCCCAGGGTTTCGGTAACATTTATAGCCTGAGTCATTTATAATAAAACGACTTGCTTACGCCGCGACTGCCTCTTTTTGTGCATAGACCTATACTTGCCCAAAACGGACAGTATTGCTACATTGCGTAAACTTTTCTCGCTCCGGCCTGTATGGCATGGATTTAGCCGAATCACACAGGACTGCTTGTTGCGATTCAACTCTAAAATTTAGTTTTTCGTTGGACTTAATCACTAATGTTCAGATTTATATCTGGTTTATTCTCTAATGATATTTCTGTTGACCTCGGAACAGCAAATACATTGATTTATATGCGCGGTAAAGGCATTGTTTTGGATGAGCCTTCCGTAGTCGCTATTCGTCAGGATCGTGGCCCCGGTGGCCCTAAGTCCATCGAAGCGGTGGGGGTCGAAGCCAAGAAGATGCTGGGCCGGACACCGGAAAATATCACCGCGATTCGACCCATGAAGGACGGGGTGATCGCGGATTTCACCTATACTGAGAAAATGCTGCAGCACTTTATTCGTAAAGTGGATTCTGGGCGAATTTTGCGGCCTAGCCCGCGCGTGGTGATTTGTGTGCCTTGCGGTGCGACCCAGGTCGAACGCCGCGCGATTAAAGATTCTGCCTTAGGCGCGGGTGCGCGTAAGGTCTACCTGATTGAAGAGCCCATGGCGGCGGCGATTGGTGCCGGTATTCCGGTGGATGAAGCCATTGGCTCTATGGTGCTGGACATCGGTGGGGGCACTTCCGAGGTGGCGATTATGTCGCTGCGCGGTATCGTATATTCTGCCTCAGTGCGCATTGGCGGCGACCGGCTGGATGAAGCGATTATCAGCTATGTGCGCCGTAACTACGGCATGCTGATCGGTGAAGCCACCGCAGAACGCATAAAGTGCGAGATTGGTTCGGCGTATCCGGGGAAGGAGCTGTTGGAAATTGACGTGAAAGGGCGCAATCTATCTGAAGGCGTGCCGCGCAGTTTTACGCTGACTAGCAATGAAATTTTGGAAGCACTCCAGGAGCCGCTGTTTGGTATTGTCAGTGCGGTGAAAACCGCATTGGAACAGACACCGCCAGAACTTGGCGCGGATGTGGCTGAGCGTGGTATCGTGCTGACCGGTGGTGGTGCCTTGCTGCGTGATTTGGAT
The DNA here is from genome assembly GCA_937925855.1 of uncultured Thiotrichaceae bacterium. Lineage (GTDB taxonomy): Bacteria > Pseudomonadota > Gammaproteobacteria > Thiotrichales > Thiotrichaceae > Thiolinea. Next base: position 30,441 of record CALAMO010000051.1, read on the forward strand.
CGTCTGCTGATGGAAGAAACCGGTATCCCAGTGGTGATTGCAGATGATCCGTTGACCTGTGTCGCTCGTGGTGGCGGTAAGATTTTGGAGATGTTAGAAGCTGAGGGCGATGCGTTTCTGGCGACGGATTAAGCCTAATTACGCAGTCTGAGTCATGGCATGGAGCGAACACACTCCATGCATTACAGATAAAAAATAAGTACGCATGCAAATTCGCCGGGAATTTGAGCGCCATCAGTTGCTGGTGGAGCCAGCCTGTTTGGCTGAACGGGGGTGTGCGGCTTAGTTAAAGTAGGTGTTGCTACTTAAATGTTAAAAGCGGAGCGCTTGCAACGAATACAGGACCGGGAGACGGTGATCTACGATATAGATCACCACGCTACGCCCGGCCTGTCCTTCCGCTTTATTGTGCTGGCCTTATTGGCGCTGACGCTGGTGGCGATGGATCACCGTGATTCGCCAGTGACTGCGCCGGTGCGTACCGTATTCTCTATTATCGCTTATCCGCTTCAGCTGGTGGTGGATGCCCCGTTTCGCGTCTATAACCTGACGGAGGGGTTTTTCGGGGATCAGCGGCGCCTATCACAAGAGAACGCCAAACTGCGCGAGCAGCTGCGTTTGTTTAGCGTAAAATACCGCGATATGAAAATCCTCGAACAGCAGAATGAGCGCCTGCGTGAACTGCTGAAAGCCGATAAGCGCCCAAACTATACCTTTAGCATGGCCTCTATTTTATCAGCCTCAGATGATCGTGGGCAGAGCGTGGTCACGCTGAATAAGGGGAGCCGCGACGGCGTGTTTGTCAAGCAGGTGGTCGTGGCTGAGGGTGGCAGTATTTTCGGGCAGGTGATTGACGTGACGCCGTTTGGCGCGCAGGTGATGCTGATTACCGATATTCAGCATGCGCTGCCGGTGCGTAATCGCCGAACGGGTGAGCGGGCTTTGGCTAGCGGCACCGGTCAGCCGGGTCTAATGGAGCTGAAAAGCATTGTTGCTACGGGCGAGGTACGCGATGGTGATGTTTTTATTAGCTCTGGGCTGGATGGTCTATTTCCGGCTGATTTTCCGGTGGCAAAAGTCTTACCTAGCGGGGTGAAGTATGTGCCGGGCGATCCATTTGCTAATATTAAAGCGCAGCCCATGGTGAATTTTGAAAACACCCGTGAAGTATTGTTGTTGTGGCGTAATCTGGAGCCAGAGGCGATGATGGCTCCGCCTGAGCAGGCCACCGAGCAAGACGCTAACAACAACTCTGTTGATGTCGATAAACGTGTGCCGGGCAGTCGCAGTCGCAGTCGCAGTCGCTCACAAGCCGTGCCGTCTATGGCTGCGCCATTGGATACGGTCTAATGCCTGATAGTCTACCGCGCTTCACGGGTGCCATCTGGGTCACGATGCTGATTGCGGTGCTGATGAATAATCTGCCGCTGACTGCAGAGTGGGCTGTCTGGAAGCCTGATTGGGTGGCACTGGCGCTGATTCACTGCGGACTAACGATTCGCCAGAAAAGCAGCTTGTTAATGGCCTTTTTCATGGGTCTGTTGACTGATGCATTGTCCAGCTCACTGATGGGGCAGTTCGCCTTTGGCTATGTGCTCGTCATGTACTTTTCAGTGCGGCTGGGTTTGCGCATGACGCCGGAAGCGTTTATTCAGCAGATTGCACTGGTCTTTATTGTGGTGGGTGTGTTTTTACTGCTTAATCTGTGGATGCGCGGGGTCACGGGCTATGTGAATGAGGGCTTGTCGTATTGGGCACCGTTGCTGAGCAGCATGCTAGTCTGGCCGTTTTATCATTGGTTCTTGGGCTTCTTTTATGTGCAGCGCAAGGCCGCCTGAGAGAAACATTCAGCATGTTCCCTACTGCTTATTGTCCCGGTCGCTTGAGTTCTGCTACTGTTGCCACCACTTAATTAAATCCTTTTAATGGCAGTCACAGCACTGACCAAGGTGCAGGAGCGTTTCATGACCATAAGCAACACCACCGGGCCGGAGCAAGGCGCAGGCAATAAGATGCCCGATGTGGCAAGTCAGCCTTATGCGGGGGCCAAAGGTGCGCTGAATTGGGTGGGGATGAGCGAGATTCAAATTCCGGTGTTTGTGCTCAATAATCGGGGGGAGAAAATTCAGACGCTGGCTCATGTGCAGGCTTATGTGAATTTAACCAACCCAGAAGATAAGGGCATTCACATGTCGCGTCTGTTCCTGGCGCTGGATGAGATGTTGGCCTTACATGAACTGACGCCCGCCTTATTGCAGCGGATGGTCGAGCGCTTCGTTGAATCACAGCATGGCCTGAGCGATGCGGCCTTCCTGCAATGCCGGTTTGATTATTTTGAAAAGCGGCCTTCGCTCAAAAGTGACAATGCAGGCTGGCGCAGCTATCCGGTGAAATTAACCGCTATCCAACGTGCGGAGACCTTTAGTGCGGAAATTGCGCTGGATATTCCGTATTCTTCGACCTGTCCCTGTTCGGCGGCGCTGGCGCGCCAGCTGATTCAAGAGGGCTTTCGCGCTACCTTCGGTGCGCTGGACGCGGTGGAGACGGACGCGGTCTATCGTTGGTTGGGCACCCCAGAAGGTATTCGTGCGACGCCGCACAGCCAGCGCAGTATGGCCCAGGTCAAGATTAAGCCTGCCCATATCGATGAAAGCCTGCCGCTCACCGCGCTGATTGATCGGGTTGAGGATGCGTTACAGACGCCGGTGCAGTCCGTTGTGAAGCGGGAGGATGAGCAGGAATTTGCCCGCTTGAATGCCGCTAATCTGATGTTCTGTGAAGATGCGGCCCGCCGCTTGTTGAATGCGCTTTCGAATAGCGCTGAGATTGCGGATTTTTGGGTGCGGGTTAATCATCTGGAGAGTCTGCACGCGCATGACGCCGTGGCGGTCGTGGTTAAGGGCGTAGTGGGTGGTTATAGCGATGCTCCTGGCGAGTTCATCAGCAGCTGATCCCGAACTAGTGGGCGGTGCTCGCCATACCTGCAAAGCGTTTGCGAGCCCAAGTCTGCATAATGCGGTCTGTTACCATTGCCAGCAGCGCCATGGATAAACCGGCAATTAAACCGGCTCCGGTATCGGCTGCACTCAGTGACAAATACACCTGTTGCCCCAGCCCGGTGGTGCCGACCAGCGCGGCAATCACCAGCATGGCGAAGGCATACATCACCGTCTGATTCAGGCCTACCATAATCGTAGGCAATGCGAGCGGCACTTTAATCTGCCAGAAGATTTGCCACGGGGTGGCGCCCTGTTCTGTGGCGACTTCCAGCAGCTCTGGCGATACTTGGCGCAGGCCGTTTTCGGTATAACGCACCGCGGGCACAAAGGCGTAGGCGATAATTGCCAGCAGGGCGGTAAACTCACCGATCTGAAAGAACATGAGCACCGGGATCAGGAAGACAAATAGCGGAATCGTTTGGAAGGTATCGGCAATAGGGCGAATCACCGCCGAGGCGCGTTCGCGCGTGGCTGCCCAAACGCCGAGTGCCGATCCCAGCAGGAATGAGAGGATGACGGCTGCGCCACAGAGGTAGATCGACAGCATGGCGCGTTCCCACATGCCGGTAACGAGAATAAATGTCAGCGCCAATCCGGTGAAGACCGCCGTTGCTAGATTACCGGCCTGCCAGGCGAGCAATATAATCGCCGTGCCGAATACTAACCATGGCATGCCGGTCAAACCGAAGTACAGTAGGTAAGCCAGTGCAGCCAGCAGTAGCCCTTTGCGCCAGCCGCTACGCCAACTCAAGCCGAGTGCCAGCACGCCGCAAGCGATGGCATAGCTCCAGCGCATCAGTTGAGTGAAGTCAAAGCCCCAAGTGAAGGGCAGGATGGCCTGCGAAAAACCAATCCTGAGCGGGAGCAAATAATAATAAAACAGCGTATTTTTAATCGCGGTGAGCGCGTTGCCGTAGGCGACTACGATGCCTTCCAGCCGGGTATCAAGCCAAGTCGCGACTGCTTTGGCCCAGGCCGGGTCAGTGATGCTGGGGTCAAAGCCACTGAGTTTAAACGCAGCGCACAACAGCAGCAAACCGCCGCCGCAGTACCCGATGCGCCCAGCCAGCAGCGGCGTGCGTTGGGTGCTGTCCTTACTGGCATAGGCCGCTGAAATACGGTCAATCACGACGGCGAGCAGTACGATAACGAAACCAGCGAGCAAGCTCTCGCCAAAGCGGGCTTTACGCATCGTGCTTAACACTTCCCAGCCAATATCATCAAACCCACCAATGACTGAGGCGATAATGACCATGCTCAGTGCGGCCATAATCGTCTGGTTAATGCCGACTTTAATTTGGGTCATGGCGGCGGGTAATTCAACCCAGAATAACTTCTGCCAAGCGGAAGAGCCTGCGAAGGTCGCGGCTTCTTTAATTTCGCCGGGAATGCGGCTCAGGCCGAGGTGCACATTACGCACCATGGGTGGGCAGGCATAAATCGCACTGGCAATCAGCCCAACCACCGGGCCGAAGCCAAACAGCACCAGCAGCGGAATCAGGTAGGCAAACGTCGGCATGGTCTGCATCACATCCAGCGCCGGTGGCACTAGGCGCGCGCCTATTTTAGTCCGCTGTGCGGCAATGCCAATCAGCAGGCCCAATAGCAGCGACAGGGGCACCGCAATCCCGACCAGTGCGAGGGTATTCATCGCCTGTCGCCAGTAACCGGACAGGGCGATATATAATAAGGCGAGCAAACAGATAACCGCGAGTTTCGGCCCGGAAGCATGGAAGGCTAGGAGTAGCACCGCCAGCACTAACACCGGCCACGGCAGCCACTGCAATACATCGCGCAGCGCCAGCATCGGCCATTCCAGCGTAGCGCTGAGTATGCGGGTCGTCGGCTTTAGCGCGGGTGCCAGCGCATCCATGGCCGCATTAATCCAATCGGCCAAGGGGAGTAGCCAGTCCACAGGCCAAGCTTTAAGCCAGGGCAGGACACTCATGAAAAAGGGCAGGGCAAGCGCCAGAGCGAGTAAGCCCAGCCAGGGGAGCGCCTGTGGGGGTAGGCTGCGCCGTGTTCCGCGTGCTGTTGGTGGGGTGGGCGGCTTTGCCATTTATGAGTTCACTCCAGCGGGCGGTTGTGCTGACTGGCGATCGCTATTGCTCGTTGCCTTGCCCGGCGTATTGCCTAGGGCCATGGCTAGGCGCTCTGGGGTGATCACGCCGATTAGCTGGCCGTTCTGGTCGCGCACCGGCAGCTCACCGGCACGTTCCGCACTCCAAGAGAGCGCATCTTCCAGCGTCATATCCTGGCTCAGTGCCTGCCCGTTAAAGGTTGTTGTCGTGGCGGCGGGCGCAGCCTGCATGAGCTGGTCGACTTTGATAATTCGGGTGCGCGGTGCCTCTTTGACGAACTCGGCGACATAATCGGTCGCTGGATTGAGGACAATGTCCTGCGGCGTGCCGACTTGTACCACTTGGCCGTCTTTCATAATCGCGATGCGGTCTGCCAGCCGTACGGCCTCCATAAAATCATGAGTCACGAAGATAATCGTTTTATGAAACAGGGTTTGTAGGCGCAGTAATTCAGACTGCATCTGCCATCGAATCAGCGGATCAAGCGCGCTAAACGGTTCATCCAAAAACCACAGCTCTGGATCAACCGCCAGTGAGCGGGCGATACCGACGCGCTGCTTCTGGCCGCCGGACAGCTGGTGTGGATAGGCGTTTTCACGCCCCTCCAAGCCGACTAGCTCAATCATTTCTTGCGCTTTACGCTGGCGTTCTGCTGGGTTAATACCCTGTACACGCAGCGGATAAGCCACGTTATCCTGCACGGTCATATGCGGGAACAGCCCGAAGTGCTGAAAGACCATGCCCATCTTCTGGCGGCGGATCTGGCGCAGGGCCTTGGGTTTGGCGCTGAGGAAATCTGCACCGTCTAGCAGGAGTTCACCGGCGCTGGGTTCGGTCAGGCGCGACATGCAGCGCATGAGGGTGGATTTGCCAGAGCCGGACAGTCCCATGAGCACAAAAAACTCACCGGGTTGAATTTGCAGATTGATGTGGCCGCTGGCAATAATGCCACCTTCGGCGCTGAGCGCTGTTGAACACTCAGCGGCCTGCTTCGCATTCGTCGGCGCGTACTGCTTGAGGCGTTCTTCGGCATTATCGCCGTAGACTTTCCAGAGATTTCTGCATTCCAGGGCGGGGGTGATTGGCGTCACAGCATACTCCGTTTAAAAGCCCCCTGCGGGTGAGGGGGCGTAGGTGTGGGATTACTTAGCTGCTGCAATCCAGCCTTCCCAGGTTTCTTTATTATCGTCCAGCCACTTAGCGACTTCTGCTTCTACTTTGCCGCCACCTTGGTCAATGGCCGCCATCATATTCTGCTGGTCCTGGGTACCAACGCTGAAGTTTTCTAGGATTGCATGCGCCATGGGCCACTTCTCTTCAAAGCCAGACCACACTACTTTAAAGACGCGGGCCGGGGCGAAGTCGCAGTCATTTACCTCATTCGGATTGCTACCCCAGGATTTGTCGTTAAAGCAGGCGTCTTCCGCTTTCGGCATATCGACCCACTCTACGTCGTATTCAGCTAAGGCCCAGTGTGGCTGCCAAAACACCATAAAGAGCGGACTTTTCTTGGCGATGGAGGACTTTAGCTCTGAGATCAGTGCGCCTTCACTGCCTGCTGGAATGGCTTTATACGGCAGATCCAAACCTTTCATGCGATCCGCGCCGGGTGTGCCCCAGTCTGCGGGATAGTCAATCAAGCGGCCCTGTGGAATGGTTTCCGCCGTGGCAAACTTAGCCGCGCAGTCCTTCAGCGCTTCCCAGGCGGGGAGGCCCGGACACAGTGCTTTAACGTGCAGCGGATAGACAAAACCTTCGCGCGCTTCAAAGCCGGTCTCACCGATGTCTTTAATTTTTCCGGCTTCGTCCATCTTCTTCCATAGATCGGGGGCGTTGCTGCTCCAGACTTCCATCGCACCGTGTAACTCGCCGTCGGCCATCGCGGTGAACTGTGCGTCGTAGCCTGCGGTCACGTATTCCACGTCGTAACCGGCTTTTTTCAGTACTTCACCGGCAATATGCGCGCTGATATGCTGCCCGGTCCATTCGTTAATGGTGAGCTTAATGGTTTCATCTTTAGCGCCCATTTCTGCGGCTGAGACAGCAGACAGGCCCATCGATAGGGATAATAAGGTTGCGGTAATCGCTTGTTTCAACATGACAACTCCTCCAGTGGTCAGTACTCAGGGAAGGGGGTTCCCAGAATGGGTTGATGCTAGGTTTGCCATTTTTTTATGGCGCTACTCTGAAGACAGAATACCGCAATGGTTGAGCGCATGCCAAGCACTTCGCTGAAATCCAAATCTGCTAGCTCAATGGTTAAGGGCATCGACATGTCTCTTAATTGTTTAAACCCGAATCATCATAGCTTTTCTGATTTTGGTAAACTTTACCTTGATCCACGCAACAAATATCGGGCAAATTCAGATGTAAAATTCCAATTCACGCTGAACCAACACTACGATTCGCGATTGAATTAGCGGCGGTTACTGCGGGCGTGTCGCTCGGGTGGCAAGCAGCCGCGAGCTCTGGGGCGGCGGTTAAAGCGGGTGCTTTAGCTGGTGGCGTCTCTGGACTGTTTATGACGGGAAGTATAGCGGGTGCTTTGAGGGGGGCATTCTCTGGTGGACGCTCCGTCGGGTTAGCTTACGGTATTGGTCATGTTTTGAGTATCCCCGGAGGGTCTGTTGGTAAAATGGTCGCACACGGTGCTGCTCAGGGTGGTGTATCACGCTTGCAGGGTGGAAAGTTTTCTTCTGGTTTTGTGGGTGGGTTTTTTGGGCATATGACGGGTGGTTTTGTTAAAGGCATTGGGAAACACCTGGGGTCTGTTGGCGTTGCGATGCGGACGACTGCGGCGGCGGTTGTCGGTGGGACGATTTCTAAGTTGACGGGGGGGAAGTTTGCAAATGGGGCGGCTACGGCAGCGTTTACGCATTTGTTTAATCACGAATCGGGGAGACGTCACTTTCATACAAAGCGGCAAACCGCAATTCTTGCATTAAATAGTGCATGGCAGCGTGCTGGCGGTGTAGCTGCTAGAGCTGAGTGGGGAGGTGGTATCTATCGTTATGCTGATGGTACATTCAATTACACGGAACCATTCACCAATGGTCAAGAAACAGGCATAATATTGGATGAGTTTACAATAACTGCACCGGCTGGAACTACTACCGTTGGTAGCTATCATACTCACCCAGTCCCATCTGGAGCTGGGTTCCCCAATTTCATTAATGCAAATGGCTATAGATGGGGAGACATCCCTTCGGCAGATGCTCTTAATTGGCATTCTTATGTGGGGAATTCTGATAGTTCTATTATGCATTACGACCCGGGTACTGGAGCCGCTAATTGGGTGATACCCACTAATCCCAGAACAGAGATTGATATTTCTCGTGATTTTATGAGGTAACGGCATGTATAGATTAACGATTGTCTTATTAAGTTTGTTTTTAGCTGCTGTCACGGGGTGTACCGAAATTCGCTCTGTTCCCCCTAAAGTTTCCGTAGCATTACAAGATCCCTGCGATATTAATTTAAATCAGTATTGTGATGCGAAATACCAGTATTCTGGGGTTAATGAGGATGGAGCTCCCGAAAAGTGGTGTCTTGATGAACAGGGGAAACGGCATGGTCTTTCTGTGGAGGGAAAGCCAACATTCCGTATTGACTGGTATGCACATGGAGTTTTGCAAAGAACCCTCTTTGGTGGAAGTGGTGCCAAATCAAAAAGTGTTGGTCTTGTTGCTTTGGTAAGCAATCCCGAGAAATATCATGGTCAGCAGCTCAGGGTAAAAGGTTACTTCAAAAAACTCCATCCTACTTTTTCAGCTCTGCTTATTAGCGACGGTTTTCCCGATCTGAAAAATGCTATTTGGGTTTCACTTCCTCAGTACTATCGAAGTACTCACGCACTTCAGGTGATCAATCGCAAAAATGTTGTTCTGGAAGGAACTTTCGACATGGATAACCGTGGTTATCAGGGCAACTATGCAGGATCAATATCTCTCATTAATCGCATTGAACCAACGGCGAATCTTGGTGGAGAAATTAAGTCAGAAAATCAGTTATGTTTTTAGAACCGAATGCTGGAGTCAACCAATAAGTGCAACGCGCTTCCCTGTAAAGACTTCATAAGGCGTTAAGCCACTTAAAATCTTACGGAGTATACTATTTAATCGCTCAATTTTAGCTTCAATTTCTGCCTCGTCTAATAGGCCCATATCGAACTTCTTAGGCCAGAACCGTCTAATCCGTAAGCGTCAAAACATCCCCATCTTTGTTTTCTGAGCATCACTGCTTATCGTATTGCTTTTTATAGCAGAATTGACACGATGACGCGCGATGAGAAACAGGCCTTTTGGCAGCAACACATGAACCAATGGGAAAGCAGTGGCCAATCACAGTCGGCCTACTGTACCACCCACGGTTTAAAGTTAGGGACTTTCGGCCACTGGCGCACCCGGCTCAGTCGTTAGCATTTGGCCAGTCATGCAGCGGAAGGTCATAGAGATACTTTCCTACCTGTTCAGGCTAAGCCAATGGTTGCGGCGCCTTCAACGGGCGTGGGTGTTGATGAAGCCCGGGTGGATTTAGGCGTTGCTTCGATTCATTTGCCGGTGGCCCATCTCAGCGAACTGCTTCCCTTATTGTTGCGTTTTACCACCACTGGGGGTGCGCGCTAATGTTACGTCCTTCGGGGTCACTCACGGTCTATTTGTATTCGGGTGTGGTGGACATGCGCAAGTCGATTGACGGTTTGTCTCTGCTGGTGGAACAGGGCATGAACCTATCGCCCTTTACCGCTCAGTTTCCTGAGTTTTTTGGTATCATGTCAACCATGGAAGCCCCAGTCTTTAATGCCCCTGAAACCCTGGAAGAAGCGCAGCATCAGCTGGATGCGCTATGGGCGTATATTGGCAAAAACCAGCACAAGATGCAGCAAATGGAAGAACGCCTACGGTGGTTCATTCATCAGCGGTTTGGCAGTAGCAGTGAAAAGG
>CALAMO010000052.1 GCA_937925855.1 uncultured Thiotrichaceae bacterium
CCGCCGCATCAATCGTCATCTTCCCTTTGCTGGCACGAATGTCTTCACGTATTTTGGGGGTCGTTCGGGCTTGGCTATGTATATTCATAAAACAATGTCTTTTCCGGTCAATAAGCTATTCAATACTTGTCTGGCAAGGTATAGTTTACCAAAATTAGAAAGACTATGATGATTTGGGTCTAAACAGTTAACAATGAGCCTATTGGCGAAAACTATACGGATTTCTCTTTTGATCCTGATTCAATTATCAGCATACCGCTGATAGCGAAAAAGCAGATTATTGGCGTATTATCAGTTCAACTGCCCTGCTCAGGCATATTCACCTATTCAGTTTTAAAACTAATGGAAAGCTTAGGCAATGAGCTGGGCAGAGTGCTTAGAAAATCCAATGAGCATGAGTCCAATATATCAAACACCAATCAATCGATCGAAGATTTTTTGAATGAAATCAACAACGTGGAATTTCAAAAAGATATTTTAAAAGAAAGAATCAAAACTGGATTTATTGCACGACCCTTTGACTCGCAATTTGATAAAATTGGTGAAAATATTAGCAGATATTTTCAGGCAAAGAAAATATTTGCCCGCCATTTTGATGCAAACCTGCATGGGGGCTTAATTATAAATCAAATCATCGCACAAATTAGGGACTCACACTTTTGTATTGCGGATATTTCAGGAAACAACCCTAATGTGCTGTTAGAGGTAGGAATCATGATAGCTGAAAATAAGCCTATTAGAATTTTACAGCATTATGACATAAAGCAAGACGCACCATTCAACGTCAATGGCTACCAAATTTACAAATACAAAACACAAAGCCTATCCAATAAGCTGTTAGTTGCTTATCCCGGCGAAGAAAGATTCCGTGACTTTAAGGTGATGATAGACAGCTTTATGTGTGAGTTGGAAGAAAATGGCGTTTTTGCTAATTCAAAGCCTTATGAAGAAGACCAAATGGCTAACTAATAATCAGCCAGCCACTGCGCTACATCCTTAGCAAAATAAGTCAATACCCCATCCGCTCCAGCTCGTTTGAAGCTCAACAGCGCCTCCAACACACAGGCCTGTTCATCAATCCAGCCCTTCTGCCCCGCTGCTTTCAGCATGGCATACTCCCCGCTGACCTGATAAGCATAAGTCGGCACCTTAAACTCGGCTTTAACCCGCTGCACAATGTCCAGATACGGCATGCCGGGCTTCACCATCACCATATCCGCGCCTTCCTGTAAATCCAGCGCCACTTCTCGCAGCGCTTCATCTGTATTCGCCGGATCAATCTGGTAGCTGTATTTATTCGCACCGGCCAGATTAGTCGCAGAACCGACCGCATCTCGAAATGGTCCATAAAACGCTGAAGCATATTTTGCAGCATACGACATAATGCGCGTATTTACATGGCCTTCCTGTTCTAGGGCATCTCGAATTTCACCGATGCGCCCATCCATCATATCCGACGGCCCAATAACATCGGCACCCGCTTCAGCCTGTGATACGGCCTGCCGCACCAGCACGCCGACTGTCTCATCGTTCATGATATAGCCACTGTCATCCATTAAACCGTCTTGCCCATGAGACGTGTATGGGTCTAAAGCAACGTCAGTCATCACCCCCAACTCAGGCACAGCCGCTTTAAGCGCGCGGATGGCGCGCTGCGCAAGGCCGTCTGGACTGTAGGCTTCTTCTGCGCGTGCCGATTTAGCCTCCTGCGGCGTAACCGGGAACAGGGTGAGCATTGGAATACCCAGCGCCACTAACTCATGCGCCTCTTCTACCAATAGGTCGATACTCTTGCGCTCCACCCCTGGCATTGAGGGCACGGCTTCACGCCGATTGTTACCCTCTAATACAAAAACCGGATAAATCAGATCATCCGCCGTTAGTCTATTCTCCCGCATCAGACGCCGCGAAAAATCATCGCGCCGCATTCGCCGCAGACGAGTAAACGGATAAGCACCGGAATATTGAGTCATAGTTTAGGCTCCCCACTTAGCGACTAAGGATTTAACATGTTCGGCGTAGGCGCTCTGCTGAAATTCAGCAAACACCGCCCAGGAGCAAAACGACTGCGCATCCTGCACCCGATGCGGAAATAAAATACCGTCGAGGTGATCGTACTCATGCTGCCAAGTACACGCAGAATAACCGCGCACCTCTTCTTCGTGCAGCTGCCCGTTGCGGTCATAATACGTCACTGCAATCTCAACATGGCGCTCAACATTGCCACGCATCTGCGGTACCGACAGACAGCCCTCATTAGACACAAAGGTCTCAGCAGATAAAAAGTGAATCGTTGGGTTAATCGCAATCGTGAGTGGCACTTTGGGCTTATACGGATAGCGTGGATTATCCGCAATTTCTAGCACAAACAAGCGCTTAGCAATACCCATCTGATTGGCCGCAATACCCGCCCCATTAGCGGCACGCATCGTGTCAATCATATCATCAATCCACCCCTGGACTTCTGGGCTTTGAATCTGCGCCTCCTCAACCTCCTCAGCGCGCTGGGCTAAAATAGGGTGACCTATTTGTAAAATTTCACGTATCGCCATCGGCTATTCCTTATGCTACTGCGCGATTATGCTACCTATTTAAGTCTGCGGGCACAAAATATTTTAATCACGCTCTATTTGCCCGGAGCAGCAGAGTCGCTACACTGCATGCACCTCTTAGACTGTCGGAATCGGATTACCTTATGTTGACGCCACCACTATGCTGACGCAGCACCGTATACTGCGTAATAACAATCTGACGGGCTTTGCCTGCGCAGTCATTGGCGCGCTCGGCTTTTCCTTTTCTATTGTGCTAGCGCGCATGAGCTATGACTACGGCACGACCCCAGCGTCTGTGCTCCTAGTGCGTTTTGTGCTGCTGGGCCTAGTCATGGCCGGATGGAATATTGCCAGCGGCATTAGCATGCGCGTCTCATGGCGTTTGCTCCTCGTGAATTTAGCGGTTTCTGCGATCTACTTCATCGGCATTGGATCTTACTTAACCTCGGTCACTTATATGCCGGTTAGCACGGCGGTGCTGCTGTTTTATACCTATCCAATTGTGGTGGCTCTTTTGGGTGCCGTACTCGCACGCCGCTGGCCGCATCCGCTGGAGTTCGTGGCGCTTATCGTAGGCTTTTTGGGCCTGGTCGTTGCGCTAGACGTTAACCTCAGCGGCTTGTCGACGCTTGGCCTGCTGTTTGGTGCGCTGGCCGCGCTCGGGGTCGCCTTAAACATGCTTGCCAGCAGCTATGTACTTGCAAAAATCCCCACCAGCGTCTTCAGCGTTTATATGAGCATCAGCACTAGTTTATTAGCTGCTCTGGCAGTGCTGGCCTCCGGCGAGGGTATCGCCTTACCTCACAGCGCTACAGGCTGGTGGGTGTTTAGCAGTATGCTGCTGACTTTTATGGGTGGCTTTCTGGCGATTTATAAAGGGATCCAGCTCATGGGCTCACTGCGCACGGCGACGATCATGAACCTGGAGCCGATTGCGACCACGCTTGTCGCAGTTGTCCTGCTGCATGAAATACTGACTCAACGCCATATTCTGGGCGGCTTGATCGTACTGGCGGCTATTCTGCTGGCACAGTGGCCGCCGCTGAGGCAGAATAAACATGCCGCATAAACCGATACGGTGCCTATCCATAAATTCGGAGCCTACCCGTGAGTCAACCTGAAGTTCTGCAAATCGGTGCTTACCCCCCCGCTGATGAAGCTCTGCTCAAGCAACATTTCACCCTGCACCGCTACTTTGAGGCCGACGATCAGGCCGCCTACCTAGCAACCCACGGTGCTCAAATTAGGGCGATTGCCACGCGCGGTGATCTAGCAGTTCCAGCGGAGCTGATCGCCGCTTTACCGGCGCTGGAGATTATTTCGGTCTATGGTGTAGGCTATGATGGTGTTGCGGTTGATGCCTGTCGGGCGCGCAATATCCGCCTCAGTAACACCCCGGATGTGCTCACCGGTGACGTGGCGGATTTCGCGGTGGCGATGCTGTTGGGCCTTTCGCGCCAGCTGGTACAAGGCGATCACTGGACACGTTCGGGCCAGTGGCAGCAGGCACCGCTGCCCTTGACTCATCGCGTTCACGGTAAACGCGCCGGAATACTGGGGCTGGGCCGGATTGGCAGCGCGATTGCCAAACGATTGGCTGCTTTCGACATGGAAATTTTTTATTCCAGTCGCAGCCCAAAAGATCAGCCGAACTGGACGTATATCGCCGACCCAGTAGCGCTGGCGGCGGCCAGCGATTTTCTGTTTATTGCCTCCGCCGCTACCGCTGAGACACATCATGTGGTAAACCGAGAGGTACTGGCGGCGCTGGGGCCACAGGGCATGCTGTTAAATATTAGCCGAGCTGCGAATATTGACGAAGCGGCCCTGTTGGAGGCGCTGGAAAACGGCGTCATCCGTTCGGCTGCGCTTGATGTGTTTGAAGGAGAACCCGCGCTCAATCCGCGCTTTCAGGCCTTGGACAATGTACTATTACAGCCACATCAAGGGTCGGGCACCTTTGAGACCCGACAGGCCATGGGCGACCTGGTGCGCAATAATTTAATCGCACATTTTGCGGGGCAGGCCTTACTCACTCCGGTGCTGTAAAACTTCAGCACTCGCGGGCAACAGGTATAGAGGGCACGATTTTGCTGCGAATTTTATTATGGAAACTGGGATTTGAATGGGCGAATCTCATGCGCATTTTGCGCCCGCAGGATGAGCGCCGCATCTACTATTTTGCCTTCGGGGCTAACCTCAGCCCTGCGATTATGCAGCAGCGCCGCATTGCGGTCTTTGAGGCGTTCGATTATGAACTAAAAGACGTGGCGCTCCGCTTCAGCCAAAGTGGTTTTTATAAGGGCCACGGCTTTGCCTCGGCTGATCCCGCCCCCGGTGCAACCGTTTATGGCCGTATGTACCTGATTCGTCAAAGTGATGCACGCCGCATGGATTATTATGAAGGCGTGCCGTTTCTGGGCTCGCACATCAAACTGACACAACACGACGCGGGCCGCAGCTATTATTATTACCGGGCGACCACTTTTGCTGATAACCTTAAACCAACCCAGGAATACCTCGACTACATTACCGTCGCCTATCGGGCCATGGCGAGCGTGCCAGAAGCATACGTCGCACAAATAGAGAAAACACCGGTGCTGCAAACGTTTGAAATGCAAACGCTGACCGGGAAATTTGTGCGCAAGCTGGAGTGTTGGCCCACGGGATTACAGCCGTTGTTGATTAAGTATGAGGCGGTATGTCGGCGAATCGTGCTGCTAATCTGGAACGGGTCACTACTGACCTGGATGATCAGGACTTCGTAGTGAACGGGCCGCACCCATTCAACCTGACTGGCTTACCCGCTATGAAGGCCTGTTTGTTCCTTAAGCCCACCCTCAGGGTTTGGAGTAGACTTTTATCAGGCCGGTTACGGCTGCTGACCCTGCTGTTATTGTGCAGCAATAGCGCACAAGCCTCTGCCAGCGAAGCCGTACCTCATCAACACGACGCCCGCCAGCACAGTCACCCGCTACCCCTGCAGGGCATCTATCACCGCCACGGCAACACGGGTTATGGCCGCTATATCAACCGCAGCGGCCGAATCACTGGCACACTCACACCACAGCGGACAGTACCCACCACTCCACCGCGACCGGCTAACAACGCGCAGCCACAGCGCGGTAGCATTAGCGCAACGCTGCGTCAGGGCAACCAGACCCGTATCCTTTCGATTGTCGACCCCAATCGCAGGAGTACAGTCCCCAAAGGCCCGGCAGCGAGTAAAAGCCCAGCTCTAGCACTAACGCAAGGCCGCACCACTCAGCAAAAACAAACCCAACAGGGCTTCACGCAGGCACAGCAGGACTGTGAGCGCAGCGCACGCAACTGCAATGTCTGCGCAGTCGATGTCAAACACCAATTTAAGCGAGCAGCCAGCGGCCAAATAAACTGGCGTACCGAGTTTTGGCATTTCGACTGGGATCAGCCCTATCCGCCGTATCAGCTGCGCGCACGTCATCTGCTTGCTGGTCAGCAAAAAGACCTGTTTGGCATCCCTGCTAAGCATATCCAAGGCTTTATACACACCAACTCGCCGCAGTATCCTTTTGCCGCCAGCCACAGTCATCGCAGCACCGGCGGGCTGCTGCTCATCGAACAAAACCCACAGGGTGAGAAATACTTGGCGGCGTTATATAATAGCCAAAGCCGCCATCCCAGCGGCCTGCATGCCATTGGCCATTACCTCGCCTATGGCGAACAGGGCCAGCTATGGCTGAAAGACTTACAGCAGCCCGAACCCACGACACCCGATATTCGCTTAGCCATGCCAGGGCCTGCGGCTAATTTTGGGGGTGGCTTGGGTATAGTCAAACTGGCGGGTAACGGGCATTTACTCGTTACCACCGGGCCGGGTGGGCAAGATCAACGCCCACGCTTTAACCGCTTTTATTATCTACGCAGTCGAAATGGCAGACCTGCTGGACTCAGGTTTCTCAACCAGTCGGCCCAACCCAACCCAGCACAGTGGCCCAAAGGCTTAGCCTTCTCTGAAAACCTATCGTTGCTGAGTGAATGTGGCAGTGGCGATATTTATGCCATTCATAGCGGCGGCGATGAAGATGAAATGAGTGTAATCCGCGGCCAGGGTTACTGGCGGCTCTCCAAAGTGGTGGTGCGACAGCAGCGCTTAAGCCTGCGGCCACTCAGTGCTTTTATGCAGCCACAAAACATGGATAAATGTAGTCTGCGGGCAGCTGCCACCGTTCGGGTGAACCCGGATCATCAGCTGGAATTTTACTGCCACGGCTATGCAAAAAACCCAGAGGGCTCAATGCTAAACATACTGGGCAAAGCGCATAACCGATTTTATTTTAAAGTGGGCGTTCCACACTAATGCCTGCCTCTATCAAATACGCTAACCGGGAAAAACTGTGTCTAAATTAATTGTTGAAGGGGGCTATGCGCTCTCAGGTGAAATTACGATCTCCGGCAATAAGAACGCACTTCTGCCAATGATCTGTGGTTCATTACTCACCGACGACGTGGTAAAGCTGTCGAATGTACCGCCCATTTCTGATTCGATTAAACTGGTGCATTGTGTGACCGCAGTCGGTACCCAAGTCACACAGGACAACGACGCACACACCCTCGGCTTATCACATCGTGATACACGCTGGAATCCAGAGAACATTAACCTACCCACTGGTATTCGTTCGGCAGTCTTGCTGATGGCACCGCTGTTACACCGTACGGGTGTTTTCCACCTCGAACACAATAGCAAAGGCTGTGCGCTCGGCATCCGCGAGCTAGATCCGCACCTTAAAGTCGTCCAGTCCTTTGGCTGCAAGGTGGTGTACGACGGCAGCCAGTGCCTAGTGACCGCGCCTACCCGCCTGCACTCCTGTAATATCTGGTTGGACTACCAGTCCGTGACTGCGACTGAAACCTTTCTGTTGATGGCGGTCTTAGCGCCCGGCATTTCCAAATTAACTAACGCTGCCTCCGAGCCACACGTTAAGTATTTCTGTGATTATCTCGTGACGATGGGCGCAAAAATTGACGGCATTGGCACTTCGATTTTAACGGTCCAGGGCGTGGAACAGCTAAATGGCACGCACTTTCGCGTACCGGATGATCACCATGAAGCCGCGACCTTTGCAGCGATTGGCGCAGCCACTGGTGGCGTCCTTAGAATCACCACAGATATTGTGGACGATATGCCGCTTATTATTCGCCAGTTTCAGAAGATTGGCCTCAATATTCACGCTGAGGGCAATCAGCTTATTACCGGTCCCAGTACGTTTGAGGTAGAAAAAAGCCTAACCCCAGAGACCATTGCTAAAGTCGAGGCCGCACCCTGGCCTTATTTTCCGGCAGATATACTGCCGCAGATTATCGGTGCCTCAATCCAAGCACGCGGCGAAGTATTGTATTGGAATAAGGTGTATGAAGGTGCCTTATTCTGGTCATCTGAACTGTTGAAATTCGGCGTGCGTTCGCATTTATCTGATCCTCATCGTCTTATTCTAACCGGTAGCAGCCAACTGCGTCCGGCGGTGGTGGAAGCACCTTATATTATCCGCGTTGTGCTCGGCTTAGTGATTGCAGCTCTACAGATTGAAGGCACCTCAGAGATTCGGAATGCCGACCCCATTGCACGGGCGCACCCAGACTTTATCGATAAATTACAGGCAATTGGTGCTAAAATTAGGTGGGTCGACGAGTAGTTGATCTATTGGAAGTGGTGCGAACAGCTAATGTTTCGCGCTGCGTACCGCTGCTGGACGTTTCGGAAGAGAGTAATGGTGGCCAGAGAGGGAATCGAACCCCCGACACGAGGATTTTCAATCCTCTGCTCTACCGACTGAGCTATCTGGCCGTCGCTATATAAGCGAAGTGGCGCTATTAAATCTTTTTAGCCCCGGCGTGTCAAGAACTGATCCCTAATCCATCGCAATTTTTCTGTCTCGTTTAATACCTTGTCCTAATTGCATGAAACAAACTAGGAGGAATGGCCCAACACAGGCTACAATTAGCGCTATCTTTACGATGGAGCCGACGCTTGGGCCTCGCCACCCTACTTTTTTTTCTTTACGTTATCCTAGTGCCACTTGGGCTAGTGCTGCTGGGCATGGGGTTAATGCGCTACCTCAACCGCTTACCCTACCCGCCAGAAAAACGTATTATGTTCACTGCGATAGCCATCGCCTGCCTAACCATTATTGCTTTTTCCATTGGGGCTAAGCTCAATCAGCTGCGCACTCCAACGCCGCCTGAAGCTTCGCCAGTACAGTCCGCGCCCATCGGGCCACTGCTACCTGAAAATACAGCGGACACGCTGCCAAGCCCTCATACGAGTCACACGCTCCAGAACACAAAAAAACCAGTACAAGAACACCGTGTCCCCGATGACTTAGCAGACAGCACATCCACCCTGGTCATTGGCACACAAGAGAATATAGCTCCCGCCGCCGCTCTAAATTATGAAGAGCTGCTAGAAATGTTTGAGCAGAACAACTATCCTGAGCTGTATGAGCAGCGCATGCGTCTACTGGAAGAAATTGATAACCAATACAACACATTACAGCGCCTGCGCCGCTTGGCCCAACAGACGCCCAAACAGCGTTCGCTGCTCATCGAGATTTATCGCATTCGAAAACTCAACTATGACCGACTACAGCAACGTAATATAACTGTTAGCCAGGAACTGCGCGATTTCTGGGTGCATTACAATACCGGTGATTCCAGCGACGCCACTAAGAAATTCAACCGCGTTTCGCCCCGGCTCAATCAGAGCATCAAACAAACCCTCAGCCAGATGCTGGACAGCGAGCAGCGTGAAGAACAGGTCATTAACAAGCATCTGCGCCGGGCTGGGCAGGCACTGAAGAGCCATAAAATTCCAGCGCAGCAGGCCGGTAAAATCACCAGCTACAAGCAGCAGAATCGGGCGTTCATCGTTGACTGGCTGAATCAACAGGACGACAGCCGCACGCTGGAAGCTTTGACACGCTTATTAGATGAGCGCAGCTTGATACAGGCGCGGTACCAACAGGTCGGTGCTTTCCAAAAGCGCTATCCCGACCTTAAAAACCGGCTGGCACGCACGCTTCAGCTTTGGGCGAACGCCCGAGAGGCGAATTATTATGCCGAATACCGCTTATTATTTGCGGCAGAGGCTCGTTTCATTATCGATCATATGCAGCTGCGCAGCGGACAAAGCGCAGCGCGAGACCTAGCTCAAACCACTAGGTCGTACACCCAGTTTGTGATCGACCATGCGGAAGAGACGTTTCAACAGGCCGAAGAAGCCTATAAGCCGAGCCAGTTACGCTGAAACGTAGTTTCGCGTGTCACTGTCACTCTCGGTCACATCGGCCATAAAACGCCTGACCCACAACACAGAGGGCACATGTTCAATCAGTCGGATCACCTCGGTCAAATGCGTTAGATGATGCACACGGATTAACCACTTACTGTCTTTTATATTATGATCACCGCTGGTGCTGATCTCTTCGACATTGATGTTCAATTGTTGCAGAAGTTCAGTAATGTGATAAAGCACACCCGGCACGTTATGCGCCTGTGTTTCCAGTTCGGCCAAAAACGACTGCCCCTCAGACAGCTCCTGCGGCCCGGCCCAAGCGACCGACAAGACCTGATTGGGCTCGGTCTGAGCAGCTAGCGTCTGGCAGTTATCACGGTGCACTTCTAGGCCGCGATCGGGGTTAAGCTGAGCTAATACTGGCTCACCCGGCAGCGGATAACAGCACTCACTGAAATGCACTAATAAACCGTCGCTGCCTTTAATCAACAATGGTGTACGCTCACTCACACTGGTCGACAGGCCACTATCATTCAACAGGCGTTCTGCCAGCAGCTTAGCACAGTGCTCAGCACTGGCAATCGCTAGATAAAGCGCCGTTGTATCTGCTAGCTTAAAGGTCTGCAGAAACTTCTCCAACGTGGCGGGTTCAATCGTAGCTAGCTGACTGCCCCGGTCGAGTAGCGCCTGCTCAAGCAGTTTCTGGCCCAGATCGGCCCGGTCAGTTTCTTTCTGCTGACGCAGCCAATTGCGGATGTGGGAGCGTGCCCGCGCCGTCACCGTGAAATTCAGCCAGGCAGGCTGCGGCGTGGCCTGTTCATCCGTCACAATTTCCACCGTCGCCCCATTAGGGATGCGCGTCCGCAGCGGCACTGGCTCACTGTCGACCAGTGCACTCACACAGCGGTGGCCTATTTCAGTATGAATCGCATAGGCATAATCCACCATCGTCGCCCCACGCGGAAATTCTTTCACATCGCCCATCGGCGTGTAGGCATAAATTTCGGTTAAAAACAGATCCGCTTTCATATCCGAATAAAACTCAATGGCATTATCTGCTTTCTGTCCCAGTTCCCGCACCTGATCCAGCCAGCGATTCAAGGCCTGCTGCGTAATGCGCGCCTTACTGTCGGAATTAAGGTCGGGATAACGCCACTGAGCGGTGACCCCGTAGTAGGCCACATGATACATGGAGCGCGTTTGAATCTGAAAACGTACGGCCCGTTCGCTCGGCGTATAGACAATCGTTTGTAGGGCTTGAAAGCCATAGGTCTTGGGCGTAGCAATAAAGTCCTGAAAGCCGTTCAGCTTTGGCTGATACATACCGTGAATAATGCCCAGCGCGCGGTAACATTCGTCCACAGTACCCACCACGATACGAATCTCTAAGGGCTCACGTTTTTCATCAAACCGCTTACCATAGCGTTTGATCCGCTCGTAAATCGTAAACGGCTTTTTCTCCATGATAAAAGGAGTGGAGCCTTTAATGTTTTTACGCAGCGCGCCCAGCACCGCATCAAAGATTTCTTGGTGGACTTTTTTGTTATAGTCCAGATAGCGATCCAGCGACTGGCGGATAATTTTACTCCGCCAGGGGTAGAGATGCTCAAAGGCGAGACTCTGCATCTTGCGCCGCATCGAATTCATGCCCAGACGCCGCGCCAACGGGATATAAATCGAGAGGGTTTCCTCCGCGATACGACGGCGTGAACCCGACTTTTTGAAGCCTAGCGTGCGCATATTATGTAAACGATCCGCCAGCTTGATTAACACAACCCGGAAATCATCCGTCATCGCCGTCATCAGCTTTTGGAAGCTGGCAACGGTGGCGGCCTGCTTATCGACGAAGCGCCCGCCTTCCAGCTTAGTCACACCGTCGACCAAATCTGCCACCACGCGACCAAAACGCGCTTCGATATCTTCGCGGGTATAATGGGTGTCTTCAATCACATCGTGCAGCAGCGCCGCACATAGCGTATCAGCATCCACCCGCATGTCCGCCAGGATGCGGGCGACCTCAACAGGATGAGTGATATAAGGTTCGCCAGATAGGCGGATAACGTGCTGGTGTGCCTCACCCGCCAAGATAAAGGCCTTGCGCACTTTGTCGCTATCCTCTTCAGGAAGATAGCGACTGACCATGTTCATCAGGTCATTCGCACGAAAGAGCTCGTCTGGTGGTGTTGTTAGCATAATGTCTTCACTCAGACTCCGACCACATCATCCAGGGTGAAACTAAGTCTGCTGTTCTGGCTCAGCCAAATTAATTTCTAGCGGGTCTTCCATATCGTACATCGCCGGTTCCAGCGGTTTATCCAGCAGCCCTTCTGCAATCTCACGCAGTGCAATAACCGTGGGCTTATCGCCACCCTCTTCCACCAGTGGCTGAGCACCATGCGCAATATCACGTGCGCGCTTCGAGGCTTTGAGCACTAATTCAAAATTATTTTCTACATGCTCTAAGCAATCTTCAATCGTGACTCGCGCCATAGCTGTCATCCTTTTAATAAAATGGTCTCTAATACATTGATTATAACGCTGCGTTGCTAAAAAGAAACAGCTGTCACTCACTTCTTCCCGATGAGACAGCGTTATTTCACTGCGCCCACCGCTGCATTGGGCATTTGCACGCGCTCACCTACCATAAATCCACTTTAGCCAGTTTTAGCCCATAATATCGCGCAGACTGAGCGCAGCATTCTGCGCCTGTAAACGGCTGCACTGCGCGAGGAATAGTTCTGCGGTTGCTAATGCATCCTCCAGCGCATTATGCGCACCATAGCGCGGCAGGCGATATTGCGCGCGCAAATTCGCCAAGCGCAGCTGGTTTTCTGCTACTGGACGCTGCGCCCGCGCCAGCATACGTTGCTCTAACCGCAGCGTGTCTACCCAGACAAACGGCAGCGTATAGCCGTACACCTGCTTCATTGCGGCTTGTAAAAAATTACGCTCGATACCCGCATAATGCACCAACAAAACCCGACCACGCATCTGGGTCAGCAGACAAGCGAGCGCCTGCGCTAAGGGTATGCCCTGATGCATGCCGTCATCGGTAATCTGGTGTATGGTCACCCCAGCTTGCGGCAGTTCGATATCAAGCTTAATCAAGTGATGTGCGCTGTCGCGCAGCACAATCCGTCCCGCCGCGAGGTGGGTATAGCCCATACTTAATATAGCTGCCGAGCGCGCATTGAGGCCAGTAGTTTCAAAGTCGAGGGCGAGAAACTTTAGGTCTGCGACCCCCGTGTTTTTATCCGGCAACGGCGTAGCTAGATAGCGGCGCGCAGTCGGCTCGGTCACCTTTTGTAGCAGGTATTTTTGTTGTATCGCCGGGGACAACCAGTGGCTAAACATCATGGCAAACCCACTGTGGCCTATACATAAGCCACATCACTCATGCCCCACTGCAGGTCTTTCATCGGAAGCGATTCGCCTGATAGCGCCGCGTCATGCGGTTTTGCGCCTCCGACACTACCGCAAACGCATCTTTCAAATGCCGCCGTTCCAACGCCGATAGCTGTTCCGGTGACACCAGGTTATCCGGGGCAACGCCTGCTTCAATCTGTAGGGCCTGATGCTCCAGCCGTGTCGTGCTAATAAACTCAAAGGCATCCTTCAAATCCGCTGTATTCTCATCACTGATGCCACCGGGTGCATCCGCCAGTGCCTGTAGGCGCTCCATTGTATTCAGCTCATCAATACCCTGGGCCAGGGTATACAAGCGCGCCAGCTCAATCACGGGCAGCACGCCGCGCTTTTTCATATCCAGCACTTTCTCATTATCGCCGTTCTTCTCCAGCACAAATCCTTTAAAAATACCCAGTGGTGGGCGGAACGCCAAAGCATTGGCCGCCATAAACGCCTGGAATAGCGATGCCTGCTGCGTTTTCTGTAATATATCGCGCCGCAGCGTTGTGAGCAGCGTTTCATCGCCATACAAGCAGCGCAGATCAAAAAAGATACTGGCATACAGCAACGCCTGCGGCTCCGGCTGTTCAATCCAGTGTTCAAAATAGCGTCGCCACACTTGCAGTGGCTGCCGCCATTTTTCATTCAGCGCCATAATGTCACCGGGGCAGTAAACATAGCCACAGGCATCCAAACCGTCACAGACAAACCGCGCGAGGTTGGCAAAATACACAGCGTGCAGCGTGGCATCATAGCTATCCGCCAAAATCAGGGCATTATCTTGATCGGAATGCGCGGTCTGTTCACGCCGCGCCAGCGCACCCCCCACCACAAAAGCATAGGGCACTGGCGGCGGGCCAAGCTGCTGCTCCGCTAGCTCAATCAACCGCCGAGTAATCGCCTGACCCAGCGAGCTCAGTGCATGCCCAATATCGTAAGCCGGTAAACTGCTGCGCACCATATTCAACAGCGCCTGGGGCAGATGTTGGCTCAGCCTTTTCAGCGCCGCGCTGTCTTCGGCATGAGAAATATCGCCGACCAGATACACCGCATGGTGACTTTGACTGCGCAGTAAATCCGCCGCCGATACCACGCCGAAGGCAGCGTTCCCGTCCTTATCTTTACTCACCACGGGCAAATGCCGGAAGTTATAGCGCGCCATTAACAATAGCGCTTTGGAGGCAGGTGCATCCGCCGGTAGCGTATGCGGTGCAGCAGACATAATCTGCTCTACTGGCGCTTCCATATCAATGCCCCGCGCTATCACCCGCCGCCGGAAATCCAGGTCGGTCACAATGCCACACAGCCCTTGGGCATCGGTCACCAGCGCTGTACTCTGATCCAACTCTGTCATTTTAAGCGCGGTCGCCCGAATACCGGTATCCCGACTCACCGTTAACGCAGGATGCGCCAGCTCGCTCAGATAAATACTCAGCAGCGAATAGTCACTGTTTTTAATATCACGAATCGCACCGCGCAGGCGCTCTGGCTTACGGTTAGAGAAATAGCGATTAAAACGGGCATCCTGCTGCATCAATTGGCGAAACAGTCTGCCCGGCACGAGATACACCAGCGTATCTTCATACGCGACCACATCGAGCGAAACGGGTTGGTCATTAATCACCGAGCGATAGCCTATCCAGTCTCCGGCGGCATAACGCCCATACAACTCACCCGCAGCGGTGGTCACTTCAATCGCACCGCTGCGAATTAGCATGACTTCATGATTACGAGTGCCCGTTTGCATCATTGCGCTGCCGCGCCGGTAATACTGAATCACCAGTGCCAGCGTTAACTGGTCTAGTGACGTTGCCGCCAGCTGCTGGAGTGGATCACAGCCTGCTAAAAAATCGCGAATCGCTAGTTTTTCTATTTCCATAAGGCATTGGTTTTAGCATTTAGGTGTAAGAAAAGGGAATGCAATGCCCCATTAAAAACTTACGGGCTATCTATATGGAGTAGGCCCTGCTTCTATATCTAATCCGGTATAATGGTATTTAGACTCATTGGAAAGGTACCTGTTTTAGTCCTTTACCGCGTAACTATCAAGACCAAGAAACGGCTAGTATGGCGTTAACGACTTGTGAAAAGCAACCACCGGACCGTATGGTTTTGTGGGCACTACACAGTCCAGTAAATTCACAGAGAAATTGGCGACAACGACGGAAACCACGCTCAATACAATATGACAGACCAACCTATCACCCCTATAACGCGCTACGATTACCTCATTATTGGTGGCGGCATCATCGGCCTTGCGACGGCTTGGCAGCTACAGCAACGCCACCCTGCTGCTCGCATTCTGTTATTGGAAAAGGAAAGCGGCTACGCCCAACACCAAACCGGGCACAACAGCGGCGTAATACATGCGGGTGTTTACTATGCCCCAGGCAGCCTGAAAGCAAATTTCTGTAAGGCGGGGGTGGCAGCCACGATTGATTTTTGTCAGCAGCATGGCATTGCCTACGAGCAGTGCGGGAAGCTGCTGGTTGCGACTAACGCAGCTGAACTGACACGTATGCAGGCCCTGTATCAGCGAGCCTTGCAAAATGGTTTAAGACTGGAACTGCTGGACGCTACGCAACTCAAGGTAAAGGAACCTAATATCAGCGGCTTGGGCGCTATTCTAGTGCATGATACCGCCATTGTGGACTACCGTCAGGTCAGTCAGAAAATCGCCGAATGTTATCGGGCAAACGGCGGAGAAAGCCGCTTACAGCATGAGGTGATCGCGCTCACAGAAAGTGCGGAAAATATCGAAGTAAAAGCCGTGCATCAGGGCAGCACGCACACTTTCCAGACGCGCTATCTGGTCAGCTGCGCCGGATTGATGGCAGATCGCATCGCACAGATGTTAACGATCGCCACCGACTTTCGCATCATTCCGTTTCGCGGTGAATATTATCGGCTGCCGAAAAAATACAATGCACTGGTGCGTCACCTGATTTATCCGATCCCTGATCCGACGCTACCGTTTTTGGGGGTGCATCTTACCCGGATGATTGACGGCTCAATCACCGTTGGGCCAAACGCCGTCCAGGGCTGGAAGCGTGAAGGCTATGGACGACTTAATTTCAGTCCGCGAGACGTTGGCGAAATGCTGGCCTTTCCGGGCTTTTGGAAAGTGCTAACAAAACACCTGCGACCCGGCCTGCATGAAATGTTCAACTCCGTATGGAAGCCAGGTTATTTACGTCAGGTGCAAAAATACTGCCCACAAATTACATTGGCCGATTTACAGCCCTATCCCGCGGGTGTACGCGCGCAGGCGGTGTCTAGTCGCGGCGAACTGATCCATGATTTTCTCTTTGCGAGCAGCCAGCGCAGCTTGCATGTCTGCAATGCGCCCTCACCCGCCGCAACCTCAGCGCTGCCTATTGCTCAACATATTTGTAACAAACTAACCACGCTTACCGGAGAACACGCATGAGTATGCAATACCTACACACGATGATCCGCATCAGTGATATTGACGCTTCACTGGACTTTTTTTGCCATAAATTGGGCATGGTTGAAACAGGACGCCATGAATACCCCGCAGATCGCTTCACCCTGATTTTTTTGGCCGCTCCCTACGATGAATCCCAGGCGAAGGCGCAGCGCACAGCAGAGCTGGAACTCACCTACAACTGGGATCCAGAAGCCTATACCGGCGGGCGTAACTTTGGTCACTTGGCTTATCGAGTGGATGATATCCATGCGACCTGTCAACGCCTGATGGACGCTGGCGTGACGATTAATCGTCCCCCGCGTGAAGGTCGTATGGCATTTATTAAATCCCCAGACGGTATTTCGATTGAACTGCTGCAAAAGGGCGAAGCCCTGACACCTGCTGAGCCTTGGATTTCAATGGAGAATACCGGCAGCTGGTAGTCGGGGTGAGGGTTGGACTCGTTTAGACGTATTATTATTATTGTAAGGATTATTAGCTGTGCATAAAGGAATTTGTGATCTATCGGGTCGTGACCAGCATAAAACATGAGGTGGTGTTCACAGAAGTTTTTTAAACCGATCACCCCGCACTTAATAACCGCTCAATACGCTGGCCCTCGGCCGGAGACTGAGTAAAGAGAATCCCAACGCGATCCGCCATCATACCGTCGCGATACAGGCGCGCGCCCTGCTCTGCTACCCGCTGCTCCGCATTATCAGGCAGCGCCCAGCTGCCAAACATTGAATATAAACAACCCTGCGTAATCGGTGCCAGCCCGTGCCAAGCATCATCATCCACCAGCGCAACCCAGGCGGCGATAAACCCGGTGCAGTAGTAGTCAAAAAACGCATTAGAGCCGCGCAGGTGCATTTCAATAATGTATTCGCCGATCATCTCGACATTGCACAAGCCACTGTACCCGGCTAGCTCACGCCGAATAAACTGCGCAATCGCCGGTTCAAGCGGTGCGCAGTCCACCCCAATCTCCCAGTAAACCGGGCGATTACGGTGCTTCTGTGGCGCAGCCTTGGTATGTGCGTACCACACCGGTTCGCCGCGATGTACCAACACATCAGAACTGGTTTGTGCACCGCTGAGATATTCACACCAGAAGCTGCCTGCCGCGCCGTTGCCCACTTTATTTTCAGCTTCATGTAGGGTATTGCTTGCGATAGCTGCAGCACTGGCGCTATGGGTATTAAGCGACATACCCCCCAAATTAGTGATCGGTTTGATAAAGCAGTACTCGTCAGCCTGCATCCC
>CALAMO010000053.1 GCA_937925855.1 uncultured Thiotrichaceae bacterium
CTTTTCTTTATCCGCGCCCGCAATATGGGCATCGATAATTTCTTTCTTACGCTTCATGCGCGCATTGTGACGGGCATTTTTCTGCTCATCCTGTAATTGAGCGTCGCTCATAATTTTCCTCCTGCAACCTTATTGAGCCAAAGTCACGCAGACTTCCGTCGATCTCAGCCAGCGTTTTTAAACGCTTTAACTGCTGAAACAACACTTCCGCCTCCGGGTATTGACGCCGTAAATAATTCAGCCACTGCTTCACCCGATTCGGCGCAAACTTCGGATTATCCAGCGGGATATTCGGGATGTACTCCAATAGCATATGGCGTACCTGCTCCCAGCTCAGTGCGGTATATGCGGCCTGTTGTTGCGCCGCCCGAATCGCCGGAGCCAAATCAGGTCGACATAAGCTGCCCCGCCCCAGCATTAAATCAATGCAGCCACTTTCCTGCTGTGCGCGCTGCGCATCAGCCGGTGACCAGATTTCACCGTTCACAATCAGCGGGATCGTCAGCGCCGCCCGCACCTGAGCCAGTTGATGCCAATGCGCCGGTGGTTTATAGCCGTCTTTGCGGGTGCGCGCATGAATACACAGCTCAGTAGCCCCCGCCGCCTCGACGCCAGTGGCAATATCCATCAGCAAACTGGCATCATGGAAGCCAAGGCGAATTTTAGCCGTTACCGGCGTCGTCGGACTCACCGCCGCCCGCACCGCCGCTACGATACTGTGTACACGCTCCGGCTCACGTAATAAAGCAGACCCGCCATCATTACGGTTTACCGTCTTCGAAGGGCAGCCAAAATTCAAATCAATACCCGGCGCGCCGACCTGCTCAGCTTTACGGGCATTCAGCGCCATATACGCCGGATCACCCCCCAACAGCTGCACATAAACCGGGGTGCCCGCAGGTGTTTTACCACCCGCTCGCAGCTCCGGGCAGTAGCGGTAAAACACCCGCGCTGGCAGCTTTTGCTGCGTGATACGCACAAACTCAGTGACACAGCGGTCGAAACCACCTAAGCGAGTCAGCATATCACGCATCGTGTAGTCGACCACGCCTTCCATCGGAGCTAAAAGAATACGCATCTGCTTTAGCAAACTATTGTGAATGAAGCGCGCAAACTGGCATTAACCACTATAGAAGTCAATCCATATTGATATACACTGCAACGCACACCATCATTAACTAATGATCAGCAGCAAGCGTTAACGTAGCGCCCCATTATACCTAGCAGCCGGAGCCAAGCGATGAGCACCTATCCCACGCACACCGAAGACAAACAGGATAGCGCAATTAGCGCAGAAGCCGCCTTAGTCCAGCAGGCACTGCTGGCAAACGGCCTAGAAACCCCAATGCTCGCTACTGGCCTCAGTGCAACGCAGAAATATGAGCGCATCAAAGCATTAATGGCAGACGTGGTCAGCACCCTCGGCCTCGACTTAACGGATGACAGCCTGGCGGAGACGCCACACCGCATTGCCAAAATGTATGTGCATGAAATTTTCTCCGGGCTGAATTACCAGCATTTCCCCAGGCTGTCCTTGGTGGATAATAAAATGAATGCGCGTGAGATGATTAAGGTGCGCGACATCGAGTTAACCAGCACCTGCGAACATCATTTTGTCACCATCGACGGCAAAGCCAAGGTCGCCTATATCCCCAGCGATAAAATCATTGGTCTGTCCAAAATCAACCGGATCGTGCGTTTCTTTGGACAGCGGCCACAGATTCAGGAGCGTCTGACCCGCCAAATTTTGGTGGCGCTACAGACCCTGCTTAATACCGACAATGTCGCGGTCAGCATCGATGCCGTGCATTACTGCGTTAAATCGCGCGGGGTGATGGACGCTAATTCTCTCACCAGCACCACCGCACTCGGCGGCTGTTTTAAAGAGAATATCCATACGCGGGCCGAATTTCTGAATCCCTAACCATGCAGGCGACCCCACCTCCGACTGAACAGATAGACTGGCTGGCTGAGAACGCAACAACCGATGCCCTATCCCCCGGTTTCCCCGAAAAAATGGTCATTCTCGACTGTGAAACCACTGGCGGTAAGGCCACCTACCACCGCATCACTGAGATCGGCCTGTTGGTGGTGGAACAGGGTAAAATCACTGCGCGCTGGCAGCAGCTACTTAACCCCGAAGCCCATATCCCACCGGAAATTCAGCGCCTCACCGGCATCACTCCCGCCTTGGTTAAGGATGCGCCCGTCTTTGCTGACATCGCTGAAGAACTGCTGACTTATCTCACGGGCCGCGTCCTGGTCGCACACAACGCCCGTTTTGATTATGGCTTCCTCAAAAACGAGTTCGCCCGCATTGAACAGGCTTATAGCACCAAACCGCTGTGCTCCGTTAAACTCAGTCGACGGCTGTTCCCACAGTACAAACGCCACAGCCTGAGTGCGATTATAAAACGCTTCAACTTCAGCATCGAGAACCGCCACCGTGGCCTGGACGATGCGCTTATGGTGTGGAAACTATTGCTTAAAGCCAGCGCGCTCTTCCCGGAAGATGACATTGCCGCCGCCTGTGGGCAGGCATTAAAGCGGCCTGCGCTGCCGATGCAGCTTGATCCAGCGGAGATTGACCGCCTGCCGAAAGCGCCAGGGGTCTATTACTTCTATGACAGTAAAGGCAAACTGCTATACATCGGCAAGTCTATCAACATCCGCGACCGCGTCATGAGCCACTTCACCCAGGACTACCGCAACGCCAAAGACCTGCAAATGAGCGCGCTGATTGCACATATTGATTTTGAGCGCACGCCCTCGGATTTTGGCGCGCAAATTCATGAAAGCAAACAAATCAAAGCCCTCAGCCCACACTATAACCGCCGCCTGCGAAAGGTGAGCCGCCTCTACCAGCTGGTGACAGCAACGGATGCGGCGGGTTATCTGCGCATTACGATCCGCCCGACTGAAAAGACCGCGCACCCCGCGAGCGAGCAGTTCGGTCTGTTTCGCAGTCAGCGGCACGCTGAAGGCCGCCTCAGTAAATTAGCCGAACACTTTTTCCTGTGTCAGAAACTATGTGGCCTGCAGGCCGACGGGCGCGGCAACGCCCCTTGCTTTGGCTTCCAACTTAAACGCTGCTTCGGTGCCTGCTGCCAGCAGGAAGCCGCCACTGCTTACAATGAACGAGTGCGCATTGCGCTGCAAGCATACCGCCAGCGTATTTGGCCCTGGCCGGATGCCGTATTACTGGAAGAGCGTGATCAGAACGATAGCGAACTAGTGGTCTGGCATCTGCTGTACCAATGGCGCTATCTGGCGCAGGTAAAGGAGTGGACTGAGCTAGAGGAATGGGGCTATCTGCTGGCCGCTACGACTCCCCATGCCGCTGCTGGCAACACCAACGTAGCGGATGAAACCACGCCGCAAAGCAGCAGCCTGCCGCTGGCTGATGATGACACGACATCGACGTCAAGCAGTGCGTCAGTCACGCAGGCCGGAGATTTTGATCTCGATCTCTATCTGATTATGGTGCGCTTTATGCTCCAACCCGCGCTAATGCAACAGCACGGGTTACGCATTATACCGCTGTGTTCAGCGCAGACAGCATCCGCTGAACCTTAGGCGCGGCCGCCAAAGCCGCCAACACATCGCCTTGCCGCCCTAAGCTTCTCAACCTATGCCTCTAGATAATGTACCGCTGTCGTGATTCGACCATCGGCATGCAGGTCGAACTCCCGCCACGCCGGGCGGTTGTGATCGAGGCGTAAATCATGGTCGATATGCTTGACCTGTACGCAGGTCGCCGGGGTGCCCCACACCGCCACCGTACGCCCGCTGTCCAGCGTATGGCTAGTCGCAAATTCACTGTGAATATGGCCAAAAGCAATGCCCGCCACCTGTGGGTGACGGTCGATCATCTGCCAGAATGCTGTGGTTTGTTGCAGCCCCTGCTGATCCATCCAGGGACTACCAATCGGCAACGGATGATGATGCATAAAAACTAGGGCGTGCTCAGACGGTTTGAGCGCCGCCAGCTGCGCAGCGATATGCTCAAACTGCACCGCCTCAAGATGTCCATCACTGTGCTGCGGCTTGCTCGTGTCTAAAAACAGCATGTGCCAGCCCCCAAAAGCCTGCCGAAGTTCAGCATGGATATTAGCGTCCTGCGCCACCAAATGCGGCTGCATCAACGTGGGAATATCATGATTACCGGGCAGCACATAAATCGGCTTGGGGAAGCCGCGTAGCAGGGCGGCAATCCGCTGGTAACTAGCCGCCGTTTCTTCCTGTACTAAATCACCGCTAATCACCAGCGCGTCAAAATCACCCGCATCAGTGATAAGGTGATTCAGCACCCGCCGCAGTGACCGATTCGGATAGACCGGAATATCCGACCATTCCAAAACAGCATTATCATCAGCATAACAATGTAGATCGCTTATTTGTATCAGCCTTAGCGCCCGCTGTGAATTATTCATTCTATTTAATCCAATGATGCTCTGTAATAACTATTATGTTAATTTAGTATTACATTAATAGGTTTTCGTTCAAATGCGTTTAATCGATAGTCACTGCCATTTTGATAACCCCGCGTTTAATCATGATCGCACACAGTTACAGCAGCAAATGTCCCTATACGGCGTAACCGATATTATTATTCCGGCGACAACGGCTGCGCGCTGGCCCGACCTTAAAACACTGACGGACAGTCGGCCTAACTACCACGCCAGCTATGGTCTGCACCCCCTGTTCATGCAAGAACATAAGCCGGAACACTTGGCCCAGCTACGTCACTGGCTGGAACGTGAACCCGCGATTGCCGTCGGTGAATGCGGGCTGGACTTTTTTATTCCTGGATTTAATCAAAGCGAACAAGAGCAGCTTTTTCAACATCACTTAACTTTAGCGCGGGATTTTAATTTACCCCTTATTATTCATGCACGTAAATCCTTAGATATTATTTTAAAACATATCCGCCGCTGCGGCGATTTACGCGGCGTGATTCACAGTTTCTCTGGCAGCCAACAGCAGGCTGATCAATTAATCGCAGCGGGCTTTTATCT
This sequence comes from uncultured Thiotrichaceae bacterium, assembly GCA_937925855.1. Taxonomy (GTDB): domain Bacteria; phylum Pseudomonadota; class Gammaproteobacteria; order Thiotrichales; family Thiotrichaceae; genus Thiolinea. The sequence continues at coordinate 5,019 of CALAMO010000053.1, forward strand.
CGGCATCGGCGGCACCGTGAGCTATGACCGCGCACAACGGCTGCGCCGGATTGTGCGTCAAATACCGGAAGACTATTTATTATTGGAAACGGATGCACCGGATCAGCCAGATAGCCAATGGCGCGGCCAGCGGAATGAACCCAGCAGGCTGCCGGTTATAGCGCGGGCCGTGGCAGAAATACGCCAGACCTCACCTGAGCATACTGCCGAGGTCACCACTGCGAATGCGCTGCGGCTGTTTGGCTTAATTTAGCCGCTGCCATGGGTTCTGCCTTTTGTCGATGAGGTCAAGCCTAAGCGACTCGCCATCATCCATCCTGCAACACGCTGATTTCAACCCGGCGGTTGCGCTGTTTACCCTGTAGCGTGGCGTTACTGGCGATGGGTCGAGTGGCACCATAGCCGGTGGTCAACAGCTGTTCCGGCAACACGCCCTGGGCTAACATATAGCGGCGCAGCGTATTTGCCCGCAGCTCGGTAAGCGCCATCTGACCCAGAACCGTACCCTGATTGTCCACATGCACCGACAGCTCAACCTGAATGCCAGCGTTCGCTTGCAGCAGCGTTGCCAACCTATCCAACACCGGCAGCGCCGGCGGCATCAGGTCGGCGGTCGCATAGGCAAATTGCACAGCATCCAGGCTGTATTTTTCCAGCGGATGAAAACGCGGTGGGATATACAGGCCGTTCTCAAATTCCGGCTCAAATAGCGCAAGCCGCAACTCAGCCTCCTCACTCGCGGCTTGTTCCAGCTCATGCGTGACTGCGCGCACGCCCGCCACATTGCTAACGGTACGCACCACATCATCGACCAAATAATCATCCGCCAGTGGCCCGCTTAGCTGTGCGGCTCGCCCCTCAAACGCAATCGCTACCGGCGGCAAATCTGCCGCTAACAGCGCCTGCCGCGCCTGTTGCAGCAGCTGCATTTCCAGCTGATCTTTTTTAAAATAGGCCGTCACAGCCGATAGGATGATAGCAAACAGTGCGGTTAACGCAATCAGGCGCATCGGAATCGGCAGCATGCGCTTATGTTTATTCAGTGCTAACACTAGATAACTCCCTCACAACGCCAGCGTTTAGCCGACAAATGACAGTATTTCGCGTGCTTCCTGCTGCTGCTGTGTGCCGCCGTCGCGTAAGACTTCGCGCAGCATGTCGTTCGCTGCATCTGCATTGCGCAAGTCCAGATACGCACGCGCGATATCTAGCTTAAGCGCAGCATCAGGACTGTCGGGGCGTACCGGTGCCTGACTCAGCTGCGCAATCGCATCCAGCTCACCCGGCTCCGCCACCGGGATCACCGGATCGTTAATGGCGTGCTCGAAACCAGCAGCCACCGGTGCCGAAACCGTCGTCACCAAAGCCGGAGACGGTTTACTGCGCCGCCCCAGCAACCAAGCAATCGGCAGCAGCAGCAGAGCCAATAGCCATGGCCCAAGTGACTTCCAATCGAACGTGGGCTGTACGGTTTCGACTAGATTAACATCATTTGCAGCCGCCGCATTGATTTGCACAATCTCATTCTGCAAGGTTGCGGCACGTTCATTAGCACTGTCCAGCGCACCCTGTAAATCCGTATTCTTGAGCTTACTGGCTGCAAGATCACGGTTCAACTGGGTATTACTATCACCCAGCGCCGCTAGCTCAGCACGCAGACCGCTAACATCCTGCTGACTCAGGGCCAGTTCTGCCTGCTGTGCCGCCAGTTTTTCATCCAGCGTCGCATTCTCAGTCTTCAGCTGCGTGCTGCTACGCTGCAATACCGCTAACTGCTGCTGTAATTCCGGCGCATCGGCCTGGAGTAAGTCAACCTGCTGCTGCAAATCGCTGTTGCTGGCAGCAGCGGCATCTTTCGCCTGCTGCGCCACCTGTAATTGCTGCGTCAGCTCGGCGTTCTCTGCCTGCAAGTCGCTCTTGCTGGCAGCAGCGACATCTTTCGCCTGCTGCGCTGCCTGTAGTTGCTCGGTCAACTCGGCGTTCGTCGCCTGCAAGTCGGCCGCAGTCGCCGTCTGCTCACGCTGTGTCTGCTGCAAGTCGCTGAGCTGCTGGGTCAGCTGCGCGTTCGTCGCCTGTAAATCAGATACAGCAGCGGCTTGCGCATCGGCCCCCTGTTGCAGGCTTGCTAACTGTTGGCGCAGTGTCTCATTGCTACGCGCTAACTCGGCTACCTTGCTGGACTCAGCCTGCTGCGCATTATTTTGCTGCGTATTGAGCTGATCATTAAGCTGCTCATTCTGCGTTTGCAGTACGGCATGGGCAGATTTGAGCTGCTCAAATTCAGCCTGGGTGCGGCTTTGTTCGGCCTGCAGCTGAGTGAGTTCAGCCTGCGTGGCGTCGGCCCCAGCCTGCAGCTGCTGTAATGCAGTTTGTGCCGCTGTATTGCTGCGCTGTAATTGCTGCACCGTCGACTGCTGCACCGCGTTCGCACTGACGACTGAGTTGGCGCTCAACGTTTGCAACTCGCTAATCTGCGCTTCCAGCTGCGCCAGCTCAGCATCCTGCCCGGTCTTGAGCTGTTCTAGCTGCACCAAACGATCTTGGAGCTCACGATTCTCAGCGTCAAGCTGCGCCAGCGCGCTGCTCAACTGATCACGTTCGGTGGTTAATGCCGCTGGTTCCACTGTTGGCGTCGCTGTCTCAGCAGCACGACTGCGCTGCTCACCGGCGAGTCCCGTCGTGGCCGCACGCCGCACCGCTGCCGCCGCTGGCAAATCAGCCAGCGCCGGTAGCACCAGCGTCTTGCCCACAATCAGGCGGTCGATATTGTCGTCGATGAAAGCATCCCGGTTTTTTTCCAGGATAATCTGCATCACGGCGCGCCGGTTCGCCAAATCTGGGTACGCCTGAACAACAATAGCACTCAAGGTGTCATTGCGTTTCACTTCAACTCGCGTTGGCTCCGCTGCCGTTACCGTTGCTAACTGACAGCACAACAGCAGCGCGCAGGTGTGTGCCAGCCGGTTAGGTTGGCGACGTTGGGATTTGTTGTTCATATCAGCAGCCACTCTCATAGCAGATAAGCTTATCAGATAACGTCTATCAGATAATTTTCCCAATGCCTTCAGCGGCACGCTTGACATCAAGGAAAATCAGCCCTAAGCGGGCGTTTGGCTTCGCGAGTACGGTGACCACCGCATCGTTACCGGCGTGTGTCATCAGGATATAACCGGTCGCACCTTTAATCAGCACCTGTTCCAGCGCACCGCGCGCCAGCTCCTCCGCTGTACGATCACCCAGTGACAGCATGGCCGCACTCATCGCACCGACCCGGTCTTCGTCCATTCCCGCAGGAAGCAGCGAAGCCATCATGAGCCCATCGGTTGATAACACCGCCGACGCCTCAATATCCGCTGAAGAGCCGTTAAGATCACTGAGGATAGAATTCAACATTTCTGCACGCATAGGATTTATCTCCTTTTCATCATTTCGTTGTACAAGCTTATTATCCCGTCATTACCGGAGCGGGTGCGGCTTTTAAATCTCATTGTCTGTTACGGGAAGTCAGATCGACTCCATGACCGTATTGCCATAGCGAATTTCCAGCGCCCAGATAAGCTCCTTAAACGCAGGCTGGTTCAGCTGCGGCACTCCGCCAATAATCAGGGTGAAACGATTTTGGCCAATATGCACCGGCCAGAAACCCACTGCGCTGTTACCGCTGGCATCGACCAGCCCCCAGGCCTGCTGTTGATAGCCCAGGTTACCGCTCAATAACTCCTGGTGGCGGCTATACACCGTCGCCAGATTAGCGCTCAATGCCGCCAGCTCTTCCGCCGCCTCATGTGTATACCCCGCACTGCCCAGGTACAAACCGCGACTTTCAGCCAGCACCGCCTTACCTTCATCCGATAACGCCTTCAGCAAAGCGGGCAAGATAGTCTCAAGCGACGCCTCCGGTGCGCGTTCACGCTGCTCCAGACCGGCGACCAGTCCCGCTTCCTGTAGCCAGTGCACAAACTCCAGCGCCCGTCGTTTACCTAGCTTACTGAGCTTGCAGGCAATATCGACATCAAACAGCGGTGTTTCCGGTTCCTGTAACAGCTGATGCAGGAAGTTTCGCCCCGGTTCGGGCGAATCCGCTTGGATCGCATAATAAACCCCGCCGGGCGTTGCCCCCAGGTAAAGGTTTTCGGTGAGTATATATTCGCTCATCAGGCAGTAACCCCTGGATCCAGTGAATAGAGCAACGCCTGGACGAGAGCAGTCACATCCTTACGACTGCGGGCATCGACCTCAAATATCGGTGCCTGTATTGACAGTTCATCCAGCCAATTGCGGTAATCATTAAGACCGGGCCTACGCTGCAAATCCATGCGCGTTACCCCTAAAACCATCTGCTCTTGCTCAATAAAATCACGGAAAGCATTGGTGTAAAATTTCATATCGCGGAAGGGATCTTTCCGGGTATTATCCAGCAGTAAAATCAGCCCAATCCCCCCTTTCGTTAAAATATCCCACATAAAATCGAAGCGTTCCTGACCCGGCGTCCCATAAAGATGAACACGCTCATCATCCCCCAAATTAATCAGGCCATAGTCCATCGCTACCGTGGTTTGTGGCTTCCGGCTTTTCGTCATGTCCGAGGCATGTTCATCGGTTTTGATCGTTTTGATGTCGCTAATCGCATCAATGGCCGTTGTTTTTCCTGCACCCACCGGTCCGGTAAAAATAATTTTCTTATTGCTGGTAGTCATAGGGATTATTTTGCGCCCCCTCCAAGTAAACGTTTCAACAGCCGTGAAAACAGCCCCCGATTTTTCCGAGGTGCTGCCGGTTCTGCCGCTGCGGGCGACACAGGCGCCTGCTCAACCGTCAGCAGGCTTAAGGTATGTGCTGCGTTATAAAAAGCGATGACGTAACGCTGGGGTATATCAAACCACTCTGCCACATCGAATACGGTACCGGCACGCTGCTGCCAAGCTGCGGCAATCTGCATAACATGAGGGAACGCTTCCAGACGCGGCAGGTTAGGCCAATGACGGAGTCGCAGTGGTTGAGTTAAATCCGCATTCCGGCTCAGGCGACCGCGTGAAGTCAGGAGGCTGGTTGTCCAGATCAATGCTTCCATATCGTAAGTATTCTCAGCATCACGGCGCACCGTTTCCTCCAGCACAGCCAGTTCAGTAGTACTCGGCAAATGCAGCTGCACCGTACCGGTTTTTAACGGGCTGACACACCAAGCCGCAAATTCATCCGACAGCAACGCCGCGCTGGAATAAGCCAGATTCACATCCGGCATCAATAGCACATGGCCACGCGCCTGTGCGCCATTAATTTCCAGCTGCACGTATTGCTTAGACTGGTGTGACAGTTGAAGAGCGTCCACCAAACTATTCAGCAGGTAGTTTTCTGGCGAATACAGCGCCTCACTTTCATGCCAATGGGTGCGCGAAATCGGCTGCTCACGCCCACATAAGCTGTCCCAGCGCTGTTCCTGCTTAATGGGATCATCAACCACCTCCGCAGCGCTAAAACGCGCGCCGTCGGCGCTAGACAGTTCCTCGGCGGCCTCCAGCGGTGGCGGAATAAACACGTCTTCCGTACGCAGAAAATGCTGCTCGGGCGCTTCGAGTTCTGACGGTTCTGGCTCGGGGGCTGATTCCGACGCCTGCACCAACGCCTCGATACACTTCGGCTGGGGTGCAACCGGCGGAGCCGCTTTGAAACGCTGCTGGCCGGACAGGCCAAACGGTCGGAGTTCCGGGGTATTATCAGGCAACATCGGCGCAGGCGCTGCCTGGGTTTCTGCCAGCTGGGAAGGCGCTGCCGCCTGCTCAGCAGCGCTGACTGGGGCAACGACAGCGACGGGCGCCATTTCGCGGATTGTTTGCGCCGCAGCGGTCAAGGCCTTGGAGGTCAGTGGCTTGGGCACCCAGACGACCTTATCCTCCATCGTTTCCTTCACTGAGATCACAATGGCAGGCTTAAAATCATCCGCATGCTGCGCCTGCCACTCCTGTTTGCCACCGGGATGATCAAAATCAATAATCAGTGCTTCAGCTTGCGCAGCCTCCACGGGGGTAAAGATTTTTTTACCGGCACCGGCAAAGAAAAATTCCAAAATAGCGCGGTTGTGCGGGCTAATACTCATTAGCGCCACTTTTAATGGATTATTCATCAAATTCAGCATCGCTCCTGCCTGTTCCCGCCCTTTATTATTGTTTTCACAGCCCGGCCTTCCCGCCCCATCACTGCATCCATACCTTAATCACCAGTCCGCCGAGGCTTGCAAAGCACTGATCCAAGCTGCTGACAGCTCAGTGCCCTGCGCATTGAGGGCCAGCGCAAATTGCTCAAGCCCAACTTTATTCCGAGTGTGCTGGTAAATCGCTAACAGCTCCTGTTCCAGCTCGGGCGTCGCCTGCCCGCCAGTAAGCGCCTGCTCCAACAGCGCCTGCGCCCGCTCAATCTGCCCGTATTCGAGACAATCCTGAATTTCAGCCTGCAGGCTCTCATAGCGGTGTTCAACCTCAGTGCGCTGCGACGGCACAAGTAACTTATGTAGCTGGCGGCTGTCGCCCGTCGCGAGTACCGAACCTTTAATCCAAGCGGTACGATGCGCATCGTTGAAGTTGTTATCCGGCATATCCTGTAACAATTGGCGGGTATCCGCGCTAATCGCATCGCCACACAATCGCATGACATGTGCTTTCAGCAACGCGCCCGACGACCCCAACGCCAAAAACAAATCCAGTACACTCCCCTCCAGGTAATCCGGCAAAGCAGCATCCTGTGCCAGCAAAATCCGCTGCACATGCGCTCTGAGATCCCGTGGATAGCGGCGTATATGATGAGAAAGATGACGCCACGTTGGTAGCGCCACAAAGCCCGCCGCAGTCGACAGGCGCAGGGAGCGTTCAGCCGACATTTTAAATGACAGGGGGAGTTGGGCTGAAGGAGCGGCAGTTCCTTCGGAAAACAATTTTCCTAGCATGCGGTTCGTCACTCTATTAGCCCAATGGCTAAAATTCCTGGAAAAATTCTTGTATCACTGTCAGGGACATGTCGGGGGATGCTCAACAAGCAAAACGTTTGCTTCACAGTAATGAAGTGCCTTAAGCTATTCATTCACTAAGCCTTGCGTAACGCTCGATAATATTTTATAGCTCATAAATACAAAATGAGCACAATTATTTTGATGATAACCTATAAAATATTAGCAAAGTGCGCTCTACCAGCGGCTTTTTGTTGGACATTTTTTGGTTGGGCATACAGTACTACTTGATGTTGAGCTGGCTTTCATTCAGCATGCTACCGTATCGCTGTTATTGGGTTTTGTGGAGATTAACGTGCTTTACCTTACCGGTCAGATTTTATTGATTGTTGCGCTGGCAGCATTTTCCGGCCTTGTTTTGGGCTGGTGGTCACGCGGTTTAATGCCAGATATACAAGAGGATAGCCCACCTTCTACGGAAGTCGATCCCTTTGGCGCGCGCGCGCGGCTGGAACAGTGCCATCGTGATAACGCAGGACTGCGGCGCGAGCTACAGGACACCCAAGAGCAGCTTGAACAGCTACACAAAACCGCAGGCCTCACGCAGGATAAGCATCTTACGGATCGCTTGCAAACCGCCGAATCCAAGGTGACCGCCCTTATGGATGATTTGCAGTCGCGTGATGATACCATTGCCGTACTGGAAAACGAGCTGGAAAAGCTACGTTAGTGCCCAACTCGCTGTGTTGAGTCACGTTTACGCTTTACCCCTCAATAACCTTTAACCCCCAATACTAATGGCTACCCCAACCTTACAACAAAAGCTTTAGGAGATGATTACGATGACAAAGACCACAACACCGGGCGCAGTTGCCGCCTCACTGTTTGAAACTGATATTGAGATTGTAGGCGACGTTTCCTTCGGCGGCGAACTCTATCTACAGGGTCGGGTTAATGGCAATCTGGTCGCCCCCAACGACTCGAATGCCTCACTATTTTTACAAGAATCGAGTGAAGTCATTGGCGAAATCCGCGTGCCGCTACTCATTGTCTCCGGCAAAGTATCAGGCGATATTTTCTCCACTCGGCGGATTTCGCTCAAAGCCGGGGCAGAAGTAGTCGGAAATATTCATTACGCTGAAATTCACGTCGAACAGGGCGCAAGCATCAACGGTAGTTTGGTATCGCTGCGTGAGTTAGAGGGCAAAAGCTAACAGCCCTGTCTGGTGCAGTGACTTCTGGAATAATCGCATTATGCCACCTAAAACCCGACTTACCAGCCTGCATCATCGCCTGCGTTATTACAGTCAGCTCATGCGCATTGAGCGCCCTATTGGCACTTACTTATTACTGTGGCCGACCTTGTGGGCACTTTGGATTGCGGCGGAGGGCGTACCCGACGAATTGATTCTGCTGATATTTGTCGCGGGCGTGTTTATTATGCGCTCGGCGGGCTGTGTGATTAATGATATTGCGGATCGCAAGGTCGACGGTGCCGTAGCACGCACAAAAGACCGCCCACTGGCCGCAGGTAAAGTCAGCACTGGTGAAGCGCTGGGCTTGTTCGGCGCCCTCCTCTTTCTGGCGTTCATCTTAGTGCTGCAGCTCAACACACTGACACTGCTGTTTGCACTAGTCGGTGCGCTGCTAGCGGCCAGTTACCCCTTTATGAAGCGCTACCACCCTTTCCCACAGGTTTATCTAGGTGCTGCGTTCGGCTGGTCTATTCCCATGGCGTTTACCGCCGTTACCGGCGACTATCCGCCACCGGTTGCCTGGCTGCTGTTCTGCGCTAATCTGATCTGGACGACGGGCTATGACACGATGTATGGCATGTGTGATCGCGAAGATGATCTGAAGATTGGCGTCAAATCAACCGCCATCTTCTTCGGTACCTATGATCGCCTGGGCGTCGGCCTGACTCAGCTCCTGGCCCTGATCATGCTGCTACAAGCAGGCGCACTCGCTGGCCTCGGCCACTGGTTCAAATGGGGCCTACTTAGCGCTGCCCTGTTCTTTATCTATCAGCAATACCTGATTCGGGCGCGTGACCGCTGGCTCTGTTTGCAGGCCTTTCTGAATAATACCTGGCCGGGCATGATGATTTTTCTAGGCATTGCCGCTCACTACGCTTGGTCGTAACGGTTGATCTATTCCACAACACTAAAATACTCAATGAGGCTCACCATGTTCCAACCCACCCACTTAACCCTGCGTTTTATGGGCTACATCAGCCTATTATTAATTCTATCAGTGATCAGTCCAGCACAGGCCGAACAACAACAGGCCTATAATCGCATTAGCTTTAGCGTCAGCGCAGAAAAAGAGGTCGAGAACGATGTTCTCACTGCTATTCTGTTTGCCAGTGAGACTGGACAAGACACCGCCATCCTCGCCGATGCGGTAAACCAGGATATTCGCTGGGCCCTAGCGATTGCCGATGAAGAAGCCGCAGTCGACAGCCGCACACTCGGCTACACCACTAATCCGGTTTACAAAAGTAATCGCATTGATGGCTGGCAAGTCAGGCAAAGCATCGAAATGAAAAGTAAAGACAGCGGCAAACTGAGCAGCCTGCTCGGCCAGCTGCAAAGCAAACTCCGCATTGAATCCGTCAGATACAGTATTTCTACCGAGGTACGCCGCGCAACCGAGGAAACTTTAATCAGTCAGGCGCTCGCCACGTTTAAAAACCGCGCAGCCCAGATACAGGCGAATATGGAGCGCGCCGAATACCGCGTGGTACGCCTTAATATCAACACTGCCTCCAACTTCAACCGCCCAGTCGCCATGGCGCGTAGTAGCGCGATGGTGATGGCAGACGCGGCCCCGATTGCGCCCAGCCTTGATGCAGGCAAGCAAAAAGTTAGCGTCAGCATTGACGTAGAAATCGAACTGTCTTCTAATTAACCGCAGTCGGTAAATAATTGATTGCGGCGGGGTCTGCGCTTTTGTTACTATGTCGCCCTTTTCGCACAATCCGAATATAGTTTTCATATAACGAGGACAACGGCATGAAGTCCGATATACATCCTAATTACCGAGAAGTTGTTTTCCAGGATCTGACCAGCGGTTTTACTTTCTTAACCCGCTCGACCGCAGATACGAAAGAAACAATTGATTATGAAGGTCAAGAGTACCCGCTGATTAAAGTGGAAGTATCCAGCCAGTCACATCCGTTTTACACTGGTAAGCAATCACTGAATACCACTGCGGGTCAGATCGACAAGTTCAACCGTCGCTTCACCCGTGGCTAATTACAGCGGTGACAGGTAGTACAGAATCAATAAAAAAAGCGCCCATTCAAGGCGCTTTTTTTATTGCGGCTTATCTTACCAACCACCGATTTCCACATTTTCTTCCCCAGGAAAACTAATATGACGCATAAACTGAGACAGGAAGCCCTGCAATACCACGCAGAGCCACGCCCCGGCAAGCTGGCCATCCAACTGACTAAACCAACGGCGAATCAACATGATCTGTCGCTGGCTTACAGCCCTGGCGTCGCCGAACCCGTCAAAGAAATTCATAAAGACCCAGAAAATGCCTACCTGTACACCGGCAAAGGCAATTTGGTTGGCGTTATTTCAGAAGGCTCTGCCGTGCTTGGCTTGGGCAATGTCGGCGGTCTGGCGGGCAAACCGGTGATGGAAGGTAAAGGTGTGCTGTTTAAGCGCTTTGCGGATATTGATGTCTTTGACATCGAAGTGGAAACGCAGGACACCGAAGAATTCATCAATACGGTTAAAAATATTGCACCCACTTTTGGTGGTATCAACCTGGAAGACATCTCAGCCCCACGCTGCTTTGAAATTGAAAAGCGGCTCCAGGCCATGTTGGACATCCCAATATTCCATGATGACCAGCATGGCACTGCCGTAATTATCTGTGCGGGCTTGATGAGCGCGCTGGAAATCCAAGACAAAAAAATGGAAGATGTCCGCATCGTGTGCATTGGTGCCGGGGCAGCAGGTATTGCGTCCATGAACCTACTGGTGGCGCTGGGAGCGAAAAAAGAAAATCTGTATATGATTGACCGCAAAGGGGTGATTCACACCGGGCGTGATGATCTAAACGAATATAAGCAGGCTTACGCCGTCACCACCGAACGGCGCTCGCTGGCCGACGCCTGTGAAGGAGCCGATGTGATTATTGGCCTATCTGGCCCAGATCTGGTGACGCCAGATATGCTGAAGAGCATGGCAGATAAGCCCGTCGTCTTTGCCTTATCGAATCCCGACCCAGAAATTTCCCCGCCGCTGGCGCTGCAAACTCGCGACGACCTGATTATGGCGACCGGACGCAGTGACTACCCGAATCAAATTAATAACGTACTCTGCTTCCCCTTCCTGTTTCGCGGGGCGCTGGATGTACGCGCGCGTGCCATTAATACAGAAATGTTGGTCGCCACGGTACATGCCTTATCTGAACTAGCGCGGGAGCCGGTGCCACAGGTCGTCTTGGATGCTTACAACAAAACATCCATGAGCTTTGGTAAGGACTATATTATCCCAACGCCGCTTGACCCACGCTTGCGTGATCGTATCCCGGCCGCAGTCTCCAGGGCAGCCATCGAAACCGGCGTCGCCCGCATTACGACGCGCTAACGCTACAAAAAGAGGGGGGCGTTAAGGCGGGGAAGTGAAGGTAGACTTGTCCGCTGGCGCTATCACTAGGCGCTCCCCTTTGGCGTGAATGCTAAACCTTAAGCCAATGCGATAACATTCCCGCGCATTGGCATAATCGCCCTGCCCGCTCAACATTTCCGCCAGCTCTAGATACGCTTCAGCGTTTGGCGACTGATTCAAGCTGGTCACATAGTAAGACAAGGCCCGCGTCCAGTCCTGCTGCTGACGGCACAAACGCCCCATGAGCAATAGATTAACCGGATTATCAGGCTGCACCCTCAGCCATTCCTCAGCCTGCGCCACGGCTTGCGCCCAATCATCATGCGGCAACCTGCCATACAGCTCGATCAGTGCATCAGCAGACGGGCTTGCATCTGCTCCAGCCTGTGCGCGTACAATAAAAGCAGTGCACGCCGCGTGTGCCCCGCACTGATATAGCGCATATGCGTAGAACCGCTGGCTGGCGGGCTGCTGGCGAATAGACACCGGTAGCTGTCCCCAAGCGGCCTGTAGCTGCGCCTGCTGCTGGCGTTCAGCATAATGGGCAAATATACCGCGCAAGGTCGCGCTTTGCAGACGCTGCATGCTCACGCTGTCCTTATCCAACAGGCCCTGCTGCTGTAACTCCGGCAATAATTCCAGCAGTTGTGCCCAGTTTTCCTGGCGCAGCAGGGTCTTAGCAAATAGCTTCAACACGTAACGATTCTGCGGTGCCAACGTTCGTAAATTATGCAGCGTGGCATGTGCCTGCTCCAGCTGCCCATCCACCATTTGCATTTCAGCACGCACCACCCCGACCGCAATCTGCGCGGCGCTATCGCTAGCAATGGCCTGACGCAATAGTTCATCGCGCTGTGCGGTACGCCCCTGCATATGCGCTGCGCGGGCCGCCGTCAGATAGTTCAACAGCGGCGCCTCGCTATGCTGCACATCTTCAACCAGCAGCGCTTCAGCCTTATCCCATTGTCCTGCCGCTAACTGTATCAAACCCAGAGTCAGACGCTGCCCTGCGGCACGCCTACGACGCTGCTCCTGGGCGCGCGCAAAACGCTGGCGCAAACCCAAGAAGCTCAACAGCAGCCGTACACACAGATAAAACAGCACACCGCTTAGTAGCAGCGCCAGCAGCAGCGTGGCAGTCTGCATCTCCAGGCTCCACTGCCCCCAGACAATCGTGGTTCGACCCACCGTCGCCGACATCCGCTCCAGCAGCCATCCACCCACAACGACTACGACGACAGCTAACAGCAACCCCCCCCTCATCGCATTATGGCTCGGTTCATTGATCTGAGTCCGCCCGGTTCTCCGGTGAGCTTTGCCGCAGCTGACGTAAATCGACTGCAAAGTCGTGCCGCTCCGGTTGCAAATCTACGGCGGCCAATTCGTTTAGTGCGGTACGCCATACCGCAATCTGCTCCGCTGGGTAATGGTCAACCATCACTTCATTTAGAGTGTAGTACAACAATTCAAGCTGCTGCTGATAAGCATAGCTGTCTCCTTGGAGCGCCATCAATCGCAGGCTTTCCAGCCGCAGCCGAATCAGGTTATGTGCCGCGGCCTGCTGCTCCTGTTGCAGCGCTGACGCGACAGAAGGCTCGATTTTTTGCACTGTGACAAAATGACTGAGCACTGCTAACACGCGCTGCTGACTAGCCGACCAGAGCGAAGGATTTTCTGCCGTGACTAAGTTGGTCTCGTCATCCGACTTTGCGGTGTTGTTCGCTGCCGTTTGACCCAACGCTGTCTCCGGCGCGGCAGCCTGTACCGACAGCACCATTGGCCGCTCACTATGCAGCGGCAGCTGTGCCAGCAGCTGATTAATTTTCACTGATACCTCAGTCACATTATGCACTGGCACGGTCATCAGCGCCGCGAGGCTGCGGCTGTCCATTTTATTCGCCAGGCCCGCTTCCAGCACCTCAATCCGCCGCGCATTATCTTTGGCTCGATCATGCATACGCTGCCAATGTTTATAGCCCGCCGCAATGCCGACAACAGTAAAACACAGGGCAATGCCCGCAATAAAAAGGGCAAACCCGGCGCCTCTGGCCCGCGCAGGCCTGTTGCCTGCTGTCCGCACGCCCACTGAAGCGTCGGCAACGCGCTCATCCGTCGGGCTCATTGATTTACCTATCATGCATAATTCCTTGCCTCCAATCAGACAGTGCGCTCAACATAGCGTGGTCGCTCGGGTTCGCGGCCACGATCACATCCGCGTTAAAGCCGAGCTGGCACGCCACGCTGGCAATGCGCTGGCTCCCCGCTAGCAGCGGCGTAGTGAATAGCCAAGCCGGTGACTGCAATAAATGCAGTAGATTATGGAGTCCTTCGCAGCTGGTGATCGCAATCACATCCAGCGGTTTGAACGCCTGCTGCTGGATCAGTGCCTGTGCCGCTGCGGGTGACGGGCAAACCCGATGATAAACCTCGGCGGCGGCCACATCGGCACCGCGCTGCCTTAATGTTTGCGCCAATAACGTCCGACCACCCTGCCCACGCACAATTAATAATTTGCGCCCGCGCACCTCTGCTGCCTGCATCGTACTCAGCGCCAGCAATTGCTCGCTGTTAAACCCCTGCGTTGGCACATCATCGACCGCTAGACCGTGCGCCGCTAGGGCCGCAGCCGTTTGCTGGCCAATGGCACCAATGCGGCACTGCGACCAGGGCGAGACGGCTAGTGTTGGCAACAATCGCCATGCCCATAGCACTGCATTGCAGCTAACGAAAATCACATTATCATATTTATCAATCTCTTGCAGAGCAGCACGCGCCTTATCTTTGGCCACCGGCGGCGCAATTTCAATCACCGGCAAACAGGCCACTACAGCCCCCATCCTGCCGAGCTGCTGACAGATAGCCGCCGCCTGCGATGCGGGCCTTGTAACCAGTATATGCAGCCCTGCCAACTCAGTTTCAGTGTTCATACAGCATCAAAATAGGCTCAGGCGTTATCGTGTATATCCAAGGTAGCCAATACTTTATCGCCGCCCTGAGCCAATAGGTTTTCTGCCACCGCAATACCCAAACTTTCCGGGTCGCTCGCCGGACCGGATAGTTCACAGCGATACAAAACAGACCCATCAGGATACCCCACCAGCCCGCGGAGTCGCAGCCGGTCCTGTTCTAATTCAGCATAACCGGCAATCGGCACCTGACAGCCACCATTTAAACGCTTATTCAGCGCACGCTCGGTGCGCACTCGCAGCGCGGTGACATCATGCTGTAACGGCAACAACAGGGCATTCACCCGCGCATCATCCGAACGGCATTCGATACCCAGCGCGCCCTGCCCCACGGACGGCAAACTCTGCTCCGGCGTGAGCACCTCCGTCATGCGTTCAGCAAATCCCATGCGCATCAGCCCCGCCGCCGCCAAAATAATCGCATCGTAATCGCCGTTGTCTAACTTCGCCAAACGGGTGTTAATATTACCGCGCAAGTCGCGTGTTTTCAGGTGTGGATAGCGGCTTAGCAGCTGAGTCTGACGCCGCAGGCTACAGGTACCAACCACAGCCCCCACTGGCAATTCGTCCAGGCTGTTATAACGATTCGACACCAACGCATCGCAGGGGTTCTCCCGCTGCATAATTACCGGCAGATGCAGCCCCACTGGCAGCGCCATCGGCACATCCTTCATGGAATGCACCGCGATATCCGCCGCACCTTCTAGCATGCCGGTTTCCAGCTCTTTCACGAATAAACCCTTACCCCCAATTTTCGCCAGCGGGCTATCCAACAGCTTATCACCCCGGGTTTTCATGCCAATAATTTCAGGCTGTAAACCCGGATGCAATGTACGCAGCCGTGCAGCCACATGTTCGGCCTGCCACATTGCCAGCGGACTGTTGCGGGTCGCAATACGGATCGTATTCGTCATGATTCACCTACTTAATGCCCGGAAACTCAGGTCAGGCACTTTACTATGAAACCCCGTGATTTTCATTGTCTGACACAAGATTTTTTCACTACGGAAACTTGCAGCGCTGGTCACATAAGGCTAGATTGCTGGGCTCCACTCACGATGAGGCAGGCATGACACACATTCTGGTCTTGTATTACAGCCGCCATGGTTCAGTCGCCGATATGGCGCGCTATATCGCCCGTGGCGTTGAAAGTATCGCTTCCGCCGAAGCCGTGCTCAGAACCGTGCCGCCAGTTTCCGCAGTGTGTGCAGCGACGGCAGACCGCATCCCAGACAGCGGTGCACCCTATGCCAGCGTTGACGACTTGAAACGCTGCGCGGGTCTGGCACTCGGCAGCCCTGGACGCTTCGGTAATATGGCTGCCCCGCTGCAGTCCTTTTTGGAGCAGACCAGCGCACTTTGGCTTTCCGGCGGGCTGAGCGGCAAACCAGCCGGTGTCTTCACCTCAACGTCCAGCCTACACGGCGGCCAAGAAAGCACCCTCCTTGCTATGATGACACCGCTTTTGCACCATGGCATGCTGATTAGCGGCCTGCCCTATTCCGAAGCCGACCTGATCAGCACGCAAAGCGGCGGCACACCCTATGGCCCCAGCCATGTTTCCGGCAGTGATAGCCAACGCCCGTTGACCGCAGAGGAACAACGCCTGTGCTTTGCCCTGGGCAAGCGGCTGGCGACACTGGCTGACAAGCTGCAAGCATAGCTGGAGCATTCAACTAATGAGCACGACAACGTGAACCCTTATGCAAGATAAAAACAGCACATCCCAGCGCAAGGCAAAGCGCACATTCCCGCTACAGGTATGGTGGGTGCGCGGCTGCGCTATTGGCGGTCTGTTTGGCCTAATCGGCTTGATTGCTGCTTGGAATGGCTGGCTTGCACCGGTGCAGGAAGTGCAATTATGGCTGGAAATGCTGATTTTTATCCTGCCACTAGCGCTACTGATACGCGGCATTCTACGCGGCCACCCGGTGACTCATGTTTACGCCACCATGGTTGCCCTGCTCTATATGATCTTCGGCTGCTGGTATGCCTTTACCCCCCAGGAAGAAATTTATGGCTACCTCATGCTGTTACTCGCCGTTATGCTCTATATCGGTGGTTTTTTTGGCGCAAAATTACTCGGCAACAAAGCGCAAAAATCCAGCTAAAGCCCAACGTTAAGGCCGGATAAACCACAAACTGTTCCGTCTATACCGCTCATCTAAGTTTATTTGCGGCAGAATTGATAAATTTATTTTATGATTAGAATAAACAATCCCCACTGCGCGCTATACCCCGCTACGTTATTACTCGCCCTGTTATTCGCGCCACCAATAGCCGCTGCCACACCGCCGCTATGGCAGGATATAAACGCCCGCAGCCCAACAGCCGCCAACACCACTCAGCGCCGCACACTGCGCCTGAACAGCGCTGAACTGCTGACACGCATACAGTCAGCTGCCGCTGCAGAAACCCCACTGCGGCTGAACTTACCGCTGCCAGACGGCAGCAATAGCGTTGTTGAATTACAGCAGGTCGCCACCTTAGCACCAGAGTTGCAACAGCGTTATCCCCAGCTCAAAACTTGGCGATTGAGTAGCACCGATGCCCGCATTTTATCGGGCCGAGCCGAACTAACCGAGCTGGGTCTACGCATCTCATTACGCAGCACACGGGGTGAACAATGGCTGATAGAGCCGCAGTCACTGCCAAAATCCTCCCATCGCCGCATGGCCGCACCCACCAGCGATGCCCTCAATCGCCCTCTTAATCTCTACCAAAGTTATCAACGCCACACCCACACGGCCGCCACCTTCAGCTGCGGCGTACGTGCCAGTCAGACAAATAGGACATGGCCGCAACAGGCGCAGCTGAACCCACGATGGCAGCGTAAGGCAACGGCACAGCGCGGCAGCGCCGATAAACTCCGCCGCTATGCATTAGCAATCTCTGCAACCGGTGAATACACGCAAACATTTAATGGCTCAAAAACCGCCGCCTATAGTGCAATTGTCAGTACCGTCAACCGCATTAATGAAATTTATGAGCAGGAATTGGGGGTTACCCTCCAACTGGTCAGCGGTACCGAGACGGTGTTTAACGACCCCGCGACCGACCCTTTTAATGGTGATTCGCTGCTGTCCATCGCCAACCAAAATCAGCAGGTACTGGATACCTGGGTCGGCAGCAACCGCTATGACATTGGGCATGTACTAGGGGCCGCTGCACGCAATAATGGCGTCGCCTATGTGGAATCGATTTGTAAGCACAACCGCAAAGCACAAGGTGTCACCGTATCCAATGCGCCGCTGGCGGACGCCTCAATAGTGGATTACGTTGCCCATGAGATAGGACACCAGCTGGGTGCCACCCACACGTTTAATAGCACCAACAGCGCCTGTGCTGGTGGCCGGTTTGCCAGCACAGCAGTTGAACCAGGAAGCGGCAGCACGATTATGAGCTATGCCGGTCTGTGCGTCGCGGACGACCTCCAGCCCAATGTTGACCCTCAGCTGCACAGCGCTTCTATCGATCAAATTCACCGCATTCTATTCGACGGCCACGGCGCGTCTTGCGCCGAGGATACCACGATTAACAATCTGGCCCCGCGCGTTAATGCCGGCAATGATTATACCATTCCAGCCCGCACGCCTTTTATCTTGCAAGGCTCCGCCAGCGATGGTGATGGCGATAAGCTGTTGTATGGCTGGGATCAGTTAGACATCGGTACGGCCTCTGGCACAGACATCGATACCGCCAATAATCCGCTGATCAAGAGTAACCGTCTCAGCACCAACGGCCTGCGGTATGTGCCAGACATAAAGCGATTGCTGCAAGGCCAGGCCGCCGCCGCTGGGGAAAGCCTGCCACGCTCAAATCGCCGTTTAAACTTTCGGCTTAATGTACGCGATGGCAAGGGCGCGAGTAGCAGTGATGATATTACACTCAGTGTCCACGATACCGGCTCAGACTTCCGTGTGCTCTCACCCGCTGGCAACCTAAGCACGGGTGAACATGAAATCCGCTGGCAGGTCGCAGGCACCGATCAGGCGCCCATTAACTGTGCCACTGTTGATATTGCCTATACCAATGATCGCGGGGTCAGTTTTCAGAACCTTCAGCTCAAGACACCCAATGATGGCAGCACCACTATCCAGCTCAGCACAGCGGCACAAACGCTGCGAGTCAAATGCAGTGATAATGTCTTTTTTGCACTGTCTGGCCTCATACCGCGCATTGCCACTTACCGGCAGGATAATGCCCAGCCCAGCAACGCTAACACTGCGACTACGACTAATACGCCCCAGAATGGTGGCGGTGGCTCGCTACCCTTGCATTTATTGCTAATCTGCGGGAGCTTCGCCGCATTCAGGCGCATGCGCAGTCAATAGCAGCCGCGGAATCATGTTGATGCCGTGGGTTCCTGCTGGGACTCCAATAACCCGGCGGCTTCCTGATAGCTCAGACCGCTTATCCCAGCGGATTGCATCGAAGCACCCAGCGACCCGGCCAGCGCTGAGGCAAACACCCGCTGATAAAACGGCAGCTCTTCTTTAAACACCGGCAGTAAATCATCAACGCTGGCAGCGGCCTGTAATTGCTGCTCAAAGACTTCTCGTTGACGAGCGATGTAGCGCATCAATAGGGGGTCGGCCAAAGCCTCAGCGCCCAGGGTAAGCGTCCAAGTTAAATCCGTATGCAATTCACACGCCCCCACATATTGGCCGTACACTAGGGCACTCCACTGCTCTGGGGCTAACAAAGATAAGTTAAACACGCCGTCCCGCCGGTAGAGCCAATAGCTGCGTCCCACCACGGGCTTAAACCCAAAACGACTGCCGAGCACAAAGAGCGAGGTAAAAAGCTCACCCGATACCTGCTGCACCTGCTTAGGCGGCACAACAATACTGCGCCCAGCAGCATGCAACGCCGCCAGCACAGGCACCAGACCTTTACCCTGTGGGTTTGGATTTTTTGTAGTCACACTATTACCTCATCTTCGTCACATTAACCTTATGTTTGAGCCTGGCCTTTGGCGCAGCACCCGAACTGATTGTGATTATCCGACGCAGCAGACAAGCATAGGTTCTCCGCATAGCCAACAGGCTTTACATCAGTGCGCCATACTTGTTTTACCGGATTACGCATTCTCTTACGAGTCGGGGTGAAATTAGCCCCGCTGCGCGCAGCCCGAGCAGCACAGCAGCACGCCCCCCAACAGGCCTCGCATTTTTCTTCCGCCTAACAGCGGTTGTAGGGGTGTTTCGATGCTATCATGGAACAGATAAAACCTTGCAGGCCAGCAGGGGGAAACGTGTTTAGCCTGCGCTTCAGCTTCGTCGCGTTGGAAATTAACGCCAATCATTTAACCTCATAAGAGCCATGAAAGCCTATGTCGCCTATCTGCTGCATTGCGTTTGACCTTGATGATACCTTCTGGGATTGTAAAACCGTTATTGATCGCGCCGAGCAAGCACTATACCGGTGGCTGGAACAGCATCAGCCGGTCATTACCCAACGCTACTCACTCGACCAATTAGTCAGCGCACGCGGTAAATTTATGCGCAAACATCCCAGTCTGCATCATGACCTCGGTCAATTGCGCATCCTCTGGCTGGAGGACCTCGCGCAAGAGTTTGGGCTTGAGACCTCGTGGGTTAGCGCCGCTTTTGAACGCTTTCTGACGGCCCGCAATCAGGTCGAATTGTTTCCAAATGTGGTACCCGCGCTCGCACAGCTCAGCAAGCACTATCAGCTCGGCGTGATTACCAACGGCAATGCTGAAGTCCGGCGCGTGCAAGAAATCGGCCACTTTTTTTCTTTCGCTCACAGCTCAGCCGCCGCGGGTGTTGCCAAGCCTAACCCGCTGATTTTTCAGCAGGCCCTTAAGCTGGCTGCGGTCGATGCCAGCGCTATGGTTTATGTGGGTGATGACCCAGAAAAAGATATTATTGGCGCAAACCACGCCGGATTGCGTACTATCTGGTTCAACCCCACCAAGCAAGCTTGGCACGGAGACGTTGAACCCGATGCAATCATGACAAATTTCAGCGAAATTGTTACACTCATCCAATCATTATAAGCATTTATTGGGGCATATTTTTTAACACGCCATGCAACACAGTCAGCTGGTAAATACAGAGTCACGCGACCTGGAGCGCTGGGTTGAGCGGCTATGGGTGTCAGATAATCCCGCAGACCGCGAGCTGTTGGAACAGACTGTGCGCGTCTTACTCGACCCCGTACAATACGACAGCGAAAGCCTTTACCCCAACAGCCTGGACGTTGCCGAAACCCTACGCAGTATTGATGTTGATCAGGCGACGCTGCTGGCGACGCTGCTCTCCGATCCTAGTTTTCTGGACACGACAGAAATCGAAGATATTGCGACAGAATATGGTGCCGCAGTTGCTGCTCTATGCGAGAACATGCGCACTCTGCACCACTTCCGCGAGTCCACACAAAGTAACGCCGCCACACTCACCGAAAAACAACAGGCCGAACAAATCCGGCGTATGCTGTTAGCCCTGGTAAAAGATATTCGTGCGGTACTGATCAAACTGGCTTGGCACCTACAATTTCTGCGCTTATTAGCCGAATCAGAGATCACCGACAAACACCGCTGTGCCGGCCACCAAACCATGGATATTTATGCGCCGATCACCAATCGTCTGGGTATCAGCCATATCAAGTGGGAGATGGAAGATCTTGCCTTCCGCTTCATTGAGCCAGAACAATACAAGAGTATCGCCAAGTCGCTGCAAAATACCCGGCTGGAGCGCGAAGGCTACATCGAGGACTTCACTGCGGTAATTAGCAAAATGATGCAGGGCGCAGGCATCGACGGTCAGGTCTCGGGTCGCCCCAAACATATCTATAGCATCTGGAAAAAAATGCGCCGCAAAGGCATTGGCATTGCGCAGCTGTACGACTTGCGCGCCATTCGCATTGTCGTCACGGACATTGAAACCTGCTACAAGATACTCGGCATGGTACATGAGCGCTGGCCACACATCCCAGAAGAGTGGGATGATTACATCGCCAATCGCAAACCCAATGGCTATCAATCCATCCACACCGTGGTGATTGGGCCGCGCGGACGCCATGTCGAAATTCAGATTCGTACCGAGCATATGCACCATTTTGCAGAACTGGGCGTGGCCGCACACTGGCGCTATAAGGAAGGCGGCAAGTACGATCAGGCGCTGGAGAACGTGGTCTCCTCCTTACGTCGCCTACTCGATAGTGAAATTGAAGACAGTGAATTACTGGAAGATTTCCATACCGAGCTGTTCTCTGACCGGGTATTTGTGCTAACGCCGAAAGGCAAAGTCATTGACCTGGTCAAGGGGGCTACCCCCATCGACTTCGCCTACGCCATCCACACGGATATTGGCCACCGCTGCCAGGGGGCGAAAGTGAATGGCGCGATTGTCCCGCTAAACTATGAGTTACATAACAGCGAACAGGTCGAAATTCTCACCGGCAAAGAAGCGCGCCCTCGGATGAACTGGCTAAATGAATCATTCGGCTACATTAAATCGACCCGCACCCGCCAGAAAATCAATCATTGGTTCCGACAACAAGACCATGACAATAATCACAAAGAGGGCCTAGAAATCCTGGAGCGCGAAAAGCACCTGCTGAACCTGCCCGCCTTAAAAACTGATGCGCTGATTAAAACGTTTGGTCGTCAAAATGAACGTGACTTCCTCATTGCCCTCGGGCGCGGCGACATCAGCCCGAAACAGCTGGCGGATACTCTGATTCGCTCGCAGACCAAAGAAATCCGCTTTCGCAAAGTTAAAAAGAAAGAAACGCCGCGTGTCTCTGATATTGTGGTGCGGGGCGTGGAGGATTTATACACACAAACCGCGCAGTGTTGCCAGCCCGTGTTTGGTGACACGATTGTTGGTTATATTACGCAGGGACGCGGTATTTCAGTCCACCGCACAGACTGTTCAAATATCACGCACATGCCAGCGGAGCAAAAGAACCGCCTGATTGAGGTGAGCTGGGGCTTAAATGCGACCGACTATGCCGCTGATATTTTGGTATCAGGCTACAATCAGCCCGGCATGCTGCGCGACATTGCGGATGTGCTGGCACGCCAGCAGATTAATATTATTAGCATTAACAGCAGGCCGACGCACGACAGCGAATTCTCACTGTTTGAGATTACGATTCAGATCAGTGACACGCTGCAATTAGCCGATGCGCTAGAGCGTTTGGTTCAGCTGGCCTCAGTCACCGATGCCCAACGGCATTAAACTGGCACGCGGCTAGAACGACACATTGACCGTCGTTGGCTGGCCGCCGCGCATCACGTTCAACACCGCCCCTGAGCCCGTAGACAGCGAACGCATCGCCTGCATGCTTACCGTATTGCTGGTCAGCGGCGTACCATTAACGTGCGTCACAATATCGCCGGACTGTAGACCCGTTTGCTGGAACAGTGCTCGATTGGTGCCGGGCCGAATCCGAAAACCAACCAGCTTACCATTTTCTCTTTTGGGACTGGGCCGAATCACTTGCAGCAAGTTGATATTATTACTTAGGATTTTCTCCCGGAAATCAGCCAAACGCGGCGCAGCGTTATTGGCATTATTGGTGTTGCCGCCACTGCTGCTTCCCAACGCATTATTATTCACCGGGTTAGCCCGATTTTGTATTACTGTCGGTGGCAGCCTGGGCTCCACGCCACCTGCGCCAGTACCGCCGCCGCTGAAACTATCGGCCACAATGCCAGCGCCTAAATCAGCGCCTATATCAGCGCCCAGATCCGCATCCTGATCATTAAACTGCGGCTGAAGCTCGGTAGTCATTTCAGCATTAAACTGCTGCTGGCCCTGCGCTAATGCCTCTGGCTGCATGGCCTGCTGGTCTGTCGGCTGCTGACTCGCTGGCAACTGGATCGCCGACAGTGCTGTTTTATCAATATTAGGCATGTGCAGCGTCGAAACCTCACCTTCCCAGGAGACCTCCACGCTTTGGGCCAGCACTTTGACTAGGGTTGCGTCGCTCTCACCAATCGTTTCACCCAACCCAACGACTTCCTGCTTACCGTTGAGGTTGATAATCGCAACGCCTGACTTACCGCCCAATGCATAAACACCCACCAAATTCATCGGAGGCAGTGGCTTTTTAGGTTCGGGCTGAGGCTCTGCCACTTCGAAAGACTGAGACTGCGCTACTTTTTGCGGTGCTGGTGGCTTGTACACCCCCAGCAAGTGATAGCTGGCAATTTCTTTACCTAAATCAGCTGATTTAGCATGCGCCTTAATCACTGAGACCCCCCCCTGTAGGGAGGACACTTCCTGTTCTGTCGCTACAGAGCCAATGAGCGTGGGGTCTGAGGGGAACATCATCCAGGTCAGACGGGCCAATAGAAAACCGCTAATAATAATTAACAGCAGCGTGACATGATCCGGCAATCTGTCGAATACACGGTCAAATAATTGTTGTTGCCTGAGCTTTTGCATACCAAAAAACCTGAAATCAGCAAATCCCGTAATAGTCCTTAAACCAGCGGATAAAGTGGTCGATCCCTTCTTTTACGGGTACAGAAGGTCGATAACCAACGTCTTTGGCTAATGCATCCACATCAGCATAAGTGTCTATCACGTCGCCGGGTTGCAGGGGCAAAAGATTCATCTCAGCCTTTTTGCCAAGGCGCTCCTCGATCGCAGCAATATAATCCAATAACTCAACAGGCTGCTGGTTCCCTATATTATAGACACGCCATGGGGCTAAACTGCTTCCAGGATCCGGTGTTTTTCCGTCCCAGCTGCTATTTCCACAGGCCGGACGGTCTAAGGTGCCCACTATCCCTGCGATTATATCATCAATGTAGGTGAAGTCGCGCCTATGCTTACCATAGTTATAAACATCAATCGAATCACCGGCTGAAATAGCGCGCGCAAACTTAATGGGCGACATATCAGGCCGCCCCCATGGCCCATAAACCGTAAAAAAGCGCAGGCCAGTCGTCGGCAACCCATAAAGGTGCGAATAGGTGTGCGCCATTAGCTCATTGGACTTTTTGGAAGCCGCATACAGTGAAAGGGGATGATCAACATTATCATGCACCGAAAACGGCATCGACTGGTTGGCACCGTATACCGAGCTAGAAGAGGCATACACTAAGTGCTTGACGCCATGATGGCGACAGCCTTCCAGTACATGGGCAAAGCCGGTGATATTGCTATCGATATACGCCAGCGGATTCTCCAGCGAATAGCGCACGCCCGCCTGCGCCGCCAGATTAATCACGGCATCAAACGACTGTGCTTTAAATAGCTGTTCCATCGCAGCGCGATCAGCAATATCCAACGGCAGAAACGAAAACGTCTGCTGTGGGTCATGGGCCGCAATGTTTGCCAAACGATCCTGTTTGAGCTGCACCGGGTAATAATCATTAAGATTATCAACACCCGTCACTCGGTCACCGCGTGCCAACAGTGCAATCACTGCGTGCATGCCGATAAAACCAGCAGCACCTGTTACTAGTACGTGCATTTTGTCCTCATACTGCGCCTAAGCTGCGCCTGTATTAACGATTTAAGATTGATCCAATCTCGGCGAATACGCGCATCAACCACTAAGCGCTAGCGGGCTGCATCAATAAATCAGCCACTTCCTGATACTTGGCGGCGGTGCGCTTAATAATATCATCCGGCAACATCGGCCCAGGTGGGGTTTTGTCCCAGCTCAGCGTTTCCAGATAGTCGCGCACGAATTGTTTATCAAACGACGGCGGGCTCATGCCAGGCTGATAATGCGCGGCGGGCCAGAAGCGCGATGAATCAGGGGTTAAAATCTCATCAATCAACACCAGCTCATCATTGTCATCCAACCCAAATTCAAATTTGGTATCGGCGATAATAATACCCCGCGCGGCGGCGTGGCGCGCCGCACGTTCATATAGCGCCAGACTCACCTGTTGAATCTGTTCCGCGCGCTCAGCGCCTATCTTGTCCTGCATCAGCGCAAAACTGATATTAATATCATGACCGCCGACAGCCGCCTTAGTTGATGGGGTGAAAATTGGCTCAGGCAGAAGGCTAGCCTGCGACAAACCGGAAGGCAATTCCAGGCCGCATAGACTACCGCTGGCCTGATAATCTTTCCAACCCGAACCGATCAAATAACCCCGCACAATCGCTTCCACCGGCAGTGGCCGCAGCCGCTGCACCAGCATACTCCGGTGTTGTAGGTTGTGTTTCTCATCCGGGGTTAACGGCAGGTCATCCAAGGTTAAGGCACTGATGTGATTAGGAATAATATCAGCGAGCTGAGCAAACCAGAACAGCGCTACGCGGGTGAGCAACGCGCCCTTACCGGGTATCGCCTGCGGCAAGATAACGTCAAAAGCAGACAGACGATCGCTAGCCACAATCAACAGGTGCTGCTCATCAACCGCATAAATATCGCGCACCTTACCGCGCGCCAGCAGGGCCAGTCCCGCTAAGTTCGTTTCCAGCACCTCCGGCCCCAACTCAGAGTCCGCAGATGGCACAACAGAAGCCTGATTCATGTCCATTCAGTAGTGTGAAGTGATTCAAGGCGCTATACTAACAGATTTTCTTGTAAAGGCAGGCAACAAACGCATGCAGCCGTTAGTGGGAATTGTAATGGGTAGCAACAGTGATTGGCCGGTGATGTCAGCCGCTGTTGCACAACTGGAACATTTTGGTATCGCTCATACGTATAAAGTAGTCTCGGCACACCGCACCCCAGACTTGTTGTTTGAATATGCCGAAACCGCAGAAGCGAGCGGCCTGAAATGCATTATCGCAGGTGCAGGCGGCGCGGCACACTTACCGGGCATGCTAGCGGCCAAAACCACGGTCCCGGTGATGGGTGTACCCGTGCCATCACGTCACCTGAAAGGCGTGGACTCACTCCACTCTATCGTACAAATGCCAAAAGGTATCCCGGTGGCCACGTTTGCCATTGGCGAAGCGGGCGCGGCCAATGCGGCTTTATTTGCCGTCGCCATGTTAGCCAATGAAGATAAGGCGCTGGCTGAGAAACTGCATGCTTTTCGTGAAGCACAGCGGCAGGCCGCCATGAATATGACGCTGCCGCCGGAACACTGACGCCGCCCAAACAGACCGCGCAGCCTAGCCTTAGGCCAATGCTGCTGTCAGTACAGGAACAAACCCTAAACCTATTATCACCCGCTGATCCCCTCTATATAAACGCTTAAGGATTAGCGCCCCCGGAGCAATGGATATATGTTATTACCCGGTTCTACTATCGGTATGTTAGGTGGCGGCCAGCTCGGCCGCATGTTTACGGTAGCCGCCCGCACCATGGGTTATCGTGTGATTGTGCTCGAACCCGACCCGCTTAGCCCGGCGGGCCAGCTCGCTAATGAACACCTGATTGCCGCTTATGATGATGAGCATATGCTGCATGCGCTGGGCCAACGCTGCGCGGTGATCACCACCGAATTTGAGAATATTCCAGCCCAAACCTTGGAATTACTCAGCCAGCTGTGTCCGGTACACCCCGGTGCTGCTGCGGTCAAGGTCGCACAGGATCGCATCGTCGAAAAGCAGTTTATTAGCGACTGCGGTTTATCACCCGTCCCTTACGTCACTGTCCGCCAAATTGCGGATATTGCCGAAGCCGCCAAAGATTTTAGCTTCCCGGCGATCATGAAAACCGCACGCTTTGGCTATGACGGCAAAGGCCAACTGAGCGTACACAGCCCGGATGAAGCGCTGGCAGCGTTTAATACGCTACAACAAGTGGCCTGCGTGTTGGAACAGCGGGTTGCTTTAGCCTGTGAGATTTCCGTGATTCTAGCGCGTAATGAAGCCGGGGACAGCGACTGCTTTCCAGTCGCAGAGAACATTCACCACAACGGCATCCTGCATCAAACCCTGGTGCCCGCACGGGTGGAACCCAAGCTTGCCCAGGCCGCACAGGCCGCCGCCCGACAGCTGGCCGATAAACTGGCCTTCGTCGGCGTAATGGCCGTGGAATTTTTTGTCACCTCACAAGGCGAGCTATTGGTGAATGAAATAGCGCCGCGCACCCACAATAGCGGCCACTATACGCTTAATGCCTGCCTGACCTCACAATTTGAGCAGCAGGTACGCATGGTATGTGGCCTGCCGTTTGGTGATTCTACACTGCACACCCCCGTAGTGATGACTAATCTGCTGGGTGAGGTTTGGGGCAGCGCGACACCGGACTGGCACAGCCTGCTAGCACAGCCCGCAAACCATTTGCATTTATATGGTAAACACGAAGCGCGTCCAGGCCGTAAAATGGGTCACTTCTGCACGCTCAACGTGGACTTATCCGCTGCGCTAGCGACTGCACAACAGGTTTTCCAGCAGCTGGAAGACGCCGCCGCGCAGACGGCTGCGGCACCTGCGACTCACAATGGACAGCAAGCATGAACGCAAACACTAACCCAGCTTACCTGCGCGAAATTCGTAAAGACCTGCGCTTTGAGGCCGAACTCTGCGGCCACACGCTGACCTTCACTAGCACCTGGGGCATCTTTTCACCGCGCGCGATTGATGAAGGCACTGAACTACTGCTGAAATATATTCACCTTACTGCTGATGATGACTGCTTTGATTTAGGCTGTGGTTACGGCCCGATTGGGCTAAGCATGGCTAAGCTCGCCTCCCAGGGCCAGACGCTCATGGCCGACAAGGATTTTATGGCGGTGGAATACAGCAATCGCAATGCTGAATTAAACCGCCTGCCCAATGCGCAAGCCATACTCAGCAACGGTTTTCAGCACTTAGACAAAGCCCAGCGCTTTGATGTAATCGCCTCTAATGTACCCGCGAAAGTGGGCAAGGAAATGATGAGCATCATGCTGCATGATGCTAAACACCACCTAAAGCCGGGTGGACGCTTATACCTCGTGACGATTAATGGCCTGCGTGAGTACATGAAACGCAACTTGAAAGAAGTGTTTGGTAACTATAAGAAACTGAAACAAGGCAAGAACTATACGGTTTCTTATGCTGAGCGTTAGCACTACGCATCGTCAGTTCCAACGCAATAGTTCTACTCAGTTAGTAGCACCATCAACCCGCAGACCCCCGCACCACCAACCGGGCCTCAGCCACTCGGTGTGCTGGGTTCACCACTTTGTGCTCCATCTGCTCCAGCAGAATCTCCGCCGCAGCGGTAATCATCTCATCCACCGGCTGCTCGACCGTGGTTAAGTCATACGCAGGCCACGCCGCTTCTGGCACATCATCGTAACCCACCACTGAAATATCCGCCGGAATGCGCAGGCCAAACTCGCTGCGAATCACATCCATGACCGCAAACGCCATATGATCATTCGCGACAAAAATAGCATCCGGTCGCTCATCGGACTGCAATAAACGCCGCGCCGCCTCCGCCGCACCTTCAAACAGGTAATCACCAACCTCGCGCTTCCACAGCCGCTGACCGGACTCGGCCAGTCCTTGCACAAACCCCTGTTCACGATCCAGGTTAGTCGAAGCGTTCTCCTGCCCGGCGATATAGGCAATGCGTTGGAAGCCTTTCGCTACCAAAAACCGCGCCAGCTTGTAACCACCGTCCACATTATCTGAAGTCACTGAACTGGCCTGAGCATCGGCGATATAGCGATTAAACAGCACCACCGGCACCCCCAGCGCCGCACATTCCTCCGCGATCTGCGAGGACAGCGTGACCGACGCCAGCACCACTCCGTCAATCTGATACTGCAAAATATCACCGATCACCTTGTCCTGCTGCCCTGGTTCGGTCATAAACAACAGCACATGATAACCCCGCGCCTGTAACGCCCGCGACAGCCGCTCGATCACAATGGAATAAAAATGATTCTCCAGATAAGCGACAACCAGCCCAACGATGTGCGAGCGCCCACTAATTAATGAACGGGCCAACGCATTAGGCCGATACCCCAGCGTTTCTGCCGCCGCCAGCACTTTGCTGCGCGTGCTGTCTGACACACTCGCCCCGGATGTGAAGGTGCGACTAACCGCTGACTGCGAGACATTCGCCAGTCTGGCAACATCGGTGGAGGTGACTGAGGGTTTAGCCATAAGGCGCATTCCGTTGGATTTGGACAGCGCCTAGTATACGTGCGGCGGGGTGAAGTTTCGAGCCTACACCGGGCTTATAAATCTAGAGCGGACTGTTTATACTGGCGTTAACCGACGACCTTAATCAACGTTATCAGGAAATCATAATGGACTGGACTGTTTACCTCTCAGGCGAAATTCACACCGACTGGCGCGACCAAATCATGCAGGGTGCCGCAGCCCTTGAACTGCCAATCACCTTTACCTCAGCGGTCACCGATCACGCGGCCAGTGATGCGGCGGGCGACGTCCTAGGAGCGGAAGACCAAGCTTTCTGGCGTGATCATAAGTCAGCCAAAGTGAACGCCATTCGGACTAAAAACCGGCTGGAGCAATGTGATATCGCCATCATTCGCTTCGGTGATCAATACAAGCAGTGGAACGCTGCCTTTGACGCAGGCTATTGTGCCGCGCTGGGCACGCCTTATATCACCCTGCATGATGCCAAGCTCATTCATCCGCTGAAAGAAGTCGACGGCGCAGCCATGGCTTGGGCACAGACACCAGAACAGGTCGTTACCCTACTGCGCTATGTGGTCAGTCAGTAATACCGCGTACGGCTCCATAGCACGCCAGCTCGCAGCGCTGTACCGACTGCCCTAAATCAAGCAGACTGCGCTACCCACGCCGCCAGCCCCACCACCAGCAGCATCGCCAGGGCCATCGCAATATTAATGCCGCGCTGGAGGCTCGCTGGCAACTCCAGCCGCTGGAGGCCAACGCCCAGGCCCAACCAGATGAAGTGAATGGGTATCCAGAACAGGTTGATAATGACGAATTTTAGCGCTACTTCCGTCACTGGCGCCTGTTCCAATAAGGCAAAGTTCGACAGGAAAAAGGCATTCACCGCATAAGCCTTCGGGTTGACAAACTGCAGTAGCACCCCGCCCCAAAAACTGGGCGGTTGCTGCGGCTTGATAAACGCCACCTGCGCTCCGGCCAATGCAATCTTCAGCGCCAGATACAGCAGGTACAATAGCGAAACCACCGCCAGTGCCATGCGTAGCGTTGGCAACGCTTCCAGCACGCTAAACATGCCGAGCGCAACCGCGAGATACACGCTGTTATTGCCGACAAACAGCCCGGCCACAAAACGGATACCGGCTTGAAAACCGAAATTTGCCCCGATGCCTGCCGTCGTCAATACACCAGGGCCGGGCGTAATGAGCGCGAAAAAAATGGCGGCGCTGAAACTTGCTAAAACCATAAGCCTTACTATACCGTAGTATAGATGAAAACTGTTTACCCATTACTCAAAATCGTTCAATGGCTGCTCATCATTGGCCTAATCACTATTATTGGTGCCTGCGCCGTCAACAGTCAACTCAGCGCCAGCGTCACCGCCCGCCTCAAAGACTCCCAGCACTTTCAAGACGGTAAATTTCAAAATACTGCCCCGCAGCCAGCGCGCGGTTTCACTACATTCATTAAAATCATGGGTCGCTGGGTAACCGCAGAGAAAGTTGACCCGGAACCGACCAAACCGGTACCCGTAAAAACCGTGAGCCGTGCCCAGCTGGAAGCCCTCAGCGACACCACTCTACACCTGATTAAGCTCGGCCACTCCTCCGTGTTATTGAAAGTGTATGGCGAATACTGGCTGATTGACCCTATGTTTTCACAGCGGGCCTCACCGTTCAGCTTTATTGGCCCAAAACGCTTCCACCCGCCGCCCATTGGCCTAGCTGAGCTGCCACCGATTACGCGCGTGCTGATCTCGCATAATCATTACGACCACCTGGATAAAGCCAGCATCGAGCAACTCGCAGCCACCACACAACAATTTCTAGTGCCACTCGGCACCGATGGTGACCTAAAGAAATGGGGCGTCGCGCCAGAGAAAATCCAGGTTTTTGACTGGTGGCAGGAACTGCAAACCGAGCATGCCCTACTGGCCTTCACCCCATCGCAACACTTTTCTGGGCGTGGCCTGAATGATCGTAACTCGACCCTGTGGGGGAGCTGGGTGATTAAAACTCGCGGGGAAAGCCTGTATTACAGCGGCGATTCCGGTTATTTTGCTGGCTTTAAAACCATCGGCGACAAGTACGGGCCGTTTGACCTAACGCTGCTGGAAACAGGCGCTTATAATACGGACTGGCCGGATGTCCACATGTTCCCCGAAGAAGTTGTCCAGGCGCATCTCGACCTGCGCGGCAAAGTGCTGCTGCCAGTACATAATGGCACGTTTGATCTATCGTTCCATCCCTGGTACGAACCGTTGGAGCGAGTCACCGCAGCAGCGAAGAAACGCGGCGTTAAACTCACTACGCCCATCGCAGGTGATGTTTTAACCGCCCAGCAACCGGGGACGGTTAAGCCCTGGTGGCAAGCGCTGCGTTAGGTGGCGGCGGGTGTGGCGGGTGCATAACAATCACTTAGTCGCATGCTGCGCGACCCGCACCAAGACCTTGCGCAATAACACTGGGTTAACCGGCTTGCGCAAGTAGCGATAGCCGCGTGCCTTGGCCTCCAACATCAGCTGTTCATCCACATCCGCCGTAATCAGCACTCCCGGAATATCCTGTCCCAAGGCCGCACGCAACTGATCCATCACCGCCAGCCCCTTCTCATTATTATTCAGATGATAATCCACCAGTATCACATCCGGGCGATAACCCCGCGCGCCCATCTCAGCCAGCGCTGTCGCAGCCGTAGTCGCCCCCAAAGACTGACACGACCAACGTGCTAACAACGCCGCCATCGCATCGAGAATGTCCTTATCATTATCGATGCACAGCACATTCAGGCCCGCAATCGGCAGCGACGGTGACGCCGCTGCCGCCAACTCGGGCTGCGCGGCCAGCGCAGGCTGACTTAGTTCAAGACTCACCGGCACCGTAACCGCAAACAGGCTGCCCCGGCCCAGCTCTGAGACCATCGTTAGCGGATGCGCCATAATCTGTCCCAGCCGTCGCGCAATCGACAACCCCAGACCAACGCCTTTGGTCTCATCGAACTGTTGGTTATCCAGCTGCCGAAACTCCTCAAAAATCACTTCCTGGTCGCTATAGGCAATCCCGATCCCGGTATCCAGCGTACAAACGGTCAATTGCGGCTCCCCGGTCGCAAAACCGACCCGCCGACACCCCACCGTCACCCGCCCCCCCGGTGGGGTATAGCGCAGCGCATTGGAAATAAAGTTCTGGAGGATACGGCGCAGCAAATGGGCATCGCTACGCACCATCACCTGACAGGGCAGCATCCTAAACCGAATCTGCTTATTCGCCGCAATCACCGCAAACTCCGTTTGCAGCGTGCTCAGCACTTTATTAATATTAAACGTGGTGATATTGGCCTTCACCACGCCGCTGTCCAGCTTGGAAATGGCAATCAGCGTTTGAATAATTTCCTCCGCCGAACGTAATGAACTGCTAATCCGATCCGTCAGTACGGCCCGCTCATCCGGGCTTTCTGCCAGCGCTGAATTAAATAAGCGCGCCGCATTGAGGGGTTGCATCACATCATGATTCACCGCCGCCAGAAAACGACTTTTACTGCGGTTTGCCTGCTGTAGCTCTTCATTGACCTGCGATAATTCCAACGTGCGGTCGCCGACCATTTGCTCCAGATTCTCATTAATATCCCGCAGCTCACGCTCCACTTTTTTGTATTCGGTGATGTCAGTGAAACTCGTGACAAAACCACCGCGCGGCAGGGGCCGCCCCTGAATCTGTAAGACAGTGCCATCCGGGCGATAGCGCTGGAATGCGTGTACCGTGCCGGCCCGCATGTGATTGAGGCGCTTTTCCACATGCTCATCCACCTCACCCGGCCCACACTCTCCGGCGAGGGCGTTATGGCGAATAATTTCGGCAATAGGTCGTCCCACCTGAATCAGGCCCGCAGGATAGGCATAAATCTCCAAATAACGACTGTTCCAGGCGACTAGATTCAGGTGCTCATCCACCACACTCACGCCCTGGTCTAAGTGCTCGATCGTGGCATGCAGCAGCGCCTGACTGAATTGCAGGGCCTGTGAGGTTTCGCCGACAATGCTGAACACATCCTCCAGCGGCAGGTCTTTTTTCTTATTCAGCACCGAGTTAATCATGACCCGCGCCGATGAGGCACCAATGGCCCCAGCCAGCAAATTCTCAGTAAAATTCACCAACTCAGCATCGGCCTGCTCGCTTGGCACCAGCTCACCCCGGCGCGCTGCGGTGTAATCAGCAAAGGCTTGGCGCGTCGCATTTTTACCGACAAATTTTTCTGCCAGCAGACGCAGCTCACCCACTTCCGCAGTGCTCCACCACGGTAAGCCCTGCGCCATCGTGCCCGCATTCACCGTATGAGTGAAGCTTGCGGCCTGCATACGCTCTAACAGCTGAGGTTTGCGCTGCACTGAAAACAGCAGGAAGCACAGAATATTTAGCCCGAGACTAAACAGCAGGCTATGGGTCACCGCATCCAACCCAGTAACGCCCAGCAGCTGCGAGGGTCGCAGCCAGTCAATGCCCCATGGCCCGGCGCTAAGCAGGCGATCAAAACCAGAAACACCCGCCAGCAGACCAGGTAAAAACAGGGTATACAGCCAGACGGCAAAGCCCGCCACCAAGCCCGCGATGGCTCCACGTCCAGTGGCCTGCTTCCAGTACACCGCACCCATCAGCGCCGGGGCAAACTGAATCGCCGCCACAAACGCAGTTAAGCCAATCGAGGCCAGCGCCTTTTCATCATCGATATACCGATAATAGAAATAGCTCAGAATCAGGATGAGCACGATAGACACGCGCCGGATGAGCAGCAGCAGCTGCGTCAGATCATCTTTCCGACGCAGCTCAAGTGACTGCACCCGGAACAGCAGCGGCATCACAATGTCATTACACACCATAGTGCTCAGCGTAATCACCGCGACAATAATCATGCCGGTCGCCGCTGAAAACCCCCCAATAAACGCCAGCAGCGTCAGCGCCTCACTGCCCTCTAGCATCGGCAGGGTCAGTACAAACATATCTGGCACAATCGCCGCTACATTCATCCCGGTTTGAGTATTCACCATCGACCCGGCCAGCGTGATCGGAATCACCACCAGCGTCGTCAGCAGCAAGTACAGCGGAAACAGCCAGCGCGCACGCCGCATATCACCGGGATGCGTCACCTCAACGAAGCTAACGTGAAACTGTCGCGGCAGGCAGAAAATAGCCGCCATCGCCAGCACGGTATGGCTCAGGAACGTCAGTTCCAGCATTTCGGTGGGTAAAGAATACGTCAACAGTTTCGCCGACTGCGGATCAGCCATCAGGCGATCCCACGCAAAGTCTGGCGCCTCAAACAGTACAAACAGTGCTAGCAACGCCACCAAAGTCAGCGCAAACAGTTTCACAATCGACTCAAAGGCAATCGCCAGAATCAGCCCTTCATGATGTTCACTGGCATGCACATAGCGCGTACCAAACAGAATACTAAACACCGCCATCACCAGGGCCACGATAAAACCGGTATCACGCCACAGTGAATTGCCCACAGAACTGCTCGCAGCATCTAGATCAGGTGCCCAATTAAGCGGGTGATGCAGCGCTCCCCCAACCTCGCCCAGCGGCAAACCGGTCAGCACGCCGTAACTGGAGGCAATAGCCTTCAGCTGGAGTGCGATATAAGGCAGCGTGCCGGTAATCGCAATCAGCGTCACCAGTACCGCCAGCTGGGGTGATTTACCATAGCGCGAAGAAATAAAATCGGCGATCGAGGTAATATTCTGTTCGCTACAAATGGTGGCCACTTTTTTCAGAAAGCGGTAGCCGAATAAAATCAGCAGCATCGGGCCGAGGTAAATCGCAATATAGCGCCAGCCGTTGGTCGCCGCGCTGCCCACCGCGCCGTAATAGGTCCAAGAGGTACAATAAATGGCTAATGACAGGCTGTAGATAATGCCGCGATAGGGGCGCAGCTTATTCGCATAACTGACGCTGTCGCCATAGTAGGCGATGGCAAACAGGATACCGATATACACCAGCGCGCACAGGACGATTATCCAGGAAGGCAGCATGACACTTAGACCCTCACGCCTGATAACTCATGCGCTGTAGCAATAGCTGGCAGGCTTCATCCCAGGGCGCAAACGCCCCCTGCTGTTGCAGCATATCCAGCCCCAGCTTGGAAAACGTGCCCTCCGTGGCTATCGCCGTCGCAATTTCGCCCGGTGAAGCCGCTTTTTGCAGCGCCAAACTGGCCGCGCCCTGCGCCATGCCCAACACCAGCTGCCGCGCCTTATCCGGCGGCAATGCGGCGTTACTGGTGGACTGGATGATTTGCTCAAACAGTGAAAAATACCAGGTGTACACGCAGGCCAACACGCTGCCCTGGTCAAACGCTGCCTCAGTCTCCAACCCAATACTGTCACCGCAGTAGTCAAACAGGGCCTCCACCGTCGCATGGCGCGGGTATACCAGCGTTGGACTGGCTCCGGCCTGCGCAGCATTCACCGGCATGGCGCGTACGATCTCAGTCTGCTCTGGTACCACCGCCCGCAACGCGGCCAGCTGCATACCCGCCACGACGCTAATCAGCAGCTGCCCCGGCTGCAATGACAAGGCTTTCAGGGCGTCAATACAGTGGGTGGGGCGAGTCGAAATAAATAAACACTCACTGGCATCCGCAACGGCCTGATTGCTGTCTAACACACTGCAATCCCAGGTCGCCGCCAACTGAGCCGACATCTTACGGTTCCGCGGGCAAAGATAGATCGTGCCTGAGAAACCACCGCGACGAATGCCTTGGATCGTGTATTCGGCCAGATCGCCCACCCCGACAAAACCGATTGAATTAATTGTGTGCATAGTCTGCTGCCTGTTTCAGAGAGAAGGTTATACTTCGATTTTGGGGGTATGAGAAGACCATCCTTTTGCAAGACTACCACACCCCAGGCTATTCAAAATAGTCATGCAGGACCATACTAGCAACGACAGAAAGGTCAACTTTACCACCTTGAATCGAGCTAAAAGTAAGTTCGCCTAGCCAGAGTAGCTCACTACCGGTTGACACCTTTCGCCTAGAAAACGTCATCTGGATAAATTTTATAAAAATAGTAATTAAGACCTAGTGGTGTTATGTTGGCGGGCTTATCTTTTTTAGCCCAAATTCACACAGATAAGCAGGCTCAATAGTCTGTCGATCTTGTGATGTTAATATCATAATGCTGACGGTTTAAGTTTAAATTACCTAATTCATAGGTGAACTAAAATGATAATTGAAATAATAACTGCACCGGATGTTAAAATAAAAGAGACAGGATTTGGATCTAACTCAGCATGTGCAAATGTTACAGATGCCATAAAAAGACTTGGTCACACTGCGAAGACTTCGATCTGCAATTCCATGCAAGATTTAAACAGTGTAACAAAAAGAAAACCTGATTTAGTAATCTTAGCTGTAAAATATATTTCAATAGAAAATGGCGACAACATATGGCTTTCCGAATATTTTAGCAAGCAGGACATAACATTCTCCGGTTCTAATAGAAATATTTTAAACTTCGACTCTGACAAAGTATCAGCCAAATCACGCTTAACTAATGAAGGCATTAATACTGCAAAGTATTTTACCGCTATGCCACATCAGTTTAGCGATGAAGACGATCTGCCTCTCTTGTTCCCGTTATTTTTGAAGCCTACAGATGCTGCCAATGGCAATGGTATTGATGATTTTTCATTTGTTCAAAACTTCAGTGAATTTAAGTCAAAAGTTGAATCACTTCATGCGTTGTATGGACAACCTATACTTGTTGAAGAATACTTATGTGGCAGAGAATTTACTGTGGCAATTATAGTATCTGACAAAGGTAAAATTACCGCATCCGCTATTGAAATAGTCCCACCTAAATCTTCTGGAGGCATTAGAATATTGGGAGAGGAAGTTAAAAAATCTGACACGGAGGTTTTGAAAAAAATCAAAAAGAGTGAAGCTCACTATATCAAAAGCATAGCAATCAAAGCTTTCATTGCTTTAGAAGCGAGAGGTTTTGGCCGCATAGATATTAAGATGGATGGAAACGGCAAATGCTATTTCATGGAAGCCAACCTAATTCCAGGAATGAAATTAGGGTCTAGCTACTTCCCTCAAGCTTGTAAAATCGCCAATAATCTATCTTATGATAGAGTTATCAGTTTAATATTGGAAGAGTGCCTAGCCAGGGCAGCTCCAGCCCTTATGCCTTTCAAGGTAAAGAATTAGGCATTACTTATTGATCAGCCTTGCCGTTGCGACGTGTGGCTTCGTCGGGTCATTTTTTCGTGGTTGTGGTGTTTTCTTTTTGCCACGCGGGTGTTTTTTTGTATTTCCGCAACTGCGCCCGACCAGCCTACAACAGCAGCCACCCAACCATCGTTTTATCATCAGCTTCTACTATTGGGAGCCAGTCTTCTGCATCAATGATTTTGTCCAGGCTCTCTGCCATGTTGGCCATTTCATTAGCGATATAATACGCGGAGACCTCTTGTTCAATATCGACTTCAGGATGCGTCACCCGCAAGGCAGCCATAATGACGGCCAGTATATGACCGATATCAGTAAGCAATTAAAAATCCCGCTTCTATAACCTTGCCCCGTGGCCAACATTTCCAAAGGGGTTCGCTTGTTCTGCGATTTAGCATAGCCATAAAATTTTCTAAAAGGGGCAGGCATAAAAAAGGCCGATCAATCGTCTAAGTTATTGATAAAAATATTAAATTTTTCACCCGCTGAAATCCGGGCGCGTGAACTGTATCAACGTCTCAATGATTTTGAAGTCTGGAGAAGCTATAAACCGCTGGCATTGGGTATCGAGAAAGCGATTTTCAAACTGTGTAATGATGAACAGTTCCCCGGTGGTTCAAAAAAGGTAGTACAGAAAGTGCTGCGCATGCACACCGGGCACGATGTTTACCGGGCCAATGTTTCCAGGGGCGGTAAGCGTTACCCGCTGGACGCGAAAGAGGGCGGCGAAGTGACCAGCGACCAGATAGCGCATGCTGCAAAAGAACTTAAAGCCGGATAGCAGAAATCATTTGCAATATATAAACAATTTGTTTACGTTCATGTGATGATTAAAACATTCGGCGATTCTGAAACAGAGCGCTTTTTTCAAACAGGACGCTCTCGGCGCATTGGAGCCAATATTAGACAACGCGCTTCGATGCGATTGCTACAGCTCCACAATGCCACCAGTATCGAAGACTTGAGGGTTCCACCGTCTAACCGGCTGGAAAAGCTCGCGGGCAATCGAGAGGGTCAATGGAGCATACGCATTAATCAGCAGTTCCGCGTCTGTTTCCGCGTTGAAGATGGCGACGCTTACGACGTTGAAATAACGGATTACCATTAAGGTGCAACTATGAGTAGTGACAACGGCTTACCTGCGATTCACCCCGGCGTATTTCTTGAGGAAATTATCGAAGACCTCAGTATCAGTCAGGCGCAATTTGCAAAAGCGCTGCGTGTATCGCCTATGCGAATCTCTCACATTATCAACGGTAGCAGGCCGGTAGGTGCTGATATGGCCTTACGTTTAGGCCGTGCGCTGCAACAATCTCCCCGGTACTGGCTAAACCTACAGGCAGATTTTGATATTAAGACCACTGAACGCGAAACCGGCGAAGAACTAGCGGAAGTAAAGCCCATAGCCGCATGATTCCCAGCCTTTCCCCGTCAAGGCTGGCTATGCTGTCCACCAGCCTGAAACCCTGCGCCACTGGATATTAAATTATCCAATCTCTCAGCCCCAGCCAATCCAAAGCAGCATAGACACCCGTAGGGTTTAGCCTTGTGACCCCGGTAGTGATCCGCAACCAGCGGGCGCGGCTGCACAATCCCTCACACGCCCATCAATCCCGCTTCTATACCCTTGTACGCGGGTTGCAGTGCCGTAGAAGCTGCAACCCTTGCCCCGTGGCGAACGTTCCCGAAGGGTTAAGCAAAAGTTACAAAATAGTCAAATTTAACACCGGCACCTCCCAAGTGTATGACAGGTACCAGTACATAAGACAGTCTAGAACACCTCCTGCATCATACCTTTAATTTCAATGCATAAGGTTATGAACATGCGCAATAAAACAAGACAACTAGCCACCGCTTATTTCAACAGCGTCGCAGTATCGAACGGCTACAGCAGTTATGCTGCCGTCAGAAATGAAAAATCAATTACACCCCGGAACGTCAACAAAAGATGTTTGAATCCATGGGTGAACAATCTGACTTTCTCAGGCAAATTAATAACATTCCCGTTAACGCACAAGTCGGACAGCGTGTCGGACTGGGCATTAATCGACCTATCGCCAGCCGTACCAACACCGAAGAAGGCGAGCGCAAGACACAGTATGTTGGTGATATGAGTGGAGATGAATACCACGCCAAGCAGACTAATTTTGATACGCACTTAACTTACAGGCTGCTAGATTCATGGGCGCATGTCGGTAATTTTGGTATGCATTACATCAGCCAGGTATTAAAGCAGGTCGCCCGTGATCAGCTAATGATTGGCTGGAATGGCGAGACCGCAGCTCCTGTTCTGGTCTAATGGAACCTGACACATCGAAATAGGATAATGTGATTATCAATCGAGGTGTCTATGAGCAAGAAACGACAGTACAAAAGTTACAGCCCGGAGTTTAAGGAAGAAGCCATCGCCCTGGT
>CALAMO010000054.1 GCA_937925855.1 uncultured Thiotrichaceae bacterium
GTGGATCAACCCCACAAGGCGCGGCCCGTAACCCCTGAGTTAGCGCGACGTGCAGTTTATTATAGACCTGCCGCTGCTGCGGATTTAAGCGCCAGGCATTGACATCATTCACTGCAATATCACGTTGAGGAACCGGGTTGAATAAATACGCACGTTCGGGGCGCACCCCCATAAAAGGCATCGCTTAACTCCTTAGGTGCAAGTGGCACTTAGGCAGGGCAAGGAGCCAGCACTGCCGTTGCGCTACTGTCATTACCAAACAGCGCGCTTACCGCTGCCTGCGTGGGTGTTTCTACCTGAAGTCTGCTCTGGGCAATTTCAGCATCGGTAACGCGAATATTACCCAGCTCACTCTGCGGCAGCGTATCATCAACGTCGATGGTAAAACTCACGCGGCTATCCGCGGCGAGCGTTGGAATACGCAGTACCAATGCGCTATCGCCATCACCCACGGTTTGGGCAGAGATCAGTTGAATCTCACCTTCACGCACTTCAAACGGCTGAAAAACTTCCACGCCCGCTCCGCTGTCCGTTGTATCAAAAATCAGTTTGCCCACGCTGCTGCTGAGATCAATCGTTAGCGTCAGCTGCGTTAAAGTACAGCTGCCAGTATTACGAATGCTAAAACGATCTTTCGGCGCACTTTCAGTAAAACTCACCTGGATAGTTGCCTGTGCCAAAGGGGTAAATAACAACAGCAGCCCCAGCGTAAGCACGCTGCTGTAATACCTTAACCGACGTATAGCCATAGTCATACTCCTATTGTGGGGGCCTCAACGGTTTCAGCCCGCCGTGTTTTTTTCTACCCAGCGCTGCGTGCCATCGGGCAGCGTTTCCTGCTTCCAAAAAGGCGCCTGATGTTTCAGCGCTTCCATGATCTCGCGGCAGGCAACAAAAGCCGCGTTGCGGTGTGCTGACCAGACGGCGACCAAGACAATCGGATCACCTGGCAAAATCTCACCGACCCGGTGAACTAATAGAACGTGATCCAGGGCATGCTCAGCGATGGCCTGCTCAACCAGCGTCCGCAGCTTTTTTTCGGTCATCGCTGGATAATGCTCCAAACGCATCGCGGTCACATCATCACCGTCATTAAAATCACGCATCGTCCCAATGAACAGCGCATTGGCACCGCACTGAGCAGCGTTAAAGGCGGCCTGCTGCTGAAAAGTGTCGAGCTCTGCCCAGGGGACCAGCGTGTCGTCATTAATCGCGATGCGAATCATCTCAGCCCCCGGTCACCGGCGGGAAAAACGCGACCTCGTCGCCATCGACGACTGCTTGTTCGGGCTGGCAATAGGTCTGGTTACAGGCGATTAATGTGCTCGCCGCCATTGAGTCGGCACCGACAATTTGCTGCCATAAACCACCTGCGGTCATACCTTCCTGCCACTCTAGGGCCACTTGACTGTGGCCGGTTTGCTCCCGCAGACTCGCAAAAAATAATACGTTTACCATAGGCTCTAATATCCTGAATCGTGCTCACAGACGCCCAAAGGGCTGAATCATCACCGGCTCACCCACAGCCACTCCGGCATTTTCTTCTGGCAGTACAATAAAACAGTTGGCCCGACTCATTGACGTTAAAATCCCTGAGCCTTGATGACCGGCGCGGGTGACGCTGAGCTGGCCGTGGGTATCGTGCTGAAAAATAGCGCGAATAAACTCGGTGCGCCCCGGTTTTTTGCGCAGCGCATCCTGACAGGTCGCCAGCAGCTGCAAGGGCCGGTAATCAGTTTCTCCCGCTAGCTTCAACAAGGCCGGTTTTACCAGCATCTGAAAGGTCACCATCACCGCCACCGGATTGCCCGGCAGACCAAAAAACAGCGCATCACCTAAACGCCCAAAGGTTAGCGGGCGTCCTGGCTTAATGGCCAGTTTCCAAAAATGCATCTCACCCAGCCGCTCCAAAATAGCCTTGATATAATCTGCCTCGCCCACCGATACACCGCCTGAGCTGATCACCACATCCGCGTTTGCCGCCGCCTCACGCAGCGCTGCTTCCAAGAGCGCGGGCTGATCTGGGATCACGCCCATGTCGATAATGTCCATCTCTAATTCGCTCAGCAGGCTGTGCAGCGTGTAGCGGTTGCTATCGTAGATACAGCCCGGTTCCAGCGCCTCCCCGAGCGAACGCAGCTCATCGCCAGTTGAGAAAAAGGCGATACGCGGCGGGCGCAGCACTTTCGTTTCAGCTAGCCCTAGCGATGCCAGCAGGCCCACATCCGCTGCCGTGACGCGCCGCCCACGGCTTAATACGCGCTGGCCGCGCTGAATATCTTCTCCGGCCTGACGCACATTTTGCCCGCTGCGGTGCCCACTGCCGATGCGAACGAGGTCTTTCGCCGGGGTTTCAGTCTGCTCCTGCATGACCACGGTGTCGGTGCCCACCGGCATAATCGCCCCGGTCATTACGCGCACACACTGCCCGGCCAGACAGCTGCCGGTAAACGGCTGTCCGGCCAGTGCTGTGCCAATCACCTTATATTCACGTACCTCGGTAGTCGGCAGTTCTGTCCCCGCCAAAGCATATCCATCCATGGCCGAGTTCGTATAAGCCGGTACATTCAGCGGTGAAATCACATCCGCCGCCAGCACCTGATGCAAAGTCGCACGCAGCGGACGCTGGAGAGCAGCGGTCAGTGGGCTAACAGCGGCATTGAGCTGCTGCTGAGCGGCGCTAAAGGCCATGCTATCGGGGTCACGCGCATCCGCGCAGCTGGGCGTTGACTGAATTTGCGGCGTGGCCTGTTTAACCACTTCGGTAAGAATAAACTGTACGATGCGCTCTGGCGCATTTAAATCCAGTAGCGGCAGCGGACGCAGCTGCGCCAGTGCCGCCGGAGCGTGATCACACACCAAAGCGATAATATGCGCATCGTCGGGAAACAGCAGTGGCTTGCCCAGCTCAGGCCGATTGATCTCTAGCTTAGGGAAAGCCTCATGCTTAAAGCCTTCCACTAGAATCAGATCCGCGCAGTTCGGGTTCACCAAGCGCAGCGCATCCTGTAGGGAGGGTTCCTGCTGATCCGCACACTCCTGCATAATTGCCAGCCGCGTGCTGGCCGCTAAGATCACCTGATCCGCACCGGCAGCACGAAACTTAAAGCTGTCTTTGCCGGGCTGATCTAGCTCGATCTTATGATGGCCGTGTTTAATCACCGCCAGCCGCAGCCCCTCCGCTTTCAACAGCGGAATCAACTGGGTCAACAGCGTGGTCTTACCGCTGCCGCTCCAGGCACAAAAACCGATCATGGGAATTGCAGGCGTCGCTAACATATCAGCGTAACCCCTGTTCTAAGGCCTGCTGCTGCTGCGGCGTATTCATATTGTGGAAGATTTCTGGCACGTCAGAAAAGTCTACGGTCACACAGCGATGCTGGGCGTACCAGCGGTCAATTTTACGCTCACCCCCCATTAGAAATGCCTGCAAACTGGGCAGCAGCGCCACCGGCAATAAAGCATGCACGGGCTGTAAGCGTGTCCCATCGTGAGCCACTGCCAGTTCGGCTGTTGCCTGCTGCACCGCGTTGAGCATGCGCACGGCCATATCCGGTGCAATGCGCGGCCCATCGCAGGGTACGGTGAGAATCCACGGCGTATCCACGCGGGCTAGCACGCTGGCAAAACCGGCCAGCGGCCCCTGGTAATCACTGAGTTCATCACGCACAACTGGCACGCCATAGCGCTGGTAGATGGCCTGATTGCGGTTTGCATTAATCAGCACCTTGTCTAACTGGGCCTGTAATGCCGCGAGCAAATATTCCACCAAAGGCTGCCCATTGAGCGGGACTAAGCCCTTATCCTGTCCGCCGAGGCGGCGTCCCATGCCTCCAGCCAAAATAACGCCCGTGACTAGGGCGCTGACTGAAGCGGTGTTGTCTGCTGGCGCGGCGGCAGCGTGGGTGTTAGGTGCGCTCATTCGGATACTCATACGCCTTTAGCTGTGCCTGCTCCAAGTGAAGAAAATGGCTGGCGGTGTCTGCAAACAGTGCGGGGTCATGGCTGCTGACTAAGAGCGCCAAACCCTCCTGACAGAGCTGCTGCATCAGCAGCAGCGTGCGCGCGCGGGCCGAGGCATCCATATTCGCCGTGGGTTCGTCCAGCAGCAGCGCCTGAGGCTGCCGCAGGCGGGCGCGGGCAATCGCCACCCGCTGGCATTCTCCGCCCGATAGGCTTTTTGCATTGTTGTCCATAATAGCATCCAGATCCGCCCAGGCGCCAATAGCCTGAATCTGGGTCTGCCGTTCTACGCGGCTCAGCCGCCGAGGCAGCGCATAGTTCAGGTTATGGCGCACCGTACCGCTGAACATATAGGGCTGCTGATGCAGGTACATGACATTGCGCTGGAGGTAATTGCGCAGCTTACGCCAGGAATAAGCACCGCTGGGGGTTGCTATGGCGCCACCGTCCGGCTGCTCCAGCCCGGCCAGAATACGCATGAGCGTGGTTTTGCCGCTGCCATTTTTGCCGGTGAGTAAAATGCACTGTCCACCGACCAGCGTCAGGTTTAGATTAGCGAACAGCGTACGTTTACCAAAGCGTTTACTGAGTCCGCTGTATAACAGGCGGATAGCGGGTGCGGAGGGTACCTTAGCCACGCAGTTCCCGAATTTTCACAAACACATCGACCTCAGCGGCGGTCTGCATGCCCAACTGCCGCCGAATCCCAGCGTCATTCGCCCGCAGAAACGGATTGGTCGCTAGCTCAGTCGCCAGCGTAAACGGTACCGTCGGCTTGTCCTGCGCCCGCAGCGCATCCACCTCACGGCTGCGCTGCT
Organism: uncultured Thiotrichaceae bacterium; assembly: GCA_937925855.1. Lineage (GTDB taxonomy): Bacteria > Pseudomonadota > Gammaproteobacteria > Thiotrichales > Thiotrichaceae > Thiolinea. Next base: position 4,782 of record CALAMO010000054.1, read on the forward strand.
GTAAATCTGAGTTCTCCGGGTCGACCGAGAGTGCAAAAGCGGCGTTCTCCTGCGTATATTCATGGCTGCAATAAATCAGCGTGTCCGGCGGCAGTGCATGGAGCTTCTTCAGGCTTTCCCAGATCATCTGCGGCGTGCCTTCGAATGCTTTACCACAGCCCATCGCGAACAGCGTATCGCCCACAAAAATAAGACCGGGGCCCGGCAGGTAATAGCACAGTAAATCCATGGTGTGGCCTGGGGTATGCAGCACCTGCACCTCATGCCCAGCAAATGCAAAGCGCTCGCCGTCTTTGACATAACGGTCGATGCCCTGAATAGTCCCGGCTGCTTTATAGGATGGGCCAATCACCTCACACCCCGTCTCGGCTTTCAGATCGAGTACGCCATTGACATGGTCAAAATGGTGGTGGGTGATGAATAAGTGGCTGAGCTGCCAACCCTTTTCAGCCAGTGCTTCAAAGTAGGTTTGCGTGATGCCACAGTCAATACAGGCGGTTTCACCCGTATCTGGGGCGTGCAGTAAAACCCCATAGTTATCATCAATATCATAGGGAAACTGGTGGATTTCAAGCGGCGTCATGCGCAATACCTATTCAGCAATCAAGAGCCCTGCATTTTAAGTAGGGCCGGCCTGCTTATCCAGTGTTTTCGTCCGTCTCCGGGGCTAGCGCTTATCTCAGGGCTTGCGTTTAGGCGGCTTGCTGCCCGCTCCGTCCTTCTTGCTCGGCTTGGCTTTTTTGAGTTTCAGCTTGGTGCTGCCTGCTGGCGCAGCGGCTTGCTTAGCAGCGGCTTTGCGCTTTGGGGCCGCCGATTTAGTCTTAGCTTTAAATGGCTTTTTATGGCTTGGCCCGCTGTTGGGGTTGCGCCCTGGACGAGCATCAGCTGATTTACCCGCCGAACCGTCAACTCGAATATCCAGCTTGCGGCCACATACCCGCACCGATTTCAAGTGCTCAAACACATCCAGGGGCATGCCATCCGGCAAATCCAGCACAGTGAAACTGTCTCGAATAGAAATATTAGCGATATATTCACTGTCGAGGCTGATTTCATTCGCAATCGCACCCACAATGTTTTTGGCCTGCACGCCATGTTCGCGCCCGACATCAATCCGGTAGCGCTTCATATCGAGGCCAATCGGAGGTTCTTGCCGCTCTTCACGGCTATATTCACGCCGCTGGCGCGGTTCACCACTGTCGCTACGGGGCTCTCTGCTGCGCTTGTCCTCGCGCTGTCCGCGCTCAGCCTGCACGGTGGGCTCATCGTTAATTGTGGGCTGTAGTGGCTGTTCTTTCTGCACTAGATAAGCCAGTGCTGCCGCCACATCATCCATGTCCAGCTCGTTTTCCTGCTGGTACTGCTGCACCAGTTCACGGAAGAAAGCGAGCTTTTCGGTGTGGCGCACCGCATCCAGCTGCGCTTTAAACTGACCGATACGCCGATCGACAATTTCATTGCGGGTCGGTAGCTGCATCGGTTCAATTTTCTGGTTGGTTGCACGCTCAATGGCATGAAGCATGCGTTTTTCACGCGGTGCCACAAACAAGATCGCCTCACCACTGCGGCCAGCACGACCGGTGCGGCCAATGCGATGCACATAAGATTCCGTATCGTTTGGAATATCGTAGTTAAAGACGTGGCTAATACGCGGCACATCCAAACCACGCGCTGCCACATCGGTCGCCACAACAATATCCAGTTTGCCCTGCTTCAGCCGTTCTACCGTGCGCTCACGCTGCTGCTGGTTTAAGTCGCCGTTTAATGCCGCACTGGCAAAGCCACGGGCGGCCAGTTTTTCTGCTAAGTCTTCAGTGCTGAGCTTGGTGCGCACAAAAATAATCATCGCATCAAAGTCAGTCGCTTCCAGAATCCGCGTCAGTGCATCCAGTTTATGCACGCCTCGGACCTGCCAGTAGCGCTGCTTAATTGCTGAGACCGTCGCTGTTTTAGCCGCGATTTTTATTTCTTGCGGCTCGTTTAGGTGACGTAGCGCAATGCGTCGAATCGGCGCGGGCATTGTGGCGGAGAATAAGGCAACTTGGCGCTTAGCAGGGGTATGACCGAGAATCTGGTCGACATCATCAATAAATCCCATGCGCAGCATTTCATCCGCTTCATCTAAGACCACGGCCTGTAGGCTGTCCAGATTTAAGCTTTTGCGGCCAAGATGATCCAAAATGCGCCCCGGCGTGCCCACCACCACGTGGACACCGCGATGCAAACGACTGAGCTGTAATCCCATGCCCTGTCCGCCATAAATCGGCAGAATCTGAAAGCCACGTAGATGACGGGCGTAGGTCTGCATCGCCTCAGCGACTTGCAATGCCAGTTCACGGGTCGGCGTTAACACTAAGAGCTGAGGCCGCACCTGACTGAGGTCAATTTTACTCAGCAGCGGCAAAGCGAATGCCGCCGTTTTACCGGTGCCGGTCTGGGCCTGTCCGATTAAATCACGCCCCTCCAGCAACAGCGGAATACTTTCGGCCTGTATTGGGGACGGCGTTTCATAGCCGACCTCATTAATAGCCCGCATCACAGGTTCAGCCAAAGCAAGATCAGCAAAACGAACGGAGGGGGTCACGGGAGCAACATCTGGGGCAGGCAGCGTTTCTTGAGTCATGGTCTTCACAGGTAGAGGCAGTGACCGGCAGACGGAATAACTAACCGTACCGGAAATGAGCGGGTCGCGTACTGTACGTGGTTTAGTGCACCGCTGACAAGTCCTAAATGAACGCCACCAACACATTTAAGCCACGGATTGAATATTCTATCAACAACGGGGCAAATATAGGGAACTATATCCCATTATTTTAAAGGATTGCAGTAGACTTTTAAGTAGGCGCATAAACCCTCAAAAAAAAATTTGTAAACCTCTTTTGGCATGAGCGCGTCGTATATCTAGATAGATGTACTAATGAAAGCTATTCCATACACACTGAACAGGGACGGTTATTGATGTCAACCACGGATATGATTGCGGCACATGACGACCTCAGCAGCACCCAGGAATATACAATTGCTGGAATAGTCATTGTATTTTTTGGCTTACTATACGGGTTATTCAACTACGGTTTTTCCGGTATTCACCTTAAGGCCAATGACGTGCAGCTCGCACCCGTAATCGCGACTGGGCGCCATCACACCGCACCGTCAACTAGCACTGGTCAAGCAGATAACAGCCTAGTCTTTGCCTCGAAACAAGCTGCCCGTGACACTGACACGCTACCCGCGACAGCCGCAGTAACCACCGCAGCGCGCACAGCTGGTGCCAGCGAAACACAGCAGCTGGCGCTGGCGAGTGCTGCTGTTGTTAGCACAAGCACAACCGCCGCCAACGCAAAACCCGTCCCGGCAAGGGCAGAACCAACCGCCGCCCCAGCCATCACGGCAGCACCCGAAGTCGTCGCAACAACCACTGCCGTCAGCAACCCAATACCGCGCGTGATTACTGATCCTGCCATTCTCAAGCTGCGGGATCATCTGCTAAACGGCGAATTGGAGCAGGCCGTCCTATTGGGAAGCGTTAGCTTTGCGGATAAATCCGAGAAGGCTGAACTGAGCGCAGAGACCCAAGTGCTTGATCTGGCTGCGTTGTTGCAGCAAAACCCCGGCACCAAAATACTCATTCGGGGCCACACCACCGACGAAGGCTCAATCGCAGACAGCAAGACACTCGCGCTAGCGCGTGCGACGGCGCTGGGGCAACGACTGGTAGCCGCAGGTGTCGCAGCACGCCATATCATTATTATGGGTATGGGCGATGCTGAGCCTTTATCCAGCGATAACAAACAGCAAAACCGAGGAAGAAACAGACGCATCGACGTTGCTATCACGCAATAATGGACAGCTTTAGATACAGAGACCTGCGTGCTTATGGGCAAGATAGTCAGCTGCGTTCACTTTGACAGACAAGGAGCAAACTAAATGGACAGTACTTTATCTTCGATCAGCGGCCTTTTTGGCTCGCTGGGTTCCGGCAAACTTGGCCATGCACTGATTGGACTGCTGATACTCATTGCCGGGCTTATCATTGTCAGTTTGCTGGCGCGTTTTATCGGGCGTTTAGTCGGGAAGATTGGCTTCATGTCCCGCAATAATCTGGCTAAACCTATTACGTCACTGATTAAGGCCCTGCTAACCATTTTTGTACTGATGGCAGTGTTACAACACTTCGGCATGACCGATGTGCTGGCGCCATTAAAAGCGATGCTGAACAAATTTCTGGCCGCTATTCCAAACATTATTGGTGCCGGGGTAATCGCTTATGCCGGTTGGATTATCGCTAAGATTGTGTCCGAGTTGGCGGGGGTGGCGTTGTTAAAAATGGATCGACAGATTATTCATAGAACCGGCAATAAGAGTATTCAGCTATCAAAAATTGGCAGCAGCTTTATCTTCGCAGCCATTCTCTTACCCATCGCGATTGCCGCTCTTGGTGTGCTAAATATTCCTGCGATTACTGAACCTGCCTCAGCGATGTTAAACAAACTATGGGCGGTCATCCCCAATATCATTGGCGCGGGCATTATCCTTGCGATCACTTACGTTGTTGCCAAACTTGGAATCTCTATTTTGCAGGGTATTCTGGATGGAGTGGGCATCGATGATATGCCACAAAAAATGGGCGTTAGTGGTTTGTTCAATGCAGCGCTGACGCCCAGCAAACTGATTGGTAATGTGATCATGTTCTTCGCCATGCTGACCGCTGTCACCGCAGCGGTGAATACCTTAGGCATCGACGTGATCTCGCAGATTTTTGCTCAGGTATTGGGATTTGGTGGTGGTATTCTAGTCGGTGGCGTGATTCTGATGATCGGTTACGTGCTCAGCAACCTGGCTTATAACAAGCTGCAAGAATTTGGTGCGGGCGCACTGGCGAATATTGCGCGTATTGCGATTCTAGGTTTGGTACTGGCGATGGGGTTACGCGCTATGGGACTGGCCGATAATATCGTGAACATGGCGTTTGGCTTTACGCTGGCGGCGGTAGCCGTGGCAATTGCATTGGCCTTTGGGCTGGGTGGGCGTGATGCGGCGCGGCATTTAGCGAATGGCTGGGTACGGAAGATTAGTAAGGACTAATGATCAGTCAGCTGGTTGCGGGTACCTACTAGTCAAAGGTGCCTGCAACTCTCCAAATCGAACAAAAACGCCTCATTATCCCTTTATAATCAGGCGAATCTCCAGTCGTCTACTCCACCTCGGTTTCCGTTTTTAGCACAGCCTGCCGACGCAGCAGCTCCAAGTGTTCAACGGTGGCATACCCATCCGCAGGCCGCCCGACGGCAGATTGCCAGCGGCGTAGCGCCGAGCGGGTATTTGGCCCGATTTTGCCATCGACGCCCGCCGTGCTGTAGCCAACGGCACTCAGCAGCTCCTGTAACTCACTGCGTTCGGCGTGGCTCAACGCCTGCTCATCTTTAGGCCAAGGGGACGCAATCACCTGCTCCCCCCTCAGCCGATCCGCCAACTGCCCCACAGCCAGTGCATAGCTCACCGCATTATTATAACGCCGAATCACCTGAAAATTCGGGTACACCATAAACGCCGGGCCGCGATGTCCCGCCGGTAATAAAATATAACTAGCGGCCTCTCCCCCGGAAAGCGGCGCACCCTGTTGTTGGGTAATCGCATAGTGAGCCGCCCATTGCGGCGCCGTCTTCTGCACCTGCGGATCAGCCAAATGCCAGTCAAAGTCAGCAGGCAAGGTAACTGCTTCACCCCAGCGCTGTCCCCGTTGCCAACCGGAGGCGACCAGATAATTAGCCGTGGAAGCCAGCGCATCAGGAATACTGTTTTTCAGGTCGCGCCGACCATCACCATCGAAATCAACGGCATAGTCCCTCAAAGTAGTCGGCATAAACTGGGTATGTCCCAGAGCCCCAGCCCAGGAACCGCGCAGATCAGAAGGAGCCACATCGCCCTGCTGAAGAATATGCAAACCGGCGAGTAACTGCTCGCTCCAAAACGCGCGGCGCGGCTCGCGTCCGCTATAGGCCAGCGTCGCCAGCGACCGCATGATGTTATAATCCCCGGTGTGCTCACCAAAGCTGCTCTCCATCCCCCAGATCGCAACGAGGTATTCACGCGGCACACCATATTCAGCCACGACGGCATCCAGCAGTTTGCGGTATTGCAGCAGCCGCTGCCGCCCTGCTGCAATCCGCTCCACGGAAACAGTCTGTTCGAGGTAATCCCAAATGGCACGGGTAAATTCTGGCTGATGTGCCTCAAGACGCAATACTTTGCGGTTGGGTAACAGCCCGTTAAACACGGTATGCAGTACGTCTGGACGAATGCCCTGCGCCCGCGCAGCCTGCCTAAAATCCGCCTGCCAGCGCGTGAAGCGTTCATCCGTCACCGCTGAATACCCGAACAGCATAATGGTTAATAATGAAACGATGGCTATAGCACGCACCGGATGCTTTTCCCTTCTACTACGTCCAAAAGTTGTGAACCTGTCCTGGCTCTGCCGTCAATCGCCTTATCATAAACAAATTGCCAACATTAATCAGCCATCACCCACACTATGCGAATCCCTTAATTTCCGGTATAAAACTGCTAAGTTTACTGGCAGATAAGAGCTTAAACATGAAGTTGAAACAACTGGCGGCGATTGCCGTGCTATTGATCGCAGCGGTTTATCAGTATTTAAGTACCGGGGGTGATAATGCCCAACAGGGTACTCAAAGCCAGACAACTTCCGCCCAGATCGGCGCGCTACCAGATCAAAACCAAGTCATCAGCCGGATTCGAGCCGCTAAAGACAACAGCTCCGCTAAATTCTGGACGGTGGTACAAGGCGAGGTCATTAAAAATCTACCGGATGATACCAAAGGCAGCCAACATCAAAAATTCTTAGTTCGAGTTGCCAATGACATTACCCTACTGGTGGCACATAATATCGATCTCGCCCCGCGCGTACCGGTTAGGGAAGGCGACCGCGTGACGATGCGCGGCGAATATGCCTGGAATAATCGTGGCGGCGTGATCCACTGGACGCACCACGATCCACGCGGCAAGAAAGAAGGCGGCTGGATTGAGGTTGGCGGTAAACGCTACGAATAATCAGGCGCTGCCGGTCTCTAGAACAGCGTCACATTGACTTAGTTCAGCTGAGTTGTCGTACCAGTGCGGCCAGCTTTTCCACTCCACTGGCAATCCGATCCAATGGGATGGACGATAGCCCAAGCCGGAAATAATGCCGAGGTAAAGGCTCCTGCATAAAATAGACGTCGCCCGGTTCGATCAAAATACTCTGCTCAGCCGCCCGCTGTTGGAGCTCACGGCAGTCCAGCGTCGGCGGCCCTTCCACCCAATAGGCCGTCCCCCCAAAGGTCGGCGGCAAAGCGGTATCCGGCAGATGCTGCTGCAACTCATCGCGCAGCAGTTCCCACCGATTGCGGTATACCCGGTGCAGGCGGCGCACAAACACATCGTGATGGCCTCGCGATAAAAATAACGCAATGATACTTTCATTATTGCCCGGTGCGTGCCGCAGCATCAGTCGCCGCAGCGCCCGCGCTTCCTGAATCAGTGCCGGTGCGGCCACCAGATAACCAAGGCGCAGTCCCGGTGCCAGTGTTTTCGACAAGCTACCGACGTAAATCACCCGCCCGCCGCTATCCAAGCTCCACAGTGACGGACTTGGCGTGCCGAGGTAATTAATCTCGCCCTCGTAGTCGTCTTCGATAATAATAAAATCATACTGTTCCGCTGCGGCCAGTAGCGCCTTGCGCCGTTGCAGCGACATGGTGACCGTGGTCGGTGCCTGATGGCTGGGCGTGACGTAGACATAATCACAGCCCGCCAGTCGCTCATCTACAATCAAGCCATGTTCATCTACCGGCAAGCCGCGTAACTCTCCCGCCTTCAGCGAAAAGATATTGCGCGCATCTGGATAGCCCGGTTCTTCAATGCCGACGCATTGATCCTGCATCAGCAGCCGCCCCAGTATGTACAGCGCGTGCTGCGCACCGAGGGTAATCAGGATTTCATTCTCGGCGGCCCGCACCCCACGCTGCGGCAAAACGCGAGTTCGAAGCTGCTCTACTAGAGCGGGGGTATCAGCATCAAAATGATCCGTCGCCCAATGGCGGATAGCCGCATTGTTGTGCGTGTAGCGTGAACAATCCCGCCACTCCGAACTGGGGAATAAGTCGAGATCAATTTGGCCGCTGATGAATGGGTAGTCGTAGGCCTTCCAATCCGGCGGTTTAACGATATTGCGCTGCGTGCTAAGCGAAACCCCAATCCGTCGATTCCAATCCGGGCCAATGCAATTTTTTTCTGCTGCGACCGCTAGTGGCTTTTTATCACGCAGTAGCTCGCTGACAAAATAACCGCTGCGCTCACGCGCCTCCAGATAACCGTCATCCACCAAATGACTATAAGCTTCCATCACCGTGTTGCGTGCCACCTTAAGCTCTTGCGACAGCTTGCGCGGTGATGGGACTTTTTCTCCGGCTGGGATATAACCATCCAGAATCGCAGTCACCATCAGTTCTCTGATCTGAGATTGCAGCGTCTTGGTATTATCTGGGTCGAGGTGGAAGAGGTGTTCGCGCATCGATTTATTCCAGTGCTAGCGACGCTGGCCGCACTGCCAGCTGCCCAAACGCAGGAGATACACGCGGCGCGACACGGCGTGCTATCATACAGACCGTATTAGCAGCAAAAACAATCAATATAATCAATGGGCTGCGGCTCACTATCGCTCTCATCTGCACAATTAACACCTGCGAATCCATACGTAATTTTGCCCTAACCGTCTTGCCTTAATCGGTTATATTTTATCATAACTACTGGTGAAGCAGTGCAACCTCCGACACAGCGCATATAATCCGCAGCGTAACTATTTCTCCTGCGCGTTACCAGTAGAATATATGCTATTGTAGAAATAAAATTCCAGGGTTTAAAATTGTGTAATTATGCGGGCCGTAAACCTGCATCAAGTTCTTTTAAAACCTTGGGCTTAAGCCACTAACCGAGCTAGCTGCGGGGTGAAATTTCTCATGCGCGGCACTGGGCAGGTTCAGCATTAGTCCCCCTCACTTTGGAGCCGCTTCACATGTCACTGCCTCTCCCTGATTCGCTCTGGGCCGCCACAGCCAACCCGGCCCCTACACAATCCGCACTGCGGGGGGATATTAAAACGGACGTGGCTATTGTCGGTGCAGGCTTTACCGGCTTGCGCGCTGCGTTAGTCTTAGCACAGCAAGGTGTTGATGCGGTGGTGGTCGATGCTGGGCAGGTAGGCTGGGGTGCCTCTGGGCGTAACGGCGGGCAGGTCAATCCAATCGCCCACGAATCACCGGACAACACACGGCACAAATGGGCACAGCAATTCGGCAAGCAGCAGGCCGCTGCCTATACCGAACGCTTCACCCAAATGTACCTCAATTCAGCCGATGAGTTGTTTGAGCTGGTACGCACTTATAATATTCAATGTGATGCCGAGCAAAATGGCTGGATTCGAGCAGCGCATGGCCCAGCCGCTATTCCCGCGTTTGAACAGCTCATGCAAGGCTGGAATGCCGTCGGCGCTGGACTGGAACCACTCGACCAAAGCATGCTGCAACAAATGGGCGGCACTCGTAGTTATCAGCGCGGCTGGCTGGCTAAACGCGGCGGTTCGGTACAGCCCATGTCTTATGCGCGCGGCTTGGCCAGTGCAGCGCTAGCCGCTGGAGCAACGATTTACGCGGACACACCAATTAACCGATTACAGCAGCACGGCAAGCACTGGCAGCTCACCAGCGCAGCGGGCACGATCAGTGCCGAGAAGGTATTACTGTGCACCAACGGTTACAGCGATGATTTATTTCCAGGCCTGCGCACCTCGATTGTGCCAGTCATTAGCATCCAATCGGCCACACAGGTGCTAAGTGAACAGCAAATCGCAGAAATTCTACCGGGCCGCCAAACGTTTGCCGACAGCCGTCGGGTAATTTTTTACTGGCGTAAAACGGCGGAAAACCGGCTGGTATTTGGCTCGGCGGGAATAGCCGCTGAAGTAGCGACCCAGGCTGATCGTCAACGCATTCTCAGCGGCCTACGCACAGTCTACCCACAGTTTCCTGAGCTAAGACCAGAATATATTTGGGGCGGGCGCATTGCGGTCACTGCGGATCATTTACCCCACCTCCACCAACCTGCCCCCGGCTTATATGCCGGTCTGGGCTATAACGGGCGCGGTGTCGCGATGGCGACCATGATGGGCCGCTTACTGGCCGAGCTGGCGCTGGGCAAAGCGGTGGATGAGATGCCGCTGCCGGTGACTGAGATCAAGAAATACCCCTTCCATCGCTTTCACCGCACCGGTATCCGCTTGTTAGTGCCCTTCATGGAATTACGTGACCGACGTGAAGCCAGATTAAATAGACCTAAGGCATAAATTGTGGGCTAGTGATGGACAAATGTTTGAAAGCACTTTACCTGAACTCCTGATCACTGGCATTATACTATTAGATGTACTGGCCCTACCGATGCTATTAAGCTTCGGGTAATTTTCAATTTAAGGAGGAGTAAGCTGGAAATTTTGCTAGTCATCAAACGCTTAGCGTTTTATTGAGACAAGCCCCGATTGCTTAGCTCTTTAGTTAAACCCTCCGTTTATCAAGCAGCATGCATGGCGTGCACATTTACAGCAGCATGGTTTAAACATGCGCCCTGATGTTGCACACCCTACATGCGTACACATTACCTTAAACAGGGATTGATATAATCTATGAATAAATTTACCAAATTAGCTGCGGCTACTGCACTAGCAACTTCACTGGCAACTCCAGCTTTTGCTGCTGATGAACTAAACGTTGCGTTCTTCCTGGAATGGGCAACGCCAAACCAGATCGCCAAAGTTGAAAAAGCTTATGATGATGCTCTGGGTGTACCCGTTAAATGGACCAACTTTGACGCTGGCACTCAGATGACCGAAGCTATGCTGGCGGGCGATATCGATATTTCCTTCAGCCAAGGTCTGGCTCCTTTCATTAACGCAGTGAACGCAGATGCACCCATCAAAATGGTCGGTATCGCGGTACAGTATCCTGCGAACGAGTGTATCGTCAGAGACGGCTCTGGCATCACTAAAGACAATGCTTCCGAGCTGGAAGGCAGAAAAGTAGCAGTACCACTAGCAACAATGGCTGATTACAGCTTCCGCATGCAGATGCGTGCCCTGGACGTTGATGTAAGTAAAATCACGGTTGTTGATCAGGTGCCTGCCGATGCCGTTGTTTCACTGGCGGAAGGTAATGTTGACATGGCTTGTGTCTTCGGTGGTAACGCGCTGGCGGGTGCTTTAGAGCAAGGCAAGCAGTTAATGACCACGGAAGAAATGAATGAAGCGGGCATCATCAGCTTTGACGTGGTTTCAGTCACTGAAAAATTCCTGCAAGAAAATCCTGACATGGTTAAGACCTTCATGGAAGTGACTGATGCGGCAAACAAAGCGTTTGCTGAAGACCAAAGCAAGCTGTCAGTGATCACTAAAGACTCTGGTCTGAAGGATGATGATGCGACTAAAGCACAGATGGCGACCATGGTATTCCCAACAAATGAAGAACAGCTGGAAAAGTACTTTAATGATGGTGGCTTAGCCGCTTCAGCGATTGGTGTTGTCGGTAACGCTTTCGCGACTGAAGAAAATCCTGCTAAAGAAGACTACAGCGTTGCTATCGATACTTCATTCCTGAAGTAAAAACAACGCGCAGTTTTCAGGTAGCGCCGTTATCAACGGTGCTTGCCTTACAAACTGGCCGGTTATCAATCGGCCAGTTGCTTTTTTAAGCAAGATCAAACACAGGTGCTTGGTTAATAACTTAACGATCCACACGTGTCCCTCCATTCCTGCAAACCAGTATACGCGCTTCACACAGGCGTTATGTTGCTGACATACTAAACAGGTTCTAGATTAATGAGTGATTTGATTGCCGATAAGGTCAATATGGTGTTCACCACACCGACCGGGGGTAAGGTACATGCCCTCAAAGACGTTAGCTTTACTTTAAAAGAAGGCGAACTATTGTCTGTGCTGGGGCCTTCTGGCTGCGGCAAAACCACACTGCTTAACATTATCGCGGGCTTTAATCGCCCTACCGGCGGCGCATTCTATTTGGGTGATCACGAGATTAGCGGCCCCGATACCGAACGCGGCATGGTGTTTCAGCAGGGCGCCTTATTCGAATGGCTGACCGTAGCGGAAAATGTAAACTTCGGCCTGCGCATGAAGAAAGCCAATAAAAAAGAAACTGCCAGAAAAGTCGAAGAATGGCTGGAAATCGTTGGCCTACAGGGTTTTGGCGATACGCCGACCTATCAGCTTTCCGGTGGAATGCAACAGCGGGTTGCCTTAGCACGCTGCCTGATTAACGACCCCGACCTGATCCTGATGGATGAACCCCTAGGCGCGCTGGATGCACTGACCCGTGAAAAAATGCAGAGTCTAGTGCTGAAAATCTGGAAAGAAACCGGCAAGACCATCATGATTATCACCCACTCGGTAGAAGAAGCCCTATTACTGGGTGAGCGGCTATTTGTTATGGCCCCCCGCCCCGGACGCTTACACAAGGAATACCGTCTGCCGTTCGCAGAAAAAGGCGTTGATGGCGATATGCGCGATATTAAGAACTCGGCTGAGTTTGCACAGGTTCGCGAAGAAATTTTAACCATGATCTGGGATATGGAAGAAGAGATTATGGGCAAGGCGGAGGCAGCCTAATCATGATAATAGGAATTTTATTTATTGCGTTGCTTGCTGCTGTTATCTGGTCAATCTTTCATGGACGCAAAGTGCTGCGGACCGAAAAATCTGATGCGGTGTTTGGAAACCCGGAACGCGCCCTAGGCGGCTGGCACTGGGTCGTGGCCGGTGTGTCGAGCGTAATGGTTCTGTGGCTGTATTTCTCCTGGGATGCCGGACGTTCTTACTTCCCACAGGCCGCCAACGAGATGTGTCAGGTGGCGAAGCTTAACCGCAGCGCCAACCCGATTCGGGCGGCTTTCCCGTTAGACAATCGTCAGCTGCGCGGTACCCAGCTACTGCAACGTGATGGGCTGCAGATCGCATTGATGAATCAGCGTCTTGCAGCGGCGGAGCTGCTCAGTGAGGCCGATCGCACCGAGTTACAGGCCATTATCAACGATATGGAAAGCGCGATGAACGCGCAGGCTAGCCCGGAGTTCATTGACCCCACAATTGAAGGCCAGCTCAATGGCATTGCGGATAGGATCAACCAGCTGTCTGACAAGATGGCAGATGATGCTTATCCCGGCCCGGCTGACCCCGCGCAAATGGAAAAAGCACTGGCCCAACCCGGCTGGGGCGAAACCAACGTTGAAATACCGCCGCTGGCTGAGACCGAGCGGGGTCGTAAATTTGATGCGGCTAGCCTTGAAATGGAGGCTATCGCCAAAGACTTCGGTAAAATTCGCAATAACACGGGCGCAATCAAAGCCAAACTGGACGCCCTGAAAGAACGCTATGAGGGGTTTGCAATTGAGGGTGGCGCTGATGCAGCAGTTGTGGCCGAGCGCAAAGCGCTGATTCGCCAGATTGACAAGATCTATAAGCGGATTGACGACGGCAAGATCTTCCCACCGTCTATTACACAGCAGGTTGAAGACGCGCTGATTACCCTGGACGACACACAAAAAAGTCAGCAAGGTACCCTGCGTATTATTGATGCGCTGGCGATGCCTGGCGGCACCATTATAGCGGGTAATAGCGCCTGTTCTGAACAGGGTTCTGGCCGTTGGCTGCCAAAGCCTTCTGATACCTGGAAAACACTGACTCGTCTAGCCGACCCGGACATTGGCTTTAAAGACGCGCCGTTACTGTGGTATAAAATGACCCCGCTGGCGGGCATCGCAGACTATTTTGTACCCGATTGGGTCGCCGATCTTATTCCGGGCGAATATCCCCGCCATGACGATAACGGGCAAATTCAAATGAATCTTAAAGGCGAGGTTTATAATATCGCCACCGGCAACTACCCTTCACCAATGATTCCAGTGCCGATGGGACACGTCTGGGATTCCTTGCTGCGAGTATTAGCGGGTTTGTTCTTTGGTATCCTTTTCGGTGTACCGCTAGGATTAGCGATGGGCTTATCACGCTTCTTCAAAGGCTTCTTTGATCCGCTGATTGAGCTGTATCGCCCTATTCCTCCGCTAGCTTGGGCACCGCTGATCCTGACCATCTTTGGTATTCAGGACGACGGTAAAATCTTCCTGTTGTTTATGGTCGCCTTTGCGATTATGGTGATCTCAGCGCGCACTGGCGCAACCGGTACTCATCTGTCAAAAATCCATGCCGCACACTCACTCGGTGCGAGCAAAGGCCAAATCATTCGCCGGGTTATCCTGCCGAACTCACTGCCTGAAATCCTCACCGGCATTCGGATTGCGATTGGGGTATGTTGGGGCACATTGGTTGCGGCAGAAATGCTGGCAGGTACCACAGGTATTGGCTTCGTTGAGAACGTGGCGCGTAAGCAGTCTGATTACGAGATCATCTGGACGACCATCATCATTATGGGTCTGTTAGGTCTGTTGTTTGACGTGCTGATGCGTTGGGTGATTAATAAGACGATTCCTTGGCGCGGTAAGGGCTAATAGCCTGAACTAGAGGTCTGAGTGCTCATATTTAGTATGAGCACTCAGACACTATGCTGATTTAGATTTTCAGAGCAACGCTTCTCCCATGATAATTCATTCATGTCGCAAGGCATACTCAGCCATTGAACGATGCAACTCACTCCACTCACCGCCGCCATACCGACAGTAAAACTAGCATCCCCATCCCGCAAAAATTTTCCCTTCATAAAAATACTTTCCTGCAGGCCAGCTCAGGCGCTTGTCTATTAAGCGCATTCGCAGAGTAATGGGATTGTAAAACCACTACAATTTAGTTAATAATGTTTTCCCCTTTTTTGATGCCTAAAGGTTCAGATGACTTCAGCATTCTCACTTCAACCTCCGGCGCAGGGTTTATATGATCCTGCTAACGAACACGATGCCTGTGGTATGGGTTTTGTCGCCCATCTGAAAGGCAAAAAATCGAATAAAATTGTCAAACAGGCGCTCAAGGTGCTCACCAATATGGAGCATCGTGGTGCCTGTGGCTGTGAGGAGAACACCGGTGACGGTGCAGGCATAATGCTGCAGATTCCACACAAATTCCTGAGCCGGGAATGTGGGGATCTGGGCTTTACCCTGCCCGCTGAAGGCGATTACGCCGTCGGCTTTACCTTCCTGCCACGCGTTATTGCCGACCGTAAGGTATGCGAATACATCGTTAATCGCATTATCCGCGACGAAGGCCAGCAATTACTTGGCTGGCGCGACGTGCCGGTAAATCCCGCGCCTGTGGGTAAAAGCGCGCTGGACTGCATGCCGTTTACCCGCATGGTGTTTATCGGCAAATCCGATGACATCGCAGCCGGTATAGAATTTGAGCGCAAGCTCTACGTCATTAGAAAGCGTATTGTGAGTGAAATTCTGATCCCAGAAACACCGGGCAGCATTTACTTCACCAGCTTCTCGTCGCGCACGATTGTTTATAAGGGCATGCTAACCACCGAACAGGTACAGCAGTTCTACACCGATCTGTCCGACCCGGATATGGAAACCGGGATTGCGCTGATCCACTCACGCTTCTCGACCAATACCTTCCCCAGCTGGGAACGGGCGCATCCAAACCGCTACCTGATTCACAACGGTGAAATCAATACCATGCGCGGCAACCATAACTGGATGAATGCGCGTGAGGCGATGATCAAAACCGATGCGTTTGGGACGGACATTAACGATGTGTACCCCGTTATTCGCCCGGACGGCAGCGACTCTGCCTGTATGGATAATGCGCTGGAGTTTATGTATCTCGCTGGTTTCTCGCTGCCACATGCGATGATGATGATGGTGCCGGAACCGTGGGCGAACCACGAAACCATGTCAGCAGAAAAGAAGGCGTTCTACCAATATCATAGCTGTATGATGGAACCATGGGATGGCCCGGCAGCACTGAGCTTCACCGACGGTATTATGGTCGGTGCGACGCTGGATCGTAATGGCTTACGTCCGTCACGTTATTACCTGACCAACGACGACCTGATTATTCTGGCGTCAGAAGTCGGCGTACTGGATGAGCTGGATCAAAGCACCGTGGTGTCACGCCAGCGCCTCGAACCGGGCCGTATGCTGGTAGTCGATACTCAGGCCGGACGCATTATTTCCGACGAGGAAATCAAGCACCAGATCGCCACCGAAAAACCATACCAGGACTGGTTGAGTCAACATATGGTCACGCTGGAGGAACTGCCTGAGCCGGAAGCTTTCCCTAAACCGGATCACGATACGTTGATTCAGCGCCAGAAAGCGTTTGGTTATACCTTTGAAGACGTACGCAAAACCATCCTGCCGATGGCGGAGAACGGTATTGACCCGCTCGGCGCGATGGGTACCGACGCGCCGCTGGCGGTACTGTCGCTTAAATCACAGCCGCTGTTCAACTACTTCAAACAGCTATTCGCCCAGGTCACCAATCCACCGATTGATGCCATCCGCGAAGAGATCGTCACCTCATCGCTGACCCTATTAGGCAGCGAAGGCGATCTGACCAACCCAACGCCGGACGTGTGCCAGCGCATTACGCTGAAATCACCCATTATCAGTAACCGCGAAATCGCCAAGCTGAAAGCCATCGACCACCCCAGCTTCCGCTGTGTGCGCATGCCGATTACTTTCGATGCTAACGGTGGCGCAGGTACGCTGGAACGCACGCTGGAAGATTTATTCGCCAAGGTCGATGAGCGTATCGAACAGGGCGTGAATCTGATTGTGCTGAGTGACCGGGGTATTGATGAGCATAACGCACCGATCCCCTCATTGCTGGCAGTATCCAGCCTGCATCATCACCTCATTCGCAACGGCAAACGTACCCGTGTGAGTATTATTCTGGAATCGGGCGAGCCGCGTGAAGTCCATCACTTCGCGGTGCTGCTTGGCTATGGCGCGGATGCGATTAACCCGTATGCGGCCTGTGAGACCATTGATGATCTCATCCGTGAGGGTTATCTCACCGGCATCGAGTACGTTCCGGCGGTATTAAAATACATTAAAGCGGCGACCAAGGGCGTGATTAAGGTCATGTCGAAAATCGGCATTTCCACCGTGCAATCTTATCGCGGCGCACAAATCTTTGAAGCCATCGGTATCAGCCAGAGCGTGGTTGATCGCTACTTCACCGCCACCACTTCACGCATCGGCGGCATTGATCTGGAAACCATCGCAGAAGAAGCACTGCGTCGTCATCAGCGTGCTTTTGGGCACCATGATGCTGATCTGCGCACCCTGTTACCCGGTGGTTCATTCCAGTGGCGTAGCGGTGGTGAAGAGCATATGTACAACCCGGACACCATCTACCTGTTGCAGAAGGCGGTACGCAGCGGTGACTATGCCCAGTTCAAGCAGTTCAGCAGCAGGCTGAATGATGACCCGGACGTTAAATACAACCTGCGCAATCTGCTCGACTTTGATTTCCCTGAGCAGGGCGTGCCGCTGGAAGAAGTCGAACCGGCCTCAGATATTGTACGGCGCTTTAAGTCCGGTGCGATGTCCTATGGCTCGATCAGCCCGGAAGCGCATGAAGGGCTGGCGATTGCGATGAACCGCCTCGGTGGTAAATCCAATTCGGGTGAAGGCGGTGAAGATCCCAGGCGCTTTACCCGCGACGAAAACGGCGACTGGCGTAATAGTGCGATTAAACAGGTCGCCTCCGGGCGTTTTGGGGTCACCAGCCACTACCTGAATAATGCGCGTGAAATCCAGATCAAACTGGCACAGGGTGCCAAGCCGGGCGAAGGCGGCCAGCTGCCGGGCAAGAAGGTGTATCCGTGGATCGCTAAGGTGCGTGGTACCACGCCAGGGGTTGGTCTGATTTCACCGCCGCCGCATCACGATATTTATTCAATTGAGGATTTGGCCGAGCTGATCCACGATCTGAAGAACGCGAATAAGCGTGCCGATGTGAATGTGAAGCTGGTGTCTGAGGTTGGCGTGGGTACGATTGCCTCCGGTGTCGCTAAGGGTAAGGCCGACGTTATCCTGATCTCAGGTTATGACGGCGGTACCGGTGCTTCCCCCAAAACCAGCGTGCAGCATGCTGGCCTGCCGTGGGAATTAGGCCTGGCGGAAACGCATCAAACCCTGCTGTTGAACAATCTGCGTAGCCGGGTACGCTTAGAGACTGACGGTAAGCTTATGACTGGCCGTGATGTAGCGATTGCTACCTTGCTCGGTGCGGAAGAATATGGTTTTGCCACCCTACCCCTGGTAGCGCTGGGCTGCGTGATGATGCGGGTCTGTCATCTGGATACCTGCCCGGTCGGTATTGCCACGCAGAACCCTGAGCTGCGTAAAAAATACCGGGGTGATCCGCAGTACGTGGTGAATTTACTGACTTTTATTGCCGAAGAGCTGCGTGAAATTATGGCTAAGCTCGGCTTCCGCACCATCAATGAAATGGTGGGCCGGGTCGATCACCTGAAGCAGAAGACGAATATTGATCATTGGAAGGCAAAGAATCTGGATTTGAGCGGCATTCTGTATACGCCGAAGGTTGAGGACTGCTTGGGTACCTTTGGTATTCACAAGCAAAACCACGGTATTGCGGAATCACTGGATGAGCGCGAGATTTTACCGGCATGCGCGGATGCGCTAAAGGAAGGCAAGCCATTCAAGGCTGAGTACAACATTAAAAACATCGACCGCGTACTGGGCACCATTGTAGGCGCAGAGCTGACGCGCAATCATGGCGCGGAAGGCTTGCCCGAAGACACGATTCACCTTAAGTTCAACGGCTCAGCCGGTCAGAGCATGGGCGCGTTTGCGCCGCGTGGCATGACGCTGGAGCTGGAGGGTGATTCCAATGATTACATTGGTAAGGGTCTGTCCGGCGGGAAGATTGTGGTCTACCCCTCGAAAGCTGCCACAGATTATGTGGCGGAAGAAAACATCGTGATCGGTAACGTCGCCTTCTTTGGTGCAAGCGCGGGTAGTGCTTATGTCAGAGGCGTGGCCGGTGAGCGCTTCTGCGTGCGTAATTCCGGTGCGCAGGTGGTGGTTGAAGGCACCGGTGATCACGGCTGTGAGTACATGACCGGCGGCTGTGCGGTGGTACTGGGTAATGTGGGGCGTAACTTCGCTGCCGGGATGTCGGGCGGTGTAGCGTATGTTTATGACCCGGACGGTATTCTGGCACGCAGCGGTAATCGTGAAATGGTGAGCTACAGTGCGCTAAGTGAAGACGCAGACATTGCGACCGTGCGTGACCTGATCGAGAAGCATATTTTGCATACCGACAGTAGCCGTGGCCGTGCGCTGCTGGAAGACTGGGATAATACGCAGCAGCATTTTGTGCGGGTGATGCCGAATGATTATAAGCGCATGCTGGATACGGTGAAGACATTTGAAGCCGAGGGGATGGCGCATGCCGATGCGTTGATGGCGGCATTTGAGGCGAATACGCAGGATGCTTCTCGGGCGTCTGGTAGTTAAGGAGAAATATAATGGGAAAACCTACTGGGTTTCTTGAGTTTGAACGTCAATTACCAGCCGACCGTGCGCCATTAGAGCGTATTAAAGACTGGCGTGAGTTCCATCTGGATTTTGACCGTGAGCAGGACGCGAAACAACAGGGCGCACGCTGTATGGAGTGCGGTATTCCGTTTTGCCAAACCGGTAAGATTTTACCCGGTGGAGCCAGCGGCTGTCCGGTGAATAATCTGATCCCGGAGTGGAATGATCTGGTGTATCGCGGTCTGTGGCAGGAAGCCTATGAGCGTCTGCGCATGACCAATAACTTCCCGGAGTTTACGGGTCGGGTCTGCCCTGCGCCGTGTGAGGGTGCGTGTACGCTGGGTATGACCGAGCCAGCGGTGACCATTAAGCTGAATGAGGTGTCGATTATTGATCGTGCCTTTGCTGAGGGTTGGGTACAGCCGAGTAAACCAGCGGTGCGCACCGGGAAGAAAGTCGCCGTGGTGGGTTCCGGCCCGGCGGGTCTGGCCTGTGCTGATCAGCTCAATACAGCAGGCCATAAGGTCACGGTATATGAACGGGCCGATCGTATTGGTGGCCTGTTGATGTACGGTATTCCTAATATGAAGCTGGACAAGGAAAAAGTGGTACAGCGTCGGGTTGATCTGATGGCCGATTCTGGTATTAATTTTGTGACGAATACGGAAATCGGTAAAGATATTTCCACCGAGCAGTTACAGGATGAATTTGATGCGGTGGTCTTGTGCGGCGGTGCGACTAAGGCGCGTGATCTACTGGTAGAAGGCCGGGCAGTAGAAGGTATCTATTTGGCAATGGATTTCCTGCGGGCGAATACCAAGAGCCTGTTAGATTCGCAGCATGCAGACGGCAATTACATCTCAGCCAAAGACAAACACGTCATTGTGATTGGCGGTGGTGACACCGGCACTGACTGTGTCGGCACCTCGGTACGCCATGGCTGTAAGTCAGTCACCCAGCTGGAAATTATGGATCGCCTGCCGGATGAGCGCCGCCCGACCAATCCCTGGCCGGAGTGGCCGATGGTGTATAAGGTTGATTACGGTCAGGAAGAAGCCGCAGCGGTGTTCGGTGATGACCCGCGTGAGTACCTGATTTCGACCAAGCGTTTTGTGGGCGATGACGACGGCAATTTACAGGAAATTCATACTGTACGTGTGCGCTGGGAAAAGTCTGCCGATGGACGCATGAATCTGATTGAAGAAGAAGGTTCTGAGGAAGTGATTCCGGCGAATCTGGTACTGCTGGCGATGGGTTTTACCGGGCCGGAAAAAACCATGATCAAGTCACTCAGCTTGGATACTGATCCGCGTGGCAATGTGCAGGCAGAGTACGAACAATACACGACCAATGTTGATGGCGTATTTGCGGCGGGTGATATGCGTCGGGGACAGAGTCTGGTGGTATGGGCGATTAACGAAGGGCGCGGCGCGGCGCGGGAATGTGATCGGTATTTGATGGGGCATACCAGCTTGCCTTAGGCGCCGTCCAACACGTCGGCGTTTACAAAAACACGCGCTAAACTGAGTGGAAATTTGCTCAAGTAGATTGATCCACACGGTTCAGGCCCCAGCAGGATAAGGATAAATCATTTAAATTCAAAGAATAGCGCTTTGAACCCTATTTTTTCTTAGAATAGTATGCGATCTTGTGCTTAAATAAAGCTTTCAAAATTTTATAACCAAACATAAAGAGGTATCGGTTAAATGAATAAGGCAATTCTGACGGTTCTGGCATCAACCATGCTAATGGCAACAGGTGCGGCAAGTGGCGCAGATAAAACTTATGTAATTGATAGCAGCGGCAATCCGATCATGCATGGCAGCAGCTGTTTAGTTGCTGGTGGCAACGGTACCCAGTTTGATCAATGTGTTGGCGAGAAAATGATGGCTGAAAAGGCCACCGAAGACAAAATGATGGCTAAGCCTGCCATGATGGAAAAGGCGGCGACTGACAACACGTATGTAGCTGATGGCAGCGGTGAAAACCCGGTTATGATTGGCGACAATTGTGTCATAGCCGCAGCTAATAACGGCACAGCTTTTGAACAGTGTGGTAGCGGCGCCAAAGCCATGATGACCGAGGCTGCACCAAAGCCAAAAGTCATCACTAAGGTGATTGTTGACTGCTCGAAGTGTAATTAAGAAACCCGTTATCTTACAGTAACCTACCCGTAGGGCATACGATCCACGGGTAGGGGAAGTTTTCTGACTTCTACAAAGTAAGCATAGCGTAAACCACAGGCCGCTCAAGTAGCCTGTGGTTTTCTCATGACTAATTCACTATGAACGGCGCTGACACCCCGGAAAACTACACAGCATCTCAAACAGCAGATTAGCGGCTAGTAGTGACGTATTGCCGCTAGTATCATAAGGCGGTGCGACTTCGACCAAGTCCGCCCCAACCAGATTCAATCCCCAGACACCCCTAATAATTTCTAGGCCTTGTGCCGCCGTTAATCCGGCAGGCTCCGGTGTGCCGGTACCCGGTGCAACCGAAGGATCGAGCCCATCAATATCAAAACTCAAATAGACCGGTGTAACTGGCCCAATCTGCTGACGCACCTCCGCCATTAGCGGTACTAATGAGCGATGCCAGCATTCCTCGGCATGAACCACTCGGGCCCCCTGCTGGCGTGACCAATCAAAATCCTCTGCGCTGTAGCCAGTGGCTCGTAACCCAATCTGTACCATCTTACTGCCGTCAACCAACCCTTCTTCCAGGGCGCGACGGAAGATCGTGCCGTGCGCAATTTTTTCGCCAAACATATGATCATTAATATCAGCATGCGCATCAATATGCACCAATGCCAGCGGCCCATGCTTTTGGTGTAGCGCCCGCAAGATGGGCAACGCTATGGTGTGATCTCCCCCAATGCTCAACGGTTTCGCGTTATGTATGAGCACCTCTGCATAAAATTGGTCTATAATATCGATGGATTTGAGTAGATTAAAGGTATTCAACGGCACATCGCCGATGTCCGCGACCTGAAAACTATCGAATGGCGCGGCACGGGTATACATGCCATAAGGCCGCACCAATACGGACTCAGCGCGAACCTCACGCGGGCCAAAGCGCGTTCCGGCTCGATTGCTGGTGCCAATGTCCAGCGGCACGCCTATAACCGCAATATCTAAGTCGGCAGCAGTGACTTGGGTAGGCAAGCGGAACAGCGTGCCCGGCCCAGCAAAGCGCGGCATTTCATTACCACCCAGTGGCTGATTAAAAACCTGGCTCATACTCGCCTCCTGGCGATGTTTAGCAAACGCCTGCCTGCCTTAGCGCAGACGCGAACCATCGGATGCAAATAAAAATGCACGCTCCCGCTCGAAGCCGAGCTCTACGGCGGACTGCGGCTGAACGTCACGCCCCTGCTTGACCTCAAGCACCACGTTTTCATTATCACCCGCACCGTGCGCATACAGATATGAGGTGCCCCCCAAATGTTCAGCCACATCAATCTCTAACTTAAGCAACACCTCGGCCTGCGCTGAAAAGTGCTCTGGCCGCACGCCCAGCTTGAAACCACTGCCGGGCTGTACGGTATTGTGCAGCGCCAGCTCAAACTCAACATTCCCCTGGCGCGGTAAGCGAATCCGGGTCTTTTGTTCCTGACTGCTGAGCACTTCAGCTTCAAAGAAATTCATCCCCGGTGAGCCAATAAAGCCCGCAACAAACAAATTATCGGGGTCGTCATACAATTTCAGCGGTGAACCAACCTGTTCGATATAGCCATCACGCAGCACAACAATTTTATCTGCCAGTGTCATCGCTTCTACTTGGTCATGCGTCACATACACCATAGTGGCATCAAGCTCACTGTGCAGCTTAGCAATTTCAATGCGCATTGCCACTCGCAGCTCGGCATCTAGATTCGACAGCGGCTCATCAAACAGAAAGACCTTTGGCTCACGCACAATCGCGCGACCAATAGCGACGCGCTGACGCTGTCCACCAGATAGTGCTTTGGGCTTACGATCCAGCAATGCACCGAGTTCAAGAATCGCGGCGGCTTTGTCAACCCGCTCGGCAATTTCGGCTTTGTCCATACCGTTCATTTTCAGGCCAAAGCCCATATTGTCGCGCACCGACATATGCGGGTAGAGCGCATAAGTCTGAAACACCATGGCGACGCCACGATCGGCGGGATCAACATCAGTGACATCATGCGTATCGATATGGATACTACCGGCAGTTGTGTCTTCTAAGCCAGAAATCATCCGCAGCAGCGTTGATTTACCACAGCCAGAAGGACCGACAAACACAACGAATTCACCGCTTTCGACCTGTAGATCTACGCCATGAATGACCTTAACATCACCGAATTTTTTCTCGACAGCTTTTAGCTTCAGCTCGGCCATAACCTTACTCCTGAACTCGTTTGCCAATGAACCTAATAAGGGGCTTTAGGAACGGGAATTTGCACCAATGCCTAGATTCCTGTTCCCTGATACGCTATTGCATGCAAAAATGCCTTAGCTATTTGACATGTTGCCACGACCCGAGAATAATTCCAATGCATGAACTAAAACTTCACAAAATTTCGTAATGCTTCATTATATTTCGCTTTTGCGGGCATGCTATGGTAAAAATACAGAGAAAGTGTAGTTCTTTAGTGAAGTAATGATAAACAGTCAAACATCAGGAGGAATACTGGAAATGTTGACAACCCTACGCAAGGCAACCCTTGCCACTCTTACTGCGGCCATGCTGGCCGGTACTGCTTGGGCCGGTGATTTGGTCATCAATTATGACGGCTCTGATCCCGCTCCCAAGAAAGCTTTTGAACAGGTAATTGCTGACTTTGAGAAAGCCAATCCTGACATCAAAGTGAAGTGGAATCTGTTTGACCATGAAGGTTATAAAACATCAATCCGTAACTTCCTAACGGCTGAAGCGCCGGATGTAGCTTCCTGGTATGCCGGTAACCGTATGGCCCCCTTCGTCAACGCTGGTCTGTTTGAAGACGTGTCTGACGTTTGGGCTGATAACGGCCTGAATGACTCACTGGCCTCTGCGGCAGGCGCGATGACCATTGATGGTAAAAAGTGGGGCGTACCCTATACTTACTATCAGTGGGGTATCTATTACCGCAAAGACATTTTCGAAAAACTGGACATTGCTGTACCGAAAACATGGTCAGATTTTCTGGCAGCAGCGGCTAAGCTGAAAGAAAATGACGTGACGCCTATCACCATTGGTACTAAATACCTGTGGACTGCAGCGGGCGTGTTTGACTACCTCAATCTGCGTACCAACGGCTACAACGTACACAACGACTTAACTGCCGGTAAGATTAAATATACCGACAGCCGCATCCAAACGGTATTTGATCGCTGGGATGAGCTGGTTAAGCCAGGTTACTTCATCGAAAACCACGCCGCCATGTCATGGCAGGAAGCGCTGGCACCGATGGTACAAGGCAAAGCCGCCATGTATGTCATGGGTAACTTTGCGGTTGCACCGCTGCGTGAAGCCGGTCTCACTGATGATCAGCTGGGCTTCTTCCAGTTCCCTATCATCAATCCTGATATTGCGGTTGCAGAAGAAGCGCCAACGGATACGTTCCATATTCCCGCCAATGCGAAGAATAAGGAAGATGCCCGTAAATTCCTCGCCTTCTTAGCAGAGAAAGACACGCAGTCTATGGTCAACGAGACTCTGGGCCAGCTGCCTATCCATAAGGATGCGACCGTTTCCGACGACAAATTTATCAAAGCGGGTTTTGAGATGCTGTCGAACGCTAGCAATCTGGCACAGTTTTATGACCGTGATGCGCCTGCTGAAATGGCGAAAGCCGGTATGGAAGGTTTCCAGGAATACATGGTCAAGCCTGAGCGCCGCGCCAAGATTCTGGAGCGCCTCGATAAGGTACAAGAAAAGGTTTATAAGTAAGTTTTAAGTCACATACCCAACGGTTATCCCGTATAACCGTTGGGTAATGTCCCTAACACCCCATCTTTAATACCGTCAGCTCGGATCAGCCATGCTCTCAGTCCTACGCAATTCCACAGAACGCCAGCATTACTGGAAGCAAAACCGCCTCAGCATTATGCCCTGGCTGTTTCTCGCACCGGGTTTGTTCATGTTCATGCTGTACGTGATCATGCCTATCTTTCAGTCGATCATTGTCAGTTTCTATCAGTGGGATGGCCTCGGCGAGAAAACGTTTATTGGTTTGGCTAATTACGCCGAACTGTGGGAAGACGATAATTTTTACACCTCATTAAAGAACAACTTTATTTGGTTAGTGCTCTACATGCTGGCAGTGCCAGCGGGTCTGTTTATTGCGTTATTCCTCAATCAAACCGTTTGGGGCATTCGCTTATACAAGTCACTCTTTTTCTTTCCGTTTGTTATCAGTCAGGTCGTAGTCGGACTGGTTTTTTCTTGGTTTTACGATCCCAGTAATGGCATTTTAGCGTTGATATACAGCCTATGGGATGGCAAGCCACCGGCCATTCTCGCCGATGAACGCTACGTGACCTACGGTATTATCGCGGCTGGCCTCTGGCCGCAGATTGCTTACTGTATGATTTTATATTTAACCGGGCTGAACAACGTGGCACCGGACCAAATTGAAGCTGGCAGGCTAGACGGAGCGCGAAGCTGGCGCATGTTGTGGTATATCATTTTGCCGCAGTTACGCCCCGCCACCTTCATCGCCGTCGTGGTCACGGTCATTGGCGCACTGCGTTCCTTTGACCTTATTTCTATCATGACTCAGGGTGGGCCATACGGCTCGTCTAAAGTACTGGCCTATTATATGTACGAAACCTCGCTGTCGGAGTATGGTTATCGCATGGGCTATGGTGCAACTATCGCCACCATCTTATTCCTCATCATGATGGTGTATATCTCATTCTTCCTGTGGCGTATGTACCAGCAAGAAAAGGGAGGCCGTTGATATGTTTCCACGTCCAATAGAAAAATCTTCCATCGGTGCACAGCGTGCCTATAATATTGCGCTGCCGATTGCATTGATTATTTGGCTTCTGCCGCTGATCGCTGTCATGCTGACGTCCGTTCGCTCCGGCGGCGATCTAAATGCAGGTAATTACTGGGGCTGGCCAACCAGCTTCAATATGATTGAAAACTACATGGCCGTTTTCAACAACTCGCCTATCGCAAAATACATCTTCAACTCATTTAAAGTCACGATCCCAACGGTGATATTGACCCTAGCTATCAGCTGCCTAACCGGCTACGCGCTGGCGATTTATCGTTTTAAATATAATTTGTTCGTCTTCTTTATTTTTGTGGCCGGGAACTTTGTGCCGTTTCAAATCCTAATGATTCCGGTGCGCGATTTCTCAGTGAGCACTGGTCTGTACGACACCGTCACCGGCTTAGTCTTATTCCATGCGGCGTTTCAAGCTGGATTCTGCACGCTGTTTATGCGTAATTTTATTAAGGCGCTACCCTTTGATTTGATTGAATCAGCGCGGGTCGAAGGTGTCTCTGAAGTCAAAATTTTCTGGCATGTGGTGATGCCGCTGATGCGTCCAGCAATTGCCGCCTTGGCGGTGCTGATCTTTACCTTCATCTGGAATGACTATTTCTGGGCGACCGTGCTGGTACAAGGTGATCATGCCTTGCCGATTACCGCCGGGCTGAAATCACTTAATGGCCAGTGGATTTCGCAGTGGCACCTCGTTTCAGCCGGTTCAATTGTGGCCGCATTGCCCCCTGTGGCGATGTTCTTCCTGATGCAAAAACATTTCATTGCCGGGTTAACCTTAGGCGCGGTCAAATAACAATAATCGCATAGAGACAGTCTGATAATGACCCAATACTGGCGCTTGGATAGCCCAGGTCAAACGGTGGTATTGACTGCTACTGACGACCTGCCATCCTGTATCTACTGGGGCCTGTGTTTGCCCCTGTCAGAAGATCTAGCCGCACTGACCGCTAATCAACAACGCCCTATTAGTGGTGCTACGCTGGATGCACCCGTACCCCTATCACTCTGTCCAGAAGAGGCGCGGGGTTTCATGGGACACCCCGGTTTGCTGCTCAGTCGGTGTGACGGTACCCGTCTGCTGCCAATGTTCACTCTCGTCCAGGTCAATAACGGCGTCTCCACTGACGCGGCTGCCCTACCCCAGCTTGAATGTATTATGCAAGATAGCGCGCTGGGGCTAAAACTCATACAGACGCTGCGGCTTGACCCTGATAATGAAGTGCTAATTGCCGACAGCCGACTTGAGCTGATGACCGATACCCAAACCACACACGCGCCACAGCAGGCTGGTATTCGCGTTGACTGGTTGAGCGCACCCGTGTTACCCGTACCTGACAGCAGCACCGAGCTCCTTGATTTCAGCGGGCGCTGGTGCGGCGAGTTTCAACCTCAGCACCAGCATTGGCAGCTCGGCCTGTATCAGCGCGAGTCACGCGAAGGTCGCACCAGCCACAGCCATCCTCCCCTGCTGTTTAGCCATGACCGCTGGAGTAATAACACCCAGGGTGAAGTCTATGGCTGGCACCTCGGCTGGGCGGGCGGCCATCGTATGTTGGCCGAGGAACTCACCGACGGCAGGCGACAGGTACAATTTGGCATCAGCCAACACAGCCTGCTATTAAGCGCGCAGCAGCGCTCAGTCCAAACGCCACCGCTCTATCTGACCTACTCCGCTAGCGGGATGAACCCCGCGCTCCAGGCATTTCATCAACACAGCCGCCAGCACATTATCCATTTTCCAGCAACCGCAAAACCGCGCCCCGTACATTATAACTGTTGGGAAGCGATTTATTTTGAGCACGACCCACACACCTTACAAGACATTGCCAGTCACGCCGCACAGCTGGGCGCAGAGCGTTTTGTACTGGATGATGGCTGGTTTGTAGGGCGCAATGATGATCACGCTGCCCTCGGCGACTGGACGGTTGATCAAGCAAAATACCCCAAGGGCTTACACGCGCTCATCGCACATGTCCAAGCCGCAGGCATGGGCTTTGGCCTGTGGGTGGAACCGGAAATGGTCAATCCTGACAGCGCTTTATACCGAGCACACCCGGACTGGGTGCTGGGGCCAGCTCATCATCCAACCGGACGCCAGCAGTTAGTATTGGATTTAAGCCAAACGGCGGTGACGGACTATCTGTTTGACTGCCTGGATGCACTGCTGCGGGAGCATGCGATTGAATACCTGAAATGGGACCATAATCGGGTTTGCTTAGGGGCCACTGCTGCCCAAACCGAAGCGTTTTATCATTTGCTACATCGTCTGCGCGCGGCGCACCCGGCGGTAGAAATCGAGAGCTGCGCATCCGGCGGTGGCCGTATTGATTTTGGCGTTTTGCAACACACACAACGTGTCTGGCTTTCTGATTCTAATGATGCATTAGAACGCTGGCGCATTCAGCATGAAGCCGCCCTATTTCTAGCGCCAGAAGTCACCGGCTCCCATGTTGGCCCGCGTCATTGCCACACCTCAGGCCGCGTTTTACCGATGGCTTTTCGCGCCTGGGTCGCTGCCAGTCGCCATATGGGATTTGAGATGGATCCACGCGAGCTGGATCAAGAAGAGCGCAGCACGCTCCAGTCCATTACCGCTTGGTATAAGGCGAACCGCGACTGGCTGTTTCGTGGTGCGCTGCATCGCCTAGACAGTGATGATGCCGCTATACTGGCTGAAATGACGCTCAGCGCCAACCAGCAGCAGTTTGTGGTGTTTGCTGCGCAAATGACTACATCAGCCCGAACTAGCACGCGCTTATTACGCCTCACCGGTTTGCAACCCGGCCAACTCTACCGCCTGCAACTGCGCAACCCCGAACAGATTGCGCCAAACCTAACTCGCAGCTGGGCCTCTCCGCTGCTAAGTGCGACAGGCTTGCAGCTCTCCGGGCAGGCGCTAATGACGCGGGGTATCAGTCTGCCGGTAGCTTTTCCAGCCACGATGTGGGTGCTTGAAGGAGCCTTAGCGGATGCCTGCTGAAACCGTTAACAACGTCACTAAACGCCAGATCATTGCGATTCTGCGCGGTATTAGGCCGGATGAGGCGCTGGCCGTTGGCGAGTGCCTGCTTGAGGCAGGTATTAGCCAGCTGGAAGTACCGCTTAATTCACCGGAGCCGCTGGCGAGTATTCGCAGCCTGGTCGATCATTTTGGGCAGCGCGCTTTGATTGGTGCAGGTACGGTACTTGATACCAAGCAGGTCGAGCGTGTTGCAGATACCGGCGCTAAATTGGTGGTATCACCCAACTTTAACCCCGCTGTGATTCGCCGCAGCCAGCAGCTGGGATTAAGCAGCCTACCCGGCGTGATGACACCGACAGAATGCTTCGCCGCACTCGATGCCGGGGCCAACGGACTTAAATTTTTCCCGGCGCTTAAGCTCGGTTTAGACGGCTTCCAGGCGTTACAGGCGGTACTGCCAGCGGACACGCGCACTTATGCTGTCGGTGGCGTAGGCGCGGCAGATTTTAGCCGTTGGCTGAGTGCGGGTATCACCGGCTTTGGCATCGGTTCGGCCTTGTATCAGCCGGGCTACAGCACGCTTGAGGTCGGCGCTAAAGCCAAAACGCTGGTTGAAGCTTGGAACATGGCGAGCTGGCGGCTGAATGAATAGCATGAAACCAGAACTGGGCGTTTGCTATTACCCCGAACACTGGCCGCAGCAACAGTGGGCCGCTGACGCCGCGGGCATGGTCGCCAGCGGTATTCGCTGGGTCCGTATCGCAGAATTTGGCTGGAGTCGGCTAGAACCGCAGCCCGGCCAGCTCGACTGGGCCTGGCTCGATCAAGCGATTGCCGTACTGGCCGCCGCCGGACTGAAAATTGTGCTCGGCACACCAACTGCCACTCCACCCCGCTGGATGCTCCGCCAGCACCCCAAGCTGTTGGCGGCAGATAACAGCGGCCAAGTGCGTGGCTTTGGATCACGCCGCCACTATGATTTTTCCTACTTGCCTTATCGCGCTGAGGCCGGGCGTATTTGCCGCCTCATGGCCGAGCGCTATGGCACGCATCCAGCGGTTGCATTCTGGCAGACTGACAATGAGTACGGCTGCCATGACACTACGCTGTCTTATTCTGCCGCTGCACTGAAGGGTTTCCGCCGCTGGTTAGCCGCCCGCTATCAAAACATCGATGCCCTCAACACGGCCTGGGGCAATGTATTCTGGTCAATGGAATATGCCGATTTCGCGGAGATTGAGTTACCTCACCTCACCGTCACCGAGGCCAATCCTGCCCACTGCCACGATTTTCGGCGCTACAGCTCGGAACAGGTCGTGGCCTTTAATCAAGCCCAGGTCGCCGCTATTCGCCAGCACGATAAAAGCACTCCAATTCTGCATAACTACATGGGGCGGATTACTGACTTTGATCATTTCGAGCTAGGCGATGACCTCAACGCGGCAAGCTGGGACAGCTATCCTCTCGGTTTTCTGGAAGACCGCAGTGAAGAAGGCGACGCCTGGAAACAGCGCTTCATGCGCCAGGGCGACCCCGATTTCCAGGCCTTCCACCATGACCTCTACCGCGCCGTTGGCAAAGGCCGCTGGTGGGTAATGGAGCAGCAGCCGGGCCCAGTAAACTGGGCACCCTATAACCCGGCTCCGCTGGCGGGTATGGTAAGACTCTGGGCCTGGGAGGCTATTGCGCACGGTGCGGAGGTGGTCTCATTTTTTCGCTGGCGGCAGGCTCCGTTCGCCCAGGAACAGATGCATGCGGGTTTACTCCGCCCCGACAGCCAACCCGCGCCCGCCTTAGCTGAGGTGCAGCAGCTCGCAGCAGAATTACAGCATCGAGCCCCGCTTCATCCAGAAGCGAGCGCCGCAGTGGCTATTGTGTTTGACTACGAGTCCGCCTGGGCTTGGGAAACCCAGCCACAGGGTCAGAATTTCAGCTACTTCCGCCTGGTATTTGAGCAGTATCGCGCACTGCGACGCCTAGGACTGTCGATTGATATATGCGCGCCAGACACCGCAGATTTCTCGGCTTATCAGCTGGTACTCGTGCCCGGAATGATGCACTGGAAACCGGGCTTACAGCAGGCATTAAAGCAGTCCCAGGCTAGTGTGTTAATCGGGCCACGTACCGGTTCAAAAACCGCTGATTTTAGTATTCCGGCGCGGCTACCTCCCAATTGCCAAACGCTAATTGATGTCACGGTGAGTCATGTGGAAAGCCTGCGACCTGATGTTGGCATCGCATTACACAATCACAGCGGACAGATTCAACATTGGCGCGAGTACCTACAGCCCGGCACGACAACCGAAGTGCTATTATCAGCAGCGGATGACATTGCGCTGCTCGTGCAATCAGAGCACTATTTTTATCTCGGCGCCCAGCTGGATGCTGCGGCCTATCAGCAGGTGATGCAGCAGGTTTGTGCGCATGCAGGGCTTGCGACCGTTGTCTTACCTGAAGGTTTACGCCTGCGCACCTGTGGTACAGAGATCTTTGCGTTTAACTATGCCGCCGATAGCGTAAGCCTAGAAATGCTCAGTGGCGTTTATGATTTCCAGGCCAAACAATTAGCAGCGGCCGGTGTTGCGCAAGGCCACCTGCAAGCTCATACTTAAATCATCCCCGCACAACCCTGCACTGCACACTAAATGTGCAAGCTGTCATGGGTCATATCTTTCCCTTACACCGCCCAGCACCATTTCACAGCTAAAATAGAGTCGCTGGTCAGGATTCAAATCGTTGTTGGCTTTGGCCAGTGCAATAATCGTAACCCATGGGCACCAGAGTATTTTACCCCGTCAACCGATGATTGCTGTGCCTTGCACAGTACTCGGTGTGACCCCTATTGCTTACACCCCTCAGCCAGCTCGATAGGTTTTTACATGTCGTCTTATCAGACATTTAAATTTTTCAAGCCCAATCACAAGGGCAGAGATTTCGTTGTCGGCGACATTCATGGCCACTTTGGTGCGCTTGAACAATTATTAACACAGCTGGCGTTTATACCCAAGAATGACCGTGTGTTTTCTGTCGGTGACATGATTGACCGTGGCCCAGAATCCCACCGGGTCATTGAGTTCCTCAATTATGACTGGTTCCATGCGATTCGAGGTAATCATGAACAAATGCTGCTGGATGCCGCTGACAGCCTGCCTATCAGGAAAAACTGGCTCAGCGTTAATGGCGGCGACTGGTGGTGCGACATTCCTATTCACTTACAGCCGCGTATCCGTACTATCATCAGTGGCCTACCGCTGGCACTAGAAATAGCCACCCCCATAGGCAGAATCGGCATTGTGCACGCTGATATTCCCCTTGGCTTCAGCTGGCAACACTTTGTCACGCGCTTACAAAATGATGAAGCCGTACAGGATCAAGCGCTATGGTCACGCAGTCGCTTTAAACAGATTCAATTAATCGGCAGCACCCAACCCATCTCAGGGATTGATCTGGTTGTCTTTGGGCATACCCCAGTGAGCCGCCCTATCCAAACCAGTAACATCGCTTATATCGATACCGGCGCTCCTTACACTGATAATAAAGCGCTCGGCAAGTTAACTTTATTAGAAGTTAAACCCGGTTTTTGCTGGCATCAGATTCAAACCCAGTCAACAGACAGATCGTTCAGGTTGTATTCATCTTGAAAAATTGTGTGTCCATCGAATCCAAAAACCTAAACCCCACGTAATCAATAACCGTCCACCCCTGAGGACTCAATAATTTTGTGGTGTCGAAAACTAAAATTAAGGATTATTACTGTGAAGACAAGCAAGCTACATAGAGATGTAATCATAGGCCTAACCGGCCTGACCCTCGCACTATCCGGCCCGGTAAGTGCAAAGACTGATGCCGAACTGCTGCAGTTAAGTAACGATGTTGCCAGTTTGCAAAGTTTACCTGCCAGTGCGTTGAAAGATGAATTACTACAACTCGATGAGGTTGTGCGCGCGAAGGCGATCCGCAAGCTTAATAAGCTCGGAATACGGGCACATGATTTAAGAAGTCTGCGTGTAGATCCGACAGGCATGTTATTTTACGCGCACAAGGCGCCGGAGCGCGTTACCACCGCACCGCCGTTGGCAAAAAAAACGCTCAGAGATGCAGCGTCTCGTGCCTCAGCCACACTAAGCGAAGCAGAAACCTTTAATCTCTCCAGTAAACCCGATTCACCCAACACCTTTTATCTGGATTTTAATGGGTATAATATGCCCAGATCGAGTCCCTGGAGGTTTGGCTCCTCGTCTGTAGCCGAAGTGACCGCAAATTCCTACGATGCTGACGGCAATCTAAGCGCTTTCAGTACACAGGAGCTGAGTGATATCGCTGAAATATGGCGTCAGGTGGCCGAGGATTTTGCACCGTTTAATGTGAATGTTACCACTAAAGAACCCCGGAGCCTTCCGGTTACTGCCCATGCGCCTGATCCTAAGTTTATCCATTATGGAGATCACGTCGCCCACGTGGTATTCACTAACAGCAGCGACACAAATGGTGCATTGCTGCCCGGAGGGAGGTTTAACCTTAGCGCAGGTTATATGGGCCTTTGGGGTACAACTGATCTCAGGCATTACACACCCACATTCGTTTACACAAATAAGTTTGTAGAAAGTGTCAGTGACATTGCGGAAGAGACAAGTCATCAGCTTGGCCATGTATTAGGCCTCAAGGATCATGAAGTTCGCCTGGACTTTGGTACACACACAGCCATTACCTCCGCGGGTAACAGCAACTGGGCACCGATTATGTCTTTCACAGAAAACTCTCTGGGTAAAGGTGTAAAAGTGACCCAATGGAGTGATGGCAACTTCCCTGATTCTGATACCAGTGATCAGGATGATGTGCGTATTATCCGTAGCCAGCTTGGTGCGGCAAAATCCGACCACGAGAAAAAACGTTTTACAGATGCAACACCGCTGCTTGTTGACGCAGACGGGACAATTCGCTCCACAGACTTAAACAGCAGTCCTGTCGTACTCAATGCGGAAAACAAAGGCATTATCAGTCGCCGGCACGATAGAGATTTATTTAAATTCTATGCCAAGCCGGGGCGTTTTATGCTGACAGCAAAAGGCCATCGCACCTTGAGTGAACCGTCTCGGGGCGGCAACCTTAATATTCGCTTATCCTTGTTTGACCAAAAGGGTCGTCTCTTGGATGTCACTGATCGAAGCGATCGCGATGCCACTCTGGACAGGCTGTTGGACTGGGGGCTTTACTACATTGCTGTGGAGGGTATAGCTTCGCGTGATGCCGGTAACTATGGCAGCATGGGCCATTACTTTCTGTCCGGTAAGATGGAGAATGGCCCAGCAAACCCAGCGAATTTCCCAATTCCGGTTAGCAAGGCCTTTGACGACTATTTCAAGGTGCGTAATCCCGGTGGAAAGGGCACATTCAGGCCGCTGGCAAATGATCACGGAGTAAAGCTAAAAATGACGGGTGTTTCTGCTGCAAGGCACGGTACCGTCAGCTTTCAGCCGGGTGGTCTTATTAACTATGTACCCGCGAGTGGCTTTACCGGACAGGATGAGTTTACCTATACCATGCAAGATAAAACAGGCCGAACCTCCAGTGCCACTGTTCATATTACAGTGATTGGACCATCCGGCTCCTAATCGAAAGCGTCACTAACCTTAAGAGCGCCTTGTTGCTATCCAGCAGCAGGGCTCATTTGCCCCCATCTTTGCTGCTCATCACTTACCCTGCATACCTGACACCCAGAATATCACTCTGCCTTTTGCCCGTTTTAAATCCGCCCGGCAGCAACAGCCCAGACATTCAGACTCCGTTCATCTTAAAAAGCTTACCGCTAACACTCGGCTGTTGAGCCTTTCGTTACACCCACATGACATAAAACGCGAGCTAAGATAAGCAACCGTGCGCTAGCCTGTAAATAGGGATTGTTGTTGACCCTGCGGAGCGCGTTGTATGTAGCAGATGGCCATTCCACCGTATCGTTGGACGACAATACACGAGCACTAGTCGGCTCACTAAACCCTGCTCTGTGGAATCGTCAGCTGTCTATTCATAATGATAATGAAGGACTATTGCTAATGAAAAGCAATCTAAAGAGAGATGTCATCATAGGCCTAACCGGTCTAACCCTTGCGCTATCCGCCCCGGTGGGTGCGCAACCTGAAGCAGGGCCACTGCGTCTAAGCAATGATGTAACAAGCCTGCAAAGCTTACCCGCCAGCGCGTTGAGAGATGAGTTGATACAGCTAGATGACAGCGTGCGCGCTCAGGTTATCCGCAAGATTAATCAGCGCAAAATACCGACTCAGGATGTCAACAGTCTGCACGTCGATGAAGAGGGTATGCTGTATTATGTCGACAAACCACCACAGCGCTTCACCACCACGCCACTATCAATAGAAAAAGCCCTTACGTCTACTCGCACCCGCCCGGTCTTAAGCAAAGCAGAAACCTTTGCCCTCGCCAGTAAACCGGACTCAATAAATACGCTTTATCTGGATTTTGATGGGCACAATATGCACAAATCCAATATTTGGGTCAAGCGTTACTCAAGAGGCGTCCCCTTAAGAGCAACGCCCTATGACATCGACGGCAATCCCGACACTTTTAGTAGAAAAGAATTAGGTGATATCGCTGAAATTTGGCGTCAGGTCGCCGAGGATTTTGCACCGTTTGATGTCAATGTCACCACTAAAGAACCCGCTAAAACGTTGATCGCACCTGGGTTTCCAAAGTACGGACGTAGAGTCGGCCACGCATTGATTACCAATAACTACGACAAAAACAGCAAAATCATGCCTGAACACAGTTCCCACGGTTATGCTTATATCAACGTATGGAACACATCGGAGACTAGCAAGTATTCACCGGCGCTCATTTACTCAGGTGTCCATGGAGGAGATATAGCCGACCTGAGTGATACAGTATCTCATGAGCTGGGGCATCTCGTAGACCTCTTGCATCATGGTACCTACTATGGTGAATATTACGAAGGGCATGGCGACTGGGGGCCAATCATGGGTAGCCCATTTGGCAGAGCGCAAACGCAATGGAGTGATGGCAGCTACTATGATGCCAATAATACCTCTCAGGATGATGTCGCTACCCTGCACGCCAAGTTCGGATCAATCAAAGACGATCACGCCAATAAACGGTTTATGCAGGCAACACCGCTAACCGTCGCCGCAAACGGAAAAATCGGTTCCACAAATTTAAAAAAGAGTTCTGTTGGAAAAAACAGAGGCATTATCAGTAGCAGTCAGCAGATCGACTTATTTAAAGTGTATGCCAGACAGGGGCGGTTCACGCTGAAGGCAAAGGGCCACCGCTCCATTGCTCAACCGTCTCGGGGTGGCAATCTCAATATTCGCCTGTCTTTATACAATCATAAGGGGCGCTTAATCCAAACGAGTAAAAAGGGTGCTGGTGCTGCCACTATAAATAAGGAGCTGGACTGGGGTTTGTACTACGTTGCTGTTGAGGGCGTCGGTTCGCCTGATGCCGATGGTTACGGCAGCATGGGACACTACTTCTTGTCGGGTAAGTTAGAGAACGGCCCGGCCAACCCGGCATCTTTTCCAAGCTACAAAATCAAGGCCTTCGATGATTATATCAAGGTGTACAACCCGAAGTATCCGGGCAGTAAGACGGAACACAACCTGCTAGCGAATGATCACGGGGAAAAACTAAAAATCAAGCGTGTTTCAGCAGCAGCTCACGGCACTGTTAGCTATAAGGCGTCTGGTAAGGTTAAGTATAAGCCTGCTCGCGGTTTTACCGGGACAGATAAATTTACCTATACCATTCGTGATAAAGAAGGCCGAACCGCTGAGGCTACGGTGCGTGTTCAGGTAACACCCTTGCCCGACGCCTGATTAACGTAAAGCGCTAAACCGACAACAGCCTTGCTGTTATGTAGCAGCAAGGCTCAGTTGCCGACCCCTCACTTTTACACCCCTACTGCTAAGCATTTGCCCTCTTTCTCGCACGCTCAAGGTATTTCGCAGTCATTTGGTCGGTTTTAAATCCGCCCGGCAGCAACAGCTCAGGCATTCAGACTCCGTTCATCTTGAAAAGCTCACCGCTAACACTAGCCTATTGAGCCTAGTTCTACGCCGACGCGACACTACAAACGAGCCAAAATAAGCAAACGTGCGCTAGCCTGTAAATGGGGATTGTTGTTGACC
>CALAMO010000055.1 GCA_937925855.1 uncultured Thiotrichaceae bacterium
GGCCATAGACTCAATGCGGGTTAATGGCTCACCCTGCGACAGGCTGTGGCCGGGGAAATCGGGAGCGACAACGGAATAACCGTGGAAGGCAAACCAACGGGTTTGCAGCGCCCAGGTGCGGTGGTCTAAGGCGCTACCGGCGAGGAAGACGACGGTGGGCAGGCTAGTGTCGAGTGCTTTGCCGCCGGTGGCGACGTAGGTTTGTTCGCCGTTTAGCTCAAGATACATAAGCCACCTCTTACCTGATAGACATCAGTTTTAAAGAGGCGCAGATAAACCCCTCCCGGCCTCCCCTTATCAAGGGAGGAGCTATTTTTTCCAGCATCGTACCAACCAGATAAGTCACCACGGTTAGGCTCCCTTCCTTGATAAGGGAAGGGCTGGGGATGGGTTGCTTTTTCCATACTCATCCGTTCACCCTCCCCGCCGCTTTCAGTCCCAGCGAAAAGTCCGCCTTAATATCCTTCAACGCTTCAATCCCGACCGACACGCGAATCATATCTTCACTAATGCCCGCCGCCTGCATCGCTGCCGCATCCAGCCGGGAATGCGTGGTCGAACCGGGATGCAAGACCAGCGTGCGGGCATCACCCACATTCGCCAGATTCGTCGCCAGTTGGAGCGCATCCATAAACGCCGCACCGGCAGCGCGTCCGCCCTTCACCCCAAAGCTCAGCACTGAACCGGCTCCCTTAGGGAACAGCTGATCCGCCAGCGCCTTATTCGGATGATCATCCAGACCGGGGTGATTCACCCAGCCCACCCTCTCATGTTTACCCAGCCAGGCAGCTAGATTTTCCGCATTCTCCACATGCTTCGGCATACGCAGCGCCAAACTTTCCAGCCCCTGCAATAACAGAAAGGCGTTCTGCGGACTCAGCGTCGCGCCAAAATCACGCATCGCCTCCGCCCGAATCCGCATCGACAGCGCACTCGGGCCGAACTCTTCATAGAAATTAATCCCGTGGAACGGTGCATAGGGTTCGCACAGCGTGGGGAATTTACGCGCCTGCTGTGGATCACCCCAGTTGAAATTACCGCCATCCACAATCGCCCCGCCGACCGAATTACCGCTGCCGCCCATCCACTTAGTCACCGAATGCACCACCACGTTAGCGCCGTGTGCAATCGGGTTATTTAGCACCGGCGTGGCGAAGGTTGCATCCACAACCAATGGGACGTGGTGATCTTTACTAATCGCCGCCAGCGCAGGGATGTCAGCGATATCCAGCCCGGGATTACCAATCGACTCGCAGAACAGCAGTTTGGTGTTGTCCTGAATCGCCGCTGCCAGCGCGGTATGATCATTCACATCAACAAACGTGGTTTCAATGCCAAAACGCTTAAGCGTATGGCGTAACAGTGTCGCGGTCGAACCGTAAATCTGTGCGGCGGAGACAATGTGATCGCCCGCCGAACACAGGCTGGCGAATGTAGTAAACAGCGCACTCATACCAGACGAAGTACAGACACAGGCCACGCCGCCTTCCAGCGCAGCGATACGCTGTTCCAGCACCGCCACCGTCGGATTGGTCATGCGGCTATAAATATGCCCGCCGCGCTCCACGTTAAATAAGGCCGCACCATGCGACACATCCTGAAAGGCGTAGCTGGTAGTCTGATAAATCGGCACCGCACGACTGCCATGCTCCGCTTCCGGCTGGTAGCCGGTGTGCAGCGCAATGGTCTGCGGATCAAAAAAAGAGGATTTGCTCATGACAACTCTCGGTAAGGAAACGGGCCTATTGTTTCAACAGGTCACAATAACAGCGACCGCCCAAGCGAGCGGCCCTGCGACTTAACGTAGACGTAAACTATCACCAATCGCGTTAAAGTCAAACGGCAGTTCCACACACAGGCCATCAAAATCGCCCTGTTCGGTATGCACACTGACCGCCCCCTGAGCGGTACGAATCGCACTGCTATCCATCAGCGCAAACGCCAGCCAGCCATCATAACGCGCCGAAACACAGTGCGAAGTCACCTCACCGGCGAGCAGGCCATCGACTAATACATGAGCAGTCTGCGGCGGCTGGGTCATGCCCGGCACTACAATACCCATGAGTCGCGACGGCACGCCCTCTGCTTTTTGCTTAGCCAACGCAGCAACGCTCAGGCTTTCCAGACCACGATCCAAATGACAATATTTATCCAGCCCACACTGCAGCGGCGTCATACTGTCATCCATGTCATTACCCAGCGACAGCAAACCGCTTTCAATGCGCTCAATCCCATTCGGGCAACCGTGACCCACATTCAGGTCAGCGCCCTGCACAAATAATTCATCCCACAAGGCCTGCCCGATCGCCGCATCGTTAACATAAATCTCAAAGCCGCCCTGCTTAGACCAGCCGGAACGC
This sequence comes from uncultured Thiotrichaceae bacterium, assembly GCA_937925855.1. Taxonomy (GTDB): domain Bacteria; phylum Pseudomonadota; class Gammaproteobacteria; order Thiotrichales; family Thiotrichaceae; genus Thiolinea. The sequence goes on from CALAMO010000055.1 coordinate 2,361, forward strand.
GCCACTAACATTTCATGCCCCATAAACGCCAGCCGCTTATAACGAAAAAAACGAATGTCATTAACAATGTCACCAAATACACGCTGCATTAGCGCTTCTGCTTTTGGCCCCTGTACCGCCACCGGCCAGACATCGGGTTCGGTAACTTCGACATCCAGCCTCAGCCCGGTAGCCAATCCCTTAGCCCAGAGCTTCACGTCGGAATCAGCGATACTCAGCCACCAGGTATCATCTGCCACTTTGATGCCAATCGGATCATTAATCATGCTGCCGTTTTCATCACACAGCGGCATGTAAAAACACTGATCGTCCTGTGCGCTTGAAATATCACGCGGCGTCATGAGCTGCACCAAACGCGCGGCGTCCCGGCCTTTGAGTTGTACCTGACGCTCCGCCGATACATCCCAGACCTGGACATGCTGACATAAATGCCAATAATCCTCCTGCACCGAACGGAAGACGGTAGGCAATAACATGTGGTTATAAACGGTATAAGCTTTTACGCCACCCGCTGCTATGCGTGAAGTAAATGGGGTGGAACGAGTGCGACGGGACACACTGAGTTGTGGAATAGGCATTTTGTTGTTCCTCTGCATGCCAGACTGACAAAATAAAAACAAATTTGGGCGATTATTTTGTCCCTGTGTTGCCGTAAACTCAAACGAAAAAGCACGGGACTGAGGCCCTGTTTTAGTTATGCACCAACGTTGTTTTGGAATCATGATATACATTACACTCAGGGCTTCACTGCCCCGACACCAAGCACTATGAATCACCAAACGCCCCTAAACTGGCTGCGCAGCTTTGAAGCCGCCGCCCGCCATAACAGTTTTACCCGCGCTGCTGCTGAGCTAAACCTCACACAGGCCGCTATCAGCAAACAGATCAAGTCACTGGAAAGTCAGCTTAACTGTCAGCTATTTAAACGGCAGGCGCACGGATTAACACTCACCGAACAGGGGCGGCGCTATTGGTTGGACACGCATAAACTGGTTGAACAACTGGATAAAGTCACCGCTCAATTTCACAAACGCCAACAGCGGCAGCGCCTGCATATCCGCTGTAACATCAGCTACAGCCTGCTAGTACTGGGCCAGAAATTACTGCCGTTCCGTACACAATACCCCGAGGCAGAAATCGAGCTAACCCATGACATCTGGGAGCCGGAAAAACGCAGCGATAACGCGCATATTGAAATCGGTTACCAGCTGATTAGTGATGATTTAAACGATGAATACACCCGGCTGTTATCACACGACAAACTGTTTCCGATCATGGCTGCTGACCTGGCGGATGAGGCGGATGAGGCTGTTGACACACTGCCATTAATTCATGTTAGCGGCTATTACCGCGAATGGCGCTGGTGGTGTGAACAGCTGGAACAGCAGACTGTCGATAAAACAACTGATCCAAAGGGTATCCACTCAAAACTGGTTGCTGTCTACCGACAGCAGCCAAAAAATGCAATTCATGTTGATAATTCAGCAATGGCCTACGAAATGGCGGCACAGGGGCTGGGTATAGCGCTGGGGCGCAGCTGTCTGGCGCAGAAAGGGCTGCAGGATGGCTCGCTAAAGCGGGTAGATGGCTATTGTGAACTGACTGCACCGGAGGGATTTGTGATCCGGCTGACACAGGCGGGGCAGCATAATGGGCTGGCGGAGAAGCTGTTTGCTTTATTGTGATGCATTGACGGGCCTCATACAGCAACGCATAATATACAAAATCAAACCTGAAAATTAAATTTGTATGGAATTAATCAACCGCCAGCTAGCACCCACCCTCAAACGCTTCGCCGAGTCTTTCCCGGTCATCACCCTCACCGGCCCGCGTCAGTCAGGTAAAACAACGTTGGCACGCGCCATATTCCCGGAAAAACCCTGTGTCAGCCTGGAAGACCCGAGCGAACGCCTGTTTGCGGAAGACGATCCAAAAGGCTTTCTGGCACGCTTTAACACAGGTGCAATTTTCGATGAGGCACAGCGTTGGCCGGATCTGTTTTCATGGCTACAGGGCATGGTAGATAAAGACCGGAAACCGGGCCGCTTCATTCTCACCGGTTCCCAACAGTTTGGTCTGTTATCCGGCGTTTCACAATCGCTCGCCGGACGCGCAGGGATCACCCGGCTACTCCCACTGTCATCAACAGAAATACCCGATCTTGCAACGACAACACTCAACGGCCTGCTGCTCAAGGGCGCGTACCCTGCCCTCCATACTCAGCCCATCAATCCACAGGACTGGTTTGCCAGTTATATTGCCACTTACGTGGAACGCGATGTTCGCCAGCTCATTAATGTGCAGGATTTAACGGTGTTCCAGCGTTTCCTGAAACTGTGCGCCGGTCGTACCGGTAGCCTGCTCAACCTAAACGCACTCGCAGGTGAAACCGGTATCTCACACACCACCGCCCAAGCCTGGATGTCAGTATTACAATCCAGCGATCTAATCTATTTGCTACCGCCGTACCACAAAAACTTTGGTAAACGGCTGGTTAAATCACCCAAGCTGTATTTTCTCGACACCGGCCTTGCCTGTTGGTTATTGGGCATTCGGGACGAAGCCATGTTAGCGCTACACCCGTTACGTGGTGCAATCTTTGAAACCTGGGTGATGAGTGAAGCGCTCAAAGTTCGCTACAACGCCGGACAAAGCGCGGACTTATACTTCTGGCGCGACAATAATGGCTTAGAGGCCGATCTTGTGTTTGAACAGGGCAATAAGTTACAGCCCGTAGAAATAAAATCAGGTCAAACCATCACCAAAGACTATATTCGGGCGGGACAAAAAGCCGGGAAATTTGCTGGTGATGATGCGTTAACCCCCTGGCTGGTCAACGGCGGTGATGATAACTACCTGCGCAGTGGCGTTGATGTCATCAACTGGCGTGAATTTGCCAACCGCCTTAGTCAGCAAACACAACAGCCATATCAAACATAACCCAGTGGCAACGCCGTCGTCTCAAACACTTTCTTCAATACAAACGCCGACTGCACCCCCGTCACCCCCGGAATCCGGGTAATTTTACCGAGCAATATTTCGTGATAGCGATCTAAATCCGGCACCACAATCTTCAGCTGATAATCCGCATTATTGCCCGCAATCAGGTAACACTCAATCACCTCTGGTATTTCCTGAATCGCCTGTTCAAACACCTCGAAACGTTCGGTCACATGCTTGTCCATACTAATATGCAGCAGCGCGGTCTGCTTCACATTAACTTTACGCGCATTCAATCTGATGCTGCGCTGCTCGATAATACCGGACTCCTCCAGCTGTTTGACCCGGCGTGAACAGGGTGCTGCGGTTAAGCCCACCCGCTCGGCCAGCTCCTGATTACTCAGGCCACCATCTTGCTGCAGCAGATGCAATATTTTTTTGTCATAACGATCCATACTTACCCCATAAATGCATAAAACGCCTATATGCGCAATTTTACCCAAGCAATCAAAAAAACCACGCAATCTATCATAACAACGCCTGACAATTAAGTCCGCAAACGCTGTTTCATTTCGCAGTAATTGGTTTACGCTATCACTATTTAAACACTGTGAAAAAACGCAGGCTCAACCATACAAACACAAAGGAACAAGCAAGCTGTAACTGCCTGGAACCAAGTACTGTTTGAGTGCAACGAGTTTACGCAGGTTTAGCAGGTAGTTACGGCTTGATTGTTCCGTTTCAGCCGAACTGTACAAAGCTAATTACCAATAGGATCACCGCCTACCATGTTCAACGCCAACAAATACCACACGCTGCAACCCTTCCATTTACCCGACCGCACCTGGCCGGATAAGCAGCTCACTGTCGCACCGGACTGGTGTAGCGTTGACCTGCGTGATGGTAATCAGGCGCTGGTTAATCCCATGAACCCGGAACAGAAGACCCGCATGTTTCAGCTGCTGGTTAAACTGGGTTTTAAGGAAATTGAAGTCGGCTTTCCCTCGGCATCCCAGCCTGACTTTGACTTTGTACGGCAGCTGATTGAACAGGACATGATCCCGGATGATGTCTGTATTCAGGTATTAACCCAGGCACGCAAGGAGCTGATTGAGCGCACCTATGAATCGCTGGTTGGCGTGAAACAGGCCATTGTGCATGTTTATAATTCCACCTCCACCGTTCAACGGGAACAGGTATTCGGACTGGACAAAGACGGCATTAAGAATATCGCGGTACAGGGCGCAAAATACGTGCGTGATTACGCCGCGCAATACCCGGACACCGACTGGCGTTTCCAGTATTCCCCGGAAAGCTTTACCGGCACCGAAACCGACTACGCGGTTGAGGTATGCGATGCAGTGATTGCCGAGTGGCAGCCTGAAACCGGGCGCGAGGTCATTATCAACCTGCCCGCCACGGTGGAAATGACCACGCCTAATGTCTTCGCCGATCAGATCGAATGGTTCTGTCGCCACGTCAAACAACGCGAGCTGATCCGCATCAGCTTACATACCCATAATGACCGGGGCTGCGGCGTCGCAGCGGCAGAGCTAGCGACGCTGGCGGGCGCTGATCGGATTGAAGGCACGCTGCTCGGCAATGGCGAACGCACCGGCAATATGGACATTGTTACCATGGCGATGAATTTATACTCACGCGGCATTGATCCAAAACTCGACTTTTCTGATATTCAGGAAATCATTGATGTGGTCGAACACTGCACCGAATTAGCGGTACATCCGCGCCATCCGTGGGCCGGTGAGCTGGTATATACCGCCTTCTCCGGCAGCCATCAGGATGCTATCCGCAAGTCGATGAACTACCATAAGGATCACGGGTTGGAGAAATGGGATGTGGCCTACCTGCCAATTGATCCGCGTGATTTAGGACGGACTTATGAAGCCGTGGTGCGTATCAACAGCCAAAGCGGTAAAGGTGGCGTAGCGCTCATTCTGGAGCGGGATTACGACATAAGCTTACCCAAGTGGATGCACGTCCACCTGAGTAAAGTGGTACAGAAGGCCACCGAAGAAACCGGCCGTGAAATCTCACCCCAGGAAATCCACGACCTGTATCAACAGCACTTCGTCAGCGTTGATCCGGCGTGGCAGCTCAACGCCTACGATTCACATACCGCAGGCGAACAGATTCACGCCAGCTTCACCGTCGGCGATCAGGACAAATTCAGCGGCTACGGTAAGGGTATTCTCATGGCACTGTGTCAGGGTTTACAGGAAGTTTATGGCGACAAGCTGCGCGTCACTCAATTTGATGAAAGTTCGCTGTCTACCGGCACCAGTGCGCTGGCGCAGACTTGTATTGAGCTGGAGGTTAACGGCCAAACCAGCGTGGGCATTGGGGTAAGCCAAGATGTGGCCCGCTCGGTGCTACAGGCCGTGCTCACCGCGTTTGCCCATGGCCGCTGAAAGCCAGTATCATTAGGCTTGACTCTCTAGGCACAACCATTAGGCACAGTATGCACACCACACGCAAGGCGCTGCCAATCGGCGTGCTTATCACAGGATTGACCATCGGACTGCTGCTGCCTACCGCAGCACTGCCCGCTGATGACAGCGACGATCAGACGCAGGTCGCGCCGGTCTGTGCCGCACCGCCACAGCCGAAGCGCCAGCCGCCCCTGCTGCCCGCTGACGTGCAAGCCGGGGCAGTTTATCTGGAGGCGGATAGCGCGCTGTTTATGGCGGCCGGGTCATCTTTATTGGCGGGGGATGTGCTGCTGGCAAGCGATGCGACCGTGCTGCGCGCAGATCAGGCAACTTACAATAAAAACTCACAGGAAGTGAGCGCCAGCGGTAATGTTTACCTCGTAAGCGCCGGGCTAACCTTAAACAGCGCGGCAATCAGCTATAACCTCGCCCAAGATACCGGCCGTATCCAACAGGCGAACTATCAGCTGGATAACGCGGATGGTCGCGGCAGCAGCGCCACCATTATCCGCCAGGAAAAAGGCATTACGCAGCTGCGCGACGCCAGCTACACCACCTGCCCGCTCGCGCATGAAAGCTGGAAAATCAATGCCGAACGAATTGAGCTGGACCATGAGCAGGCAACGGGCACGGCGCGCAATATCAGCCTGCAAATTAATAATACCCCCCTGCTATACCTGCCCTATTTCTCGTTTCCGCTGACGGATCAGCGCAAGTCAGGCTTACTCACGCCGGTCGTAGGCAGCAATGAGAAAACCGGGCTGCGCTTAAGCTTGCCGTATTATTTTAATCTAGCGCCCAACTACGACGTCACGCTCACCACCAATCTGTTCAGCAAACGCGGCGTTCAACTAGAATCAGAGTTTCGCTATCTGCTGCCCAAGCACAACGGCACCTTCAGCTATGACCTCTTGCCGAGTGACAGTGAGAACAACGACAACAACCGCTACTACTTCGATCTCAATCATTACAGTAAAACCGGAGCGAACAGTGAGCTGACGCTGCGCGCTGAAGGCGTCTCTGATAATAATTACTTCAACGATCTCGGCACCTCGCTCGCCGCCAGCAGCATTGTGTCGCTGGAGCGTACGCTAAGCTATCGCAAAGCCGCCGATGACTGGTCGTTCTCCGCGCTGATCCAGGATTATCAGGTGCTGGATAACACCACCAACACCTACGCGCGTCTGCCACAGCTCAGCGCCCAGTGGCGGCCCAAGGGCGACCAGAAGAGCACAAGCAACACCCTCAGTAGCAGTGACCGCGCCTGGCAGCTGGACGGTGAATACACCTTTTTCTCTGGCAGCAATGCCATCGACGGTCACCGTGCCGACCTTAAGCTAGGGGTGCAGCAGCGTTTTGGTAATGCTTTCGGTTATATCACACCGGCGGCAACGCTTCAGCACACCGCCTACCAGCTGAGTCAGGCCAATAAGGCTAGCCTACAGCGCACCCTGCCGACCTTATCAGTGGACACCGGCTTATTCTTTGAACGCCCGCTGCGTGAGGGGCGCTGGCTGCAGACGCTGGAACCACGCCTCTACTACACCTATACGCCCTATCGTGACCAGTCCGCCATCCCCGTGTTTGACTCATCGAATAAAACCCTGAGCTATAGCCAGCTCTTCAACAGCAACCGTTTCACCGGTAAAGACCGGGTGGAAGACGCCAATCGCCTGTCGACTTCAATCACCACCCGCATTCAGGACACGGCCAACGGACGCGAGGTGTTTCGCGCCAGCGCCGGCCAGATGTACCATTTTGCGGATCGTCAGGTCGCCCTGCCCGGCGAGACGCTGCCAAGTGACAGCCGGTCGGAGCTGGTATTTGAAGCTGCCGGTGAGCTAAATACCCACACGCGCATGACCGCCACTGCCTTCTTAGACACGCAGGATAAAAGCGTCTCAGCCAGCCAGCTGAAAATAAATTACAAGGATCAAAAGGAACGCATCCTTAATTTGGGCTATAGTCAACGTACCGGAGAATACGAAGCCGCGCATGTTTCCTTTGCTGCCCCCGTGACGCCGCAGTGGAAACTAGCCGCAGCCTATGAGCGCGATCTACAGAACCATCGCATGCTAGAGTCACTCGTGGGGGTTGAATATGGCAGCTGCTGCTGGAAAAGCCGCATTGCCGCAAGGCAATATTTACTCTCCGATAATACCAGTTACGATGATGCGGTGTTTGTTGAAATTGAATTAAAAGGGCTGGGTAATTTTGGTAGTGGTGCGCGCGACTTTCTGGGCAACCGGATACACGGCTATGAATAACAACACCAGACCCTAGGAAAACTAACTATGTGGAAACGTATGCGACTCGCGCTAACGACGGGTGAGCCAGGCGGTATCGGGCCAGACCTGACACTGCTGCTCGCCAGCCAGATACATTGGGCCGCTGATATTATTGTTTTGGGCGATCCTGAAGTCATGCGGGCACGAGCGCGTCTGCTGCAGCTGAATATTCGGCTGCGTCCCTACCGCCCCGATCAAGAACAGCGCCCCTGTCAACCCGGCGAAATGTTTATTCTGCCGCTGCCCTGCGCCGCGCCGGTGGTACCCGGCTCACTGGATACGCGCAATGCACCGTATGTGACCGCTATGCTAGAACGCGCCGCCCAAGGTTGCTTGGATGGCGAGTTCGCCGGTATGGTTACAGCACCGCTGCATAAAGGCATTCTCAATGACGCCGGAATCGCCTTCACCGGCCACACCGAATTTCTGGCGCAGTATACTCAGGCGGGAACGCCCGTGATGATGCTGACTACCGGCAATCTGCGGGTGGCGCTGGCGACGACGCACCTACCGCTGAATAAGGTGAGTGCAGCAATCACCCCGGCGATGCTGCGGCAAGTGTTGCAGGTACTGGATCAGGACTTACGGACGAAATTTGGGATTGAGCACCCGCATATTCTGGTGTGCGGGCTGAATCCGCATGCCGGTGAAGGCGGCCATCTCGGTACGGAAGAGCTGAATACGATTATCCCCGTCATCCAACAAATGCAGCAGCAGGGTTTACACCTCACCGGCCCGCTGCCTGCGGACACTCTGTTTACGCCACGCCATCTGGAAAACGCCGATGCCGTGCTGGCGATGTACCATGACCAGGGGCTGCCGGTATTAAAGTATGCGGGCTTCGGGCAGGCGGTGAATGTGACGCTCGGCCTACCGATTGTACGCACTTCGGTGGATCACGGTACAGCGCTGGATTTGGCGGGGAAAGGCACGGCAGACAGCAGCAGCCTACGCACTGCAATTCAAATGGCGATTGGGCTGGCGCGCGGCCAAAGCCGAGGCACTACTCACTCCGATGCCTAGGCCTGGATCAGCTGGCGGGCGCGGCTAAACACCGCGTCAAACATCGCCGGAGTCAGCCGCTTAGTATTCACGTTGTAGCGACTGCAATGATAGGTATCGAGCAGGTGAACCCCCTGTGGCAGCGCATGCAGCACGTTATGGCCAAATTTATACTGGGACTGTGTCAACCCCAAGGCCTTTAACGTCGCATTATGTGCAATACTGCCCAAGGCCAGAATCACCGCGCCCGGCGCTAAGCTAGCTATTTCTGCGCGCAAAAAAGGGTTACAGGCCGCCACCTCTGCGCCCACCGGTTTATTTTGTGGTGGCACACACTTCACCGCATTGGTCATGCGGCAGTCGTTTAATACCATCCCATCGTCCACGCTGAGCGAGCGCGGCTGGCTGGCAAAACCGTATTTATGCAGGGTCGCGAATAGCATATCGCCGGAATGGTCACCGGTAAACGCCCGCCCGCTGGCATTCGCGCCATGCATGCCGGGCGCGAGGCCAACAATAAACAGGCGCGCCTTAGGATCACCGAAAGAATCCACCGGGCGATTATGGTAATCCGGGTATTTTTGGCGAGTGGCTTTGAGGAAACTCACTAAGCGCGGGCAGGCTTTGCAGTTTAGATTATAAGTGGTCGCGGCAATATTCGTCATTGTTAATAATGGCTCGCGCCAAACCCGTTTAGTTACACTCCGGGTATTCTAATATATAATTGCCCTCTATGGACGAACACTAGCGCGGCATTTAAGGGATGTGGCGGACTTTATGCCGCTGTTTGAGCGCGGCTTAAAATACCGGAGGGAACAATTTATCGCGCGCTCCCTTGAAACGATGCCAGCAACCATGGGAGAAACGTTCGTACTGCTCCACAAAATGGACATTATCAATGCAGCCACTGCACAAAACCTACGTAAGTCCATCGGCTTTCGTAATATCGCAGTCCATAATGATGATGAAGTAGCATGGAACATCGTGTACGCGATAGCGACCCAACAGCAGCAGGACTTCAAGCATTTTGCGCGTCAAATCATCCGCTACACCGAGCGCAGTAATCCATAATATGGCTTATACCCCGGCAGGCACCCCCACAGAATAAAACCATGCCCACCCTCCACTTCGCCCACGCCAACGGCTTCCCTAGCCCGACCTACGCCCCTTTTTTTGAGGCATTACAACAACACGGCCACAGCATCGACTACATCGAGAAAATCGCCCACAATCCCCAATACCCCATAACCAACAACTGGCCGCATCTCATCGACGAGCTCGAACACAACATCACCCAAAAGCACCAACAGCCCATCATCGGTATCGGCCACTCCGCCGGTGGCTTACTCCACTTCCTGCTCGCCCAGCGCCGCCCTGCGCTTTACTCCCACCTCATCCTGCTCGACCCGCCGGTGATTAACGGCTGGCAGGGCATTATCTGGTGGCTGGTCAAGCGCCTGCGGCAAACCGACCGCTTCACCCCCGCGCAGTTCAGTAAAAACCGCCGCACCCATTTCAGCGATTATGCGGCGGCGGGTGTCCATCTGCGCAGCAAATCCCTGTTTAAGCACTTTACCGCAGACGCTTTTAACGCCTACCTGCAACACGGCTTAACCGAAACGGCGCAAGGCGACCTGACGCTGGCTTTTGATAAAGATAAGGAGCTGGCCTTATTTCGTACCGCCGCTGATGATCTATGGCGCTACCGCAGGCGCTTCACTATGCCGGGGCTATACCTCACGGGCGAGCACAGTGAGTTCGCCCGCCTGCCGTTTGCCCAGCGGCTAACGCAGAAACACGGTATGACCTATCAGGTGGTCACAGGCGGCCACTTATTCCCCCAGGAACACCCGCAGGCGACGGCTGAGGTGATTAACAACTGGCTGCAGCAGCCGCCAAACTTGCGCTAAAGATACTGGCGACAGACGAACCTTCCACTTCCAGGATGCAGCGCAGTTTGTGGTTTGTGTGTCGATTACCCCACAGTGCAGCTTCGGACGCAGGCCCATATCACCTTCTATCCGCAGTTAAACCCGCGCCGCCAGCGCGCCCTTCACCTGCTCACGCAAAGCGCGGATCGAAGCCTCGGTCGTTGCCCAATCAATACAGGCATCCGTCACCGACACCCCATATTGCAAATCGGCTAAATTATCCGTAATCTTCTGATTACCCGGCCCAATATTACTTTCCACCATCAGCCCTATAATCGACTCATTGCCCTCCACAATCTGTTGGCCAGCACAGGTCATCACGTCGCGCTGCCGGTTATGATCTTTATTCGAGTTCGCATGACTACAGTCGATCATAATATTGGGTATATGTCCGGCGGCCCGCAGCGCATCTTCACATTCACCGACGCTCTGCGCATCATAATTAGTGCCCTTACTGCCTCCCCGCAGCACGATATGCGCATGTTGATTGCCGCGAGTATGCACGATGGACACTTCGCCTTCATGGTTAATCCCTAAGAAACGGTGCGGGGCTGACACTGATTTAAGCGCATTTAACGCCACCCCTAAACCGCCATCGGTACCGTTTTTAAAACCCACCGCTGAAGACAAGCCAGAGGCCATTTCACGATGCGTCTGCGATTCAGTGGTACGTGCCCCAATCGCACTCCAGCTAATCAAATCCTGCATATACTGCGGTGACACCGGGTCAAGCGCTTCGGTCGAAGTCGGTATATCCATCTCCGCCAGCGTAGTCAGCAGCTCGCGTCCGATATGCAAACCTTCGGTGATATTAAACGAATTATTCATATGAGGATCATTAATTAAGCCTTTCCAACCCACCGTGGTGCGCGGCTTCTCAAAGTAAACCCGCATCACCAGATAAAGCGTATCTTCCACCTCAGCCGCCAGTTTCTTCAGGCGCTCCGCGTAGTCCAACGCCGCCTTGGTATCATGAATGGAGCATGGCCCCACCACTAAAAATAGCCGTGGGTCCGTACGATTCAGTATATTTTTTATGGTGCGGCGTCCACTGTTCACTGTCGCCATCGCCCGCGCAGACACGGGTATTTTCGCTTTTAGCTGTGCCGGGGTGATTAAAGTCTCCGCGCTCAGCACGTTGACATCCTCCAAATGCTTGTCATTACTCATGGCTATCTCCTCATTTCCTCAAGACCAAAAAAAACCCCGTTAGGTGGGCTGCCTAACGGGGTTTTTCCTCGGGTAGGCAGCGTAACCGCCTACAGGAATACCTAGCGGTTTATGAGTCGTACATAAAATAAACCAGCCAAGAGAAATCTGTCCCAATCAGGGCAGATTTTCTGGCTGGTTGCATAAATCGCTGTGGGTTAAATAAATTCATAGCTAGCATCATAGTCACTGATTGCGGACTTGCAAGTAAAATATACCGCCTGAGGCACATTTACGCTTATTAGCGGGATAACCGACAGCGTAATGCCTCTGAGGCAAACGCCCTATTAGGCCACATCAGAACTGAGAGAAATCCGCCGGACGACGCTCCATAAACGCCTGCATCGCTTCCTTGGCCTCTGGCCCTTGTAGCATCCGGCCAAACTGATCAAACTCAGCCTGCAAGGTATCGGTTAACACACCCTGCTGACCCCGTTTTAATAATGCTTTCGTGGTGCGTACTGAATCCGGTGGCAACAGCGCTAGCCGCTCTGCCAGCTCACGGCCCAGCGTTTGATAATCGTCCGCGCCCGCAATACGGTTCACCAAACCACACTCACGCGCCGTTTGGGCATCGAAGGCATCCCCCAATAGCAGCAGCTCCGCCGCGCGCTGATAACCCGCTAGCTGCGGCAACAAATAGCTGGAGGCTCCTTCCGGGCATAGGCCTAATTTAGCAAACGGCAGGGAAAATCGAGCGCTGGCCGCAGCGACCACCAAATCACAGTGCAACAACATCGTGGTACCGACCCCGACTGCAGCACCATTCACCGCCGCCACAATCGGCTTGCGGCACTGCGCAATAGCCATAAGGAACTGCACAACCGGCGAATCAGCACCGGTTGCCGGGTGGTGCAGAAAATCTGCCAGATCATTACCCGCAGTGAAACAATCTGCGCGCCCAGTCAAAAAGACCACACGCACCGCAGCGTCCGCGTCCGCTTGGCGTAGCGCCGCTGCCGCATCGGCATACATCTGCTGCGTCAGCGCATTTTTTTTCTCGGGTCGATTCCAAGCAATGCTCATCACCCGATTTTGCTGGCTGATCAGCACGTCATTAGCATTAGCCATCGTCACACTCCCGTAGCAAAACAGTGCGGCCGCAATCATTCGCAGCGCAGACCTACCCGCCAAAGACGGGCACAGTAACTACGCATTATTCTTACACAAACAGACCGTTCAGATAAGCACTGTTACTGCTGGTGTCGCTACTGTTAACGCTGCCGAAGTTAGCCAGGTTTGGAAAAATTGTTGGCATCAACGCATCATCCACCCCAAACCAGCGGCACAGCGTGGCATTTAACTGATCCTGTGCCAGCGTAGGAATAATACGGCCTTTAGCGCTAAAGTCATCCGCACCATCCAAACTAATGTCAGGTAACTGACCGATCATCTGTCCACCGCGTAAATTACCGGCGCTACCGAAGCCATCGCCGCCAATCACCCAATGGTGCGCGCCCCAGGCATGGTCGGTGCCATCGCCATTATTACTCATGGTGCGTCCAAAATCCGACATGGTGAACGTCGTGACCTTATTCGCGTGCCCCAGCTCTTCCAGTGCGGCCTGGAATTTACCCACCGCCAGACTTAGCTCACGTAATAACAGGGGGTGTTTGGACACCTGCTCAGCATGGGTATCAAAGCCCCCCAGCTTGACCATAAAAATCTGCCGATTGTGCGGGCTACCGTCGAATGCATTGTTCGCGCCCATATCAATCATCTTAGCCACCGCTTCCATTTCACCAATCAAACGACCACCAATATCATTGGCAAAGCCGAGCGTGGCCGCATCTGGCACAGAAAACAGCGCATTCCCATAAATATCTTTACGGCTATAGGGATAAACCATCGGATCGAGATTGGCATAATTGTTGGTGACGGCATGCATAT
>CALAMO010000056.1 GCA_937925855.1 uncultured Thiotrichaceae bacterium
CCTGATGAATAAGGTATTAAGATAAAACACAACGGACAAAACAACCAAACATAAGGCGTTTGAGTGGTTGCCTGATGAATAAGGTATTAAGATATAGTCGCGATTACGTGTACATACAAACATAAGGTTTGAGTGGTTGCCTGATGAATAAGGTATTAAGATTACAAACACTCTAGACATTGCAAGCGCTGCTAGTTTGAGTGGTTGCCTGATGAATAAGGTATTAAGACGCAGTAGCCTTCTGACAAAAAACATGACGGCTTGTTTGAGTGGTTACCTGATGAATAAGGTATTAAGACTCCTGAGTTCGCCATCATCCCCCATGGATTTGTTGTTTGAGTGGTTACCTGATGAATAAGGTATTAAGACCAACTATTATCTCTTCTAAGGACCACTTCAAGTGTTTGAGTGGTTACCTGATGAATAAGGTATTAAGATCTTACAAGCCGTCTCATTAACCTTTCTCGCTGCAGTTAATCGGATGGTTTCGTCGCTCTCTCTTTTCAAGGTACAAACAACATAAGATGGGGCGGGATCGGCTTAACTTATGGCAATCCAACGATCTACTCCAGTACGCACGTCAATCGACAAGCGAAACGCCGCTTGAAAAATCTGTCAGGGAAAACCTTGCCTGATCATTAGCCACTGCTTACTAAGCTGGCAGTGGAAAAACCAGCAGAAGTGATACCGCAAACCCTTAAACCAGATATAATCGCCCTATACTTTACCGAATTTAAGGAGCGCGCCATGGCAGCTAAGGAATCGACCATGCATGAACTGGGAAGCAATGCGCCAGGGTTTGCACTGCCGGAGCCTGCGACAGGTAACACGGTTGCGCTGGAGGATTTTGTGGGTCAACCGCTGTTGGTTGCGTTTATCTGCAATCACTGTCCTTTTGTTGTGCTGATTCGGGAGGCTCTGGCGCAGCTCGCGAATGAGTATCAGGCCAAGGGGGTTGGTGTTGTTGCGATTAACGCTAATGACGTGGCTAATTACCCAGATGACAGCCCGGATAAGATGGTGGCTGAAGTGCATAAAGCAGGTTATAGCTTCCCCTATCTGTACGACGAGTCACAGGCGGTGGCGCAGGCTTATCAAGCGGCCTGCACGCCCGATTTTTTCTTGTATGACAAACACCATCACCTGTTTTACCGCGGGCAGTTTGACAGTGCGCGACCCGGTAATGGGGTTGCCGCCACCGGCGAAGATTTGCGTAATGCGCTGGATGCCTTGCTGAAGGGTTTATACCCACCCAATGACCAGAAAGCCTCGTTGGGCTGTGGTATTAAGTGGAAAGCGGGTAATGAGCCAGATTATTTCTGATGCCTTGCGATCGTCAGCGCGCTGCCTGCTGCTGCCGACCGCTAATGATAACCTTGAGTATGATAGATAGTGGGAATGAAAGTAGCTGCCTTTTATAAATTTATGGTGCTGGATGAACCCCAGCAGGTCGCACAACAGATTAAGGCGCTGCGTGAGCGCCATCCGGTGTTCGGCACGCTGATTGTGGCGGATGAAGGGGTGAATGCCACGCTGGCCGGTGACGATGAGACGCTGGCTGCTTTTATTGACGGCCTACAGCCGTGGTTTGGTGAATTACAGCCGAAATATGCGCGCTGTGCGGACAACCCATTCCACCGCTTTAAGGTCAAACAAAAGCAGGAGATCGTGACCTTCCATAATAAAGAGGTGGGGCCACATAAAACGGTGGGCACCTATGTTGCGCCGGAAGCATGGAATGAGCTGGTGCAGGCCGACGATGTATTGCTGCTGGATACGCGCAATAAATATGAAACGCAGATTGGTATTTTTGCCGGAGCAGAAGACCCACAGGTCGACAGTTTCATGGCGTTTAAGACGTATTTGGACGCGGTGATTGATAAGGGCGAAGTCAAAAAAATCGCCATGTACTGCACCGGTGGGATTCGCTGCGAGAAATCGACCGGCTATGCGCTGTCACGCGGGGTGGAGGCGGTATATCACCTGGAAGGCGGCATTCTCAATTACCTAGAGAAGGTGCCGCCGGAAGACAGCCTGTGGCAGGGGGAATGTTTTGTTTTCGACCACCGTGTCTCCGTGGATCATGCCTTGAATGCCGGCAGCTACGGCCTGTGCCACTCCTGTGGCTATCCGCTCTCAGCCCAAGATCAGCAGCACGCGCATTATGAAGACGGTGTGAGTTGCCATCTGTGTTTTGCCCAGACCAGCGCGCAGCAAAAAGCCCGTTTTCGGGAGCGTAAAAAGCAAATGGCACTGGCGGCGCAGCGTGGTGACAAGCATGTCGGGGCGGATATGCGCGAGCTGGGCGCGGCAAAGGTGGCCCACAAACGTGCATTGGCAGAACGCAGTGGTCCTTAGTTAATGGCAGTTAACGACTTAACGCCCAACGAAATTGCTCTCTTATTCCGTTTTCCTATTTATGCGGTACCTAAATAATGATAAGCCTGCCGCAGTCCCGCCAGCGTCATGGTTTCCGGGGCGTGCACCACCGTCTGGGTGCCGCTTTCTGTTCTGACAGCGCGCAGCGCGCGGGCATACAGTGTTGCCAGCGGCCCGCTGCCAATCAAA
The DNA here is from genome assembly GCA_937925855.1 of uncultured Thiotrichaceae bacterium. GTDB lineage: Bacteria > Pseudomonadota > Gammaproteobacteria > Thiotrichales > Thiotrichaceae > Thiolinea. The sequence continues at coordinate 2,569 of CALAMO010000056.1, forward strand.
TGAACGGTTTGCCCCTGCCAGTAGTGGCTTGTTCCCGCCAGTTCGCTGCCTAATAACAGCCCTGAAAGTTGGGCGCGTGCCGTCTGCGCCGCGAGTCCATTCAGTAAGCCCTGCGCGCGCAGTCGAAAAACGCTGCTTAACAGCTGTGCAGGCTCGGCAATACCCTGCTGCACACCGCTTATAAAGGCGCTGTTATCCCATGCAGTGGTCGCAACGCTGTGCTTGAGTACGGAATGCTGACACAGCAGTGCAAACCATTCTCCAGTCATAAACGTGGCAAAATGGGTGAGTTGCCCATTCCGCAGCTTAACCCATTTACTATGAGTGCCCGGCAGACAGGCCGTCACCGCGTGTTCTGTGGGCTTTGTTTTGGCAGCAGTGAGCGGGCTATCGGCTTTAGGGTGTGCTAAGTGTTGCAGCAGTCCTGCTAGTTGTGTTTCCTCACCGCGCATCACATCGGCAGGCTCCGCCTGACTGACGCCTGGCAAGATAAAGACACGAATGCGCGGATCCGTATGCGCAATGGCGCGAAGCGGCTGGCGGCTCAAGGGCGCACAGGGCACCTGCTGATACGGGGCTTCACGCCAACCCTGTTTTGCCCCGACCATGCCGCAGGCCAAAACGCTGAGTGGCAAGCTGACGGCGGCCGCTAACCAGTCCGCAATCAGCCCTAATAAGACCGGTTCAAACGCCGTCGGACTGAGCGTGCTCATGCCCTCCGCCGATTGCGTCTCCGCTAACACGGTACCGTCATGCGCCATGGCATAAGCACGGACATGCGTTGTGCCCCAGTCCACGGCGACCCATTGGACTGCAGCTACTGTGGGTTGGATTTGTTTAACCGAGCCTGTCATCTTAGCGTCCATAAGACTGGGTCAGCCATGTTTTAACTGCGGCTCGATCCGGTAGCGCCGCCATAACAAAATCAGTCAGCTGATCTAGGTCTTGGCCTGAGAGTTGACTGGGGTCAGCCGCTTGCGGGCGGCGCGGATCTGTAAAGCGCTGTTGCAGCACCGGATTATCCAGCAATTCACCCAGTAAATCCTCTAGCAGATCGGCCTGTGATGGGGCACGAAAACCAATCGAGTAGGTCATGCATTCACCGACGGCTACGCCGTGATGGGCGACACCAGGAGGGAGATACAGCATATCGCCCGGCTCCAGTAGCCACTCCTGTTCTGGGCTGAAGTGCGCCAGTACTCGCAGGTCAATATCGGCGAGGTAATTATCCGCTTCGGTCGGCTGCGTACTTATCTGCCAGCGGCGCTGCCCGGCGCCCTGTAACAAGAACACATCATAAGCATCGACATGTGGCCCAACCGAACCGCCGTTAACCGCATAACTGATCATCAGGTCATCAATACGCCAGTCTGGGATAAAGCGAAAGGGCGCGATAATGCGCTGTAAATCGGGTCTGAGCTGTTCGGTATCATTCACCAATAATGACCAGTCTGAGTCAGGTAGCGCCGCGAAATCGCGCCCGCTTAATGGCCCATGCTGCACCTCCCAAGGCGTACGCCCATCTTTTTCCAGCACGAGTCGAGCGGCCTCAGTCGCACCGGCCATCGCCGCCAGCTCATCGGGTGTAATCGGTGAAGTGAAATTGGGAAAGGCATTGCGAATCAACAGAGGGCGTTGCTGCCAAAACTGTTGCAGGAACTGCTCGACCGGTATTTGTCCGAGGCAGGACAAAACGCCCGCTGCCGATAAGGGCAGGGCGGATGTGGGGTTAATCGTTTCCAGCGCGGGCTCGGTCACAGCTGTCACCCGCACTAGCGCACCCGGCGTTGGATCGGTAATGTTATGGGCTGCTGGTTCATAGGTCGCGCGCCTGGGATGCGGCATTACCGGTATAGCTGGCCGGCGTCATGGCAGACAGCTGCGCTTTTGCTTCCGCCGGTATCGCCAGCTCGGCAATAAAGGCCTGTAGGCGTTCCGGGGTAATGCGTTGCCCCCGCGTGAGGGCCTTGAGTTTTTCATAGGGCTGCTCAATGCCATAGCGGCGCATAACGGTTTGAATCGGTTCGGCTAAGACTTCCCAGTTAGCGCCTAAGTCCTGCGCCATACTGTCCGCATTGACCTCCAGTTTAGAAATACCTTTGAGTAAAGACTGATAGGCAACCAGATTGTGCCCAAAACCCACGCCCAGGGTACGCAATACGGTGGAATCGGTCAGATCGCGCTGCCAGCGTGAGAGTGGTAGTTTTTGGCCGAGGTGTGCCATGAGCGCGTTGGCAATACCCAGGTTGCCTTCCGCGTTTTCGAAATCAATCGGATTGACTTTATGGGGCATGGTGGACGAGCCAACCTCACCCGCCACTACCTTTTGTTTGAAGTGGCCGAGTGCAATATAGCTCCAGACGTCGCGGCTAAAATCAATCAAAATGGTGTTAAAACGCGCCGTGGCGTCATACAGCTCCGCAATATAATCATGTGGTTCGATCTGGATCGTATAGGGATTCCAGTCTAGGCCAAGGTCGCCAACAAATTGCTGCGCAACGTCCTGCCAGTCGATTTCAGGGAAAGCGCTGAGATGGGCATTATAGTTGCCGACCGCGCCATTGATTTTGCCGAGGTATTCACAGCGTTCCAGCTGAATGAGCTGGCGTTGCAGGCGGTAGGCAACGTTCGCCATTTCCTTGCCCATCGTGGTCGGTGAGGCGGGCTGGCCATGGGTACGCGACAGTAATGGAATGTCTGCGTACTCATGCGCTAGCGCCCGAATCGCCTGGGTGATCGCCTGCATCTGTGGCAGTACGGCCTGTTCCATGCCCCCTCGCAGCATGAGCGCATAGGACAGATTATTAATATCTTCTGAGGTACAAGCGAAGTGAATAAATTCACTCACCGCCTGCAGTTCAGGCTGATCAGCGATTTTTTCTTTTAGGTAATACTCCACCGCTTTCACATCGTGGTTGGTGGTGCGCTCAATGGCTTTAACCCGCAGCGCGTCAGCCTCCGAAAACTGCGTCAGAATATCCGTTAATAGGGCATTGGCAGCTGTTGAAAACGCCGGTACTTCACTGATTTGTGGGTGTGCTGCCAGCGCTTGCAGCCAGTGGATTTCAACCTTAACCCGATGGTAGATTAGTCCGTATTCGCTGAACCAGGGGCGCAGATCAGCTGTTTTGCTAGCATAACGACCATCAACGGGTGACAGGGCGGTGAGAGCGGAGAGTTGCATGCGGTATCCTGTAGGGGGATTTAATCAAGGTGGCACATTATAGCGAAAATAGTTTGTCGTAGCAGCAACGAAGCCGCATCAGAGTGTCGCTAGACGACGATGCCGCACCGATTAAGCCACACCCAACGCTGCGTTCATCGGCTCTATTGATTGTTATTTAACACCTTTATAGGCTTGTGGCCTACACTGTAGCATAATATATTGACCGGGCATGACCCCGCGCTGTTAATAATAAAGGAGTGAGGCCCGTATGGGCGCAAACCAAACGGATCTTGAGCTGGTACGCCAAGTACAGTCAGGAGAAAAAAAATCTTTCGATGTTTTAGTGCTGAAATATCAGCACAAAGTCATCAATCTGATCATGCGCTATGTGCATGATCACGATGCTGCACAGGATGTCGCGCAGGAGGCCTTCATTAAGGCTTACCGTGGCCTGAAAAATTTCCGTGGAGACGCCGCGTTTTATACCTGGTTATACCGGATTGCGATTAATACGGCGAAAAATCACCTGGTTTCACAGGGTCGGCGCGCACCCGCAACAGATATAGATGCAGAAGAAGCGGAACAATATGGGGGGGAGTCTGCTCTAAAGGAATACGGCACCCCTGAGCGTGAGGCGCTGAAAGATGAAATTCAGCTGGCCATCAGTGCTGCGATTGAGGCGCTGCCTGGTGATTTACGCACGGCGATCGTGCTCCGTGAACTCGAAGGCATGAGTTACGACGCAATAGCAGTGACAATGGAGTGCCCGATAGGTACCGTACGTTCACGGATTTTTCGTGCGCGTGAAGCGATTGACAAGGTATTACAGCCACTGATCAATTAATAAGATCGGGGTTGCGCTTTGGACTAGGTGAAACTATGAATACGAGTAAACAGGAATACCTTTCGGCCCTGTTGGACGATGAGGCCGGTGCATTTGAGCGTGCCAGATTACTGACCGAGTTGAAACAGGACGATGAACTTGGCCAGAAGCTTAATCGCTATGCCTTAATGGGTGAGGCAATGCGGACTAAGCAAGGCGTCGTGCCGAGTGATAGCCGCGACTTTTTAGCGGGGATTCAGGTCGCGCTGGCCGCAGAGCCGGAATACACTGAGGCAGTGGTACAGCTTGCTGATAAAGCGGCGGCCCGCAGCAAAAGCTGGCGTCATTATGCCATGGGTTTTGGGGCGGCTGCTTCGGTAGCGATGGCGGCGCTGGTGGGAGTGTGGCTGCTGTCATCCACTGATTCAATGCCGTCTGCTGAGCAGACGGTTAACGCAACGGCCACTAAGGCAACGCCTGCGACGGTGCGGCTACAAACCGCGCGTGCTGGTGAAGCGGCGACCGAGCGTCCGCTGCGGCGAATTAATCTGGCTGATTCATCACGTATTCGACAAGATAATCAGCATATGGATCACGCGACCCGCGATGCGCTCAAGCAGTATGTCACACTGCATATGCAGCACCGGGCCAATAACAGTGTTATCACTTCAATTCAGGCATCTGCTTACTCACAATGATTAGGACAAACACTAGGATTAAACAGCCCTTGGGTACCATGGTCGGTTTGCTGATCTTGCTGCCGTTTTGGACGACATCGGCTGTCGCGAACCAGGCAGAAGAGCTATTGCGCACGATGCAGTCTGCGGTGCATTCATTGAGCTACAGCGGTAAACTGGTCTTCGCACGCGGCAGCGAGCTGGCGGAATATCGAATTGAACACCAGCCTGGGCAGGGCAGCGGCTCTTCTGAAACAGTAATTAAGCTCAACAAAGGCGACGTGGCGCAAAGTGGAGCACAGCAGTTTTCGCTGCTTAATTCCAGCAGTCTACGTTTGCCTGACCAGCAGGCTTACCGCATTGACCTCGGCGGGGACGCACAGATTGCCAACCACGCCTGTAAAATCGTTGTGGTCCGGCCCAAGGATAAAATGCGTTACCTGCATCGCTACTGCATTAGTCCAGAGACCGGTATGCTGCTACGTTATTCTGTGATGAACCGGCAGCAGCAGTTGTTAGAACAATTCATGTTCACACAGCTTGTGATGGCAGCAGGCAACATTCCACAGCAGCAAGCTCAGACACAGCAGCAAGCTCAGACACAGCAGCAGGCACAGCCAGCCAATTTACCCGCAGCCTGGGATTTCAGCGCTTTACCGCTGGGTTTTAGCGTCAACCAGGTGAAGGAGCTGCCCGGTAAAGCCGATGCTTATCAGATTATTCTATTTGATGGCCTAACGTTTGTTTCTGTTTTTATCGAGCCGGGCGACGTGCAGGTATCCAGACAAAAACAATTACCGGCTTCAGGTGCTACGAATATTTTGACCCGAAAAACGGCTAGCCACACCGTGACGCTGGTCGGCGAGGTTCCGCGCGAGACCTTACACGCTATTCAGAAAGACTTAAGGCACGCTACCCCATAATCAATTTGATTAAAATACAATCAATTGATCGGCAATAAAGCAATCACCGCATACGGGTAGGACGGTAAGCTTGCGACTTGCGCACTAATAATAATAACCGGAATAAAAAAATGATTGAACAAACCGCCAAAGTAGTCAGCATCAAACAAGGTTACGCCTGGGTTTTGCCCGCAGTCAGCAAAGATTGTGCTTCCTGTCAGGCGATGCAGCCCGCCAGTGCTCAAACCGCTAAATCATGCGCGACAGCCGGTTTGTTTAATTTCTTTAGACCAAACACTGAAAAGCTCTATGCGGCCAATCCGGTGCATGCCAAGCCCGGCGACGAGGTGGTGATTGGTATGCAGGCTAACACGCTATTAATGTATTCAGCCTTTGCCTATCTGCTGCCTCTGTTGAGCATGATTTTGTTTGCGCTGCTAGGAAAAGAAGTGTTTATTGCACTGAGTTTGCATGCTGATGCCGGGGCTATCTTAGCCGGGGTATGTGGCTTATGGGGCGGCCTGCATCTCTCGGCATGGCAGGCAGCACGCATTGCACGCTCTGACAACAGCCAGCCGGTTATTTTACGCCTCAAGGAACAGGCGATTATGCCACTCCAAATATCTTCGCCCTAATCAAACCAATTTCATCGCGCACGCCTGCCGCTTCCTCAAATTCCAGATTCTTAGCGTGCTGCATCATTTTTTCTTCCAGCTTTTTAATTTTCTTCACGGCCTGATCGGGGGACATCGCTTTGTAGTTAGCGGCCTCTTCGGCCACGGCTGATACTTCGCGCCCGCGACGAGTTTTGCTTTTGCCGCGCGCCGCATTGGCATAGGCCCCTTCCATCACGTCAGCAATGCGCTTCTTAATGGTTTGTGGCGTAATATTATGCGCCTGATTAAATTCGATCTGTTTTTGGCGTCTGCGATTGGTTTCATCGATGGCAGCTTTCATAGAGCGCGTAATGCTGTCCGCATACAGAATAGCCCTGCCTTCAGCATTACGCGCAGCGCGGCCAATGGTTTGAATGAGCGAGCGTTCTGAGCGTAGAAAACCTTCCTTGTCCGCATCCAGAATCGCCACTAAAGATACTTCCGGTATATCTAACCCTTCCCGCAACAGATTAATACCGACTAGGACATCAAATTCACCCCTGCGCAGATCACGAATGATCTCTACCCGTTCCACCGTATCAATATCTGAATGCAGGTAGCGTACCTTAATGCTATGTTCCATCAGGTAATCGGTCAGGTCTTCTGCCATGCGCTTGGTCAGGGTCGTGACCAGCACGCGCTCATTTTTAGCGGCGCGTATATTGATTTCTGACATCACATCATCGACCTGTGACATCACCGGGCGGATTTCCACCTGTGGGTCGAGCAGCCCGGTTGGGCGAACCACCTGCTCGGCAACGTTATCGGAATGCTCCTGCTCATAATTTCCCGGTGTGGCAGAGACATGAATAGCCTGGGTCAGCATGGTTTCAAATTCATCAAACTTCAGCGGCCGATTATCCAGCGCAGAGGGCAGGCGAAAGCCATACTCCACCAGCGTAGTTTTACGCGAGCGGTCACCCTTGTACATGCCGCCAAACTGGGGCACGGTCACATGCGACTCATCGATAAAAACCAAAGCATTCTTGGGTAAATAATCAAATAAACAGGGCGGTGGCTGGCCGTCAGCACGCCCAGATAAATAGCGGGAATAATTCTCAATCCCGGAGCAGTAGCCGGTTTCCATAATCATTTCCATATCGTATACCGTGCGCTGCTCCAGGCGCTGTGCTTCAACCAGCTTGCCGTTGTCGCGCATTTTATCCAGCTGTTCTTTTAACTCATCTTTAATGTGATCCACCGCGCCTAACAACACTTCACGCGGCGTGACATAGTGTGTTTTTGGATAGACGGTAAGACTGGGCACGCGGCGTAATACCTCGCCAGTCAACGGGTCGAAATAGCTGAGCTGTTCAATTTCATCATCAAACAGTTCGATGCGCACGGCCTCCTTATCCGATTCAGCGGGATGCACATCGATGACCTCGCCGCGTACCCGGAAGGTACCGCGCTGTAAGTCCAAATCGTTGCGAGTGTACTGCAACTCCGCCAGACGGCGCAGGATACTGCGCTGGTTAATCTGGTCGCCTCGCGCCAAAATGAGGCGCATTTTTAGGTAAAATTCTGGGTCGCCTAGGCCATAAATAGCCGATACGGTGGCGACGATAATCACATCGGGCCGTTCAAACAAATTGCGCGAAGCCAGCAGGCGCATTTGTTCGATATGCTCATTGACCGAGGCGTCCTTTTCTATAAATAAATCACGGGAAGCGACATAAGCTTCGGGTTGATAGTAGTCGTAATAGGAAACGAAATACTCCACAGCATTGTCGGGGAAGAACTCTTTCATCTCACCATAGAGCTGTGCGGCCAAGGTTTTATTGTGCGCCAGAATAATGGCTGGGCGCTGAGTTTGCTGGATGACATTGGCGATGGTAAAGGTTTTACCTGAACCCGTCACACCCAGCAGTGTTTGATGCAGCAGGCCATCCTGCAGACCTTCGACCAGTGATTTAATGGCCCTTGGCTGGTCGCCTGCCGGTTGGTAGCCCGTCTGAAGCCGGAAGGATTGGGTGTTGGGCACTGCTGTCATGAGCTGAGTCTTTTTGAAGAGATGGCTTTAGTGTAGCCTTATCATTTTGGGCGATAAAGTGGGTATGTGAAATTTCGGTGAATTATAAAGGATTGATGGCTGCTGGTATTCACTGGCGCGCTAGATTGATGAGTACTGCTGTAGCTCATGCTAGGCATTGATAGGGATAACAAAAAATTTTCTGCAAACCCGCCTCCATTTGTACATTTTTTGCTTTTTAAATGACTTAATCGGCGTACACTGCGCGCCTTTCAGACGCATTAAAAAAAAGTTCTTTCCAGGCATGAATACACTGCTGCAGTTTTTATTTCCTTTCACGCTCTGGCTGCCCAGAGTGACCCGTGAAACGCTAAAAGCCGATTTGATTGCGGGCTTAACCGGAGCGGTTATTGTACTGCCGCAGGGGGTGGCTTTTGCTACCATCGCCGGGCTACCGCCGCAATATGGCTTGTATACCGCGATGATCACACCCGTGGTGGCTGCCTTATTTGGCTCATCTTGGCATTTGATTTCTGGGCCCACAACCGCTATTTCCATAGTTATTTTTGCCACGGTGAGCGCGCACGGTGTGACGCCAGAGTCACCAGAGTTTATTAGCCTGGCGCTGACGATGACGTTTCTCGCTGGGGTGTATCAGCTGGTGTTTGCTTTGGCCCGCCTGGGTGTGCTGGTGAACTTTGTATCACATACCGTGGTGATTGGCTTCACCGCCGGTGCGGCCTTGCTTATTGCGACCAGTCAGATAAAGAATGTCCTTGGCCTGACGATACCGCGCGGTGAGTCTTTCCTGCATACTTGGCTGAATATATTTCAGCAGCTGCCAACCAGTAACCTGTTCATCCTGCTAGTTGCCATGATCACCTTAGGCAGCGCGTTGTGCATTAAGCGCTGGCTGCCTGGGTTGCCAAATATGTTGTTAGCACTGATTTTTGGCAGTGTTAGCGCCGTATTATTAGGTGGCGAAGCTTTGGGGATTCATTTCGTTGGTGAAATTCCCGCGACGCTGCCACCGTTTATAGTGCCTGATTTTTCGCTGGGGACGCTGCGTACCTTAGCTCCCCAGGCGTTTGCGGTGGCGCTACTGGGCCTGATTGAGGCCGTGTCCATCAGTCGTGCGATAGCCGCTAAATCCCACCAGCGGATTGACGGTAACCAGGAGTTTTTTGGACAGGGCCTGTCGAATATCATTGGCAGTTTTTTTTCCAGTTACGCCGGTTCTGGTTCGTTCACCCGTTCTGGGGTCAACTATGCTGCGGGTGCCAGAACGCCGTTAGCCGCGATTTTTGCGGCCCTGTTTTTGGCATTGATTATTCTACTGGTCGCGCCCTTAACAGCTTATTTGCCGATTGCGGCGATGGGAGGAATCATCCTACTGGTCGCTTATAATCTGGTGAATTTTCAGCACATTCGTAAGATTATTATCACCAGCCGGGCGGAAACCAGCATCTTGCTGACTACTTTTTTTGCGACGCTGCTGCTGGAATTGGAGTTTGCTATTTACTTCGGCGTGCTGCTCTCACTGGTTATTTTTCTGGCACGCACCTCCATACCCGATATTGTTAGTCTTGCGCCCGACCGTGATCCTGATAGCGGTAAACGCACGCTAGTAAAAGAATGTTCCGCCAGCCACCTGCGGGAGTGTCCGCAGCTTAAGATCATTCGTATCGATATGTCGATTTACTTTGGTTCAGCCAATCACATTCAGAGTTATCTGCATCGAGTGAGTGAGCAAGCGGGCATTAAGCATATTTTGATTATTGGTACCGGGGTGAATTTTATTGACCTTAACGGTGCCGAAATGCTGGAGCAGGAGTCAGACCGCTTACAGGAGAAGGGCGGTGGTCTATACTTCGGTGAGTTGAAGCCCAAGGTGGAAAACTTTATTCATCGCGGCCATTTTGATGAACATATTGGTGCGCAGTACTTTTTTCTGGAGAAAAAAGAGGCGATTAAAAAAATTGTCACCTCGACACTCGATCATCAGCAATGTCAGTCCTGTCCGCATCGGGTGTTTGATGAATGTCATTTACCGCCGCTATTGGCAGAAAAAAAAGCACAGCACTGATAACATAAACCGGTGACTTAACGCAGAGAACAGAATGAGCATTAGAATATTATTAGCCGGTGGCACCATCGACAAACAGTATAACGCGGCCAATGGTGCACTCGATTTCAAGACGAGCCATATTGAAGCAGCGCTGGCTTTGGGGCGTTGTACTGCGCCGGTGACGGTGCAGGCGGTGTTACTAAAAGACAGCTTGGAGATGGACGCTGCTGACCGTGAAGCGCTGCTGACTGCTTGCCAACAGGCGGTTGAAACGCGGCTACTGATCACTCACGGTACGGACACTCTGGTAGAAACGGCAGCGCTGCTTGCTCGTCATCATGCGACTAAGACTATTGTGCTCACGGGTGCGATGATTCCTTATATTATGAAAGACTCCGATGCCTCGTTTAATCTTGGCGGCGCGATTACAGCGGTGCAGTGCTTAGCGCCCGGTGTGTATATTGCGATTAATGGCGAAGTGTTTCATTGGGATAATGTGCGTAAGGATCGGGAAGCGTTGCGGTTTGTGAAGCGGGGTTGACTATGTTGCCATCATGGCTGGTGTCGGGCGAACCGACTGCTGAATTTTACACCGACGAGCGGGTTTATATCACTGAATTACTCAATGCAGAACAGTCGCCACAGGCCTCGCTGGCGCTTGCAAGAGTAGCCCCAGGCATCACCACGCAGCTGCATGCCCTGCGCGGGGTGACGGAGACTTACATTATTCGTGAGGGGATGGGGGTAGTCGAAGTGGATCATGTGGCGCAGTCCGTGCAAGCCGGTGATAAGGTGTTGATTGCTGCCGGGCTAGCGCAGCGTATTACGAATACTGGGGCAGGCGACCTGACGTTTTATTGCCTGTGCCTGCCTCGGTTTACGTTGGCGTGCTATTTAAATCTTGAGGATGAATAACTGGCACGGCGCAGGCCACCGCCGAGTAACCGTAAAAAGCACCTAGCAGCGGATAGGTGTTCAGCATCCTATTTTTTGACCCCCAACCGTTAACAGCGCTCGGGGAAAAGCGCACTCAGCGCAGTCCGTTCAGCCTGGACGACACCACGCTCCGTTACCAGCGCGCTAATATATTTAGCGGGGGTGACATCAAACGCATCATTCCTTACCGCACTCCCGGCGGGTAAAATAGCGACGCTTGATCGCTGCCCGTCTGCCGCTCGCCCCAAAACATGACTCACTTCTTCCACGCCACGCTGTTCAATCGGTATCTCGCGCAGGCCATCATCAATCGAAAAATCAATCGACGGTGAGGGCGCGCAGACGTAAAACGGCACGTCGTTATCGTATGCGGCCAGCGCCTTTAGATAGGTGCCAATCTTATTGCAGACATCACCAGAGCGCGTGGTACGGTCTGTGCCGACAAAACACATATCGACTAGGCCATGCTGCATCAGATGTCCACCCGCATTATCCACAATCACGGTATGCGGCACCTTATTTTGGCCCAGCTCATAGGCCGTCAGGTAAGCGCCTTGATTACGTGGCCGGGTTTCATCGACCCAGACATGAATCGGGATCGCAGCCTCCTGAGCCTTATAAATCGGGGCTAACGCCGTACCCCAATCAACCGTCGCCAGCCAGCCCGCATTGCAATGCGTGAGAATATTGACCGCTTCGCCGGGTTTTTTAGCGGCCACCGCTTTAATCAGTGCCAGTCCGTGTTCACCGATAGCGGCACACTGCGCGACATCTTCGTCACAAATGGCGGCGGCGAGCTGGAAGGCAGATACCGCGCGTTCCAGCACGGGCAACGGCGCTAAAGTGGTCTGCAGGCGCTGGAGTGCCCAACGTAAATTGACCGCAGTGGGTCGCGCTGTTGCTAGCACAGCGCTTGCCTGCGCCAGCGTCGCCTCTGCGGGTTCGTCACGCAGTGCCAATGCCAAGCCATAGGCCGCTGTCGCACCCACCAGCGGTGCACCGCGAACCTGCATGGTGCTGATAGCAGCATAGGCATCCCGCATGCTGTTTAGTGTGGCGATGCGAAACTCAAACGGCAGGCACGTCTGGTCAATGATATTTACCCCAGCGGCGGGATCATCGCACCAAATTGTGCGATAGTAGTGCTGATTGATTCTCATGGACGGCTCCGCGTAATGATGAGGTGATATTTTCAAGGGGGGTAGAACGCATGAACTCACAAGAAACGTCCAGTCGTCAAGCTATTATTGAGGCTTGTCTACGGATGAATGCAGCCGGTATTAACCAGGGCACCTCGGGCAATATCAGCGTACGCCAGCAAGATTATCTATTAATTACCCCCAGCGGTATAGCTTATGAACAACTCCAGCCGGAAAGCATCACCTGCCTAGCTTTACAGCCCGGCGCTGTACCGCAGTGGCAGGGGCCATACCCACCGTCTTCAGAGTGGCGTTTCCACCGTGATATTATGCTGGCCCGACCTGAGGTGCATGCAGTGGTTCACCTACACCCCGTGTTCTGCACGGCGCTGGCGCTTAATCGGCGTGCGATTCCGGCCTGTCATTATATGGTGGCGGCATTTGGTGGTGAGGATGTGCGCTGTGCGGGCTATGCCTTATTTGGCACAGCTGAGCTGTCACAGCAGGTGTTAGAGGCCTTAACTGCACGCACGGCCTGCCTAATGGCGAATCACGGGATGATTACCCTCGGCGAGTCATTGGAGAAAGCGCTGTGGCGGGCGGTTGAGCTGGAGGCGCTAGCTAAACAATATGTCCATGCGTTACAGCTGGGTACGCCAGTGTTACTGTCTGCGGCGGAAATAGCAGCAGCACTGCGGCAGTTTGTGGGTTATGGCCTGCAAACGCCCCCTATACCCCAAGCGCTTGCTAGCAATGAGACGAGGGACTGAAGCATTGAATACCCAACTAAAATGACTGGCATGAAAGGCATGAGTTACCCAAATCTATTGTCACCCCTCAAGCTCGGCCCGATACACCTCCCCAACCGGGTGGTAATGGGTTCCATGCATACGGGTATGGAAGATTGGCCGTGGCAGCTAAGCGACCTCGCCACGTTTTATGCCGAGCGCGCAGCAGGTGGCGTTGGCTTAATTATCACCGGTGGTTTTAGCCCAACGCTACGCGGTACGCTGTATCCGCTGGCGTCGAACGTGACTTTTCCGTGGTCGTTATGGGGACACCGCAAAGTGACCGAGGGGGTGCATGCCAACGGCGGTAAAATCCTACTGCAACTCTTGCATGCTGGACGTTACAGCGTGCATCCGTTCTCACAGGCACCGTCTGCCCTACGGGCGCGTATTAATCGCTTTACGCCAACCGCGATGAGCGATACCCAGATTAATCATACCATCCGTGCCTACGGCACGGCGGCTAAGCGGGCGCAGCAGGCCGGTTACGACGGCGTGGAAATTATGGGCAGTGAGGGCTATCTGCTGAATCAGTTTCTGGCGCGGTGTACTAATCAGCGCACCGATCATTACGGCGGTTCGTTTGAAAATCGGGCACGATTGTCGCTGGCGGTGGTGCGAGCCGTGCGTGCTGCCTGTGGTGACGACTTCGCTATTGTGTATCGCCAGTCGATGTTGGATTTGGTTGAAGGCGGCCTGAGTGCGGCCGAGGTCGATCAGCTGGCGCTATGGTTAGAGGCAGCGGGTGTGGATGCGCTGAACACGGGGATTGGCTGGCATGAATCGAAGGTACCGACGATTGTGACTTCGGTGCCGCGAGCGGCGTTTAGTGATTGCAGTGCCCGCATTAAACAGCTAGTGGATATTCCGGTGATAGCCTCCAATCGCATTAATGTGCCGGAGGTGGCGGAAACTATTTTGGCGGCTGAGCAGGCCGATTTGGTATCGATGGCACGGCCATTGCTGGCAGACAGCGCCTGGGTGCAAAAAGCTGCGTCCGGGCAGAGTCAACAAATCAACGTCTGTATCGCCTGTAATCAGGCCTGTTTGGACCATGTGTTTATCGGCAAAAAAGCGGGCTGTCTGGTGAATCCGCGGGCGGGACGTGAGCGTGAAATTAGCCTTGCGGCGGTGGCATCACCTAAAACGCTGCATGTGGTCGGAGCTGGGCCAGCCGGTTTGTCGGCGGCGGTAGAAGCGGCTCGCCGTGGGCATCGGGTCATGCTCTACGAGCGCAGCGCTAAAATCGGTGGGCAGTTTAATCTGGCCGCGGCGATTCCAGGTAAGGAAGAATTTAAGGCCACGCTGGTTTATTATCAGCAGCAGCTGCGAGCAACTGGGGTGCAGGTGCAACTCAATACTGCGTACACTGTAGGTCTAGCTGATAAAGCAGATCATGTTATTCTGGCTAGCGGAGTACAGCCGCGCCAGCTGGCCATGCAGAGCAATGCTAAAGTACAGGTTATTCCCTATGATCAGTTGCTCAGCGGGCAGAGGCAGGCCGGCAGGCGTGTTGCTGTGATTGGTGCTGGGGGCATCGGTTTTGATGTGTCTTCTTACCTAATCGGCAGCGACAGCAGTCAGGTGAACGCAACATGGCGAGCACAGTGGGGTGTAGAGACAGCGGCTGACGGTGGTCTAGTGGCCGCGGCCCCAGCGCAGTCAAACTGTGAGGCGATTTACCTGTTGCAGCGCAAGACTACGAAGCATGGTAAAGGACTGGGCTTGACCAGTGGTTGGGTGCACCGCTCACATTTGCAGCATGCTGGCGTCGAGATGCTCGGTGGAGTGGATTACCTGGGCGTGGATGAGCAGGGCTTGCAGATTAAGCAGGCCGGCCTTAAGAAGACGCTAGCGGTCGATACGGTGGTCATCTGTGCCGGACAGACTTCGGTGGACGGATTAGCCCGTGAATTGGAAGCAGTCGGACAGGGGTTTACGGTGATTGGTGGTGCGAAGCTAGCGGCGGAGTTGGATGCTAAGCGTGCAATTCGCGAGGGAATGGAAGCGGTATTGGCTTTGGGATGAAGCCTAGGTTGCATAGATCTATACATCTCCGGTACATTTTTAATCTGTCAAAATGTACCGACTAAATAAAACTGATGAAAGGTAGAGGCTTGTGCAATGATTGAATTTATCAGAGCCGGTGGCTGGTTGATGATTCCCATTATTATCAGCTCTGTCATTGCGATGGCGATTATTATTGAGCGTTTTTTGTCCTTGCGCACGGCCAAGGTGATGCCAGCGGAGGATATCCAGCGGGCACGGCTAGCCGCTACTGGTAAGGTGCAACAGGAAGCCATCGATGCGCTGCGCCAAAATTCAGTGGTCGGACGCTTGCTGGCGACTGGGCTGGCTAACAGTTCAGCACCGCGTCATATCCTCAAAGAAAACCTCGAAGAAGCCGGGCGTCATGCGGTGCATCAGCTGGAACGCTATATGACGGCGCTTGGCACCATCGCTGCGATTACCCCACTGATGGGTTTATTGGGGACCGTACTAGGAATGATTACCGCCTTTAGCAAAATCACTCAGGTCGGTGTCGGTGATCCAGCGAGTGTTGCTGGCGGGATCTCACAGGCACTTTTCACCACGGCAGCGGGTATTTCGGTCGCCATTGTCGCATTGATTTTCCATCGTTATTTTAAGGCCAGAGTGGATTATTATGTGGTCGCAATGGAGCAAGAAGCCATTAAGCTAGTCGAAATCGTCAACAATAAACAACAGGCCCGTCGTCCCGCAGCGACAGCACGCCCTTCTATAGCGCAGAGCACCGACAGAACCGCCACCGCAGTACAGCAGCGTCGGGCGCAGGCTGGAGAGGCCGTATGAATTTCCGCACGCGCCGCGAGGAAGAGGTCGACGTCAACCTGACGCCGCTGATTGATGTGGTGTTCCTGCTACTGATTTTCTTTATGGTGACAACCACCTTCAATAAGAACGCTGCCATTAAAATTGAGCTGCCAACGGCAGAAAATACGGTTCAGAGCACCCAACAGGACAATATAGAGTTGTTGATTGACGGTCAGGGGCGATACTATATTAATGGTCGAGAAGTGCTAAACAATAAACCAGAAACCCTGTTTCAGGCAATGACGCTGGTACTGAACGATATGGACAAGGTGCCACCGCTGGTGGTTTCGGCGGATGCGTCCGTTGACTATCAGTATGTGGTGACTGCGATGGATATTGCGGGGCGTTTAGGGCTGACTAATTTCTCTATCGCAACGACGCAGTCTGAACGTAAGAAGTGATTGTGCTACCCCATTTTAAGCACAGACAGCCTTAACACTTATACTGTAAATTTCATGATTGGATCAGAATGACAACAGGCGTACAGGTTTACCGTCGTTTGGTAAATTACTCAATTCAATACTGGCACCTGTTATTGCTCGCGGTGGTGGGGCTGGTTCTGAGTGCGCTGACACAGCCTTTATTCGCCTGGATCATGGGCCCGCTGCTGGATCAGGCGATACTCAAGCGCGACCCTGAAGTGATTCGCTGGCTGCCTGTGGGGATACTGGCGATTTTCCTAGTCCGAGGTGCCGCCATGTTTACCGCCAGCTATTTTATGGGCTGGGTCGGGCGCAAAGTCGTGCAGCAAATTCGAGGTGAAGTATTCAATCACCTGCTGCGACTCCCGGTTGCTTATTTTCAGCGCAAAACCACCGGTGATTTACTGGCACACCTCACCTATTACACTGATCAACTGGCGATGGCGGCGACCCGCGGTATTACCGTACTGATTCAAGAATCAGCTACGGTGATTGGCCTGCTGGCGCTGATGTTCTACCGTAGCTGGCAGCTGACCCTGGGCGTGTTGATTATTCTCCCCCTAATTGCGCTTATTATCCTTTATGTCACTCGCCGTTTGCGCCGTCTGAGCTACAAAGTGCAGAGTTCCATGGGGGAGGTGACTCAAATGGGTAGCGAACTGATTAAAGGTTATAAGGTGGTGCGTATTTTTGGCGGTGGTGCGTATGAGGCACAACGCTTTGCCATGACTAACCAGCGTAATATGACCCTGGAGATGAAGCGCCTGCTGACAGAGTTGCTGAGTACGCCGCTGGTGCAATTTATGGTGGCGCTAGCGTTGGCCGCAATTATCTACATTGCGACCCGCGAAGCGACGCTGGCGACGCTGTCACCGGGTATTTTTATGTCATTTATTATGGCGCTGATTTTGCTGCTGACGCCGATTCGTAACTTAACGCAGCTGAATGCTCAGCTGCAAAAAGCGATTGCTGCCGGTGAAAGCATTTTTGCCTTACTGGATGAGACACCAGAGCGTGATAGCGGAACGCGCACCCTGCCTCAATGCCAAGGAGCCGTGACGTTCCATCAGGTTGGTTTTCAGTATGCTAACAGCACCGCAGCGGCTTTGAAGAATATTAGCTTTCAGGTGGAACCAGGACAGCGGATTGCGCTGGTGGGGAAATCTGGCAGTGGCAAGAGCACCTTGGTTAATTTATTGGTGCGCTTCCATGACTATCAGCACGGTGAGATTCAGTTAGATGGCGTACCGCTACCCGAGCTTAGCCTGCAAGCACTGCGCCAGCAAATTGCCTACGTCGGACAGGATGTCGTGCTGTTTAATGACACCGTACGCAATAATATTGCCTACGGTGTATTAGGCGAACGCAGTGAGGCCCAGGTCAGAGCCGCCGCCGCCGCTGCGCATGCGCTCAGCTTTATTGAACAGCTGCCACAGGGCATGGATACGGTGACCGGTGACAATGGTGCCTTACTCTCCGGCGGACAGCGCCAGCGTATCGCGATTGCACGGGCGATTTTGGCAGACGCCCCGCTGCTGATTTTGGATGAAGCCACCTCGGCACTCGATAGCGAAGCAGAGCACTATATTCAGGCGGCGCTGGAGCATTTGCAGCAGGGCCGTACCACGTTCGTAATCGCACATCGCCTGTCCACCGTGGAGTCGGCTGATATGATTTTGGTGATGGACAGCGGTGAAATTGTAGAATACGGTACACACCACGAATTGATAAAGCTCAACGGGCACTATGCGAAATTACACCGCTTACAGTTTGCGGCATGATGATCTCAATCCCTGCGGCCTGACCCTGCCGAGGCCAGTACGCCTATGAACACCCGCCAGTGGCTGACCGAATGGGTTGAAGAAATCTGGTATGGCTCTCGCCCACTGGAGCGCACACTGTTATGGCCCCTCAGCGTCTTATTTAGCACGCTCAGTCAATACCGCCGCCGCCGGCTCAGTCAGCGTCAACAGCCGCATCAGGTGCCGGTCATTATTATCGGTAATATCAGTGTCGGTGGCACCGGCAAAACGCCACTGACTATCCGTCTGGCACAGTTACTGCGCGCCCAGGGTTATCATCCCGGCATTGTGAGTCGGGGTTATGGTGCGCGTTCATCAGACAGCACTGCAGTCGACGCTTTGGAAGAAAAAGCAGGGATTAAGTCAGTCAGCTATGACAGTCGAGCGGAAGAGGTTGGCGATGAGGCGCTATTGATGGCGGTGCGAACTGGCTTACCGGTTGTGGTCGGCGTGGAACGCCCTAAGGCGGTGGCTTACCTATTGGAGCGCTATGCAGTGGACATCGTATTATCTGACGATGGCTTGCAGCATTACTCACTGGCGCGTGACCTGGAAATCGCAGTGATTGATGGTTCCCGCCGCTTTGGTAACGGCTATTGCTTACCTGCTGGGCCGCTGCGGGAGAAGCCACGGCGGCTGGATGAATGTGACTTTGTGATTGGCAATGGGCGCGTGCAGGCCGGTGAACACGCGATGCAGGTTAGCGGCCAGTGGCTGGTGGCACTTAATAATAAACACTTGGTTCGTCCACTGGCAGAGTTTAACGGCTGCACGGTGCATGTGGTAACTGCGATTGGCAACCCACAGCGTTTCTTAGCGCAGCTAACGCAGGCCGGTATTCGCTGTCAGCCCCACTTATACCCCGACCACCATTTGTTTGCCGGCACAGAATTTAGTTTTAGCGATGACTTACCCGTGCTGATGACTGAAAAAGATGCCGTAAAATGCCAGGCGTTTAATGCACAACCGATGAGTCACTGTTGGTACTTGCCGGTGGATGCCCGGCTGGAGCAGACTTTTGAACAGGCGTTTTTACAGCGGGTCGCCGTTTTGGCAGCGGCGAAAGCGCAAGGTGGCGCGCCTGATAGGGCGCCAGTAACAGATTGAACAGATTGAAAAACTAAATTAAGACTTCAAAGTAGGACTTCAATGAGCAAAGTAAAGGTGCGGCAATGAATAAGAAACTACTGGATATTCTGGCCTGCCCGGTAACTAAGGGCGCGCTGATTTACGATAAATCAGCACAGGAGTTGATTTCCAAAGCGGCCCGGCTGGCGTATCCGATTAAAGTGGGTACGCCGGTAATGTTGGAAGAAGAAGCACGGGTGTTGAGCCAGGAAGAGGTTGAGCAGTGGGCAGAACGAGGCTGAACACACAGCGCTCAGCCGTTAAGCCCGCCGCTGTAGGCGCGGCCAAGCCGGTATTAGTTATTCCGGCGCGCTATGCATCGACGCGCCTACCCGGAAAAGCCCTGCGCCTATTACAGGGCAAACCGCTGGTGCAGCACGTCTACGAACGGGCGATTAGCGTCGCAGGTTTTGCTGAGGTGGTGATTGCCACCGATGATGCGCGGATTCGCGCGGCATGCGCTGACTTTGGGGTGGATGCCTGCATGACCTCAGACCGGCATGAGTCAGGCAGTGACCGACTGGCGGAGGTGGTACAGATTCACGACTGGCCCGATGAAACGGTAGTGGTGAATCTTCAGGGCGATGAGCCGCTGACTCCCACAGACAACCTGCAACAACTGGCAGAAAATCTGACGCACCGTCAGGATGCGATGATCGCCACACTGGCGACACCGCTAACGGATGCGGCCGAGCTGGCTGACCCTAATACAGTGAAGGTGGTGCGTGATGTTAACCATCTCGCGCTGTATTTTAGCCGGGCACCGATCCCATTCCAGCGGGATGGGCAGCAGGAGGGTACGCTGGCAGTCACCGACTATGCGCTGCGCCATATCGGCATGTATGCCTATCGAGCCGCTTTCCTGCGTGACTTTTCGCGGTTGGCACCCTGCGCGCTGGAACGGCTAGAGAAGTTGGAGCAGCTGCGCGCGCTGTATTATGGTTTTCGAATTCATGTGGATGTCGCGCGTGAGATTCCAGGACCGGGTGTTGATACGCCAGCGGATTTGCAGCTAGTGGACACGCTATTAGCTGGGCAGGCGCAGCAGGCTCGTTAATTGCTGGTGCCTCAGCGATGTCTGTGGCGCTAAAAGCTTTTTCAGTGGCTCGAATGCTACAATTTTAGGCGATTTCAACGAACAAATTGGTGGCTAGTGGTGGAAATCAATGGTAAGTCATTTTATCATTAACTTTTTTAAAGCATAACGGGGTGGCTGATGAGCATTAAAAATGCAGAGGTGTTACTGGTCGGTGCGGGCACGATGAGTTCAACCCTGGGTGTTCTGTTAAAGCAGCTTGACCCGACGATCCAAATTACCATGTTGGACCGCTTGGATGATGTCGCATTAGAAAGCACCAGCGGCTGGAATAATGCCGGTACCGGGCATGCCGCATACTGTGAATTAAACTATACTGTGCGGCAGGCGGATGGCAGCATCAATATAGCGAAAGCCTGTAAGATTAATGCTGCGTTTGAGGTCTCCCTCCAGTTCTGGTCGCATCTGGTGCAGCGTGATATTTTGCCCAAGCCCCATTATTTCATTAATCCTACGCCACATATGAGTTTTGTTTGGGGCCAGGATAACGTTGATTTCTTACGCAAACGCTATCAGGCTATGAGCCAGCATCATCAGTTTACTGAAATGGAATATTCCGAAGACCTGGACGTGCTTAAACAATGGATGCCTCTTGTGGTAGAAGGTCGTAGGGTGGGTGAGCACGTGGCCGGTACGCGAGTGGCGCACGGTTCGGATGTGAACTTTGGCTCGCTGAGCCGCAGTTTGGTGGGCGAACTGCAAACCTATGATGATTTTGAGCTGCTCCTAGCGCATGCAGTTGAGGGAATTACGCAGCGCCCGGATCAACGTTGGGACGTGCGTGTCAAGGATTACCAGAGCGGTGAATATCGCCATATCTTTGCAGACTTCGTTTTCCTGGGGGCCGGAGGTGGTGCGCTGCCGCTGCTACAGCTGACGGAAATTGAGGAATGTAACGGCTACGGTGGTTTTCCAGTGAGTGGACAGTGGCTGGTGTGCCGTAATCCAGCAGTGGTACAACGCCATCTTGCCAAGGTGTATGGTAAGGCGGCGATTGGCGCGCCACCGATGTCAGTGCCGCACCTGGATACTCGAATGATTGACGGTGAGAATGCGCTGTTGTTTGGGCCGTTTGCGGGTTTTACCACCAAGTTTTTGAAAGAGGGTTCGTTCATGGATTTGCTCACCTCGTTCAGTTGGACGAACCTCTGGCCGACGCTGAAAGTTGGGGCGACGAATCTTGATTTGATCAAATACCTGATCAGCGAAGTGCTGCAAACCACGCAGTCACGGCTAGCATCACTGCGTAACTATTATCCTGAGGCGCGTGCCGAAGACTGGGAACTGGCCCACGCCGGTAAGCGGGTGCAGATTATTAAAAAAGATGCGCAGCAGGGCGGTAAGCTGGAATTTGGCACTGAAGTTGTTGCCTCAGCTGATGGAACGTTAGCGGCTTTACTCGGGGCTTCGCCGGGTGCTTCAACCGCCGTAATGGCCATGATTGAGGTGTTAGATCGCTGTTTTGAGCGCAAAATGGCAACGCCGGAATGGCAGGAAAAACTTAAGGTGATGATTCCGTCGTACGGTGAATCACTGGAAGATAATCCAGAGCTGTTGCGGCGGGTGCGGCGTGAGACCTTGGATACGCTTGGGCTGGCGCCGAAAGCCTAACCCTTATCGCTGTACTTTAGGCATCCGACATTAGCCCAGCTTTACATTGCCAGCTAATTTCTGGGAGCAGCAGGAAGCGGAACACCGGGCACGCTCCCATGTTGATGCGCCATTGGGACTTGGATTTTAAGGAAAAACATCATGTTGAAACAACTGAGTATTGAGAATTTCACCGTTTTCCCTGAGGCACATTTTGAGTTTTCTCCAGGTTTGAATGTCATCGTTGGCGAAAACGGCACAGGGAAATCCCATATATTAAAATTAGCTTACTCAGCCATTGCTGTCAGTGAAGAAGAGCGCAGAAAATCTCATAGTGATGAAATAAGCAAACCGCACTTACAGCGCAGATATGCAGAAAAATTACTCAATACATTGCGCCCCGATACGCTAGGACGCCTTGCTAGCAGGATACAAGGTAGGAAGCGCTGTGAAGTAAAATTAAAATTTGATCAACCCGCCTTAAACTGTAGTTTTGGACTAGCAACAAACAGCAAGACTGAAGTGCAAATTTCTCAGCTGCCACAAATGTTGCACGACAAAGCCCCCGTCTTTTTGCCCACGAGAGAGCTGTTGAGTATTTACCCTGGCTTCGTGTCCATGTACGAGAGCCGGAGATTGCAATTTGATGAGACCTACCGAGATGTCTGTCTCCTTCTAGGTGAGCCTACCCTAAAGGGAGCCAGAGAAAAAAAGCTGAAAAAACTCCTGCTCCCATTGGAGAAAGCAATGGGGGGTAAAATCGTTCTTGATGACAATGATCGTTTTTACCTCAGCATACCCGGTAAAGGAAAAATGGAAATCCCTCTGGTAGCAGAAGGCGTCCGCAAACTCGCAATGATTGCACGCTTGATTAATACAGGTGCCTTATTAGACAAAGGTTATCTGTTTTGGGATGAACCAGAGGCAACCTTAAATCCACGCTTAGTCCGGTTAGTGGCTGGCATCGTATGTGCCTTAGCCGACGCAGGAATCCAGGTTTTTGTCACCACACACAGCTATTTTTTGTTAAAAGAAATACAGTTGGTTTCAAAAAAGCAGCCTAAAGAACTCACACGCTACTTTTCCCTGCTTAAGCATAATGACGGTGTTCAAATAGAATCCGGCACGTCTATTGATGACTTGCATTCTATCGTTGCCCTCGATGAAGAGCTTGCTCAATTTGACCGTGAGCAGGAGCACTACTGATGACAGAAATAATAGAAGGCAGCCTCACTTTTCAGTTTTCAGAGGGTTGGGAAGCTATCAGCTATGATGAAGCCGGAGGTTTTTACCACCGCGTCATTGAGAAAGTTCCTGCGGGTTTAAAAGCTGTGGATATTTTAGCGCATAACCCCGCCACCAAAAGACACCTTTGGATAGAAATTAAAGACTGTGCGGGTAACGAGGTAAACAATAAGCCGCGCTTTTCTATGAATGACTCCCAAGAGTTTGTCGATACAAAAGCTTGGATTGAACGTAAAGGCTACCAATCTAACGTAAAAGTGAAACGGATCAAACCTTATATGCCTGATGAAGTTGCAGAGAAAGTCATTGATACCCTGACCGGCGTTATTGCTTCTATCCGTGGAGATGAAAGTGGTCTTTCCAATTTCCATACCGCTGTGAGAAGCGAGAAATTAGATGTAGTGCTTTTCTTAACGCTTAATTACCAGCCAAAAGATTATAAGCGCCTCGCGTTGCGGCTAACTTCAAAAATTAAGGCGCGTTTAAACTTCCTAAAACCAGACCGTATTTTCGTCATCAATGAATCCACATTACCCAACGATTTTCCTTGTACAGTTATGAGGACGCCAAGCTGAGTGTCGCGATCCGCATCAATCAGTTTTAATCACTACTGTATTTTTACGCATAGCATTCCCCTATCAAAACACCCTGCTATACTCGTGGATTCTTCCGCCCTATAGCTAAAAGACGCCATGAACATATTTCCTATTATCCTTGCCGCTGGGCGAGGCACTCGTATGCATTCTGCGCTGCCTAAGGTCTTACACCCTATCGCGGGTAAGCCGATGTTGCAGCATGTGATTGCAGCCTGCAGTGCGCTGGCAGCGGCGCGTATGGCCGTGGTTTATGGCCACGGCGGCGCACAGGTGCAGCAGGCGATTACGCACCCACACATTAGTTGGGCACTCCAGGCCGAGCAAAAAGGCACCGGTCATGCGGTAGCCCAGGCGATTGAGCTGGCGGCGGATGATGATCTGGTGCTAGTGGCCTACGGTGATGTACCGCTGATTCGGACACAGACGCTACAGGCGTTGGCTACTGCCGCCCAGGACTGCGCTCTGGCAGTGCTGTCCACCCAATTAACACAGCCGACTGGCTACGGACGCATTGTGCGTGACCAACAGGGCAGGGTGCAGGCCATTATCGAAGAAAAAGACGCCGATACGGCGACCCGACAGATTGCGGAGGTGAATACCGGTTTTATGGCAGCCCGCGCCGTGCATTTTAAACGCTGGTTATCTCAGCTGAACCCGCAAAATAGCCAGGGAGAATATTATCTGACAGATTGTGTTGGGCTGGCCGTGGCAGAAGGCAAGCGCGTGCAGACCGTACTCTGCGCAGATTCGCTGGAAGTGGAGGGCGTAAATAACCGGGTACAGCTCGCTCAGCTGGAGCGGGTCGCTCAGCAGCGTCAAGTCAGTGCACTTCAGCTCGCCGGAGTGACCGTCGCTGACCCGGCGCGGCTGGATATACGCGGTACCGTGTCCGCCGCACCTGATGTGTTTATTGATGTCAACGTCGTACTTGAAGGCGAGGTCACCCTGGCGACGGGCGTGCAGATTGAGCCAAACTGCGTGCTTAAAAATGTCTCTGTCGGCGCGGGTTGCCGTATTAAAGCGTTTTCCCATTTGGAACAGGCGGTGATTGCGGCGGACTGTGACATCGGCCCCTATGCCCGTCTGCGGCCGGGTACCGAGTTAGCCGAGGGCGCAAAAATTGGTAATTTTGTCGAAACCAAGCAGGCAAAGATCGGTTCTGGCAGTAAGGTGAACCACCTCAGCTACGTCGGCGACACGGTGATGGGTGCTGATGTGAATATCGGTGCGGGCACCATCACCTGTAACTACGACGGCTCCAATAAACACCAGACCACGATTGCAGACGGTGTGTTCGTTGGTTCCGGTACGCAGCTTGTGGCCCCCGTCCATATTGAAGCAGACGCCACCATCGGCGCGGGTTCAACCATTACCCAGCGGGTGGCAGCAAACTCATTAGCACTTGGCCGCGCCAGACAGGCGGCAATCGCCAACTGGCAGCGTCCGATCAAGGAGAAAAAATAATGTGTGGCATTGTAGGTGCCGTCGCGCAGCGACCGGTAACAGAAATTTTAGTGGAAGGCTTACGCCGCCTGGAATATCGCGGCTATGATTCTGCCGGTGTCGCCGTGCTAGCAGATGGACAGTTAAGGCGTGTCAGAGCCTTGGGTAAAGTGATTGAGCTGGAGACGCGGCTGGCGCGTGAACCCGTCACCGGGCTTACCGGTATTGCGCATACCCGCTGGGCGACTCACGGTAAACCCGCCGAATGTAATGCCCACCCACATTTCAGCGGCGAGCGCGTTGCCATCGTTCATAACGGCATTATCGATAATTACGAGGCGGTGCGCCGCCGTGTAGCAGCGCTGGGTTATCCGTTTGAATCAGAGACGGATACCGAGGTGGTGGTGCACCTAATTGATCATTTCCTCCAGCGCGAAGGCAGCCTGTTACAGGCCGTCACGCTGGCCTGCCAGGAATTAGAAGGGGCTTATGCGCTAGCCGTAGTCGCCAGCGCTGAACCGGATACGCTGGTGGTCGCCCGTCAGGGTAATCCACTGGTCGTTGGCGTCGGCTTGGGTGAGCACTTTATCGCCTCAGATGTGCAGGCTCTGTTGCCAGTGACCAATCGCTTTATCTATCTGGAGAATGGAGATGTTGGCCTGCTGAAAACGCATGAGGTCACGCTGTATGATGCCCAAGGTGAGCCCGTGGAGCGTCCGGTACAAGAATCGACGGCGACAGATAGCAGCACCGACTTGGGTGAATACCGCCATTTCATGCTGAAGGAAATTTACGAGCAGCCGAGTGCCGTGGCTAGCACACTGGACGGACGCTTATCCGCAGATGAGGTGCTGGGCTGCATTAACGGTGCAGATGCAAAAGCCTTGCTAGCTGAAGTAGAGGAAGTGCAGTTTATTGCCTGCGGTACCAGCTACCATGCCGGACTGATTGGCAAGCATTGGATCGAAACGCTGACCGATATTCCGTGCCGGATTGAGGTGGCGAGCGAATACCGCTACCGCCATCAGCCCACCGGGCGCAATATGCTGGTGATTACCCTGTCGCAGTCTGGTGAGACGGCGGATACGCTGGCGGCGCTGGAGAAGGCGAAAAGCAGCCAGGGTTGTTTATCCACGCTGACTATTTGTAATGTGGCTGCCAGTTCGCTAGTACGCGAGTCTGAGCTATCGCTGTTAACGCACGCCGGACCAGAAATTGGTGTGGCCTCGACTAAGGCGTTTACCACGCAGCTGGTAGCGCTACAGATGCTGACTGGACTGCTGTTACAGGTGCGGGGCACGAACCCAACTTTGGCTAAGCAGCTGGTACAGGATATGCATCAGCTACCGCAGCTGATTGAACAGGCTTTGGCGCTCAACCCACAGATCGAACAGCTGTCTGAACGCTTCCTAGAAAAGCAACATGCACTGTACCTGGGGCGGGGCGAGCAGTACCCAGTGGCGATGGAAGGCGCTTTAAAGCTTAAAGAAATTTCCTATATCCATGCCGAGGCCTATGCGGCGGGCGAGTTAAAACATGGCCCGCTGGCCTTGGTCGACAGTGAGATGCCGGTGGTAGCGGTAGCACCGAATACCCTGCTGTTGGAAAAGCTGAAATCAAACCTGGAAGTGGTGCGGGCGCGGGGCGGTGAGCTTTATGTGTTTGCTGATGAGGCCGTCGCGCTGGAATCGGCGGATAATCTGCATCTGGTGCGGCTACCCGCCGTACCCGAGCTGCTGGCACCGATTGTCTACAGCGTGCCGCTGCAACTATTGGCCTATCATGTAGCGATTTTAAAAGGCACCGACGTGGACAAGCCGCGTAATTTGGCTAAGTCAGTGACGGTGGAGTAAGACAGATTGCGACAGAGCTAGCTACCCATGAGGCGCAGAGCAAAACCCTGTACACACTGTGCTGTGCTGCCGCAGGCGCTGTATCGCTGTCGCTATGCCGGCAATAAACAATGGTCCTTTCTGTGTGGCCCGTGCCTGCTGCAAGTGAAAAGTCAATACAAAGCGAGCTATCAATACGGTGGAACTTGGAAAGCTAGCAAGCCCTAATAGGCATTAACCGTTTCACCGCGCAAACGACAAGCCTGTGACAGCTACAGCAAGCGCTTACATTTTTTGCGCGACTTGGCTAGTGATAAGCTGATTAATACTGACAAGGTGTCTGCTTTTCCTTACAATCCGCACCATAAAAAAATCAGCGTCCTCGGGAGTTGGTTTTTTTCATCACAATAAACACTACAACGGGATTTCACTAGCGTGAGTCAGGTGTCTCACCTGGCAATTATTCACAGGAGATAGGCAGCAGATGAAAGACTGGCTGGCTGCGGTGCTGCTGGACTGGAAAGAACGGTTTACCCCTTTTCAGGCGTGGGTCGGGGAGCTAAAACAGCCTGGTGTCTTAAAGGCTGATGCCATTGCGGGGTTGACGGTGGCTTTGGTACTGGTGCCACAGTCGATGGCCTATGCCCAGCTTGCGGGTTTACCCGCTAATGTTGGCCTGTATGCGTCGTTTCTACCGGTGATTCTGGCGGCTATCTGGGGCTCGTCGCGGCAGCTGGCGACCGGGCCAGTAGCGATTGTATCCCTCATGTCCGCCACTGCCATCCAGGCGATTTTAGGCGATCAGCCAACGCCTGCAACCTATCTAGCATACGCGGCCTGTCTGGCGCTTATGGTCGGCGTGTTCCAGCTTGGCCTGGGCCTGCTGCGCCTGGGTAAACTAGTTGATTTTCTGTCGCATCCGGTAGTGATTGGCTTTACTAATGCCGCTGCGCTGATTATTGCGACTTCTCAACTGAGTAAATTATTTGGCGTCACCGTTGCCAAAGGCGAGCAGCATTATGAGCTGGTGTGGAATATCCTGCTCGCTCTGCCGGATACGCATTTCCCCAGCCTGCTGTTTGCACTATTTTCTATTGTGGTGCTGGTTTCCCTAAAGAAAATGGCGCCGTCTCTGCCGAATGTGCTGGTGGCTGTGGTGCTCTGTATTGTGCTTTCCTGGGCGCTGGATTTTGAGGGCATGGGGGGGCATGTCGTCGGTCGTATTGAGGGTGGCTTGCCGGGTTTTAGCATTCCGTTTATTGCCGCAGGTGATATTTGGCAGCTGTTTGTCACCGCGATGGTGATTGCACTGATCGGCTTTGTGGAAGCGATTTCAGTGGCCAAAGCCATCGCTTCTCAGACCCGGCAGCGCCTGTCTGCGAATCAGGAATTAGTCGGCCAGGGCATTGCTAACATGACGGCTGGACTGTTTCAGGGCTATACCGTGTCGGGTTCATTTTCACGCTCCGCCGTTAACTTCGCGGCAGATGCACGCACCGGTTTTTCTTCGGTAGTGACCGGTATCTTGGTCGCAGTCACGCTGCTATTTTTAACGCCCCTGCTGTACCACCTGCCGCAGGCCACACTGGCGGCGGTGATTATGGTGGCGGTGTTGAATCTGATTAAGATTGAGCCGATTATTCATGCTTGGCGGGTCGAGCCGCATGATGGCATTGTCGCAGTGATTACCTTTGTGATTACCTTAGGGGTGGCCCCGCACCTTGAGCTGGGCATTTTGGCCGGGGTGGGGTTGTCGTTGGCCCTATTTTTGTATCGCTCAATGAGTCCGCCCTTTGTGGAGGTCGCGCGTCATCCCGACGGCTCGCTGCGCGATGCGCAGGCGCACCAGCTAAAAACCAGTGAGACCGTCGCTGTTTATCGCTTCGACGGGGATCTGTATTTCGCCAATACGGGTTATCTGGAAGGTAAGATCCTGAAAAGCGTGGCAGCTAAACCCGGCCTTAAAGTGCTGGTACTGGATATGGAAGCCATGGATCAGGTCGACTCCACCGGAGAAGAAATGCTGCAAAAACTAGCCGATCGTTTACAGGCTGCGGGGATTGAATTTTTTCTGGCGCGGATCAAACTGCGGGTTTATATTGCGTTTCAACGTTCTGGGCTGAGCCGCCATATCGGCGAGGAACGCTTTTTCCGCGAGCGTACGCTGGCGGTAAAGCATGCGCAGGAAATGTTGGGCGAGGCGATTGATATTGAACCGATTTTAGTTTCTATGCCTGCCGATAAGTTGGCGCACAGCAAATGAGACGGTGCGGCCAGCCTGTGCCGTGTGCATCGTTAGGCCATGCACCGATCGCTTAGTGTGACGTGGCAATCGCGCAGGTGGCGCGCGCTGTTTTACGTTTATTGAGTACTAAAATAGGCGCTTGAGTCGACTGCTGCCCCGCTGCGCATAGTGCTGCCGCTTCGGCCACGCCATATACGCCCACCGCCTGATAGACATAAGCCGAGCGCGTGCTCAACAGGTGTTCCACAGTACGTAGTTCAGCCGCTTCCCAGGTTTGAAACGGTTTGCCCAACCGCTGAGCCAGTTCAATCAGGCCGACTTCATCCGCTTTCAGCGCAATCGAATGCAGGCCAGCGACCGCAGCCAACTCAATCCCAGCCACCTGGAGACAGTTATCCAGCAGCGCAGCCAGATGATCCACCGAGCAGCCACGCTCACAGCCCATCCCCACCCAATAGGTTGCTGTACCCTGTTGCGCTGTCATAGCTCGTCAGCATGCGTCAGATAACTCTGTGCCGTCGTTATCACACGCTGTGCGCCTAGAAATTCAGCCACCTCAGCGGCTAGCTGATTAGCACCGCCCTCATGCCCGGAGAGTAGTGGAATCACGAACTGGCCGTTTTCATCCAGCACCAGTACCGGTGGGTCGCGGTATTTATCCTGTAATACCGGTGCCAGCGTGCGCACCGCAATTCCGGTAGCGCAAATCAGCAGCAGGGCTTCACCGGCCTGGAAAGCCCGCTGTACCTCTGGCTGAAAGGGCTTGGGCTTATGGCGCAGTGTCGCTGTGGGCCACTTGGCAGCTAGGCGCTGTGCCAGCTGTTCACCGCGCGCGGTTAGGCTAATAATCTGGGTCATCGGGTCATCGGGTCATCGTCAGTCGGCTTAGCATTGCACCCGAGCTATTTCAGGGCGCTCAAGGTCAAGGCGTATCCTCCGCGCGCGTGACCAGCATCACCGAGAAGTAAACGCCACCTTCAGCTGGCAGCTCGCGCAAATCATGGACGATACATTCCTGCTCCCGTCCCAAATACGCCATATAGCGCGCCTCATGCAAGCGCCCGCATTCTTCTAGCAGCAGGCGCAGCCGCTGCCGCTGGCGGGCCACTTTCATAATCACGATGGAATCGAAGTCGCGCAGCACCTGCCGGATATAGGCATCATCATGCCGCCCGCTAATGACCACCAGCGAATCCTTGAGCCGAGTCAGCGGGGCCACTAGGGCCGCCGATGCGCTGTGAATGGTGGAAATGCCCGGCACTATCTGGCAGTTGAATTGGGGCTGTAGGCGTTCCAGCACGTAAGCAAATGAGCCAAAGAACAGCGGATCACCCTCACATAAAAAGGCCACATCACGCCCGGCGTTGAGGTGCGCTCGCATTGCGGCTGCGGCCTGATCATAAGCTCGGTTGGCCGCCTGACGATCCAGTTCCATGGGCATAGTGACTGGAATTTCCTGCTGCCCCAGATTGCCGTCAGTAAAGGCTAGGCGCGCAATGTGACGGGCCTGGGAGTGGCCTTCATGGTTAATCAGGTAGCAGATGACCGGTGCAGCTTGAATCAGGCGCAGCGCTTTCAGGGTGAGTAGTTCCGGGTCACCGGTGCCGACGCCAATGCCGTACAGCGTACCGGTACCCGCGTCGGATAATGAGGCGCTAGTGCCTGCTGTGTTTACGCTGAGGTCGTGTGCGGTGTTTGATGCATTCATCGTTGCTGTCTCGTTATCCACGGTAGTAGCGTCCATTCATGTTCCCCCTTAGCTAAACTTTCTGCAAGCTCAACAAGGCTACCGGTAGCTTAGGCTGATAGGCCCACTGTCCGGCCAGTTTACGTCCCTGGCTAATTGCGACCTGCAGTGTTTCTACCGCATCATCCGGTAAATCCAGACTGTCCGCAAACGCCAACAGCCGCGCGCGGGTTGATTCCATCACCGCGCTCGCGACGAGTACGCCGCCAGGGGCTAGCCGCGCCCAGCACAGCGCAAGTAACGCCACCAGCTCACCGTCGCTGCCGCCTATAAATACGGCGTCTGGTGCCGGAAGTTCTGCCAGGCAGGCCGGTGCGCGCCCGTGAACCACCTGTAGATTATCGACCACGCCAAAACGAACCCGATTCTGCTGCAAACAGGCCAGCCGCTGTGCGTGGTGTTCGATGGCGTAGATCTGTGAGCCCGCCTGTAATAAGGCCCATTCCACCGCCACTCCGCCGCAGCCTGCGCCGACATCCCAGCAGACCTGCTGCGGTTTAGCCGGTAATAGGCCGAGAGTTGCCATGCGCACTTCACGTTTGCTGAGTAGCCCAGAACCGCGTGCTGCATCGGTGATGAAATCGCTATCGGCAATGCCCGGTCCGGCGGTTAAATAGCTGCCCGCACCGCGTACTTCCAGCACGCTGATATGCAGGGGGTCGAACGGAGGTGTCGCCACGTCCGTGGGTTCAGCCGTCAACGTATCGTCTGCTGGTGGCGGCTTAATCAGCTCAGCCACCGTAAACGCCTGGACCCGCTGATCCGAGTAGCCCAAGCGTTCACACACCCAGAGCCGTGACTCCGCATAGCCGGTGTCATAACACAGCTGCGCCAGTGCCTGTGGGGTGCTATTAGCATCAGTCAGACACAGCAGGGTCGTGTGCCGCGCCAGATGGCGACGCAGGGTAGCCAGCGGGCGGCCATGTAAGCTCACGACCTGCACGTCCTGTAGCGCGAGTCCAAGTGCATGACATGCCGCCTGAATGCTGGATATTGCCGGATAAAATTGCAGAGTATCGCGGGTATAATGCTGTAATAGCCAGCGCCCAATGCCGTAATAGAGGGGATCACCGGAAGCCAACAGGCAAACTGATTGCTCACCTTGCTGCGCTAATAAGGCGGCGAGCTGCGAGAGTGGCGGCAACTCATGGATAGTCATCGTAGCCGGCAAATAGTGCGCGACCGTGGCTAATTGACGCTGCGCACCAATGACGGCTGTGCTGGTGGCTAAGGCCTGTTGCGCCGCCGCAGATAGTGTGGCCTGCTGCGCTACCCCCAGCCCGATGACATGGTAAATACGCGGCATTAATACACTTCTCCGCGCTGATAGCGCAACAGCGCATTTAATACCGAGGCCGTGATCGCTGAACCCCCCTGCCGCCCCAGCAGGGTAATACACTCCACGCCCAACTCATGCTGCTGTGCCCACAGTGCGGCCTTCGACTCCGCCGCGCCGATAAAGCCCACCGGAATGCCAATGATTAATGCGGGTCGCGCCGCCCCGGCCTGTAGCTTCTCTAACAGGCGGAACAAGGCGGTCGGTGCATTGGCAATCAATACAATGCTGCCAGCGAGCTGCTCGTCCCACAGGTCCAGCGCGGCCATTGAGCGCGTTTCGCCGCGCGCCTTTGCGCGCTCGACAGTCTGTGGATCATTGAGGAAACACTGCGGCGAGCGCCTAATCATGCGCTGGGTAATGCCGTGTTTGACCATCTCAACATCACATAAAATCGCGGCCTCCTGCTTGAGCGCAGCCAGACCGGCAGCACAGGCATTGGCACTGAAGCGAATCTGTGTCATCACCTCGGGTACGCCACAGCTGTGCACAATGCGCAGCGCAACCTGCTGTTCTGGCGCACTGAGGTGGTCGAGCGCGATCAGCTCGCGGATTTGACGGAAGCTCGCTTGTTCGATGTGAGCGGGGTCTTGGATGTAAGGGCTGGGTGTCGTAGTCATCACTTCTATTCAGCAGGCGGTGGTCGGCGCATTGTAGCTGTTATCGGCTGGCGACACTATAGCGGCGCTTGATGCCCAGCGCACAATCATCAGGCGGTAGCCCATGCGCGTAGCACAGCGTTCAGAGGATAGCTTAAGCCTGCAAGGCGGTATTCAAACGGCAGCTTATGCACCCCTCGCAGCAATCAGGCCGCGTGTTCTTCGGTCAGCGCCAGCACTAGCTCATCCCGTTCAGAAAACACCCGCGCGACCGGAGGCAGGGTGGGGCGCTGGAGTAATAGCACCGCGATGCCCAGTTCGCGCGCCGCGCGCAGCTTGCCCGCGGTCATGTCACCGCCACTGTTTTTACTGACCAGCACGTCGATGCCCAATCGCTGCAACAGCGTCTTTTCGGCGGCATAGGCAAATGGCCCAATCGCCTGTAGCGGGCTGATCCAAGGCGGCAATGCGAGTGCGGTTGGGCGCGCGGTGCGCAGGTAAAACTGCTGGCCCGGCTGGCGCTGTGCGCTGAGCTGTGCCAGCTGCTGTGTGGATAGCTGACCCTGTGATAAAAACACGCGACTATAAGGCCGCAACGCCAGCAGCAGTGCGTCCCAAGCTGCAAACTCAGACCAGCGGTCACCGTCTACTGCCTGCCACGCTGGGCGCTGGAGCCGCCAACAGGGCAGTCTACAAGCCTCAGCCGCTAGGGCCGCCTGCTGGCTGATTTGAGCGGCATAAGGATGGGTGGCGTCGATAATTAGCCGGACCTTATGCTCCCGGACGAATTGCGCCATCCCGCCAAACGAAGTGAAGCCGCCTGACAGCACAGTGCAGGCTAAATCCGGCTGGCGCACGCGGCCAGCAATGCTATAGATTAGATTATACCCCCGTACGCTCAGCACCCGCGCTAACTGGAGTGCTGGCCCGGTACCGCCCAGCAAAAGCAGCGGGCCAGCGGGCTTAAGCAAGCACCGCCCCCAAACACTGGCCCCGGCGATCAACCGCCCAAACCTCGGCTTGGATTGTCGCCGGGATTACAGTCTGCACCTTCGCCAAGGCCGCGCTACATACCGGTGCTGCCAGATCAATGCCCTGCGCTAAGGCTAATTTATGCGCTTCCAAACTGGTATTGGCCGTGCTAATTGCGGCCTGTAGATCGGGGGCAGCGCCCTGTTCGGCGGCCAAGTGGGCGAGCCAGTCAAAATCTACCGCCGAGGCGCGACTATGTAAGTCCAAATGCCCCTGTGCCAGCTTGGTCAGCTTGCCAAAACCAGCGCAGAGGCTGAGCCGTTCCACCGGCTGTTTCTTCAGGTACTTTAACACCGCCCCGGCAAAGTCCCCCATCTCAATCAGCGCCATCTCCGGCAGGCCATAGTGCTGCGCGATAAATTGCTCGCTGGTATTACCGGTGCTGGCGGCGATGTGCCGGTGGCCGTTGCTGAGTGCGACATCGATGCCCTGATGAATCGATGCGATATAAGCCGCGCAGGAAAAAGGCCGCACAATCCCCGTTGTCCCCAGGATTGATAGCCCGCCGAGAATACCCAGCCGAGGATTCATGGTTTTAAGGGCGAGGGCAGCACCGTTATCAATCCCAATCGTGACTTCAAAGCCGCCGGAGTAGTGATAGGTCTGTGCCAGCTGCTCTAGGTGCTCGCTGATCATTTGACGCGGCACCGGATTAATCGCGGGTGCGCCCACCGCTAGTACTAAGCCGGTGCGGGTCACTGTGCCGACGCCCGCTCCCGCCTTGAGTGTAATCCCAGTCTCCTGTAAACGCAGGCTGACCCACAGGCGCGCACCGTGCGTCACATCCGGGTCGTCCCCGGCATCTTTCAAAGTGGCAGCTGTCGCCCTACCGTCCTGCATGCTGCTGTCACAGATGGGCAGTTCGACGGTTTGGCCTTTGGGCAGTGTGATTGAAACGCTATCGAGGTTTATATCAGCCAGCAGGCGATGCGCCGCCGCCACCGCACAGGCGGTGGCGCAGCTACCGGTGGTTAAGCCGGTGCGTAAGGGGCGGGGGGCTTCGTCGGTTTCTGCGCGCATCGTAGACTCAGCCGGTCAAGCGCTGCACGGCGGCAGCCGATTTGTGTGCGGTATGCGGCTCATACCGGCCAGCACTAGTTAGCCACATCAGTCTGACCTGCGCTGGGCGCGTTGCCCAGAAATAGCTGCGCCACCGCCCGCGGATTAGACGGAAAATACAGGTGCAAATAGCTCGCGGTTAAACTGCCCACTCGATAAATCGCCTCACCCGGTGCTGGATGGCGCTGGCGCTTACCGTAGGCAATGGGTTCAGGCGTCGCTGTTGAACGTGAGCGATGATGGGCATGGCCGCGAATTTCACCTTCCGGCAGGGGCAAACTCTGCATGCCCTGACAGCCGCGTTTGCCGCGCATGGCTCCGTGGCCGGGCATCAAACCTGCCATGGTGCAGACTGTGCCTTGGAGCGTGCTCAGATCCTGCATGCAGTATAAGAAACCGCCGCATTCTGCCAATATCGGTTTACCGGAGGCGTGAAAATCAGACACGGCCTGTCGCATCGCAGCATTCGCGGCCAGCTGTTCGGCATGCAGCTCAGGATAGCCCCCGACCAGCCAGAGCGCATCCACCTCTGGCAGCGTGCTATCGTGCAGCGGTGAGAAAAATTCATAGTGTGCACCCAGCGCGGTTAATAGGCGTAAATTCGCCGCGTAAATAAAGCTAAAGGCGGCGTCTCTGCTAATGCCGATTTTCACGCCTGTCAGCAGGCGCGGCACGCTCGCTACCGGCGCAGAGGCGAACGCCACCGGGGCAATATTCAGCTGCTCCAGCTCAAAGCCGCTTTGCGCTATCCAGTCCGCCCCGGCCTCAAAGCGCTGCTCCAGTTCGGCGCTAATTTCTTCGGCTTGTACCAGTCCTAGATGCCGCTCCGGCAGCGCAATATCAGGGTCACGTTTTAGGGTCGCCAACAGCGGTAACTCGGCGGGGAGAGCCTCCCGAATCAGCTGTGCATGCCGCTCTGAACCACAGTTATTAGCCAATAACCCAGCAACGGTCAGATCGCTGCGGTAATGGGCTAGGCCGCTGGCAATGGCAGCGGCAGTTTGTGCCATGCCTTTAACATCCATCACCAGCGCTACCGGAATATTAAACAGTGCCGCCAAATCAGCACTCGATGGCTCGCCATCGAACAGCCCCATGACTCCTTCCACTAGAATCAAGTCGGCACTCTGCGCGGCCTCATGCAGCTGCTGGCGGCACCAGTCTGTACCCGCCATCCACAGATCAAGCTGCTCCACCGGCTGGCCAGAGGCCTGCGCTAGAATTTGTGGGTCGAGGTAATCCGGGCCAGTTTTAAAAACTTTAACCCGTTTGCCCTGACGCAGGCAGTAGCGCGCCAGCGCGGCGGTAAGGGTAGTTTTACCCTGACCGGACGCTGGAGCGGCTAGAAACAGCGCTGGGCAGTGTGCCACGGTGCGCTCCACGCTGTTATTTGCGTCAGTGGGTATACTGTCGGCAGCACACGCTGCCGCCTGCTGTTCAGACAGGGTTAGACTCATCATCAAAATTCAATCCCAGCCTGTGCTTTCACGCCGAGGCGAAACGCATGGCGCTCATCCCGCATATCGGTAATGGTATCCGCGATGTCAAGCAAAGCCGCTGGCATCACGCGCCCGGTAATAAACACCGTCTGCTGGAGCGGGCGCTGCTGGAGCGCGGTGACCACTGGCTCCACCGCTAAATGCTGATACTTAAACGGATAGGCCATCTCATCAAACACCAGCATATCGTAGCGGTCATCATTTAAGAGCTGCTGCGCCAGTGCCCAAGCGGCTTCAGCAGCCGCTACATCGCGCGCATAGTCCTGGGTTTCCCAAGTAAAACCGTGGCCCATGACGTGCCAATCAATCTGCGGGTGGTCTTTAAAAAACTTATACTCCCCGGTTTCCATACGGCCTTTGATGAACTGGATCACCGCCGCCTTTTTGCCATGTCCCACTGCCCGCGCCATAGTGCCCAGTGCGGAGCTGCTTTTACCTTTGCCGTTGCCGCGCAATAAAATCAGCACGCCGCGTGTTTCGGTGGCCTGGGCAATTTTAGCATCGACCACGGCTTTCTTACGCTGCATGCGGGCGTTGTACCGGGCCTGCTGTTCGGGTGTCATCATGTGCTTTAGTTCCAGAATACGCGCTATTCAAGCGCAACATACGCGGCATTGAGCCGCTGTGCTAATTCCCGGCCACGGCCACGTTTAACGGTGGACTGTTCGGTATCAATCAGCATGCAGCTGTCACCTAAGCACCGTGCTTCCGGCAAGGCTGCAATACGGCCATCGGTCAAAATATAAAGCTGTATTTGCAGCTGCTGCTGTTGACGGCGTAGGCGCTGTATCAACTGCTGTGTTTGGTTGAGTGCTAATAATAGCGGCGTCCCACCCCCTGCGGGTAGGTTATCTAATCGCTGTTGCACCTGCTTGGGTGCACGCACCGGAGCGAGTAGGGTTTGTACCTGCTGATTGCCGAAGCCGAGAATGCTGATGCGCTCACGCAGCAGATAGGCCGCCTGGGCAATGTTCATAATAACGCCTTTCGCCTTAGCAAACGCCTGCTCGTTCAGCACGGAAGCAGACGTATCGAGCAAAATTAAATGCAGGACGGCGCGGCCTGTTTTTTGGGGGTGGTAGCATAGTTCGTTGCGATGGCCGCTACTGCGGACTAATAGCGTTTTGAACCAATTAACCCGCATTGAGGGACGACTGCCGCGGCGTCCATGACCGCTGTGGTCGCCGCGCTGGCGGCCAGCGGCGAGCCTAATGTTGTTGCTGCTAGCGCGTGCAGTGCTGTCCGTAAAGCGGTCAGGCTGTAGATCGACCCGCACACTGCGCTGCGGCTGCGGGTTCATTTGGCCCCAGTCACCCTGGGTGTTGGCTGGCGGGGCGGCTTCGCGGTCAGGTGCTGGCCGCTTAAAGGCGGGCGGTGGTGTGGGTGGCGGTGGCGCCGGCGGCGCGGGGTTTTGCCGACGGTGGGCTAAGACCAGCGCTTCCACTGCCTCTATATCAGTGGCATTCACCGCTGTGCGCTGCTGCCAGGCGGCATGCGCTAACGCCGCCCGGTACCAGACTAAGTCAGCGCGTAACCCTTCTACCGCCGCCTGCTGGCAGCGCTCAGCAATCAGCAGCCTAAATTCATCGGAGCAGCTCAGCGTCGCTAGGCGGTCTCGGCTGGCGTTGATCTGTGCAGCCAGCGCTTCTTGCTCCGCCTGATAGTGGAGACAAAATGCCGTGGGGTCACGGTCAAACGCTTCGCGTCGGCGCACGATGTCCATGCGCTCACTTAGGCTGTACTGGTTGCCTAATTCGACACACAGGCCAAAGCGGTCTTGTAGCTGCGGGCGCAGCTCACCTTCATCCGGGTTCATGGTGCCAATGAGGAGGAAATCAGCGGCGTGGCGATGGCTGATGCCGTCCCGCTCTATAATATTTTCCTTGCTGGCCGCCACATCCAGTAGCACATCAACCAGCGCATCCGGCAACAAATTCACTTCATCGACATACAGTACGCCACCGTGCGCCTGCGCCAGTAAACCGGGGTGGAACGTCACCTGCGCCTCGCTGAGCGCCTGCTGTAAGTCGAGCGTGCCAATCAGCATTTCTTCACTCGCACCCAGCGGCAAGGTGATGAACCGACCGTCCGCAGGCAATAAATCAGCCAGCGCCCGCGCCAGCGTGCTTTTTGCCGAACCGCGTGGCCCAGACACTAGCACACCGCCGATGCTGGGGTTAATAGCGGCCAGGGTCAACGCCAGTTTGAATAAGGACTGTCCGGCAACAGCGGAAAAAGGATAGTTCATCAGCGTTCTGCATGTTTACATGGCTTATGATGTTGCAGCATAATCCCCTGACCTGACAAGTGCTGACTGCAATTTTTTGCATTCAGTTCAATGGGAAACCGGTGCGGCAGGGGTTTATTGCGTGCTAATAAGCGCAGCACCCGCCTAATCCGGTACTGCCCCCGCAACGGTAAGTCGCGCCTTTAAGCCTGTGCCTCAGCTTATGCCGCGCGATAAGTCCGAGACCAGCTTGCCACGATTGACCCGCAGCGCCTAATCGTTTACGTGCTGTGGATAAAGGTGTCGCGGAGGGCTACACCCGAGGATAGCGGTGATGGTTAGCGTTAAATTGAGCGCTATTGTTGTCGCCACGCCACGTTACCCTTCATTACACCTCCCTGATCACTCATCGCGGAGTTATGAATGAAACGTCTTGCCTTATGGGTCGCCCTGCTGCTGGCGATGTTGGCCCCACAGGTTGCTGCACACTTCCAACTGATTCATGCGGAGCATTATCTGCGGGCTAGGGGGGGCAGTGTCACCTTAAACATGCCGTTTACCCATCCGTCACACGGCGCACCGATGATGGCAATGACCGCAAAACCGCTGGCGTTCACCCAGCAGCATCGCGGTAAGCAAACCGATTTAAGCGCCAGCCTACAGCCGATTAACTGGCATGCACCCAACGGCACAGACAGCGCCCCAGCCTGGCAAGCCGAGGTGAAGTTCCGCCGCCTCGGTGATTATGTGTTTAACCTGACGCCAGCGCCTTATTATGAGGCGAGCGAGGATAAATACATCCAGCAGTTCACTAAGGTGATTTTTAATGTGGGTGGTTTGCCGAGCGACTGGGATCAGCCCAGCGGGGCAGCGTTTGAAATCATGCCCGATATAGCACCCTATGGGGTTTATGCCGGTGGCCTGTTCAGCGGTACGGTGCAGGTCGCGGGTAAGCCTTATCCGCACGCTGAAATAGAAGTGGAGTACCTCAATCATGCGCTGCGGGCCGATAACAGCGGTTTTATGCCAAAGGCGCAGATCATTTACCCCGCGCCGTCGCTGAATATTCAAACAATTAAAGCCGATGCCAACGGGCGTTTTCAGTTTGTGCCGCCGGTCGCGGGTTATTGGGGATTTGCGGCACTCGACTTGGATCAGGAGCAGCAGTATGAAGGTAAAGCGCTGTCACAGGATGCGGTGCTATGGATTCAGGCCCATGCCCTAAGTCCTCAACACTTGCCGTCTCTTGTTACTGCCGCGTCGCCTAAGTCGCAGGCGCAATAATGCATATTGTTGATGGTGCCCTGTCGGATTCGGTGGTGCTCGGCGGTGTACTGCTGACGGCATGTGGTGTTGCCTATGGCCTGAAGCAGATTGATGCTGAAAAAATACCGCAAACGGGTATTCTGAGCGCAACCTTCTTCATCGCCTCGCTCATCCATATCCCGTTGGGGCCAGCCAGCGTGCATTTGATTTTAAATGGCCTGCTCGGTTTGACGCTGGGCTGGGCCGCGTTTCCAGCGCTGTTCATTGCCTTGCTGCTACAAGCTGTGTTCTTTGGGTACGGTGGTTTTGTGGTGCTGGGCGTTAACGTGTTTAATATCGCACTCCCAGCGATTTTAATGGGGCTGCTCTGCCGCCACGGCGTCATGCGTTCCCAGCCGCGTACAGCGGCATTATGGGGGGCGTTTGCCGGTGGTGGCGCGATCTTGCTAACGGCCTTACTGGTCGCGAGCAGTTTGGCGCTGTCGGGTGAGGCGTTTATTCCGGCGGCAAAACTGGTACTGATTAGCCATTTACCCGTGGTGGTGATGGAAGCACTGCTGACCGGCGCGGCGGTGCTGTTGATTCGGCGGGTGCGACCCGATTTTTTTGGTGAGGTGCGGGATGACTGAAGGCCGCCGCCTGCGCCAGGCTCAGTACCGATTTACGATGCAGCGGCCATTCCAGTTATTGGCGCTATGGCGACGCCATCAGCTATTAAAGCGGAAAGCGCTATTAATCGGCCTGTTTAACATTTTAATCGCGCTCGGATCACCGGCAATAAAGGCTCATAATGTAGTGGCTGGTGCCTATGTGGACGGCCTGCTAATTGAAGGTGAAATCGCTTTTTCCAACGGCGAAACCGCCGCTGCCGGCGTGTTAGTTGAAGTCTTTGCGGAAGACGGTACTATGCTGGGTGAAACCCATACCCAAGCAGACGGCCTCTTTACGTTTAGTGCAGCTCGACCACAAGCGCACCGGCTGCGCGCGAACTTAGGTGCTGGGCATGTAGCGGATATTACGCTAGCCGCCGATGAATTTGTGGCGCCACCAACGACGTTGGCAGCAGCCCCGACAGCAGCAGTGCCAGCGGTGACAGCTGCATCAATCGCGCCAACATCATTAACAAAAGCAGTGGTCACCACGCCACCCCCTCCCCAAGTCGTGCCCGCGAGCCCAACTGCCGCAGGTCAAGTACTTACCACCGTACAGATTTCTACCGCCGATTTGGAAGCGCTAATCCGTCGCGCGGTCGCGCAGCAGGTTAAACCTCTCCAGCGCGAACTGCGGGCCTATAAAGAGAAAATTATGCTGCGTGATATAGCCGGTGGCCTCGGCTTCATCTTCGGCCTGTTCGGCGTTGCGGCTTGGATGGCGGCGCGTAAACCATCTGGCCTGTCCGTCCTCACGGCTACTGCCGCCAGCCCCGCCACCCAGGATAAAGACTGATGCCGCAGTTTCTGGAACACAGTATGACCTCGTGGCATGGACAGCAGCTGCTGCATCAACACAGTCTGGTTGACCAGTTTGATCCCCGGGCGCGGATACTGGCGATGACGCTGTTTGCTTTAGCGACGGTGTTTAGTCATAACCTGCTGATTCCCGCGATAGCTCTATGTTTGAGTATTGGGGTAGCGCTGCGGGCTAATTTGGATATGCAGCGCACGCTGCGGCGCGTACTGGCGATGGACGTGTTCATTGTACTAATGATTGTCATGCTGCCCTTAACGACTCCCGGCGATGCGCTGTTCCATGTGTTTGGTTTTGCTGCCAGTCAACAGGGGTTTGTCCAAGCGATGATGATTGCGCTGAAGACGAATGCAGTGGTGCTGATGCTGCTGGCATTGCTGGGGACATTGGAGGCGACCACGCTGGGCCATGCGCTGGCGCGGCTGCGCGTGCCGGAGAAACTGGTGCACCTCATGCTGTTTACCGTGCGCTACCTGGAGGTGATTGGGCGCGAGTATAAGCGCATGCGTAAGGCGATGAAGGCACGGGCCTTTCAGCCACGCGCTAATTGGCATACCTGGCGTTCCATCGGCTATCTGGTCGGGATGCTGCTGATTCGCAGTCTGGAACGTTCGGAGCGCACCTATGCCGCGATGAAGTGTCGCGGTTTTAACGGGCGTTTGTATTTACTCGATCGGGCGGTGTGGCGGCGCTGTGATAATCTGCTGCTGCTAGCGGCGGTTGGCTTTGTGCTGCTGGCGCTGTGGGTGAGTGTTGGTGTCAGCGTGAATGATGTGTCGATGAATGAGTGAATTGATTCGAGTTGAACAGCTGAGTTATCACTATCCAAAGCGGCGGGTATTGGATGCGGTGGATTTTAGTCTGCATGCGGCAGAACGAGTGTCGCTGGAAGGTGGCAATGGCGCGGGTAAGACCACATTTTTTAATTTGCTGGTTGGGCTGAATAAACCTAAGTCCGGGCGGATTTTTGCCTTTGGCCGAGAACGGCGGGAAGAGGCAGATTTCCATGAGGTGCGGGCGCAGGCCGGTTTTTTATTTCAAGACCCAGACGATCAATTATTCTGTCCCACCGTGTTGGAAGACGTGGCGTTTGGGCCCTTAAACCTAGGCAAGTCACAGGCCGAGGCCGAACAGCTGGCCTGCACCACGCTGGCCCACCTCGGCATGGCCGGTTTTGAGGAGCGGGTGACTTACCAGCTCTCCGGCGGTGAAAAGCGTATGATCACGCTGGCTGCGGTATTGGCGATGCAGCCGAAGGTGCTATTGCTGGACGAGCCATCCAATGCGCTGGATGATCAGGCGCGGGAACGGCTGATTAGCACGCTGCAACAGCTGCCGCAGGCGATGATTATAATTTCACACGATGCGACTTTTTTAAGTCAGCTCAGCACGCGGCGCACGCGCCTTGAGGGTGGAAAAATCGGTGCGCTCAGTTAAGCTCCCGCACGATGCGCCACATACAAAGCCGTTTTTCCGTCCCCGCTCGTATCGCCTTCAGTACCTTTAGTCAAGCACCTGATCGAGCACGCGGATGAGCTGCTCTACCTCTGCGGCGCGGGTGTAATGTACAAAGGACAGGCGCAGCACGCCGGTTTGAGTATTCACACCCAGCGCCTTAACCGCTCGATAACCGTAGAAATGGCCCGATCCAGCCATAATCCCGTGTTGGGCTAGGGCCGCACACAGCTCAGCCGGATTTTGGCGCGCTGGCACGATAGAAAGCGTCGGCGCTCGGTTTTCTGCCTGCTGTGGGCCAATCAGCCGCACGCTGTTACGCTGTTTCAGAAAATCCAACAGCGGCGGCAATAAGGCTTGTTCAGCAGCATGCATCAGGGCAGCGACGCGCTGTGCGCGCTGCTGTGAGTCGGTGGTGTGAGCCGTATCCTTTGAGGAAGCGCTGGGAGCCTGTGTCGCACCAAAATGGTGCTGATGCAACGCATCAAAGTATTCAGCCACACCATTACAGGCCGCAACCTGGGCATGATCTGGCCCAGCGGGTACGAAGTGCGCGTGGATATGAGCGGGATCCGCATTAAAAAAATGGCTCTGATTGCCCAAAAATTCAGCGATTGGCGTGCGAATCGTCATCACGCCCTGATGCGGTCCGTAAACTTTGTAGAGCGAGAACAGGTAAATATCAGCCCCCAGCGCCGTCACATCGGGCAGGCCATGCCCGGCATAAGACACGCCATCGACGACGGTTATAATACCCGCTGCCTTGGCCTGCTGACAGATTTCAGCCACCGGATTGATCTGGCCAATAATATTCGAGCAGTGTGGCAGCGTCAGCAGGCGGGTGCGCGGGCTGATGAGCTGCGCAAGCTGCGCGCTGTCCAGTGCGCCACTCTCCGGGTCGATTGACCATTCCCGAATCACCATGCCGGCATCGGTTAATCTGCGCCAGACGCCGGTGTTGGCTTCATGATCCTGGTTGGTGACGATGATCTCATCGCCGGGCTGCAGCACCTGAGCGAATGCCTGCGCCAGCGTGGCGGTGTTCTGTGACGTCGATGGCCCGATGTGCACTTCCTGCGGGCGGACGTTGAGGTACTCCGCCAGCCGCACATAGGCCTGGTCCATCTGGGCACCGGCCTCAGTCGCTGCTGGTGAGGGGTAATAGGGCTGGACTTTGGTGCAGCGGTAATAATGATGCAGCCGTTCAATCACCTGACGGCAGGCATAGGAGCCAC
Organism: uncultured Thiotrichaceae bacterium; assembly: GCA_937925855.1. Taxonomy (GTDB): domain Bacteria; phylum Pseudomonadota; class Gammaproteobacteria; order Thiotrichales; family Thiotrichaceae; genus Thiolinea. The sequence continues at coordinate 46,870 of CALAMO010000056.1, forward strand.
CGGCATTTTCAAAGTGCGCCTGTCCGGCGAGTGTCGCTTCGCTAAACGCTGGAAACTGGCTGCGTACAAAATCGAGATCCAGTGCGGGCAAGGCGTTTGCAATGCCCTGTTCTTGTTGTATAACAGCAGGCATTACAGCAGACTCTGACCCGTTTGTTCCCAGTCCTTCATAAAGCCTGCCAGGCCTTTATCGGTCAGTGGATGCTGTGACATCTGGCGTAAAATTTTCGGGGGCAGGGTGGCGACATGCGCGCCGGATAGGGCCGCATCAAGCACATGCTGCGGGCCGCGAATGGAGGCGGCGAGAATCTGGGTGTTGTAGTCCTCATAATTATCATAAATCGTGACAATATCCGCGATTAAATCGCCACCGTTCTGGCCGATGTCATCGAGACGGCCAATAAAGGGGGAGACATAAGTCGCGCCTGCTTTGGCGGCGAGCAGGGCCTGTAAGGCACTGAAACACAGCGTGACGTTGGTGGCGATACCGTTGGACGAGAGGACTTTACAGGCTTTCAGGCCGTCTGGCGTCAGCGGCAGCTTAATGCACACGTTGTCTGCAATGGCACTCAGCACGTCGGCTTCCTTCAACATAGTGCGGTAATCAGTCGCTAAGACCTCAGCACTGACATGGCCGGTAGTTAAGGTGCAGATATCGCCGATCAGCTCTTTGAAATCTTTACCGGAGCTTGCCACCAACGAGGGATTAGTGGTGACGCCATCAACCAATCCAGTGTCGCACAGTTCGCGAATTTCATTAATATCACCAGTGTCTACAAAGAACTTCATGCTTATGTCCTGCCAGATAAAATTACAAAACGGCATTGTACCTCTGTTTGTGTGCTGATGCCGTATAAAGATGCGTGCTGCTAAGGCAGAAACCCCAAGCGGCCCAATACCTTTTTATAAGGCGTCAGCATTTCTGGAAGGAGAACCTGCTGTATATAGTCTGTTACCCAGCGGCGATCGCGTGGCCCAAGCGCATCCGCAATGAAATTTCCAAAGCTTAGGCTCATCGAAAATGCGGGTTCCTGCGCTAGCCTGCGCCAGTTGGTGGCCGCGTAATCCGCCATGCGCGCATTGAGCTTATCAATGAAGGGGTTGCGGTAGTCACCGGCACCGGAAAATTCAGCGGCATTATCCTGGACATGGTCGGCGAGTTTAAGCGCAAACGTGCTAATCAGCTGGCCACGCTCCGTCTCGGTCATCAGGTCATAAGCGATGCGATCCAGCAGGTGCACCTTAAACGCCATGATTTCTTCCAGCACCGCAATACGCTGCTGTTGGGTATCCGTTTGGAAATGCTCATTTTCGATTTCGAGCAGCGTTTGCAGCCCGATTTTCCAAGCATTAAAGGCTAGCACGCTCACGGTATCGTCCAGCGATACTTCACGCTCCTGGCGATTCCATTGAGTTTTTAGGCGAATGCGCATGGCTTGTGGCTGACCCTAGAAAAATCGTTGCGGCGCGCGGCAGCGGATTAATTTAACACGCCCTGTATGGTTGTGCGTCCGCTTTTAGCCAGTGGGCCATAGGGGCCAGCGTGGTATTTCCAGGCATAGGTCGGGTCGTTGAGGTGATGAATCCAAAACAGCTTGCCGGAGTCGCGCCAGGGATCAAGAATAATGCCGCTATCAAAAGGATGGCCTTTGGCGGTAACCAGCAGAGTGCTGTGTTCGCGCCAGGGGTCACCTTTATAAGCAACGGCCCAGTATAGGTCCATCGATTTCAGATGCTTCTTACGCATATGATCAATCATCGCGCTGGCCCAGTCGGTACATAGCCCCCAGTCACGCACGCCTGCATTGCGCAGCGTATTGTGATACATCGGCGGCCACGTAATATCCCATTTCTCCGCCAGATACATGGGGTAGACATAGGCATCATGCGCCACTTCAATGGCTTCTGTGCGGCTAATAGTGGGGCTGAGCGCTAAAATTGAGCTGGCCAGCTCGCGAATATTGCGCTCAACTTTAGGCGTCATCACCCGCAGCTGCGGATTTGCGCCATCTACCATATCAACCTTATTGAATTTGGCTGCACAGCCCGTGAGCACGCCGATGACCAATAGGGCGGTCAGTATTTTGCTGATAACAGCCATGCTTAATTTTCCCTGGTAAAATGCATCATATAATTAATATCTGTGTCCTGTCCGATGCGGTAATGCTGGAACAGCGGATTATAGCTTAAGCCGCTGATATTGCTAAGTTCTAATCCGGCATTACGCGCAGCATACTCCAGTTCGGATGGCCGAATTAGCTTGTGGTATTCGTGTGTGCCTTTCGGCAATAGGTTCATCACATATTCAGCGGCAACAATGGCGAGCATAAACGCCTTAGGGTTACGGTTGATGGTTGAAAAAAACACGTCCCCCCCCGGCTTAACCAAGGTCGCACAGGCTGCAATCACCGACGCTGGGTCGGGCACATGTTCTAACATCTCCATGCAGGTTACGACATCAAAATCGCCGGGGCGGTTCAACGCCAATTCTTCAGCGCTAATCTGCTGATAATCGATGCTGATGCCAGATTCCAGCGCGTGGAGATTCGCCACCGATAAGGGCGCTGCTCCCAGGTCGATACCGGTCACTTCGGCCTGCCGGTGGGCCATACTCTCGCTCAAGATACCCCCACCACAGCCAATATCCAGCACGGTTTTACCGCGCAGCCCGGCGCGCTCATCAATGTAATTCAGCCGCAGCGGATTAATCGCATGCAGCGGCTGGAACTCGCTGTCCTTATCCCACCAGCGGTGTGCAACCCGCTCAAATTTATTGATTTCCCCGGGGTCAACATTGCGTGTGGGCGGGTGCAGGGTTTCGCTTGTCATCATGGTGTCTCCTGCGTTAGCTAGGGTTTAGCTTACATCCGCGTGAATAGTCGTTTGCCATTGGCGGGCATTGCTGATGAGTTCCGCTTCATCCAGCGTGGTTAAGCGTCGTTCTTGGAGCAGCATTTGCCCTTGTACCCAGCTGTGTGTCACTTGGTTACGGCTGGTGCAGTAAACCAGATGCGAAACTGGGTCAAACATTGGCTGCGCTTCCAACGTATTAAAGTCGATTGCGATTATATCTGCCGCTTTCCCAATTTCAAGTGAACCGGTGTGTTGTGCAAGCCCTAAGGCCTTGGCACCATTAATCGTCGCCATGCGTAAAGCCTGCGCGGCGGGCACGGCGGTGGCATCTTGGGCCACGCCCTTAGCCAGCAGCGCGGCGGTGCGCATTTCACCGAGCATATCAAGGTCATTATTACTGGCGTTACCGTCAGTGCCTAGGGCGACATTCACCCCGGCGGCCAGCAGCCGGGCGCTTGGACAAAAACCGCTGGCTAATTTGAGGTTTGATTCTGGGCAGTGAATAACATGCGTGCCTTTTTGCGCCAGCAGTGCAATTTCATCCTCTTCCAGCTGAGTCATGTGTACCGCAAGGAAATGTTGATCCAACAGGCCGGTGCGAGCAAGACGTGCGAGCGGGCGCTCGGCGTTTTGCTCGGTGGCAGACAGCACCTCAAACGCGGTTTCATGGACGTGCATGTGAATAGGGATGTTTAAGGCGCTGGCCTGCTGGCTAATTTGTGCCAGCGGCTCATCAGAGACGGTGTAGGGCGCATGCGGCGCAAACAGCAGGCTAATCAGCGGATGCTGGGCGTATTGTTGATGCAGTGCCAGCCCTTTCTCCAAATAATCGGCCGGTGTCTGAGCGTAAGCCGTTGGAAAGTCAAGCATAATCATACCAACAGCAGCGCGTATTCCAGCACTTTCCACGGCTCTCGCCGCCGCTTCGGGAAAGAAATACATATCATTAAAGCAGGTTGTACCGGAACGGATCATTTCGGCGCAGGCCAAAAGCGTACCATCGTGCACAAACGTCGCGTCTGCATGTTGGCCCTCAGCAGGCCAAATGTGTTTTTCCAGCCATTCCATCAGGGGTAAGTCATCCGCCAGCCCTTTGAATAGGGCCATCGCGGCGTGGGTGTGCGCGTTGATGAGACCGGGGAGTAAGACCTGACCGCTGAGATCAGTGGTGGTCGTAGGCTGGTATTTATGCTGTGCCTGCTGCGTGGGGAGAATATCGAGGATTTTACCGGCGTTGATCGCGATGGCGTGATCGCGCAGAACCGTATTGCTGGGGTCTACTGTGAGCACCCAGGAGGCGCTAATAAGGGCGTCGATATGCATGCTGTCATGTCCGTTGTTGTGTCGGTGAGCTGATAAAGTGACGTTATCACAGGGTGAGGGAGAGGGGCAGTTAAAAAAATATGTGCGGATGCAATCATGGCTTTGCTTGAACCTAATTCACACAATGATTACTATTTCCCTTCAGTGTACTGGGGGAAAGCATCAGAAATTTCATACCAAGGCGCTTTAGACGCAGTGTGTATATGGTATTTCTTTGGGCATTGAAACGCTGTTTCGACGGTGCCAAGCCGCAGTCGCACGCTACCCGGTAGGTCTTTATGAGCACTGTATAAAGGGCTGCCGCAGTTCGTGCAGAACGCCCTGATTTTATGTGCGCTGGATTGAAATTCCTTAATGTATTCTTGGCCTTGAAACACTAAATCAGCCGATGAGATTGGGCTATTCGTTGCGAACGCACCCCCTTGCGCTTTCCTACACTGCGAGCAGTGACACATCGCTATTTCGTTAATGTCGCCGCTATAGGTGTACTGTACTTTGCCACAAAGGCAACTGCCGTTAATCATGGGATTCTCAGTTAATGGGAGCGGTATTTTAAGCCAAAGGTTAGCGCTAATGATGGATAACTCTTTGCTGACTTTTAGGCGTTAATCATTCACTTGTCAACGTGTAGGCGGTATAAAAATAGATTTCCCGCACAAGAAAAGCAAGCTTTGTGCGGAGCGAGCGATAGCGCGTCGTCGGGGTCGGCGATGTAACCGCTAAAATACCCAGATTATCGGCCATTACTGAGGCACGCTTCAAATGCAGGGGGTCACTCACGATGATTGCAGATTTGAGTCTTGCAGCCTCCATCAACGCTTTGGCTTCTGCGAGATTTTGGTGGGTTGTCCGCGATTTTGTCTCTATCAGTATCGCAGTGTTACGAATGCCCTGAGCCACGGCATAGGAAGCACCGACTGCGCTTTCCGCATGGGATGTGCCATCGCCATAGCCGCCAGTGAAAATGATCGTCGAGGCCTGACCCTGCTGAAATAACTCAATCGCATGCCTGATTCTTTCCTTGAAAACTGGGGATGGCTTATCGTTATAGACGGCTGCACCGAGAACGATGATGCAATCCGATTTTCTAGCGGCATCCTTTTCACCAAAATCCCAAATCATCACACCGACGCCTATAATCCAGGAAAAAAGACCTGCGGCAGTCCAAAGTAATAGCTTCAAAAATCGGCTTATCATACGGAGTAAATGGCTCAAGCTAGCTTTATTGGGTATTCATTCACGAAAATATCCAGCTGCATACAATAAAGCTAATTTACTACAGATAGCTTGTGGAGCACTAGCCCGGACACAGGAGCAACAACCTATACCTATAACCCAGCAGGCTTGGTCAAAACTGAAACCTTTTACAAAGTATTAGCGGTCAACAGAACGAGACGCCAATACATGACAAGGTGGGCAATCTGATCCAAGATAGTCGGTTTACCTATACCTACGATGCCTTTGGTCGCCTCACTGATGTTACGGGTAGAGGGCAGTCTATTGAGTATGCTTATAACGCACGCCATCAGCGGGTGCGTAAAACAGTTAATGGAAAAAACACGCATTTTCAGTATGACGATAGTGGCCGACTGCTGGTAGAACAAGATCATAGTGGCGCGGTAGTTCGGCAATACATTTACCTTGGCATGCGGCCTATTGGACAGTTGGGTAATGGGGCTGTTTTAACCTCTGGCGCTAGCCAAACTATCAACTTATCAGGAGTGAATAAGACTGATTCAAATGATGTGGCTTCGGCTACCATTACACTGGGTGATAAGCCCCGCCTAAAGCTAGTCACTAACCAGATCGGAACCGTCACAAATTTTGGCACGTTCAAAGTTAAAAAAGTAGGCTCCAAAAAGAGAATTAGGTTTACTCACCGTAAAGGGAAGCAAAAAGCTCGGATCTCGCTAACTATTGACCCTGCCTCGCCTCGGAATAGCCAAGGCACGATTACTTATCAGTCGCGCATCCGGTATAGCAAAAAATTTGACTACCCCGTTCGGTACGTCGGCAATAAGTTGACAGTGGGTGCCACAGACGGCAGCGCAGCCAAAATCACTTTCAATAGCAATAATACGATGACGTTGGAATACGATGGGCGTAAGACAACATTTACACCCAATCGGCGCTATGGTCATTCGGCATCAGCAGTTTTTGAACATTATGAAAGGGGTTTCAGTGTAAAGGGCTTTGCCTCTGGTGGATTCGGTGAGATTGAAATCAATGAAAACCGCACCCTCAAAGCAG
>CALAMO010000057.1 GCA_937925855.1 uncultured Thiotrichaceae bacterium
AGGTAATGCGCGCTATGGGTGGTGACAGGCTCATAGCCGCGGGCAAGCTTATGCTCGCCTTGCGCGCCCGCTTCAACACGCGGCAGACTGCGCTCAAGGGCGGCGCACCTATGGCAACGGCAGTTCGATCATCGCGAATGACCTGCAGGCACGTCAGGACATCACCGAAGTCGCGGGCAGTCCGCAGAACACCGTTAGCGGTGCGGGCAAACTGGCGCTGGCGAAGGCCGTGTGGAATGTGACCCGTAATATCGACGGTAATGTCGCCCTGCCCGGTGAAACGCTGCGTTATACCATTAGCTATGAGAATATCGGCAACGGCCCGCTGCTTGAACTCGTGATTAATGACAGCGTGCCAGCCTTCACCGAATTAGTTCCAGGTAGCCAGCTGTGTCCAACAGCCAGCACCCCGACCGAACTCACGGCCTGCACGCCTAGCGCCGACGCAGCAGGCAGTTTGAAGTGGTCATGGGCAGCCACAGAAAAACTCAATCCAGGTTCTGCTGGCAACGTTTCTTATGAAGTCCGCGTGGAATAGTCGACAGGTAAGTGACAGTACCTACAAATACTTCAAGACGCCTTTTGCGGCGGTCACCTGCTTCTGCTCGGCAAACGCCTCATGATACTGCTCAACCTTATCCAGATCGTAATAATAATTCACCATCAACCCGGCGGCCTGCTGTAAACCACGCGCCGAAGTATCTCCCAGATAATTAATCCGCTCCAACCGCGCCCCATTCCCCAAATGAAAACGTGCCACCGGGTCACGCGGCAAACCCACCGAATTCTTTTCCTTTACTAAATACTGCGCCGCTAACGCAGGCAAATCCTTTTCCAGCTCAGCCCGGCTCTCTTCCTGCGCTAACATTGGATCAGCCACCAGTATATCCGTTACCTTCTGCCCGGCAGACTCCTCGGCAAACTCCGCCTGTCCCAGCCACTTCATAAAACCCGGCACCGGCGACAGCGTGACAAAATCCTTCAAATTCGGCAGCGCCAGCTTCAAATCACCCGCCACCTGCTTAATCAGGAAGTTGCCAAAAGAAATCCCGGCCAAACCCGCCTGACAGTTTGAAATCGAATAAAAAATCGCCGCAGTGGCATCCTCCGCCTGTAGCGTCTCACGCTCAGACGACAACACCTTATCAATTGCTGCCGGGATATGATTCGTCAGCGCCACCTCAACAAAAATCAGCGGCTCATCTTCCATCGACAGGTGAAAAAACGCAAAACAGCGCCGATCCGGTGGGGCCAGCCGCATCCGCAGCTCGTCCCAGCTACCAATCTCATGCACCGCTTCATAAGCGATGATCTTTTCCAGAATATGCGCCGGGGTCGTCCAGTCAATCGGGCGCATCACCAGAAAACCGCGATTAAACCACTGGCGAAATAGCTGATTCAGGTCAATATCAACTGGCTTCAACTTAGGCTCTGCGCGAATCGCCTTCATTAAATCCGCCCGCATCCCGACCAGATAAACAATCCCACGTCGCGTCGCATTTAGCCGTCGGAACAGACGCACCCGTCGCGATTTAAGTGCATTAAACAGCTCAGAATAATGTGTGCTGGATTGATCACTCGCATACTGCTGCGCGGCGGCGGCCACCTGCGCCGCATCAATACAATAGTTATCCAGCAGGGCATGAAAAAACGCGATGCGCTCAGCCATCTCACTGTGATGGTAGGCCTTAAGCATACGCTCCGCATGCAATAACGCCGACGCTTCACCGCGCGCCGATAACACCCGCTCCGCATGCTCATCAAGCGACAGCGCACCATCGTCCTGCTTAAACCGCAGCGACGGCAAACGCGCCGCATGCGACATCACCGAAGACATTACATCCTGAAACAGGCTAAAACCCGCCATACCTTGCCTACCTATTTTATTAATTCTGGGGTTTACTGCACACTGCACAAGGAACAATCAGGGGGCAAACGCCTGGAACCAAGTACTGTCTGAGCGATAGCGAGTTTACGCCGGTTAACAGGTGATTGCCCCCTGATTGTTCCGCTTCAGAAAATATTTTTATACGAACTAACCCACCGCTAATACCTTAGCCCGCTTACGCAACTCAAACTTCTGAATCTTACCGGTCGCCGTCTTCGGCAGACTACCAAACACCACCTTACCCGGCTTCTTAAACCGCGCCAAATGCTCCAGACAGTGCGTAATCAGCTCATCAGCACTCGCCGCTGCGCCCGGCTTCAATTCCACAAAGGCACACGGCGTCTCGCCCCACTTCGCGTGCGGCATCGCCACCACCGCCGCCTCGCCCACGGCAGCATGTTTATACAGCGCATTCTCAATTTCCACCGACGAAATATTCTCCCCACCGGAAATAATAATATCCTTCGCTCTATCCTTAACCTGGATATAACCATCCGGGTTCACCACCGCCAAATCGCCGCTCCAGAACCAGCCGTCTTTAAATGATTCCGCCGTCGCTTCCGGGTTCTTCAGGTAGCCGGTCATCACCGTATTGCCCTGAATCACAATCTCACCCATGCTTGCCCCATCCGCAGGCACCGGCTGCTGCGTTTCAGGATCAAGCACACTGACCCCTTCCACCATCGGGAAACGCACGCCCTGCCGCGACTTCAACTCAGCGACCTCATCACCCGTCTTATTCGCCCAATCCAGCTGCGGTGAACACTGCAAGATATGCCCATAAGTCTCGGTCAGGCCATACACATGCATCACCTCAAAACCCATCGACTCCATCTTACCCAACACCGCTGCGGGCGGTGGCGCACCCGCCGTCATGCAGTAGACCACCCGGTCATCCGCGATTCTTTCCGGGCACTGCGGATCGTTCGCCAGCATATTCAGCACAATCGGCGCACCACCAAAGTGCGTGACCTTATGCTCCTGCATCAAACGGAAAATCTCAGCGGGTACAATGCTGCGCGTACAAATCACCGTGCCCGCCATCGCCGCCATTGTCCAGGCGTGGCCCCAGCCATTACAGTGAAACAGCGGCACCGTGTACAAATACACCGGGTGACGTGGCACTGCCCAGCCGGCAATTGTCCCCATGGTCATCAGGTATGAACCGCGATGGTGGTAGACCACACCCTTCGGTTTGCCCGAGGTACCGGAGGTAAAATTAATCGCCAGCGGCTGCAGCTCATTCGCAACCGTGGTTGGCAGATAATCCGCGCGGGTGATTGGCGTTTCAGCCAGTAAATCATCGTAGCGATACACCGTTAGATCATCTGGAATATCCGGCTGCGTCGCGGCACCTGGATCGTCAATCAGAATAATAGGGAGTTTGCGATCACCCTGCTGCAAGGCACGAATACCGTCTGTCGCAGCGGCTAATAGCTCGCGATCAACCAGCAGCACCTTGGCCTCAGCAAATTCAAGGATATAGCTAATGGTAGCCGCATCCAGTCGGGTATTAATCGTGTTTAACACGCCCCCGGCCATCGCAACGAAATAATGCGCTTCAAACATCTCAGGGGTGTTAAACGCCAGCGCCGATACCGTATCGTGCGGCTGAAGACCTAATTTTCTCAGCGCATGCGCCATCTGCTGGCAGCGCAGCTCAGTTTGCGCCCAGGTGTGCTGCTGCTCACCGTAGATAAGGCTGGGGTGGTTGGGGTAAACGTCGGCGACCCTTGAGAGGAAACTTATCGGGGTTAACGCAGTGTAGTTTGCCTGATGGCCAATGGATTCTTGTAGGGAATCGTACATTGGGGGTAACTGTGGTTGTTTATTCATACTTTGTCCTCATCGGTTAGGGCGCCAAACCCCACCCTAACCCTCCCCTTATCAAGGGAGGGCACTGAATTGTGCAACTAGGCGCGATGCTTAAATAATCGAATAGATCAAACCTTGAATCGAAGATCTGCTCTAAAAATCTACTGTTCAGCCATTTAAAACTAAGGCAGGACTCCCTCCCTTGATAAGGGGAGGGCTGGAGAGGGGTTCCACCCTAAAACTATCCCCCACCGCTAAAATTAAGCAAGGTTCAAAACCTAACAAAACCTAACAAAACCTAATTCCTTAACGTCTGCCCCAAATCCAACATGCTATTAATCCGCGCCTGCGTACCCTCAGTCTGCGCCAGCTCCAGAAACACCCGCCGCTCCGCGTCATAAAAATCCTGCTCAGACCACAGCGTACCCGCCTCAATCTCGCCGCCGGTAATAATCTGCGCCAGACCGGTATTCACCCGGACATCATGCGGCAGAATAATGCCTTTATGCAGCGCCTTATCCAACCACTCCAGCATCGCATGATACACCTCACGCCCCGGCATACTCACATCCGGGCGGGCAAAATGCGTCGGGCCATCCGCCTGCGCCACCTGCTGCAGCGCCGCCGCCAACATACGATCCCGGTTCATCAGGAAGGTATCGCTAGCGCGCAGCATCGCCATGTCTTTACTCAGCAGCGGTGAAGTCGCAGTCATCCCATAACCCAGATTCATAAACACTTTCCAGGCCGCATCCGCCACGTTGTCGTAGCCCAGCGCCAGCTTTTCCGCCCAGCGATACAGCATTTCCTTACAGCCGCCGCCGCCCGGAATCACCCCAACACCGGTTTCCACCAGCCCGGTCACTGAGTTAGCGTGTGCGATGACATGCTGCGCGTGCAGCACCACCTCAAAGCCGCCGCCAATCGACAGTCCCACCGGTGCTGCCACCACTGGAAAATCTGCCACCGCCATCTTGTGTACAGTCTGCTGGAAGTGATCGAGAAACTTATCCAGTCCGTCGTAATCATCGGCGCGGAAGAAACCACGCACCGCTTCCAGATTCACCCCGCAGGAAAAATGCTGCGCGTCATTATGCACCACTAAGCCCTTCAGGCCACGCGCCTTAACATTCGCCAGCGCATCTTCCAGAATGTGCATAGAATCACTGTCCAGCGCATTCGCCTTAGAATGAAACTCAACCAGCGCGGTATCCTGTGTCACATACCAACTCGCCATTGAATTACTGTTCACCGGCTTAACCGTGCGGCGTTTCTCCATAAAACGGATGACACCGGCACCATGATTAACCGTTTCCCAACAGTCGGCACGAGCCTGTGCGGCATGTTGACACTGACGCCGCTGCAAATGCCCGCCCGCGACCCGATAAAAACAGCTGTCCTGCTGATCCGCATGCGCCTCTAATAAAAACGGCGGCACTGCGCGTCCTTCCTTTTGCAACCGCTGCACCAGATAGTCCACGCCAATCTCGTCCATTAGCTCAAACGGCCCGGACACCCAGTTGTAGCCCAGCTTCATCGCATCATCAATCGCCGCCGGATCGTCACCCACCTCAGGGATCAACAGCGCCGCATACACCAGCGTATTCGACAGCACCGTCCAGGCATAACGTCCATACGCGCTATCATCCTCCAACAGGCACTTCACGCCTTCCTGCTCCGCCCGCAGCGCAATGTCGATCGCCGGACGCGGAAAATCCACATACTCGCCGCTGTCGAAGTCGAGCACCTGCTTCGCGCCAGACTCCTGCGCCAGATAAAAACCCTTACCCCCCTTATTCCCGGTCTGGCCGTTAGCAATCATCTCCACCATTAACGGAATCGGCTCAGACACCGCATGGAAAGCATCCTGCTCCGGCAGAATCGTCTTCAGACTCTGCGCCACATCTGACATCAGATCAATACCGATCAGATCATACAGTCCAAACACACCGGTCTTCGGAATCCCCATTGGACGCCCAAACAGCACGTCCGCAATCTGCGGTTTCAGTCCGGCCTTAAATGCCTCGTGCAGGGCGCATTGAATCGCATAACAGCCCACCCGGTTCGCCAAAAACCCGGGCGTATCCGCGCAGTCCACGACGCCCTTACCCAGATGCTCCTCTGAGAACGCCTCCAGCCGCTGCATAATATCGGGACGGGTTTCTTCACCGCGCACCAATTCCAGCAGGCGCATAAAACGCACCGGATTAAAGAAGTGAGTGATGGCAAAACGCTGCTTCAGCTCATCAGCCATACCATCGGTCAAAAGACGAATCGGAATGGTTGAAGTATTCGAGGTCAGAATGGCATCCGGCGGTAAATGCTGCGCCAGCTCGCGATAGAGCTGATGCTTAATATCCAGCCGCTCAACTACGGCCTCCGCTACCCAGTCGCACTCAGAGACTTTATGCAAATCATCACGAATATTACCCAGCGTAATGCGCTCGGCCACCGACTTGTCCATTAGGCCAGGTTGATCCGGGTCTTTTAGCCGATCCAGTCCGCGCTGCGCCACCGCGTTAACGTCTTCGCCTGTCGATGGCAGGTCGAGTAATAATACGTCGATGCCTGCGTTTGCGACCTGACCAGCTATGCCAGCGCCCATAGTACCTGCACCGATGACGGCTACTTTTTTAAACATAAATCTTTTTGAAACCTCTGAATACTGGAAAACCACAACAATAGAGGCTGGAGATGCTTATGGCAGGGTCTGCTCAGCAGGGAAGCTGGGCAGAAGTCTACAGGGATGTATTCACGACGTCCCTGACATGAGCAGCTGCAGCCGGTCACATGGCACAATATTTCTAATATCGAACTATAAACCCGTAATAAACGACTGCAACTCAGCCAAACACCGCTCCGGCGCTTCCATCGGCAACATATGCCCCATACCCGGCACCTCCACCTGCGCCACCACATTTGGAAACAGCCCAGCCAGCTTCCGCCCCATCTTCAGCGGCGTCATCTTATCCTTCTCCGCTAGAATCAACTGTACCGGCGCAGTGACCTGAGTCGCGGCCTGTTCACCGTTCACATACTGCTGACAGGCATTCAAATCCGTATGCAATGGGTTCGCGCACATAATGCGATGTCCCACCCCAATCGGAGCCTGACCCGGTACCGCCGAGCGTCCGAACTGATAGGACTCACCAAAACCCCACAGCAGCATCGCATCCACTGCCGCTGGCTGATTAGTCTCCGCCATGCCCAATAACTGCTCATTGACCGGAATCGCGGCTGCGGTACCCATCATACTGAGTGAAGTCACTCGGTCTGGTTGACTGGCTGCGGCTTCCATGGCGACCAAACCACCCTGCGAATGCCCGACTAAACTGCATTGCTGCACCCCCAATTCATCCAACAGCTGCCACAGCCAGGCGGCCATAGACTCAATGCGGGTTAATGGCTCACCCTGCGACAGGCTGTGGCCGGGGAAATCGGGAGCGACAACGGAATAACCGTGGAAGGCAAACCAACGGGTTTGCAGCGCCCAGGTGCGGTGGTCTAAGGCGCTACCGGC
>CALAMO010000058.1 GCA_937925855.1 uncultured Thiotrichaceae bacterium
CGGTACTGTGCGGTACGCCGACCAGCGCAATGTCGCAGTTCTTCGGCTCGGGGTCAGCCGGACAGCGAAATAAGGTCGGTATACCCCACCAATACAAGCCATTCAGCATGGCATCGAGCTTTTCCTGTGTACCCTGGTCGTGTTGGTCGCTCATAGCTTAAGACCCTTCGCCCGGTTCACGCGATAATAAATCAGCCTTACCTGCTTTACCCGCCCAGTCCTCAGCACCTGGCATTGGGTCTTTCTGTTCCGTAATCACCGGCCATATTTCCGCCAGCTCCGCATTGATTTCTATCCATTTTTCCTGCTCCGGCTCCAGATCATCATCTGCCCTAATCGCATCCACCGGGCATTCCGGCTCACAAATCCCGCAGTCAATGCATTCATCGGGATGAATAACCAGAAAATTTTCACCTTCATAAAAACAATCGACCGGACAAACGGTGACACAATCCGTGTGCTTGCACATGATGCAATCTTCGGTAACTACATAGGTCATAATAAATACTCAGCGCCTGACAAATGCGTTAATTATGGCGGGCTGGAGGCGCTAAATGCAAGCAAACACAGCGTAGCAGAACACTTAAAACTTACCGTAATCACGCTCGACTTTGCTGATACGGGTCTTGCAGTCGGCATACCACTGTTCCAGCCCGAGCTTTTGGGCTTCTTGATGTTCCGGGTGGTGTTTCCACTGGCGAATCGATTCCAGGTCAGCCCAGTAGGATACGGTGATACCCAAACCGTCTCTGGCCGATTCCACGCCGAGAAAACCGGGTTGCTGTGCCGCCAGTTCCAGCATTTTGGTCGCCATGGTGGCATAACCGTTATCATCCTCAGTGCGGAGCGAGCTGAAAATGACGGCGTAATAAGGGGGTTCTGGCGTTTGTGCAATTGAGGTCATGGCCGTAATCCGTATTAAAGTACCACGGCCAAGGATAACAATTTTACTGCGGACTGTCTGCGCCCGCCACTCGCTTCAAATGCAGGGCTGGCACGCAGCGCTGCCGCTACAAATAGCCGCCTGCGGCCTGCACGATTTTCTGCGTTTCCGGGTCAGACAACCAAACCGCGACCGCCGTCTGCTTCTGCCCCATTTGCGGCACACCTTTCACCTGTAAACGCCATTTTTGCGGCTGCGCATCAACCGTATGTTGCTCGTGCTGTAATACCACAAAATCATTCTTCAGCAGGCGGCCTGCGTTCTCGCCGCGTTGCACGTCGGTCTCAACCCCCATCCCCAGGTAGGCCACGTTTAATACCAGCTGATCACGCTGAAAATAATCGCCAGATGCCGGAGAGAAATTCACGGCCAGTCGATTCTCAGCGCCTAATACGGCCTTTAAAACCCCGGCACGCTGATGCGCCGCCTCCCATTCACGCACGCCGCGCAAATGCCCGCGCCACTCCGCACCGTTCAACACAACACCCGGTGTGTAGCTTTGGCGTACATTGCCAACGGCAACATGTTTACGCTGGCGGTTACTGTAATCAGCCGAGGCAAAACGATCCTCCCAGCCGAGGTAATCCCAGTAATCAACGTGGAAAGCCAGCGGGATAAAATCTTTAAACACCTCGCGCTTGTCTTTCAGGGTACTAAACCATTTTTCTGCTGGTGGGCAGCTGTGGCAACCCTCGGAAGTATACAGTTCGAGCACGTCGGTGGTGCGGACGCTGCTGGTATATTCACCGGCCTGGGCGGCGGCGGACAGGGTGAGCGTGAATGCTAAAGCGGCTAAATGTTGGGTGATGGGTTTCATGATTTTCCTGCCGGTTTGTCAGTAACTTCGGCAGATACGCTTTGGGAGAACTGATTGGATGCAAGTGCATTAAATTTCATGCAAACCCGACCTTCCACTCACACTCAGAATGGCATGGCATTTACAGCTGCTGGATTTGTGCTTCGCTTAATCCGGTAAATTCCACGACCTGAGCGACAGGCATACCCGCCAACAGCATCTTCTTAGCAACACTGATAGCACCCTGCTCGAATCCTTCTTCACGTCCTTCTTCACCTCCTTCTTCACGCCCTTGTTCCAAACCCTTCTCCTCAGCTAAGGTTAGGGACGCTTTCTGAATAAAAATAAAATCCTTGCGCCTTTGCTGCGCGTCCAGCTCTTTTGCGCTCATCATACTTTCATCAATCAACGCAAAAGCCCGGTTCAATGGTTCAGCAAACGTCTCTGGAATAAAATCCATCTCCCCGGCATGTTTAAGAAAATACATCCACTGCTCAGCAATATTGTTGGTTTGCAGCTCCTCAAACGCCTTAGTAAATTTTGGCAACTCCACAAACACCAGTTCAATATCATCGGAGTATTCCACCAGGCTATCTTTCTCAATCATTCTGAAACGGCTGACCACATCGGGGTGTTGTTCAAACATAGTGAAATCAACAATCGTCAGCGCAATGACCGGATTTAGCAGCGTATAGTCCTCACCTTTACTCAGTTGTACAGAATAACTCTTAGCGGCGTTATACAGGACACATTTTTCAAAGCCATGGTGGTTTAGCACCTGCATTTCGATAATGACCTGAGTGCCGTCGTTCAGCACGGCCTTCACATCCACAAAAGTGTCTTTCATGCCTTTAATTATTGGAACGGTATAGGGATCAACAATAGTCAAATCTGCCACTTGCTGACTGCGCTCAGCATAGAGAATGGCATTCAGGAAGCTGATCAGAATGGACTTGCTACCTTCGCTGGCGAAGACTTTTTTGAAAGCTAAATCTGTTTTAACATCGAGGAATTTCATGGTGCGTGTGCTGTGGTTGCTGATGGGTTGATCTTAGCATAACTCTACCGCTATCCTTCATATTGCTCCCGCATACCTTCGCCGATAGCCCTTTCCATAACCAGCCTATTCAAGCTCAATCACCCCTCCCGAATCAACGCCATCATCTCCTTCGCCGACAGCTTCCCACTCACATCACTCCCCTCCAGCAAACTATCCGCCAAATCCCGCTTCTGCTGGTGCAGTCTAACAATCTTCTCCTCGATGGTATTCTCCACCACCAACCGATAAATCGTCACTGGCCGCTGCTGCCCAATCCGATGCGCCCGATCCGAGGCCTGATCTTCCACCGCCGGGTTCCACCAAGGATCCATATGAATCACATAGTCCGCCGCCGTCAGGTTCAACCCAAATCCACCGGCTTTCAGGCTAATCAGGAATATATCCTTCTCGCCACGCTGGAACGCCTCCACCGCTTTCTGCCGCGCTTCCTGCGGCGTTGAACCATCGAGGTAATGATACGCAATTCCCCGCTGATCCAGCCAGTCACGAATCAACGCCAGATGCTTCACAAACTGGCTAAATATCAGCGCTTTATGCTGATTCAGCAGCAGCTCGTCCACCAATTCAGTCAGCGCCTGTAACTTAGCCGACGGTAGTTCACTCTCCGGCATCACCAGCTGCGGATGACAGCTCGCTAAACGTAAGCGCGTAATCTGCGCCAAGACCTGTAAATGCCCGACCTCCTCATCGGCATCACTCTCGGTCTGCAAACTGTCGATGGCCTGTTGCCGCATCGCTTCATACAAAGCGCGCTCACCTTCACCCAGGCTAATCTGGAGTGTAATTTCCGTGCGCGGCGGTAACTCCTGTAACACCTGATTTTTAGTGCGCCGCAGCATAAAAGGCTGCACCAAGCGCTTCAGGCTCTGCCGCGCTTTGGGATCACTATCACGTTCAATCGGCGTCTGGAAACGCTCACCAAATTTTTGTTGCGAAAACAATAAACCAGGATTAAGGAAACGGAACAGGCTCCACAGTTCACCGAGGTGGTTTTCGACCGGCGTACCGGTGGTAATGAGGCGGAAATCACCCTGTAACTGGTAGGCTGCCTTAGTACGCTTGGCGTTAGTATTCTTAATCGCCTGCGCCTCATCCAGCACAATGCTGCCCCACTTCACCGCCTGAAACTTGTCCGCATCCTGCTGCAACAAGCCATAGCTGCAAATCAACAGGTCGCCACCACCGACACTGTCCAACAATGCGCCCCGCTCTTTGCCACGATAAAACACCGGACGCAGCGTCGGTGCAAATTTCTGACATTCACTAAACCAGTTATTGCACACCGACGTGGGTGCCACGACCAACGCCGCCCCTTTATCCATCCGGGTGAGCAATAAAGCCAGCGTCTGGATCGTCTTGCCTAATCCCATATCATCGGCCAGACACGCCCCCACACCCCATTCCGCTAACCGCGCCATCCATTGAAAACCTTCCAGCTGATAATCACGCAGTTCGGCTTTGAGCGTCGCAGGCACCTCAGGTTTACGCGCCTGAATCGTGTTCAGGCGTTGCAGCTGAGTCTTCCACTGCTTATCCGCCTTCAACTCACCCATATCGTTTAGCAGGTCATTCGCCGCCAACCCAGCCAGTGCGCCGATCTTCACACCTTTTTTACCGTCGCTCTCAACCAACGTATTCAGCGTATCCAGCTTCTTCTGAAACTGGCGAGTCAGGCTGAGAAATTGACCGTTACCGAGCGCCACAAAGCGCCCTATGGCCGTCGCACTCAATTCCAATAGCTGACGTAAGGTCAGCACAGTGTCGGCATCAACCTGCACCTTGCCATCCAAATGAAACCAATCATTTTTTGTTGCCAGTTTAAGCGACATGCTGCCCGCCCCCACCGGCGCAGTCACCCGCATTTTCTCACCTTCCGGCCAGGCTAACACCACCTTATCGCCCAGCGCATGCAGCTGCTCCAACGCCTCCAGACAATCCTCCGGCAACTCCAACATCAGATCATCTTCTGCATCCAGCCAGTCCATTAACGCCGGACAGGCCCGAATAATTTCATGCACCTGTTGTTGCTCACGTTTAATCGCCCGACTGGTTTGCAGCAGCTTACCGCCGACCTCAGCCAGCACATTGCTGCGACCATTACCGGGCACAAACACCGGCCCGCCCTGTTCGCCAAACGGCTGCACCCGCATCATCATGCGTAAACCGTCACCCCAGGGCAGCATGTGAATATGGATACGCTGATCGGCCTCAACCGCTTCCGCGCCACCATCAGCACCGACCTGAATATCCGATTGAATCGTGATTAACGGCGCGAGGGTTTCAAGCGTTTTGCGCAGCGTAGCCTCAGCTTCCGGCGGCACCAGCAGACCGTTTTCACCTAAGACACTATGCAGCTGTAGCACAGCGGCAGTGAGCTGATACACCCGAATTTGTACCGCTGTTTCCTCCAATACCAGAGAGCTGTCGGGCTTATAGTCCACATTGTCTTTCAGCTCCGGCTGTAGGCGAATACGAATCTTTTTACCCTCACGCGCGGTCAACAGCTCGGCTTTGCCCAGCTGAATATCCAGCGGCGTATTAATCGCATCCTGCCAGAACACCCTCGGGTGCCCGACCAGCGTAGGCCAGACACGCCGCATGCTGATGTCGTACACCTTGGTGCCATAGCCGGAATAATTGTATTCATAGCCCATCTCAATACAGCCACAAACACGGCGATCATCGGCATCGAGGTAAGCTAAATCCTGCGGTGTGCCGTAAAGATGTTTAAGCGCAACATTGCGCCCCGCTGTCCAACCGCCCTTTTTGGTACGCTTTTGTAAACGCGGCACAACACTGTACTCGGTGACCGTGGTCGAGAGGTAGGCGTAGTTATGGACATGCTTTTCTATCACCCAGATCAGGCGTTCACTGTGCACGCCATCAGGCGTTTTACCTTTAGTGCTGCCTGCTTTGCCCTGCCCCAGACGCTGCAGCGCTTCTAACGCCCGCTCCCATTCTGCTTGGGGACGATTGAGGTGAATCAGGAACGACTGGCAGCCCAATTTATCACGCAGTGCAGCAGCGGTCGCAGCATGCGTATCTTTCTTCGCCTCAGTGTCCGGCAACAACTCAGCCATAGCCGCGGAATACTCTCCCACCAACCAGTCATAACCCGCCTGCTTCGCCAGGTTAGTATTAACCTCGGTATACTGCAGCAGCTTGTCATCCACTTTATTACCCAGCCAAAAATGGGTACACAGGGTTAGCAGTAAGGCCAGTGGTGATTCAAATTCAGGTTTATCATCTTTTCTAGCATCTGGCTGCTTGCCAGTCTGCTGCGCGTAACCATAGCGGTAAAGAATACGAAAACAGGCGTCGTCGTGCTCCATATTCAGCGCCTGCTTCATGCCATCAGCAATTTTCTTCTCATCCTCACTGAGCAACATCATTAATACGCACAGCACTTCAGACTGATCGCGGAACCAAATCTTCTGACCACGCGGTGCTTTGTATAATTTACGCAGCAGCGCCAGCCCCTTTTTATAGGATTTCAGCCCATTCGTATGATCACCGGCATACAAACATTGCACGGCATGAAAAGCATGCCAGCGTGCCGTGTGCGCCGTTGTCCCCTCCGGCTGCTTCAATAGCGGCCCGGCCCAGTCACCGCGTGCAAAAAACTGCCAATACAGCGGCGAACCATAAAACTCCCAAACCTGGCTGCTGGGGTTCTCGGTCAAATACCGACCCATATCACCCCACACTGCGTCAATATCAGCTAAATCATTAAAAGCAATATCAAGATAAGGCGGCGCAATCGTTTGCATATAGGTGTGGCGCGGAATACATGCGGCCCAATCTGGATTAAGCGATTCCCCCCAGAGCAGTGTCCAGGGATGTTTGCTCTGAAACGCACGCAGATAAACCGACACCAGGTGCAAAGCCTGCGCACTGTTACCCGACAGCACTTCTAAACGAATATCGCGCAAGCCTTCTTCCCGCGAGCGCCAGTTATTATAACCTTCCGCATTAAAATGCAGCCCGATAGCTTGCCGGTAGGTGGCAAAGCGACCCACATGCATACTGCGCCGCGTTAAGGTATCGCGTAAATCCGGGCGGCACTGGTAACGCACGGTACCGCTATAAGCCAAACCGCCGTTATCATCGCTGAGCCAACCCTGTTCGATGAGGCGCTGTAATTCCGGCTTGATCGACTTAAACGTAATCCGCTCTTGCGAAGGCAAGGTGATC
This sequence comes from uncultured Thiotrichaceae bacterium, assembly GCA_937925855.1. GTDB lineage: Bacteria > Pseudomonadota > Gammaproteobacteria > Thiotrichales > Thiotrichaceae > Thiolinea. The sequence goes on from CALAMO010000058.1 coordinate 6,994, forward strand.
CCACAATCCGACGCCGCGCGTGCAATCGGCGTGGCCGCCGCATCACTATAGATAACCGCCATTAATTCCAGCAGAAACTGCGTCTGTTCCGGCAGTTTTAGAAAGCTATTTTCATCAAAGGTATCAGCCATGTGCGAGCCACCAACACGGGGTAAGGATAGGGCAGATGAGTATCGCACTGCTGGCGTGCTGCAGGCAAAAGTATTTCCGGTGCCACTAATCAAACCCGCTAATCATGATGCGCTTTAGCCAGATTAAACCGCTGACACCCCGCGCAGTTAGCTGCCGGTGGCAGGTTCTCCGGCGACAAATGCCTCGATACCGCTCAGCGCATGCATCACCGTCTGCGCCCGCACCGCTTCCCGATCCCCATCAAAATAGCAGGTTTCTGTTTTAATGGACTGATCGGGCAGCGCCCAAGCAAAACACACCATCCCCACCGGCTTATTCGGCGTGGCCCCACCCGGCCCGGCGATACCCGTTACCGCCACTGCGACCTGCGCCAGTGAATGAGCCACCGCCCCCTGCACCATTTCCTGTGCGACCGCCTCACTGACCGCGCCATGCTGCTGTAAGGTTGCCGCAGACACGCCCAACATACGCTGTTTAGCCGCATTGCTATAGGTGATAAAACCACCCTCAAACCAGTCCGAGCTGCCCGCCAGATCGGTACAGCTTTTCGCAATCCAGCCGCCGGTGCAGGACTCCGCCGTTGCCATCCGCAAACCTGCGGTGCGCAACACCCCGGCTACCTGTTCCGCCTGTAATGTCAGTTGTTTCTGCTTCATTGTTCTTCACCTGTAGGACAGCATCGTTGTAGTATTAATCATAACCAACAAATACACAGTAAACACTCACCAAAATTCACAGGGCAAAACGATGCTGGACTTAGACGAAAACCCAAAACCACCGTTTAACAAAGAAGAAATCCGTATTCTTGGCTGTCTGATGGAAAAGCAGCTGACCACCCCCAAAGGCTATCCGCCGACTATGAACTCGCTGATGCTGGCCTGTAACCAGAAAACCAGCCGTGAGCCGGTAATGAATATGACCGAAGGCGATGTCGGCCATATTACCCGCAGCCTGATTGAACACGGCTGTATCACCATCCAGAACAGCGGTCGCGCTCAAAAAGTCGAACACCGCATGCGCACTAAACTGGGCATCAATCAAAAACAACAGGCGATTCTCGCCGTGCTGTTTCTGCGCCGCCCCCAAACCTTAAACGAAATCAAAACCCGCACCGAGCGCATGGCCGATTTCGCCGGTGTGCATGAAATACAGGAAATTCTGAATACCTGGATGGAAGGCGAGAAACCAACGGTTATCCGCCTGCCTGCTGGCAGTGGCCGCCGCGAAGACCGTTATTTTCATACCCTGGGCACTGAGGATTTAGAAGCGTTACAGGACGAAATTCCGGTGAGTACTGCTTCCGGTAGTGCTGCGCGTGAAAACAACCACTATGATGAATTACTGGAACGGATTGAAGCGCTGGAGAAGCGGGTTAAGGATTTGGAGGAGATGATATAGCCTCGGCACCGGTATGCATTCCTGTCGCGGTACCTGTATTATTTAAATGATATTACTTAAATGATTAAAGAGCCATAGTACCCATAGCCATGACGACGCCACCCAACTTTAGCAGCCGCAAATTCCTCGAACAGCACATTCGCCACACGCTGGACTTCTACCAGCCCAAGGTATTCGACAACAACGGCGGCTTCTACCAGCATTTTCGTGATGACGGCAGTGTTTACGACGCCAGCACCCGCCACTTAGTCAGCAGCACACGCTTCGTCTTTAACTACGCGATGGCAGACAGGTATTTTGCTGACCAGGATTATCAGGACTGGATTCGACATGGCCTGCGCTATTTGGAAGCAAACCATTTCCAAGCCAACAGCGGTGGTTATGCGTGGTTACTGCAAGGCAATGAAGTGGCTGACGCGACCAATCACTGCTATGGATTAGCCTTTGTGATTGTAGCGGCATCGACAGCGATTCTGGCAGGTGTTGCTGAAGGTCGTAGTACGCTGGAGAAAGCCTGGAATCTGATGGAGCGGCATTTCTGGGATGAGGCACACGGCCTGTATCGCGATGAAGCTAATGCGGATTTTAGCGTGATTGACGGCTATCGCGGCCAGAACGCCAATATGCACAGCTGTGAAGCCATGCTCTGGGCGTATGAAGCCACCCACGAAACACGCTTTTTAGACCGGGCGGCAACGCTGGCAGACAATATTACCCGCCGCCAGGCGGCTAAGGCTAATGGTCTGATTTGGGAACATTATGATCAGAGCTGGGCCGTTGACTGGGACTATAACCTGGATAACCCCAAACACCTGTTCCGGCCCTGGGGCTTTCAGCCGGGCCATCAAACGGAGTGGAGCAAACTGCTGCTTATTCTGCACCGGCACGCACCACAAAACTGGCATATTACGCGAGCGCGTGAGCTATTCGATACCGCGCTGGATAAGGCCTGGGATCATGAGCACGGTGGCATCTGCTATGGCTTTGCACCCGACGGCAGCATCTGCGACGGCGATAAATATTTCTGGGTGCAGGCTGAGAGCTTTGCGGCGGCGGCCTTATTAGCCGAAGCAACCGGCGAACAGATTTACCGCGACTGGTATCAACGTATCTGGGAATACAGCTGGCAGCATATGGTGGATCATGAGTACGGCGCGTGGTTCCGCATTCTGACGCGGGATAACCGGAAGTACGACGACCTCAAATCCCCAGCGGGTAAGACAGATTACCATACAATGGGGGCATGTTATGAGGTGTTACGCGGAACAACCAGTTTATTATCGTAAGACTTCAATTTGGTTTTAACATGCCAGGACGGAACCATCAGGCAAAGACAATCCACGTGGTCGCAATATACTTAAGGCCTGATGTGAGTTCCGCAGCGCGATGCTCATGCGTCCAGAACGGCGGAAATAAAATCAGCTTCCCCTTCTCCGGCTGAACACTAATCTGCTGGTGCAGGAAATCCGTCGCACCGCCCACCGCTTCCGGCACATCATTCAGGTACCAAATCGCGACCAGCTGCCGATCCGCAAAGCTGTGGCTACCCCCATCAACATGCCAATGATAATACTCGCCGGGCTGATAGCGCTGTAGGTTATAGCCCATATCTTTAAACGGGCCACTAAAAAACGGATAAACCTGTCGAAACTCACGCAGCGCAATACTGAGCGAGCGATGCAGGTTATTATCGACATCTTTCCAGTGCGGTTTATCGCTCCCGCTGACGACTAAATCAGTGGTTTTCTTGATACCCTGATCGCTGTAAACCGTTTGCCCGATGCGTCCGGCATACTGATCCTGTTGATTCTGTTCAAAGCGCGTCACCATATCGTCACAAAGGAACCCCGGCAGCGCGTTATCCTGCATAAAAATAAAGCTATTCGTTTTGACTTCACGGAGTAGTGACAATTCAGCTGTCATTTTGCTAACCATAATGCACTTTATCAGGGATTCAATGGGTTTATTCTATGCGATATGTGGCGGCTAATCTGCACAACTTATTTAATACCTGTTCCTTAAGCTTTACAGCAATACTCACCATCTTCTAGAATATTCCTATATAATATAGGAATATTAGTATGCATACCGTAAACGTTAGCGGCCTTAAAAACAATCCCAGCGAAGCACTGCGCCAGGCGCGCGATGGCATGGTGCTGATCATGAATCGCAATAAGCCAGACGCGCTAATAGTTGGGTTAAAACAAACTAAAGCGCTGGAGATGCCAGGTGTACGCACAGCACTAGCCACTGCATTATTTCGGGACGGTGAATTATCACTCACTCGCTCCGCTAAACTGGCAGAAATGCCGCTGGCTAACTTCATTGTTCATCTTTCCCGGCTTGGCATACCCGTTATCAACCAGGATGAGGATGAAGTCATGCAGGATATGGATACCCTCGACGAATGGCTATCATCATAATCTCAGATGCCAGTCCGCTAATTGGACTGAGCATCGTTGATGGTCTTGACTGGCTACCGCAACTCTTTGATGAAATCTGGATACCCAAAGAAGTCAGGCAAGAGGTATTGCCGGAGCGTAATGCACCGGGCGAAGTAGCTATCGCCAAGGCCATTGCAGAAAACCAGATCCAGGTATGGCAACAACCTATTGAGCGTTTGCCGGGTCTCGACCTTGATGAAGGGGAAAGCGCTTGCATCAGCCTCGCCCTGAGTTTTTCCACTCCCACCTTGTTGTTAATGGACGAACGAGCTGGCAGAGCAGTTGCTAAGGAAAAAGGCATTGCCGTCACGGGCACAGCCGCTATTGTTGCCGAAGCTTACAAACGTGGCTGGATTAGCTCTGCGCGCGAAATATTTGAAACACTGCACCAATCAGACTTTCGCATCTCGCCCAATGTTATTAAGACTGTCTTGGCACATACAGAAAAATAATGCGGCATGAACAATGGGAACTGGCTTGCTTGCCCGTAAACACTAACCCCGCAAGTGCCGCACCATCACCCAGGCCACCAATCCTCCAGCCACCCCGCCAAATAAATGCCCATCCCATGACACCCCCTGTTGAAACGGCATAATCCCCGACACTAAGCTAGAGCCATACAAAAACGTCACCACCACCGCCACAATCATCGGTACCGTGCGCCGCTCCAAAAAGCCCGACACAATCAAAAACACCGCCAAACCGAACACCAGGCCGCTAGCACCAATATGTAACGACGCCCCACGCCCGAATAACCACAGCAGTACACCGCCCAGTACAATAATAAACAATACGATCCAGCGACTGTTCGCTTTAGATCCGGCCAGCAAAGTCAACAGCACAGCCAAAGGCACAGTATTACTCATAATATGGCCCCAATCACCGTGCAAAAACGGCATCGCCAGAATCCCCGTAATATAACCGGCATCACGCGGTACCAGACCAAATTTTTCCAATGGCAAAAACTGATCCAGAATGAACACGACCCAAATCGCCGCAATAAACGCAGCAACCAGCGGCAATTCTTCTTTTATGCGGTGGACATGCTGCTTCATCAGTCGCTCCTTATAACTCAGCTAGTATTAGGGCATCTCTATTTGATAGAGGTGCCCCAACGGTTATGTAAATGCGATTGCATCCCGAACCATGAAAGTTTGCACAAGGTACAAGCAGGGCGTAACGGCCTGGAACCCAGTACTGTCTGAGCGCAGCGAGTTTACGCCGGTTATCAGGTTGTTACGCCCTGCTTGTTCCGCTTCAGACAAGAATTTTCGTAATAAAGATCATGCCAGATGTTTGATGTTGATAAAACCCGCTTTCGATAATGCAAAAACACTGCTCCTGCACCAATCACCAAAAAAGACCAAATAAGTACCAAATTTCAAAAACTATTGTACCAATTCTAAAATGTTGTTTGAATCCCAGCCCAAATTGGCATAAATTATGCCTAATATCCGCACCTGCCAAGAGAACAGCATCAATGGGTAAGGCAATCACCTTTGAGACACCCTATGAACGCCACGGCGTCATTACCCCCGGCCTGCCAATTCTGCCACACGGTACCGAACGTCACCCGGTTCCCGGTGGTGGGTCACGCGCATTGCGTATAGAGAAGGGTGATGAAATTTCTATACTGGATTTTGAGGGTTTGCAGCCGGTCGAGTTGGTGTTCTTTAGCCCGGATGGCTCATCCCATGCCAAACGCCTGGGCTTGAAAGGTGGCCATGAAATTACCGGTCTACAGGCTGCACTGACAGCCAATCATTCCGGCAAGAAAGTGCTACACGCGCTAAAAACAGCGGGCTTTGATTTAGGCAAGGCCGATGGTGTGAGTCTGTTTGCTGAAGACTCCGCAGCAGGCCAGCTGGAAACCTTCCATGCTGACAGTGACGGCCTGCTCATCGTTTGCGCTGTCGGTGGCCCGATGGCACCGGAACAGCAAAACGCACCGACCGATGTCATCGTCTACATTAAACGCGCCAACCCCGGCGAAATGAAAGGTGGGCATACCGCCCCAGATCCGCTGGCCGATCCATTACACGATCAGAATATTCAGCCCGGCACCGCGCACGTCTTTGAGGTGAAAGCCGGGCAGTACATCCAGATTCTGGACGTACAGGGGCGCGAATGTTCAGATTTTCAGGCGTTCTCAGCGCGTGCGCTGGATAAGGGTTTTGAAAGCACCATTGACCCGACGATGACGCGCTCATTAATGGGTTCCGTTTATCCTATGCCCGGCCTGTATGCCAAATATTACAGCTACGACCAGGAACCCTTAGTAGAAATTATTCAAGACACCTGTGGGCGGCATGATGCCTACGGTACCGCCTGTACCGCACGCTATTACGAGGATCTGGGCTATCCCGGCCACGTTAACTGTTCCGACAATATGAGTGCAGCACTGGAACCCTATGGCGTCAGGCCACGCAAGGGTTGGCCTGCAATTAATTTCTTTTTTAATACCCTGCTCGACGACACCAATGCGATTGGGTTTGACGATCCGTGGTCACGCCCCGGTGATTACGTCATGCTCCGTGCCATGACCGATCTGGTCTGCGTATCGACCGGCTGCCCCTGTGATGTTGATCCGGCGAATGGCTGGAATCCGACAGATATTCAGGTACGTGTTTATCAAGAAAACGAAGATTTCCGCCGCTCAATAGGCTGGCGTAAGACCCCCGAGGCTGATATGGAAGCGACTAAGCAAACCGGTTTTCACGAGTGTTTCGCACGCCACACGCGCGATTTTGTCGAGTACAACGGCTACTGGCTGGCTAACACCATGACGAATCACGGCGCGATTGCCGAGTACTGGGCCTGCCGCGAGAAAGCGGCCATTATGGATTTATCACCGCTGCGTAAGTTTGAGGTCACCGGGCCGGACGCGGAAGAACTGCTGCAGCAGTGTGTGACGCGCAACGTGAAAAAATTAGCGGTCGGCCAAATTGTGTACACCGCAATGTGTTATGAACACGGCGGCATGATAGATGACGGCACCCTGTTCCGCCTGGGCGAAAACAACTTTCGCTGGATTGGTGGCAATGATGAGGGTGGCATCTGGCTGCGTCAACAGGCGCAGGAGCGCGGTCTAAATGCCTGGGTGAAATCTTCAACGGATCAGCTGTGCAATGTTGCGGTGCAGGGGCCACTGTCACGCGAAATCCTCAGCAAAGTATTCTGGACACCGCCAACGCAACCCACAATTGATGAACTCGGCTGGTTTCGCCTGTCGATCGCACGGCTGCATGATTTCCATGGACTATCCTGCGTAGTCGGTCGCGCCGGTTACTCGGGCGAGCTGGGCTATGAAGTGTTCTGTCACCCCAAAGATGCGGTCGAAGTATTTGATGCCATCTGGGCAGCGGGTGAGCCGCTGGGCATGAAACCGCTGGGATTGGAAGCGCTTAATCTGCTGCGGGTGGAAGCCGGGCTGATCTTCGCAGGCTATGAGTTCACGGATCAGACGAATCCAATTGAGGCAGGAATAGGGTTTACCGTGCCGCTGAAGTCGATGGAAGACGATTTTATTGGCCGGGCTGCGATTGAAGAACGTAAGGCTCATCCGCAGAAACAGCTGGTCGGACTGGATTTTGAAGGGGGTACGGTGCCAGCAACCGGCGACTGTGTACGAATTGGCAAAGCGCAGGTGGGTGAGATTACCTCAGCGGTTAAGTCACCGATTCTGGGTAAAGTGATTGCGCTGGCGCGGGTCGATGTGACACATGCGGAGATTGGAACCGAGATTGAAGTGGGGCAGTTGGATGGCTTGCAGAAACGGTTAAAAGCGACGGTGGTGAGGTTTCCGCACTTTGATCCGACTAAGGAGCGGGTTAAGGGGAATTATGGCTGAGTTACACGCTGTCAGCTGAATAAATAGCCTTAAAAGCCATAAAAAACGGGCCGGGAGATGCAATATTTTCCGGCCCGTTTTTTGTGCAATGGGTCAGTAATCTACCCTATTAGCACTATTGCTTACCGTATGAAAACCGAAGATTTGCACACGTTACTGTGGAAATCACGGATCGCCATGCATTGGAGGGGCATGCTTTATTTATACGCTAGTTACTACAGGTACCAAAGTTGGCTCCACTGCCTGCGTTGTATGTACCTGACTGACAGTCTGCCTGTGAAGTTGGGCCAATATGGGCCGGGGCTGCTTCGATCTCATCCGCATAATCCGCATTAGGATCAAATGCATGAATAACCGTTGTTGTATTAGACACATTGAATGTATTTGAACCTTGCACCAGGTTGTCTTGACGAGATTTCAAAGCCCCTCCAAATACACCTTCACTTTCCAACGACCCATGATTATTTACCAACCCTTTGATAGTAATAAAGGTACGGTGACCATAACTACCACTGGTAGCCACTTTATCATTATACATCCAGTTGTAAACTGACAATGCTTCTGGTTCAAAAATCGTTGGGAAACCAGCCGTACTGCCTTGCTGGAAAGCTGCCAAGTTTTCAGACTGTGCCATAAAATCAGCATTTCCACCGGAAGCCGTGTTCACTCCCGCATTAGCAAAACGACTAGCAATACTGGTACTACCCGATCCGTGAGTAAGGGAAATAGCAGCAGCAGACGCAACAAATCGGTTGTCATTTAAACTGTCTGCCCAGGCTTGAGCACTAGTTACCATTCTTGGATCTATACCCTCGAACGGTATCAAACCTCGTGCACAACGCTCGCTATTAACGAGGTATAACATTTTTTGTGAAACACTATAGCCATCCCAAGTCGCCTGAGCTGGCATTTTCATCTTTTCTTGAGTCGTTGCGTCAATCGCACGCCCGGCGTCAAATTGTTCTGCGATCTGGCCAACCGTTGGTTTGCTCGTTATTGAAGCTGTCCAGGCCCTGTCAGCTGTTTCTGCAGCAATATAGCGATCCGAATAAGCCATATCAGTCGTCGCATTAGCCGGACACTTGGACGCAGGTACTGGAGATGCCGTCGGGGATGCCGTCGGGGATGCCGTTGGAGCGGCAGTCGGGGATGCCGTTGGAGCGGCAGTCGGGGATGCCGTTGGAGCGGCAGTCGGGGATGCCGTTGGTGCAGCAGTCGGGGATGCCGTTGGTGCAGTAGTCGGGGATGCCGTTGGTGCAGCAGTCGGGGATGCCGTCGTGGTCGGTGTATCGCTGCCACCCCCACAGCCCACTACCATCAGGCCCATTGAGATGGCAGTTGCTATTGTTAGTTGTTTCATTAAGGTCACTCCACATTAAAACAGGCACAAACAATTATTACAGGCTATGCTGTCTGATTTTTCAGTACTTAGGAATACGCCCGCAATAGTTCTTGCCGTGCAAAATTATCATCGCAAATATTCTAAAATAATGCACTCAGAAAACGAGTAAAAACTAGAACTGACTAATACCTTATCATCCGCTCGCAATCAGAGTAACTGTATTATTTTAAGAATAATTAAATAGGTTATGTCAACTATTATTTTTTAGCTGCCGAGTAGTTAGTCAAGACACATAACAGTTGAAATAAAATTAACCACAACTTAATTTAAACATATTTTTTTGTAAAATAGTATAGGTATTTGTTCACTTTTTTTACAACTCACCCTGCTGCAAGTGCAAACCATCATCGATATGCTCCAACATGGCCTGAAACGCAAGCTCTGGCTGGCCGCTAGCGATCGCATCAACCAAAGCCTCATGCCCACCCAATGACTGCGCCATCGCTTCTGCATCAATCGAAGCAAATAAGCGAAAAGAGGTGCCACGGTTCCAGGTGTTATCAAACATCTCCAGCAGGTAGCGATTCTCCGTCGCGACGACAAACGCCCGGTGGATGGTTTGGTTCGCCCGGAAATAGGCTTTGACCGAATATTCTGTTAGATTTTCGGCCTGCTGGATGGTATGACGCAGCTGCTCCAGCAGCGCTGGCGTAGACTGCGCGGCTAACATCCGCATGGCATAACATTCTATCGCGGCCCGCGCCCGATAAATTTCTTCCGTTTCACGCTCAGAAATAATCCGAATCTTAAAACCACCGCGCTTTGCCACCTCTATGATCTTTTCCTGCTCTAAACGCAATAAGGCCTCGCGCACCGGCGTGCGGCTAATCTCAAACTGCTCGGCCAGTTTCTCCTGCACAATTTGATCATTCGGCAAGATCACGCCCTGGTGTATCGCGTCCAGCAGCTGCTCATAAACTTGGTCAGCCAACCGTTTTTTGGGCTTGGAAAGGGATTTAAACATAATGGATCAGCCTGAAAAAATGCTTGCGAAAAAGTGATTTTTGTATACTGTATACAGTATCCGAATTAAGGAGGAATAACAATGTGTGGAATTGCCGGACGCATACTTTCGTCCAGCGGTAATGTCGGCCACGACCTCGTCGAACTGATGGATGCGCAGGTACATCGCGGCGCTGATTCGACGGGCTTTGCTGTGTACGGCCCCGCGCTAGAGACTGGTTATATTGTGCGCGCGATGGGCTTTGATCGCCGTCAACTCTCCGCTGATTTGGAAGACTTTCTCGCCCAGTCACGGGAGTTTGGCGCAGACTTCCTCAGTGAACCGAGCTGGGATGAATCCGCCAGCAAACATTATACCGTGCGCATGACGATCAGTGACCCCAGCGACCTGGCACGCTGGACGCAGCAGGTAGACACCCTGTCCGACCGGCTAGAAGTACAATCGCTTGGCCGCTCGCTCGAAATCATTAAAGATGTCGGTGGCGCGCGCGAGGTTTCAGAAAAACATGGCGTACATCATATGAAAGGCAGCCACGGCTTAGGCCACGCCCGCCTAGCGACCGAATCCGATGTGCGCCCCAATGCGAGCCATCCCTTTTGGGCACGCCCCTTCCCCGACGTTGCCATCGTGCATAATGGCCAAATCACCGATTACTATACCTGGCGCGATAAGCTAGAACGCCAGGGCTACCGCTTCCTCACCTATAACGACAGCGAGCTCATCGCCGTGTGGGTGTCGGATCAGATGCAGCAGGGCCTGACCATGGAGCAGGCTTTGAAAAAATCCATCCGCGCCATCGACGGCGTCTTCACTTATATGATTGCACAACCGGACAGCATCGGCTTCGCCAAAGATAAGTTCGCAATGAAACCTTTAGTGGTGACGGACATCAATCATGAAATCTCAGCCGCCACGGAAGAACAGGCTGTGCGCCGCATCTGCCATGATGAAGTCGATATTATTAATTATGACGGCCCGGCACTGACCGGCATTTGGTCAATTCCAGGCTTTGAACAGAGGTTGGCAGCATGAGTGATACGCCTGCAACAACATCCAGCACCGCCGACCTGCACAGCGATAGCACGGAAACCCTGATCGAAGTCGGCCAGCGCCCCATCCGCGAAGTTCATGCCGACATCCAGGCAGCCGCCCAAGCCGGACACGCCATTGTGGTACGCGATACGCTGTCACGCCATAATCTCGGCGTCGGCCTACCGCCAAACTGCCGGATTCGTTTTGAAGGCTCCGTCGGCTATTACTGCGGTGGGCTAAATACCGGCGCAACGATCCAGATTGACCGCAATGCAGGCTGGGGACTCGGCGAATCCATGTCCACCGGACATATCACCGTCAACGGTTATGCCGGTATGTCTGCCGGCGCCACCATGAGCGCGGGCACCATCCATATTAAGGGCGATGCTGGGCCGCGCTGCGGGGTTGGCATGAAGGGCGGCCATATTATCGTCGAAGGCAAGCTAGGCTACCAAAGCGGCTTTATGTCACACGGCGGTAAAATCATTGCCCTCGGCGGTGCCGGAGAATCCTGTGCGGACGCACTGTGGGAAGGCGAGGTCTGGGTCGCCGGGGATATTGGCAATCTCGGCGTCGATGCGGTGATTACCGAACCCACGGCGGAACAGGTCGCCGAAGTAGACGCTATTTTAGCACCGCTTGGACTGGTGGATTCTGCCCGCAACTGGCGCAGAATTGTCGCCGGACAACGCCTTTGGTACTTTGAAAGTAGGGACGCAAACGCATGGCTGATGATATGAGTGATCGAGATAACCGTAGCGCTGATAAGCAGAGCAATCCCTATCCGTTTGAAATGGCGGCGGAGGAAGACATTAAATTTGGTGACGGCGCCATTGCCGGACGCCCTGCTGGCGTGCCCGGCTCCTATGACTTAGGCGGCTCGACCCGCTGGACGCCGGAAGCCATTTCCGAGGTGCACGCCCTAGCCCAGCTCGGACGCTACCAGGTGCGCGGCTATAACACCTTTAATAAAAGCATGCCGACCTTCGATGACCTGACCTTTGTGCCCGCAACAATGACGCGGCTGCCGCTGGAAGGCTATCGCGAAAGCTGTGACACCACGACAATTTTGGGCGGTGGACGCGGTCTGGTTGAAAAACCGATTGAGCTAAAAATCCCGATCTACATCGCCTCCATGTCGTTTGGGGCACTGTCGGCCAGTGCCAAAGCCTCACTCGGCTACGGCGCATCAAAAGTTGGCACCATGACCTGCACCGGTGAAGGCGGCATGCTGGAAGAGGAACGCGCCGCCTCCAGCCGCTTGGTCTATCAGCTCTCGCCCTCACGCTACGGCCTGGATTTAGATCATTTACGGCGCGCGAATGGCATCGAACTGGTAGTAGGCCAAGGCGCAAAACCAGGAACCGGCGGCTTGCTGTTGGGGATGAAGGTATCACCACGGGTTTCAAAGATGCGCACGCTGCCAGAAGGCGTCGACCAGCGCTCGACCTGTCGCCACCCGGACTGGCTGGGCGCAGATGACCTCGCGGTGAAAATCGAAGAGCTACGCATTGCGACTAACTATCAGGTGCCAATCTTCATTAAGATGGGGGCCACGCGACCACGCTTTGATGTCGCAGTCGCGGCAAAAGCGGGCGCTGATGTGGTAGTGGTCGATGGGGCGGAAGGCGGTACCGGTGCCTCACCGGAACTGCTGCTCAATCACACCGGCATTCCGACGATGTCCGCCATTCGGGCGGCGCGGGAAGCCTTAGATGAATGTGGCATGTCAGGCAAGGTCACGCTGGTGGCCGCCGGTGGTATTCGCTCCGGTGTCGACGCCGCGAAGTGTCTAGCGCTGGGCGCGGATGCGGTGATGATCGGCAACGCCGCCATGATTGCGCTGGGCTGTAACTCGCCGCGCTACCTGGAAGATTATGAAAAATTGGGCACCTCCCCAGGAGCCTGTCACCACTGTCATACCGGCATGTGTCCAGTGGGCGTGGCGACCCAAGACCCCGAACTAGAGCGCCGCATGAATGTCGCCGCCGGGGCGGAACGGGTCGCACGTTATCTCACCGCCATGACGATGGAAGTAACCTCCCTAGCGAAAGCCTGCGGTAAGTCATCGGTGCATAACCTCGAACCCGAGGACTTACGCGCGCTCTCGTTTGAGGCATCCGCGTTTACCGGCGTCAAAATGGCGGGGATTGACCGCGAGTTTGACTGGGATACGCTGCGGAAGGCTTAACTATGCTCCAGGAAATCGTTGAAGGTAAGTGGATCGCCAGCTTCGTGCGCGTATTCACCTTAAATGGGATTGGCCAGGATACCCCGGTCGCTATCGTGGCCGAAAGCCAGTCGCGCCCGGTCTTAATCAAGCTGGCCGAGCTGGCCTGCTACCAACTTGGCGCGGACTTCGCCACCATCACACTGCCCACACCGCCCATTAACACACCGGTACCGGTACGCTCCACCGGCGCGAGCGAGGCCATCCAGCATAAGCACTACGTGATCGAGGCGTTAAAGCGAGTCGAGGTGGTGGTCGACCTCACCGTTGAGGGACTGCTGCATGCGGAAGAGCTAGCCGAAATCCAAAGCGAAGGCGCACGCCTGCTGGTGATTTGTAATGAACACCCCGAAATTCTGGAACGCTGCGAACCAACCGCTGAATTAGGCAGCAAGGTCATGGCGGGTATCAAAATGCTGCATAAAGCGCAGACCATGCGCGTCACCAGTGAGGCAGGCACTGACCTGACGATTGATGTGCGCGCAGCGCCCTGCGGCGGCACGCCCGGTTTTAGCACACGCAGCGCTGGCGTCTCACACTGGCCGGGTGGTCTATGCCTGTGTTTTCCAGGGGAAAATACCGTTAACGGCACGATCGTGATGAATACTGGCGATATGAACCTGACGTTTAAAGCCTACCTGCGCGACCCGATCACGCTGACGGTGGACAATGACTTTGTGACCGACATTGCCGGGGACAATCTAGACGCGGAGCTGTTTCGCAGCTACCTCGCGGCCTGGAATGATCCCGGTGCCTATGGGTTTTCGCATGTGGGCTGGGGCATGAACCCAGCGGCGCGCTGGGAAGCGCTGGCGATGTATGATAAACGCGACCTACAGGCCACTGAGTTCCGTGCGTTTGCCGGAAATTTCTTGTTTTCCACCGGCTCGAACCCATACGCCAAACGCTTTACTCCCAGCCATTACGACCTGCCGATGCGCCACTGCACCATTAGCCTGGATGATCAGGTCGTGGTCGAGAACGGCGTATTACAGGGCGAGCTGGCCTGACCACTTCGCCCCCGATGAGCGCGCCATGATAGCCCCGCGCAGCGTGCACTGCCAGCGCCACTTCAGCCACAGCGCTGACCACGTCTGGCAGCAGGTCCATGACTTCTACTCGGACTGGCATCCGTTTATTGCCCGCTGCGAACAAGAAAGCCCAAAGCCAATTCGGCGTTTTACCATGCCCGGCAGCACGCAGGTTTATCGGGAACAGCTGACTTACTACAGCGCTACGCAGCGCTGTTTTCGCTATGAGATGCTGGCGGGAATTGCCGGGGTTAAACGTTATCAAGCGGGCGTTACGGTTGCACCGACTGATGAGGGGTGTTTGTTGTCCTGGTGGGCGAATATTGCGGGAGATGAGCAGCTAGTTCACAAGGTTGCCCAGGGGACGGCTGAGGTTTTTGAGGCCGGGTTTGATGCGATTGAGACAAGCCTTAGAACACCCTCACCCCAACCCATCGCCCACGGACGTTTTATTGGAAACGGTGCTTTCAAAAGGAGAGGGGCTAAAGACAGTGGCACAACTGCTCCCCCTCTCCCTATGAGGGAGAGGGGGCTGGGGGGTGAGGGTGTTAAATGCGGCACGCTAACCCTAACCCACCACCCTTCCCCCAATAACCCCGACTACCTCTGTCTATTCCTCCACGGTATCGGCGGCAATCGCAGCAACTGGGATGATCAACTTCCCGCTATCGCAGAAATCATGCCCTGTGCCGCGCTGGATTTACGCGGCTACGGCGACTCTGCGTTAGGTGATCAACCCACCACGGTAGACGACTATTGCGCTGACATCCGGGCCGTTGCAAAACATTTTGGCGCCCAAAAACTAATACTGGCGGGCCTTTCCTATGGCTCATGGATCGCCACGCATTTTGCGCTGCATTACCCGAATGAACTGGCCGGACTAGTGTTATGCGGTGGCTGCACTGGCATGAGTGAAGCGCCGGAGGCAGTACGCCAGGGCTTTTTGCAGGCGCGACTGGAACCGATGAACGCCGGACAGACCCCGGCTGATTTCGCTGATAATGTGGTACAGATGATTAGCGGGCCGCAAGCGAGTGATGTGCATAAAGCTGCCATGCGGGATTCAATGGCAGCCATTCCAGCGGAAACTTATCGCGATGCGCTGCATTGTTTTACTCATCCGCCAGGCCGCTTTGATTTTGGGCAACTGGCCTGTCCGGCGCTATTGCTGACGGGTGAGCATGACCAACTGGCTCCGCCGGAAGAGATTGCCGGGGTGGCGTTGCGCATGGTGGAAGCGGAACGGCCTGAGGATGCTCCGCTGCCGGATGTGCGTTTTGAAGTGCTAGTTGGGGCTGGGCATATGGCGAATCTGGAACAGGCCAACGGATATAATCAATTGCTGGGTGAGTTTCTGCGGCGGCTTAGTGCTAGCTGAGGGGCGTGGGGAGTAACAGCTGTTACTCCCGCGCCTTAAAAACTGTTAAACTTTCAAGCACCACAAACAATCCGGGAGGAAAGGGTTTTGGCAATCAAACCTTTAGAGCTGGACGACGGCTCAGTTATTTATGTTGAAGTGGATGAGCAACAGGCTGCTGATCTATTAGCCAGCTCTGTGCGTTCCGGCATGCCTCCTGACTTACCACCGGGCGCTGAGCCAACTGGGTTACTGGATCAATACATTATTGGCGGCAAACTGCTCCAGGAAACCATCGGCAAAGCCGCACAAAGCGCCAAAAACAGCCTGAAAGAAGTACAGCCGGATGAATGGTCAGTAGAAATTAATGTCGGTTTTGAGAGTACGGATAAAGGTATTATTTCGTACTTAGGAAAAGGCAACGGCGGCCTTAAAGTTACTGCGACTTGGAAAAAATCCACACAGTCGGCTGATAAAGCGGCTGATACATGAGTATTGAGCACAGCTTTGTCCGCGTCTATAACGGCAACCCGACAGCGGGCGGCGAATTGGCGGGCACCGCTTTTTTTATCGGCAGCCAAACACTCCTAACGGCGGCACATGTCACACAAAGTTGTCACAGCGGTATCTTTCTACAGGGCATGCCCGATGGCAGCATTGCGCACATCGCGACCGATGCCATTGAATACTGCCCTAAAATGGGACACTGGACACCGGATGTTGCACTGATACGCTGTGCCACAGCACAGCATGTATTTTCGCTTATTCCGGCCCACTCACCGCCCCGTCAAACCGACGCTATCAGCGTTTACGGCTTTAAAGATAAGGTACAAAGCCTACTCATACGCGATGCCACTATTTCGGGCCATGTGGGTGTACAAAACTGCTGGCATATTGCGACGGGTGTACACAAAGGCATGAGTGGCGGCGCGGTGCTGCGCGCCGGTGAGATGATTGGCGTCATTCATGCTCGTGATGAAGCCGATAAAATAACGGCTTATTTTATTCCGATAGACGTTCTTCACCAGTGGCTGGGTGATCGTCTGACCGGACAGTTTCAAACAGAAAGCACACCAGGCCTTACGGAACCAAGTCGGACGCTGGAAGTCTTTGTAGGGCGTGAAGATAAGCTGGCACAACTGCATCAACATTTACTCAGCAGTGAAAACACCCCCGTGGCGATTACTGCGCTGCATGGTATGGCGGGCGTAGGCAAGTCGTGGTTAGTCGATCATTTTTATGCAACACACCAATCAGCGTTTCCCGGCGGCTACCTTAGATTAACCCTGGATGCAGAAAATCCTACCAGCGCAGAACTCATGCTGGCGGATTTAGGCGAACGTCTTGAACTGCCCGTCCCGCCACAGGCATTAGCCAAACATTTGCGCGTGCGTTTAACAACGCGACGCACGTTAGTACATGTGGAGAATCTAGATTCTCCGCAAGCCGTCATGCACGCCAGTCAGCTTTGCCACCAGCTCGCTGGCTGCCCCATTGTATTAAGTGGCCGCATTGAGAATTTCGGTACAGCACAGCAATGGCGGCAAATCAGCCTGCAACCGTTTAATGAAGCGCATGCCTTAGCACAGCTGGAAGCTGAGATGCACTGGCTGGGCAGCAAGCCCCCCAATAAAGCCGCTGCCGGGAAGCTCATGCACACACTGGGGGGCTTACCCTTAGCCATCCATCTTGCTGCGGGGTATTTAGCACAGGGCTATAGCACGGACGAATTTATAGAAGAACTCAAACTCACCGGTTATCAGCTACCACCATCAGACGCCAGCGACGGCCTGTTAAACCGCGATGCCGCCAAAGCTGTGCTGGACAGCACGTTCCGGCTATCGCTGCGTTTACTCGCCCAGCAAGCGGCGCTGCGCAACATTGCGGACGCAGACCAACTCATTACCTGTTTAGGCTTTGCGCCACTGAGCGGCTTTGGCCTCAGTATGGCACAAAGCCTGTTGGCGATAGACGCGCCGCTGTGCCGGAGCCTGTTGCGGTTGGCGCAACAACTATCGCTCATCGACCCAGTACAAACGCAACCACCACGCTGGCAGTTACATCCACTATTTGCCGACTATTTGCGCCAACTCGCAACAGACCCCGCCACAGCGGAAGAGCGGCTGGCGGCGTGGTTCTTACAACGCCTACCAGAACCCGACGAAACGCAACTCAAAGCAAACACACAGCACGGCTGGCATGAATTACAGACAGAAGCAGCAGCCTTAACAGAATGGCTGGCCAGCCTGCCACCAAAATTACAGTACCCGGTAGAAAGGGCTGGCTCACAATATGCCGCCCGCAACGGGCCTTTTTTAAACTGGATGGTATTTTGCGAACAAGCGCTTGATAACCCGGAACATGACGAACAACAACGTTCAAATATTCTGTTCACCCTGATGCAGGTAGCAGAGAGCAGCGGCAACAATGACAAAGCCATCCGTTACGCAGAAGAAAAATACCAACTGGATATACAGCGCGATGACCAACGGGAAGCAGCATTAGCTAAAGGTCAAATCGCAGACATTCTTCAGGCTAGAGGAAACCTCGACGAAGCGCTACGCATTCGTACCGAAGACCAACTACCGGTCTATGAATCACTCGGCGAAGTACGCTCTATCGCCATCACCAAAGGTAAAATCGCAGACATTCTTCAGGCTAGAGGAAACCTCGACGAAGCGCTACGCATTCGACAACAGGAAGAACTACCGGTCTATGAATCACTCGGCGAAGTACGCTCTATCGCCATCACCAAAGGTAAAATCGCAGACATTCTGTTTTTAAATGAGAAGTATGATGACGCTTTTGAATTGCGTGAAGCAGAAGTATTACCCGTACTAGAGGTATTGGGCGACAAACGTGGCTTGCTGGTAGGCCAAGCCAATCTTGCTATTCACTACTTACAAGCAGGCCACAAGCCCGAACGCGCAGAGCAATTACTACACGCAGCCTATCAATCCGCTCTGGAAATGCAAATCCCCGAAGCTGAACAAATTAAAGGCATTTTGAACCAGCTTGATAGTGACTAGAGTCAATCGCCCGTTTGATAGCAACGATCGAATATGGAATAAGGTATGACACAAACAGCCCCCACCACTCAATTCACCGGCCCGGACATCTGCAAACTCCCCGCCCGCGAAGTCGTCGCCCTGTTAAAAAAACGCGAGGTTTCCCCCAAAGAATTGCTCGACGCCAGTTTCCAACGCATCGCACAGGTCGAACCGGCGGTCAACGCCACCGTCACCACCTGCCCGGAGCGCGCTTATGCAGCCTTGGAACAGCTCGGCGAACAGGCCACAAGCAACAGCGACTACGCAGGCTGGCTCGCCGGTCTACCGATTGCGATTAAGGATTTAACCGCCGTCTCAGGCGTAAAAACCACGTTTGGCAGCTGGGGCATGCGTGACTTCATACCGGACAAAAGCGGGCCATTGGTCGAGCGGCTGGAGGAACGCGGCGGCGTGGTCGTCGGTAAAACCAATACCCCGGAATTTGGCGCAGGCGGCAATACCTTTAATCAGGTGTTCGGTTATACCCGTAACCCCTGGGACACCCGCAAGAACGCGGGCGGCTCCTCCGGCGGCGCGGCGGTATCGCTCATAACCGGCGAAGTCTGGCTCAGCCAGGGTTCTGATCTGGCGGGATCGCTGCGTACGCCAGCGGCCTACTGTGGTGTGTGCGGCTTTCGGGCGACACCGGGGCGCACTGGCGGTGGGCCTGACCCGGCGGCATTTCTCATGGAGGGCATTTCCGGGCCAATGGCGCGGGACGTGGAAGATACCGCGCTATTTCTGGATGCGATGGCGGGCTTTGATCCGCGTGAGCCGCTGACCATTGAGGCACCGCAGGTTTCATTTCAGGCTGCCTTGCAGCAGGAACGGAAAAATATCCGCATTGCTTTCAGCCCGGATCAAAACGGTTTTGCGCCAGTAGAAGCGAATATTCGCAGCATTATGGCGCAGGCAATGGCGAGCCTGGAAACCTCAGGCATTACCGTAGACGAAGCCTGTCCCGAATTACCGGGTTTGTATGAGACCTATATCAGCCTGCGCGGCATGCATTATGGTGCGGTGAATGCGTTTATCCCGAATGAAGTCCAGCAGCATTTTAAACAAACGCTCAGCCAGAACATTGCCACCGGTATGCAGCAAAGTACGGAGGATATTTACCGGGCAATACGCGGACGCACCGACTTGTACCAGCGCATGCGGGTGTTTTTGCAGGATTTTGATGTGCTCGCTATTCCGGTGGTTGGACTGGAACCAGAACGGGTGGAGAATGAATACCCGCTGGTGGTCGATGGCGTGCCGACGGTGGACTATGTGGACTGGCTGAAGTTTTCTTATCTGGCGACGACCACTGCCCTGCCCTCGCTGGCGCTGCCGATTGGCTTTACGGAGAGTGGCATGCCGGTGGGGATACAGTTAATTGGGCCGCCGCGTGGCGAGGCGCTGGTGTTACAGGTTGGACTGGCAGTGGAACGGATTTTAAATTTGGGAATTGGGGTGATAGATCCGGTGGTTTATTCATAGCGCTGCCGGTAGACAGTCGACCAGCCAACGCACACTGATTGCTGAATCATCCCTGCCGGGCAAACTAATATAGACGAGATGGTGGTATATCGTAAGAATTGAAGGAGGAGAGATTACATATCGTAATTCATCGCTCATCTCCCTCCCTCGGAGCCTCCCCTCCATCACGGGTTAAAAACTCCCGCAGAGCATCAACATCACCTTGCTGACGGCGTTCTGCAAAAAAACGCTCGGTATCCAGTACCGCCAGCTTCTCTGCTACTGCAATAGCAATAAACTGATTCATACTGGTACCATCACGGGTCGCAGCCTCACTAACCGCGTTTTTCAGAGAACGCGGCAAACGTAAAGGGTAAGCAGCAAGCTGTGTCATATTCGTATCCTTTTCAGGGCATCTGCCGGGCGTAGAACCTCAATGCCAAACTGGCGTGGCGCATCCCCGTAATCCCTTAAGTTAAAAGTGATCAACAGGTCAGCCCGGCCATTGATAGCGGTTTCCAATACCATTTCATCACCAGGATCGCGTAATTGTGGCCGCCAGCGAAAATCTAATTTGACCGGTTCCATACAGCCAATGAGGGTATTGAGAAAAAGCAACGTTTGCTTTTCATCCAACCCGGCAACTTTTCTGTGTTCTGACAACAAACATTTGGCTTCATATTCCAGAGCCAGTGGAACACTTGCCAACATTGTTAATTTCGGGTCATCCAAAGCAGCTAAAAGAATAGCAGAAGATGCCCCGCTCGGACTGCGTAGCGCAGCTATAACAACATCAGTATCCAATACAAAACGCAGCATCTTAGCGCCATCCCGCTTCATGACATCTTATATGATGTTATAAATTCATTATAGTTGCAATACTGCTTATCTGAAAACAAAGCCTGCTTTTCCATAAGCAAACAACCAGCAGCCCATAAGAAACCCAATGCCCAGCCCCAAACACGCCAACCGCATCCGCCGTCAGCCAGCTAATTAAAGCCTTAGAAGACGCCGTAGGCGCGCCCCTATTCGTCCGCCGCAACGGCGCAATCTTCCCCACCGGACGTGCCGAAGACCTATGCGAATCTGAAGACACTGGCTTCACCCAATAAAACAGGCTGAAGTTCTGACCCTCAGCCCGCCCACTGTGAACATAAACCTTATATCAGTGAAACACACCACCTACCTGAGAAAACGGTAGCGCCTTCAAGCCATCACTGAACTCAACGCTCTCCCCGCTATAAACCACATAACGCTGCGCCAGCGGGTTAATATTTTCAGAGAAATAAACCAGCCCTTTCTTAAAGCTCCGGCTCCATGTCGCCCCTGCTTTAATCTCAACTCCGTTTAGCTCACGCCCTGACTTAAACAGCAGATCAATCTCATGCCCCGCACTATCCCGGAAATAATAAAGATTCGCTGCTAAGCCCTGGTTATAACGGGCTTTCAACGCTTCCAATACGACCAGATTTTCAAAGATATTCCCCAACAGTGGATCACGGCGCACCTGCCCTACTTTTTCAATATCCAACAGATAAGTCAGCAAACCGGTATCAGTAAAATAGTACTTCGGTGATTTAATTACCCGCTTGCCAAAGTTTTCAAAGTAAGGCGGTAATTTGAACACCACGAAAGACGCTTCCAGAATCGACAGCCAGTGACTAATCGTTTTTCCATCGACACCCACATCATTCGCCAACGACTGATAATTGATAATTTGACCGGTGCGTCCGGCCAGCAATTTGACGAATTTTTCAAACAGGCTGACATTTTTTAAGTTGATCAGCTGACGGACATCGCGCTCCAGATAGGTCTGATAATAATTGGCGTAAGCAATGTGTGGCCGCTGTTGCTGATCGTAGATACGCGGCATGAAACCGTGGAAAACATAATCGGCAAAATCATCAAAGGTGATTTCTGCTGCGGTGAGTTCGGCAATGCTTAGCGGCAGTAAATACAATATACCTGTACGTCCGGCCAGTGACTGTGATACGGCGGCACGCAGTTCCAGTTGATGTGAACCGGTTAGGACAAACTGGCCGTTTTCGCTGCGCTCATCAACGATGCCTTGCAGGTAACTCAATAAATGCGGTGCGCGTTGGATTTCATCGAAGATTACGTGATTTGGGTGCTGGCGGAGGAAAGCTTTTGGGTCTTCTGTGGCGAATTCACGGATTTCCGGCTGTTCGAGGCTAACGTAATCGTAATCGGGGAGTGCGGTTTGGGCAAGGGTAGTTTTTCCAGCCTGGCGCGGGCCGAGGACGGTTACGATGGGATACTCTTTGAGGAGCGCGTGAAATTCTGTGGTGATTTGACGTGGAATCATCTAACCTAAAATACCTTGTGTAATTTCGGAGTTCAACTCCGAAATTACACAAATAAGAACAAGGCAGAATCCGTTAATTATTTAGCCCCTGATACTTAGCCACGCCGCGCCTGCTTATTCGTCATCGCCCGCTGAACACCACGCGCAAATTCACGCTCACCCGCACGCCGTTCCGCCAGACTCAGACCATTCCGCTCCTGTTCCCGCAGCAACTTCTGGTAATTAAGTAACCGACGCTCATCCAATTCACCGCTGGCTAGCACCTTCAAAGCGCGGCTTAAAAGAAAATCCTCCCCTAAAAATAGTGATAAACTGCAACGCTTTATAAACAGCCTAAATTGCACGCAGGAATACCGATTATGTCCGCCCTATTCGCTCCGCTAACCGTCAAAGACATCACCTTTCGCAACCGCATCGGCGTCTCTCCAATGTGCCAATACTCATCCACCGATGGCGTAGCCAATGACTGGCACATGGTACACCTTGGCTCGCGTGCGGTTGGCGGTGCGGGTTTAATCATCGCCGAGGCAACAGCAGTCACGGCGGAAGGCCGGATCTCGCCCGGATGCGCCGGTATCTGGAACGAGACCCAGGTGGAAGCCCTCATTCCGGTGAATCGCTTTATCACTCAGCACGGCGCGGTGCCCGGCATTCAACTGGCACACGCCGGACGTAAAGGCTCCTCCGCCCGCCCGTGGGAAGGTGGCGAACACTTAAGCGATGATAACGGCGGCTGGCCGGTTATTGGCCCGGCGGATCAACCGTTTGACCCAGATGGTAAGCGCCTGTGGAAAACCCCGGCGCAAATGAGCATAGACGACATTAAAGATGTCCAGCAGGCGTTTGTCACCTCAGCAAAACGTGCGTTGGATGCGGGCTATCAGCTGCTGGAAGTGCATGGCGCACACGGTTATCTGCTGCACAGTTTTTTCACGCCGCTGGTCAACACCCGCACTGACGAATACGGCGGTGATACCCGCAACCGCGCCCGCATGATGCTGGAGACGGTGGATGCGGTACGGGCGGTCTGGCCGGAGAATCTGCCGCTGGCGGTACGCTTATCGGCACATGACTGGATTGATGGCGGGCTGGGTATCGAAGAAAATATTCAGATGGCAGGCTGGCTCAAGGAACGCGGCGTGGATTTTGTCGACTGTTCTGGCGGCGGCGCAACCCCGGCAGCACGCTCATCAGTAGGCACCCGCACGGCCGATCAAGTCGGGCTGGCGGCTGGCATTCGGGAAGCGACCGGAATCGCCACCATGGCGGTTGGCGAAATCACTCAGGCACAGCAGGCCGAAGCCATTGTCGCCAGCGGACAGGCGGATATTGTCTTACTGGCACGCCAGATGATGCGTAATCCTTACTGGGCGGCGCATGCGGCACAGGAACTGGGCGTGTCGACACAGGACGTGCTGCCAGAGCAGATTCGCTTTTTTGTCGGCTAGACTAGCGGCAGCACTAAGCACTAACTACCACGCAACGCAGAGGCAAAGCGCGCCATGGCTATCCCAACAACGATGCATGCTGTACAGCTCACCGGCCACGGCGGCTTTGAGAAACTGGAGTACCGTACGGATATTCCGGTGCCGACGCCCGGCCCAGAGGAGGTGCTGATTAAGGTCAGTGCCTGTGGTATCAACAACACCGACATTAACACCCGCGTCGGCTGGTACTCAAAGGCCGTGACCACGGCCACTAACGCGGGCGGCGCCGCTGGTTTTGCCGACGCCAATGCTGACGACGGCGGCTGGTCGGGCGCCCTGGAATTTCCACGTATCCAGGGCGCGGACTGCTGCGGTACCATCGTCGCCGTCGGCAGCGCAGCCAACGCCGAGCGCATCGGGCAGCGCGTGCTGGTGCGAGCGCTGCAAGACAAATATGATCCCGAACGTCCGTTTGAGTGCATAACCTTCGGCTCAGAATGCGACGGCGGCTTTGCGCAGTATGCGCTGGCGAAACAGAGCGAGGCGTACAGGGTTCATTCCGACTGGAGCGATGCTGAGCTGGCC
This sequence comes from uncultured Thiotrichaceae bacterium, assembly GCA_937925855.1. Taxonomy (GTDB): domain Bacteria; phylum Pseudomonadota; class Gammaproteobacteria; order Thiotrichales; family Thiotrichaceae; genus Thiolinea. The sequence continues at coordinate 31,683 of CALAMO010000058.1, forward strand.
TCCATCCCCTGCGCCTATTCAACGGCGGAAAATATGCTGCACCGCATTCATCTCGGCGCGGAGCGCGTGCTGATTACCGGTGCCTCCGGCGGCGTCGGTTCCGCCGCGATCCAGCTAGCGAAACGCCGAGGTGCGGAAGTGATCGCCCTCGCGGCTGCCGCCAAACACGAGGCGGTGCGCGCCCTCGGCGCGGATCAGGTCCTGGAGCGCGATGCTGATCTGATCGCGGCTCTCGGCGCGGATAGCCTGGATGTGGTGCTGGATCTAGTCGCCGGAGCGGGCTGGCCCGTGCTGCCTGACCTGCTGAAGCGCGGTGGGCGCTATGCCACGGCGGGCGCGATTGCCGGGCCGATCGTTGATTTTGACGTGCGCACCCTGTACCTAAAAGACCTGACCTTTTACGGTTCGACCTACCAAGATGAGGCCGTATTCGGCAATCTAATCGACTATATCGAACGCCAAGAGATTCGCCCAGTGGTCGCACAGACCTACCCGCTGGCCGAAATTGTACAGGCGCAGACTGATTTTCTAGCGAAACAGTTCACCGGCAAGCTGGTGCTCATCCCGCCGCAGGACGACTAAGCGCACCGCTTATGGGCAGAGGCAGTAGCTTGTGTACTCATGATGCTGTAGCAATATGTGCCGAATGTTGCAGAACCTCGCTATAATGGTACGACCTAAAAATGCCCCGTAGATACAAAGGCCCATTATGCATCCCGAAGCGCTCTTCGCTCTCTTTACCAGCATCGCCATGCTTGGCTGGCTTATTCTGCTGTTTTTACCGCGCCGCTGGCCGTGGCTTAACCGGTTTCCAGCGCTGTGGATTCCGCTGTTTCTTGCGCTCGGCTATAGCCTACTGGTCGGACTGCACTTCTTTCAGGCCGCCGGAGGTTTCGATACGCTGGCGCACGTCCAGGAGCTATTCACCCACCCCATGGTCGCCCTCGCTGGCTGGATGCATTATTTAGCCTTTGACCTGCTGATTGGCAGTTTAATCGCCCGCAAAGCCGACCAGCTGCGTATTGCGCGCCTGCTGCAAATCCCTATTCTGCTGGCAACATTTATCTTTGGGCCACTCGGCTATCTCTTATTCACCCTCCTGCGCAGCGGCATGCATTTCGGGCACAAAGCGCTCAAGCATAAGCTAAAGGCCCAAGCATGAGCCGTCCTGCTACGCACCCTGTTCATCTGGCAATCTATCTCGACGCCAGACACGGACGCTTCAACCTCTGGTGGCAGGCGTCTTTCCTGCTGTGCGGTCTGCTGGCGGTCACGCTGCTGTTGTGGTGGATTGATCCACGCCAGCTGGATGGCGCATCGGTCTGGGCCAAGCCGCTGAAATTCGAACTCTCACTCATCATCTATTCCATCACGCTGGCCGTGCTGGCTGCCCTACTCACCCCCAAGGCACGTAATGCGCAGCCCTGGATTTGGGCCAGCCGCTTTGCGGTCGGTGCTGGGCTGCTGGAAGTCGGCTATATCTTCATCCAGGCCGCGCGCGGCCGCCGCTCACACTTTAATGACAGCACCGCCTTTGAGGCCGCCATGTACGGCCTGATGGGCGTAGGTGCACTTGTCCTGGTCGCCGTCAGCTGTTATCTCGGTTATGTATTATACCGCCAGCAGCGCAGCATTGCGCCGACGCTGCTGCATACGGCGGCTATCTGGGGCCTGTTTTTAGGCTCCGGCTTAACGCTGCTGACGGCGGGCGTGATGGCGGGGCAGCCCGGTCATTTTGTCAGTCCGGCGGCGGCGGATTTTTGGCGCGTACCCCTGTTGGGCTGGTCACTCAGTGGTGGTGATTTACGTATACCGCACTTTTTCGCCACCCACCTCATGCAGCTGTTACCGCTGTATGGCTGGTGGTTACAGCGACGGGAAAGCACGTTATTGCGGGCGCAGTTTAAGCTCTGGGCCTTCACCTTGGTCTACTGTGTGGCCGTCGTGGCTTGGTTCGCCACTAGCTTTATCGCAGCGGGTGCCGCGTCATCATGAATAGCGCCCCCTATCAGCAGCCCTAACCGCAGTCCTATAAACAGCACTATAAGCAGCGCTCCCAATGAAGCTTTTTTTATGACTCAGCCCGACTTTGCCCACCGCGTACTGGCGTGGTATGACCGTCATGGCCGAACCCAGCTGCCGTGGCAGCAAGACCCAACGCCTTACCGCGTGTGGGTTTCAGAAATTATGCTGCAACAGACCCAGGTCGCCACCGTCATCCCTTATTACACCCGCTTTATGCAGCGTTTCCCAGACATCAACGCGCTGGCGAATGCGCCGCAGGATGCGGTGCTGCAACATTGGCAGGGTCTGGGCTATTATTCCCGCGCCCGCAACCTGCACAGGGCCGCACAGACCATCCGCGACCAGCATCACGGGGTGTTCCCGCAGACCCTAGCCGCCGTCGAAGCCCTAAGCGGCATTGGGCGCTCCACCGCCGGTGCCATCTTATCGCTGGCCTGTGGGCAGGCACACGCCATTCTGGACGGCAACGTCAAGCGCGTCCTGGCGCGCTATCATGCCGTTGCGGGCTATCCCGGTCAGAGCGCGGTACAACGGCAGCTGTGGCAGTATGCCGAACAGCATGTGCCGCCCAGCCGAAACGCCGCCTACACCCAGGCGATGATGGATATGGGGGCCACACTATGCACGCGCCGCAAACCGGCCTGCCTACTCTGCCCGCTACAGGCGGACTGCACCGCCGCCAAACAAGGCAATCCGCAGGATTACCCCGCCCCCAAACCGAAGAAGGTCTTACCGGAAAAACAGCGCTTTGCACTGGTATTGCGTAATCCACACGGTGAGATTGGGTTGGAAAAACGCCCGCCTTCTGGGATTTGGGGCGGTCTGTGGAGCTTTCCTGAATACGCCGATGAACAGGCCGCGCTGCATGCGCTGCACACGGACTTCGCTGACTCACCGGCCAAGCAGCCGCCAATGCTTAAACACCTCGCCCCGCTGAGCCATACTTTTTCGCATTATCGCCTGCATTTACAGCCCATTTTGGTCGATTTGCACATGAGTGACACGCGGATAATGGCAGCAGACCGCTGGCTTTGGTATAACACCACCCAAGCATTCAGCGGCGGACTATCCAGTGCGGCGCAGCGTTTGTTAAAGAACCTGAAGGAGATAACATGACACGTATGGTGAACTGCGTTTTATTACAGCGCGAAGCGGAAGGGTTGGCGCGCCTGACCTATCCCGGCACTCTGGGCCAGAGAATTTTCGACCATGTGTCGCAAGAAGCCTGGCAAAAATGGGTGAGTCATCAGACTATTTTGATGAATGAGTACCGCCTTAGCCCAATCAATCCCAAGGATCGTAAGTTTCTAGAAGAAGAAATGGAAAAGTTCTTCTTTGGTGAAGGCGCCTCGGCAGTCGATAATTTTGTGCCACAGTGATTAGCATACAAAACGTCATCACGCCGCCATAGCAATCTGCGGCTGCCACAGAAACGCTTAACGGATAGCCACCTAGCTCCCCGGTGGCTTCCACACAATCGCTTCTAAGCGCCAGTCGGTCATCTCATCCGGCGGCGGCACGCTCGCTTCGACGCTGCGTTTTGGCGCTACCTGCGCACTGGCGGCTTGCTCTCCCGCAAATAAATAAAGGATATTATTATTTTGTGGAGCGTAACACATGACCTTACCGGCCCATTCCTCAATCCCCGGCCCGCATTCCCCGATGCGGCCATAGCGATAAACCTCGCTGAATTTCTGGCCTATTCGATGCCCCAGCTTATTACCGATACGATTATGGTAGATGATAATAGAGAATATATTCTCCCCCCGATGATCGGGGTTCACACTCAATAGATGCTCAGCCCCCTGCCGCACGGTGATCATTGGATACTGCGAGCCGTTCAGAAAACGAATTTCTTCTGCCACATTGAAGTTCTGAAAGGCATCACCAATTTGGCGTAGGTTAAACGGAGTCGACGCATTCAACGGCCCAACCCCATCCGCCGACAGCATAAAGAGCGGTGCGGGCGGTGCGGCCTTAGCGGGCGCACTCCCACGCTCACTACAGGCCAGCAGCCAGACCGAAAGGCACAAACTGCTGGCTATAGTACACAGGCTTCGTACATTCATGCTCTACGCTCCCACCGAGGGAATTGATTCATGTGGTTCATATGATTCATGCTTAATTTTTTCATAAAAGCCCAACGCTTGTACTGATCGTTCTGCACAGAGTTTACTGGCGTATTTGCGCTCAGCAAATCACCTTAATGCTGCAACCGTGAAATTCAGCAGCAGTCGAAATCGCAAAATGACCGCTTATCGGAAATTTTAACCAGTTGTGTCTTAAAAACATTCATACCAAACTGAACAAGCTATAAGTTAACTGAACACATGATTAACAAAGCCCGATAATCATGTGCATTTCAGTATTGCATACTGAAATGAAACGTAGAAAATGCCCGAGTCTTTTACCGGAATTGCAACAATAATTTGCCTGATACCAACAGCGGATGCTCCCAAACCACTGGCCCTAAGGTAAGAGATTTTCTACATTATAAACCGCTGCGCCTTGCAGCGGTTTTGCTATTATACTCTGCCTACTTTACTTCAGTCGCAGCCTAATAGCACTTTATGTCTAAGCATCTTATTACCCCGGATCAACAGCAATGCGTCTGGCTGGTCGATGCCAGTATCTATGTCTTCCGTGCTTGGTTCGTGCGGGGCGATACCCCTTATGACCTTAATCATAAGCCCATTAATGCCGTGCGCGGTTTTTTACGTTTTGTCTACCAGCTGCTCAGCGAACAACAGCCGCAGCGGCTGGCTTTCGCCTTCGATACCCACCTGCAAACGTCAGCGCGCAAGACCCTCTATTCCGCCTACAAAGCCAATCGTAGCGCCGCACCGGAAGAACTGAAATATCAATTCCAGCTTTGCCGGGCGTTTATCAGCGCGCTCGGCCTAACAGAAAGCGCTAGCCAGCACCACGAGGCCGATGATTTAATCGGCAGCTGGGCCAAACAACAGCGCAGTGCAGAACGCCAAATTATCATTCTAAGCGGCGATAAAGACTTGGCGCAGCTAGTGCAGCAGACTGACCTTTGGTGGGATTTTGGTCGCCGCAAACCGTTAACGGATGGCGGTATTAAAACCCATTTTGGCGTCTGGCCACAGCAAATCGCTGACCAGCTCGCCCTGGCCGGAGACAAGGCTGATAATATTCCCGGTGTTCCCGGTATCGGCATGGCAACGGCAGCTAAACTACTCAAGCGCTTTGGCGATATTGATCAGCTGCTGGCGAATATCCCCCTAATCGGCAGCATGCAGGTACGCGGGGCAAAGCGTTTGCAACAGCTGATCACCGAGCATCAGGACACCATTCGGCTGGCGCGCCAGCTCACCCAAATTAACTGCCAGATCAACGACCTGCCTGACGATCTACGCCGCCAGCCGAAACAGACCGAAAAGTTAGCCCAGCTGTGCGAGCAGCTACAACTGTCCGAGGCACAGTATAAGCAGTGGCTGGCGCTATGACGTTTACCTTTTCCTATCGTGGGCAATCGATTAGTCTGTAGGGATGAATAAACACCGTATAAATAGCGCTTCCATGCCCCGCTGGCTGTCCACGCTGGGCTTTAGCTGCCTTCGCCTGTCTGGCCTGCTCAGTATCAGCGCCGCTGTGCTGCTCACGGCCTGTAGCAGTAACGAGCCAACCTTCAGCGCACGGCCTGGCTTTGAGCAGTATTTCAGCGCCAATCCACCGTCCAACCAGCCGGCCACCGCCCAGGAACAGCAGCTATTACAGCGCTACCGCCCCCGTATTTATCTGGCGCAGGGACAGACGCGCTTTCTGGATTTTTACCGCGATTATATTGCCAGTGGCGAGTTGTACAGCGCAGGTGAACTGATCAGCAAGCAGGTCGACGCCGCTCTGCTCAATCAATACCGCGACGACCCCAGCGCTGAATTTCGGCACAGCCCACACCAGCGTCCAACAACACCGGTCGTCTATGCCAAGGTCAACTACGATGCACTGGAGTATCAGGGCAGACGTTGGCCGCTGACCTTTCTCAGCTATAATCTAGCATTCGCTCACAGCGGCCTGCTACAAGGCTTACCGGGCTGGCAGCAATGGCTAGTCGAAAGCACCGGCCTGCATACCGACTGGCATCAGCTCGATCATTACGTCAGCGTCACGGTTGCCCTGCATCAGGGCAAGCCAATCGCAGTGATGCTGCAACAACATAATTATCAAACCACCTATGTGTTAGGCGCTGCGGACGCACAAGGCCTACAAGGGCCAGCTGTGGACACGCACAGCCTGCAATGGCCAGCCGATCAACGCATCGCGGTAGACGTTGCCAAACAGTCGAATGAGCTCTACCTGCACAGCCCTAAACTGACCCGCCATCCCGGCGTTTCCTTCGCCAGTGCAGACAGCATAGCGTTCCTCAAAACCGGCAAGAATAAGCCGATGATGGCGGGGTTTGATATGACCCAGGGCGAGCAGGAACAGGATTATTCCCTCCAGTTTCTCGCCGCGACCGATGCGTTTTATCAGTTCAAGGGACGGCTTGGTGCTGGGCGCAGCCTGCCAGGACGTGATGGGCCGCCAGGGGCAGATTACGTCACGCTGCCCGGATTAATGCCGTGGGCAAACCGGCTGGTGGTCGGATTCCGGGCCGGGAGCATAGCGCAGGAACAGGCAAAAATCACCGCCTTACTGGATGAGGAAAATTTTGTGATTCGAGCTGAGGGACTGGCTGCGTATCAAAAGGATTTTATCGCGGCAGTGTTTGATTGAGAGGAGTACTAGGTTAGCAACCGTTATGGCCTGCTTGTTCCTTGTGCTAGTCTTCAGGGTTTGGGATACAATTATCATGTGTATCAACGTGGTGCATCAACCCACTTCTGCCAGGGCTTGTTCATACGCCTCACTCGCCTCCATCCAGGCCAACTCAGCGTCTTCCAGCTGACTTTCCACCGTGCCCTGCTCCAGCAAGCGTTGCTTCAGCTCGCCCTTATTTGCCTCAGCATAAAGCTCCGGTTCGGCCAGTTCGCCCTCCAGCGCCGCACGCCGCTGCGTCAGCCGCTGCATGGTTTGTTCCAGCTTGTCCACCTGCTTTTTCAACGGCTGTAGCTGTTTACGCCGTTCCGCCGCTTCGCGCCGCTGATCCTTGCGCTCGCTCGCGCTGAGCGGTGCCGGTTTAGCCGCCGCTTCAGACCGCGTATCCACCGCCGACGGTGCGACCCGCTTAAAGCGCTGCTGGAGCCACAGCGCATAATCATCGAGGTCACCATCAAACTCGACCATGCACCCACCATCCACCAGCAGCAGCTGATCGGTCACCGTTTTCAGCATATGCCGGTCATGGGACACAATCACCATCGCGCCCTCAAACACCTGCAAAGCCATGCTCAGCGCTAGCCGCATTTCCAGGTCAAGGTGGTTCGTTGGCTCATCCAGCAGCAGCAAATTCGGCTTCTGATAAATCAGCAGCGCCAGCGCCAGCCGCGCTTTTTCGCCGCCAGAAAAGGGCTGCACCGGCTCATCCACGCGCGCGCCCTGAAAACCAAAGCCTCCAAGGAAATTCCGCAGCTCCTGCTCCCTGGCCTGCTTATCCAGCGCCCGCAGATGTTGCAGCGCGCTATCCGCCGGGTCTAACTGTTCCAGCTGATGCTGCGCGAAGTAGCCGATCTGCATGTCTTGCGCCTGCCAACACTCACCGCTTTGCGCGCCCAGCTCACCGGCGAGAAACTTAATCAGCGTCGATTTACCCGCGCCATTGGGCCCAATCAGGCCGATGCGATCACCGGGCATAATCTGTAGGCGCACCCCAGCAATAATCGTAGTTGCGCCATAGCCTAGGCTCACTGCTTCCATATGCAGCAGGCGCTGCGGTATTTTATCCGGCGTGCGAAAGCTAAAATTAAACTGCGAATCAACATGCGCGGGCGCAATCTTCTCCATCCGCTCCAGCGCTTTCAGGCGGCTCTGCGCCTGCCGCGCTTTGGTGGCCTGCGCCCGGAAACGATCCACGTACTTTTGGATATGTGCAATCTCGGTTTGCTGCTTCTGGAAAGCGGCCTGCTGCTGCGCCAAGCGTTCCGCTCGGGTAATCTCAAAAGTGGCATAATTGCCGGTGTACAGTGTGAGCCGCTCGCGCTCAATATGAGCGATATGGCCACAAATGGCATCGAGAAACTCACGGTCATGTGAAATCAGCAGCAGCGTACCGCGATAGGATTTCAGCCAGTCCTGTAGCCAAATCACCGCATCCAGATCCAGATGATTAGTCGGTTCATCCAGCAGCAGCAAATCCGAACGACACATCAACGCCTGTGCCAAATTCAGTCGCATCCGCCACCCACCGGAGAAACTGCTCACGGGGCGCGCAATTTCATCGGCTTTAAAGCCCAAACCGTGCAGCAGCGTCGCCGCGCGACTCTCCGCGCTATAGCCATCAATGGCATCCAGCTTGGCGTGTAGCTCGCCCAGCAACGCGCCATCAGCAACCTCAATCTGCGTCTGTAAACGCACATACTCCGTATCACCTTCCAAGGCATAAGACAGCGCGCTTTGTGCCCCCGTCGGGGTTTCCTGCTTCACATGGGCCAGCACCCAGGCAGAGGGCATAGCAAAATCGCCCACATCAGGTGCTAGTTCGTCCCGAATCAGTGAAAACAGACTGGATTTACCCACACCGTTAGCGCCGGTCAATCCGACTTTTTGTCCGGGGTGGATACTGAACGAGGCTGCTTCCAGCAAAGCTCTTGGGCCGCGCCGCAGTGTCAGATTTGAAAAAACAAGCATATGAGTACCCAACCGTGGAAAAATAATTTATCGCTGACATGAACCAGACTGATGCAAATAATGACTGATATGTAAGAATTATCACAGAATATTGTGATGTCAGAGAGCATAATCAGCACCTGATTGTTACAACGCTTAGTACTAAGCACAGAAACCACCGATTGCCAGAGAACGCACATGAAAACCTTTCATTCCCCCAACATGGAGATCTGCGGCTTCAACCGTACCATTTACTATGCAGGGAAACTAACATGAACAAGTTTACGCTCAGCATCGCACTCTTTGTGATCAGCACGACTGGGCTTGCGAACACCGCAGCACCTGAACCTGACACACAAACCGCTTATACCAGCGTACGCAATCTACCCGTTATCGTGAAGAATGAAGCCATTGCGCACGATAGCTGTCGCCTGAGCTTTGAAGATGGTAGCTCAAAAGATGTGCCTTGTGATAATACGCATCGCCTGCTACCGGAAAACATTGCCGCCAGCGAATAACAGACATAACGCCTACACTTAGCGTTGCTTGATCACAGAGGTGCCGCCTTACGCCTCTGCCCTTTCGTAAGTCAGCCGCCATTGCTGCTTAGGAAATCAGGAGGGCTGATCTTACCAGGAGACAGCCCTCGCTTTTATAACAGCAGTCCTGAAACTGACTGAAACACCCTAGCAAAACCCCAGCCAAATAACGGAAAAACCCCTGCAAATTTAGAAGACTCAGCGCTCAAGCCGCTGAGCCACAGATCGTACAGTCCTGGCGCTGCGCCAGCTGAAGTGGCGTCCATTCCATATGCAAAGCGTCAAACAATAACACCCGTCCAATCAGGGCGTCACCCTGACCGGTGAGCAGCTTCAGCGTTTCTAGCGCCTGCATGCTGCCCAGAACACCTAGCAGCGGCCCAATCACGCCATTCTCGCTACAGGTCTCCGGCACACCCGCGACATCGCCGTAAAAGCACTGGTAGCACGGACTATGCGCGACACCGGGATGAAACACTGAAATCTGTCCTTCCCAGCGGACTGCGGCGGCGGATACTAATGGTTTTACCGCTTTTACACACACCCGGTTGACCGCAAAACGTGATTCCAGGTTATCGGTACAATCTACTACCACATCGGCTGACTGCACCTGTGCTAATAATTCGGCCTCATCCAGCGCCTTCGGCAAGCACACCACCTCAATATCGGGATTGAGCTGCTGTAAACGCTGCGCCGCCGACTCGACCTTTAGCATAGCGACGGTATCAGTAGCATGCACTACCTGGCGTTGTAGATTGGTGAGATCAACCACATCGGGGTCAGTCAGGATAAGCTTACCCACGCCAGCCGCAGCCAGATACATCGACACCGGCGAACCCAAGCCACCGACACCCACCACGAGTACAGTCGATCCCAGCAGCTTTTCCTGCCCAGCTATATCAATCTGCGGCAGCATAATTTGGCGGCTATAGCGCAGAAGTTGTTGATCACTGATTTCGTCGCTGATCGCCATCATCTCTCCGGTCACCCCTTATGGTGTTCGCCCACGCGCAGCACTTTCATCTGATTGGTGTGGCCCTTAATCCCCATGAGATCACCTTTAGTCACGATCACCAAGTCACCCGCATCGACTACGCCTTCATCAATCAACAGTTCCACCGCCGCTCGGTTCGCCAGTTTAGGGTCAGAGCCAGTGAGATCATCCTGCATTACCGGATACACACCGCGATAAACGCAAACCCGTCGACTGGCTTCTTCACTTGGGGTGAGCGCATAAATCGGAATCCCCGAACTAATCCGTGACATCCACAGCGGCGTCGCCCCCGACTCCGTCAATGCCGCAATCGCTCGCACACCCATGTGATTGGCTGCGTACATGGTCGCCATCGCGATCCCTTCATCGACGCGCACAAAACGCTCTTCTATACGGTGGTCAGAATGCCGCACCACAATCGAACGCTCTGCTTCTTCACATAGCTCGGCCATCACTTCGACCACACGAGCCGGATGTTTACCCACCGCCGTCTCACCCGACAGCATCACCGCATCCGTACCATCTAAGACCGCGTTAGCGACATCAAACACCTCAGCCCGCGTCGGAATCGTGTTGGTGATCATGGTTTCCATCATTTGCGTCGCCGTAATCACCGCCCGATTCAACTCCCTTGAGCGCTTAATCAGGCTCTTCTGCGCCAGCGGCAATTTCGCATCACCGATCTCAACGCCAAGATCACCACGTGCCACCATAATCACATCGGAAGCCAGAATAATCTCATCCATCACGGGTTGTTCGACCGCCTCAGCGCGCTCAACCTTCGCAACCATCAGCGCATTGCCGCCCGCCGCTTCCAGCAGCTTGCGCGCCAGATGCATATCATCTGCACAGCGCGGGAAGGACACCGCCAGGAAATCAACGTTGATCTCTGCCGCAATCTTAATGTCTTCCCGGTCTTTTTCAGTGAGTGCCGGAGCCGATAAGCCGCCGCCGCGCCGGTTCAGTCCCTTGTTATTGGACAGCACACCTGCATTCACCGCTTCGGTATGAATTACACGGCCTTCTAACGCGGTCACCGCCAATACCATACGACCATCATCCAGCCACAGCTCATCACCGACCGCGACATCATCCGCCAGTTCCTTATAGCCCAGCCCAACCCGCGTTTGGTCACCGGCCTGCTCGTCCCATTCCGGGTCAAGCGTGAATTTATCGCCCGGTGACAGCTTAATCTTACCGTCTTTAAAGCTGGCGATACGGAGCTTTGGCCCCTGTAAATCGCCCAGAATACCCACAGTGCGCCCCACTTTGCGCGCCGCGTCGCGCACTCGCTGCGCCCGCTCGGCATGTTCTGCCAACGTGCCGTGCGAGAAATTCAGCCGCACCACATCCACCCCAGCACGTACCAGGGCCTCAATCGACTCCGGCGTATTGGTCGCTGGCCCCATCGTCGCTACAATTTTCGTTCTTCGCATTATGCCCTTGCCTCCAGCATCGCTACTGCCGGTAATTTTTTGCCTTCCAGAAATTCCAAAAATGCACCACCGCCGGTGGAAATATAAGACACCTCATCTGCAATGCCATATTTATCCACCGCAGCCAGCGTATCACCGCCGCCAGCCACCGAAAAGGCAGGAGACGCTGCAATCGCCTGTGCAATCGCCTGCGTACCTGCACCAAACTGATCAAACTCAAACACGCCCACAGGCCCGTTCCACACGATGGTGCCTGCCGCCATAATCACCTCAGCCAGCGCCGCCGCACTGTCCGGGCCAATATCAAAAATCAGGTCATCATCCGCAACTTCAGCCACCCCCATTGTGGTTGCCGCGGCGTCAGCTGCAAAGGCCTTAGCGCAGACCACATCGGTCGGCACCGGAATATCAGCACCACGCGCCCGTGCATTCGCGGTCAGCGTGTTACAGGTCGCCACTAAATCCGCTTCATGCAGTGACTTACCCACGTTGTGTCCCGCCGCGGCGATAAAGGTATTCGCAATTCCACCGCCAACAATAAGCTGATCCACCACCTGCGACAGCGACTCCAGCACCGTCAGTTTAGTCGAGACTTTAGACCCGCCTACTAAAGCCACTAAGGGCCGCGCCGGATTATCCAGGGCCTGCCCCAAAGCGGCTAATTCACCGGCTAACAATGGCCCAGCACACGCCACCGGTGCCTGTTCACCGACGCCATAGGTCGACGCCTGTGCCCGGTGCGCGGTACCGAAGGCATCCATCACATACACGTCACACAGCGCGGCATATTGCTGGGCTAAGGAGGCACTATTCTTTTTCTCGCCCCGGTTAAAACGCACGTTTTCTAACAGCACGACTTCACCCGCAGCTACTTCTGGCGCAGTCGTCAGGTAGTCTGTTATAAGCCTAACCTCCTGCCCCAATAGCACCGTCAACTGTTGCGCCACCGGTGCCAGTGAAAACTGATTCTCCGGCTCACCTTCCGTCGGGCGGCCCAAATGCGACATCAGCATAACTTTTGCACCCGCTGCCACGGCGTGCTGAATGGTAGGTAATGCCGCACGGATACGCGCAGCAGAAGTAACAACGCCTTCTGTGATCGGCACGTTCAGATCTTCCCGAATGAGGACGCGCTTGCCTGCGAGATCCAGATCGGTCATTTTAATGATGGACACCCCATCGCTCCTTGGAAACTAAGATTTTATCGTGTGTCGCCCTGCATAGGACACAGTGACGCCCTCACTCCACCGCAAATGAACTAGCTACGCGCCACATAGCGCCCAAAGCGCAACATATTACAAGCATAGCCATACTCATTGTCATACCAAGCCACCAGCTTCATAAACGTCCCATCGAGCGCAATCCCCGCCCCAGCATCAAAAATACTGGAGTGGCGATTACCCCGGAAATCCGTCGCCACCACTTGGTCTTCGGTATAAGCCAGCGTTTCGCCGATGCCCGGCTCAGCCGAGGCCGCCTGCATCGCCGCACACACTTCTTCATAAGAGGCGTCGTTCTCCAGCTCTACCGTCAGGTCGACCACTGACACATCGGAGGTCGGCACCCGAAACGCCATGCCCGTCATTTTGCCTTTTAGCGCGGGCAGCACGACGCCAACCGCCTTCGCCGCACCGGTCGAAGTCGGGATAATATTCTCCAACATGCCGCGCCCACGCCGCCAATCTTTAGGCAATGGCCCATCCACGGTCTTTTGGGAGCCAGTTGCCGCGTGCACGGTCGTCATCAGGGCACGCTTCACTCCCCAATGATCATTCAGCACTTTAGCCACGGGGGCTAAACAATTGGTGGTACAGGAAGCGGCCGAGGTAATCGCCTGCCCGCCATAACTTTCATGATTCACGCCGTACACAAACATCGGCGTTGCATCTTTCGAGGGCGCAGAAATCACCACTTTTGTCGCCCCTGCGGTCAAATGTTTCTGACAGCTCTCTTCGGTACGGAAAAAACCGGTGCATTCAAAAATCAACTCCGCCCCCGACTCGCGCCAGTCAATCTCCGCCGGATCACGCTCCTGACTTAACATAATACGCTGACCGTTTACGATCATCACATCGTCCTTAGTCCGCACATCACCGTTGAAATTACCGTGTACCGAATCGTACTTCAGCAGATAAGCGAGATAATCACCCTCTAGCAGGTCGTTGATGCCCACCACTTCAAAGTCATCGGGAAATTCACTGGCAATAGCACGGAACACCATTCGGCCCACGCGGCCAAATCCATTGATACCTACTTTAATGGTCATAATCACACTTCCTGCTTAGCTAATGATGCAAGAGGCCTGATAGACAGGCCCCTAAGTTTTGTACTTATACTACAAAACGCTATTTTTCTATTTATCAATGATTAAAGGCGGCTATGATAAAACTTTCCTCACTGCCGCAGCAACATTGTCCACGGTAAAGCCGAAGTGTTCAAACAACTGCTTCGCGGGTGCGGACTCACCAAAGGTATCCAGCCCAACCACGGCTCCGTTCAGGCCGACATAGCGATACCAACCGCCGGTAACGCCGGCCTCAACCGCCACCCGCGCCGTTACTGCCGCTGGTAATACCGACTCACGATAAGCCACGTCCTGTGCCTCAAATACATCGGTCGCAGGCATAGAGACCACGCGCACCCGCTTATCGCTCAGCTGCTCCGCCGCTCCCATCGCCAGCTGCACCTCAGAACCGGTCGCAATAATGATCGCATCCGGGGTACCCTCGCAATCCTTCAGGATATAGCCGCCGCGACGAATATCAGCAATCTGCGCCGCAGTACGCTGCTGAAAGGGCAGACCCTGACGGGTCAACACCAGACAGCTTGGCCCGGTGGTTTTCTCAATCGCCGCGCGCCAGGCAAGCGCTGTTTCCACCCCGTCACAGGGCCGCCAGACCGACATATTCGGCATCATGCGTAGAGTAGCGGTTTGCTCCACGCCCTGGTGCGTCGGGCCATCTTCCCCCAGACCAATCGAGTCATGGGTATAGACAAAGATATTGCGAATCTTCATCAGCGCAGCCATACGCAGCGCATTGCGCGCATATTCCGAGAACATTAGGAAAGTCGCGCCGTAGGGAATAAAACCACCGTGCAGCGCAATCCCGTTCATAATCGCGCTCATGCCAAACTCGCGCACGCCGTAGGAAATATAATTACCGGTGAAATCCTGTTCCGCACCGTGCATGGAGTTAATGCCCACGCTGGTATTATGGAAGGTATTATTCGACGGCGTCAGATCCGCTGAGCCGCCCAAAAATTCCGGCAGCAGTGGCGCAAAGCCATTCAGCGCATTCTTCGAGCACACCCGCGTCGCGGGCGACTCGCCTTTTTCGATAATCGCCGCAATCGCCGCATCGGCTTTTGCCGCCCAGTCCGCCGGTAACTCACCCGCCATACGCCGTGTTAGTTCAGCGGCTTCCGCCGGATAGGCTGCGGTATAAGCCGCCATTTTCTCATTCCAGGCTGCTTCCGCCGCCGCGCCTTTTGCTTTGGCGTCCCAACCGGCGTAGATCTCATCAGGGATCACAAACGGTTCATGCTTCCAGCCGATGTTCTCGCGTACCGCCGCGATTTCTTCCACCCCCAGCGGCGCACCGTGTACATCGTGGCCGCCTTCTTTATTCGGCGCACCTTTACCAATGAGGGTCTTGCAGCAGATCAGCGTCGGCTTATCCGTATTCGACTGTGCCTGTGTGACCGCCGCGTGAATCGCATCCGCATCATGCCCATCGACATTCGCCACCACATCCCAGCCATAGGCCTCAAAGCGCTTAGGCGTATCATCCGCAAACCAACCGATAACATCGCCGTCAATCGAAATACCGTTGTCATCATAAAAGCAAATCAGCTTACCCAGATTCAGCGTTCCGGCAAGCGAACAGGCTTCATGCGAAATACCTTCCATCAGACAGCCATCGCCGAGGAAGGTATAGGTAAAGTGATCGACCACCGCATGCCCGTCTTTATTAAACTGCGCAGCCAAGACTTTCTCCGCCAGCGCCATCCCCACGGCATTACTCAAACCCTGCCCTAATGGGCCGGTCGTGGTCTCAATGCCCGGCGCATAACCATACTCAGGATGGCCCGGCGTCTTGGAATGTAACTGCCGGAAGTTCTTTAATTCAGCCATCGGCAGGTCGTAACCGGTCAGGTGCAACACCGAATACGGCAGCATCGAAGCGTGCCCGTTCGACATGACAAAACGGTCACGATTCGCCCAGTTCGGGTTCTGTGGGTTATGCGACATAAAATCGTTGTAAAGCACTTCGGCAATATCAGCCATCCCCATCGGCGCGCCGGGATGACCTGAATTGGCCTGCTGCACGGCATCCATCGATAAAGCTCGAATAGCGTTAGCCAACTCAAGGCGAGTAGTCATGGAATCACTCCTATGGTACTGAGACAATTTTGTAAAAGCGGGAATGATAGCAAATCAGTCGGAGAAGTGACTGATTAATGTATCACTCTTAAATGCGCGCGCAGCAAACTTCTGGCCTGCTGCATCCGTACTTTGCTATTAATTGCCAAACTTAAGGGTATTTGCTGAGTAAGTGTGCATTAAAATTACCAGCGTTCTGGCTGTTGCAGAGTGGGTACGCAAGCGATAGTCCTGCTTACTTCTGAGTGGTAATCAGCATTAAGTTTTAACGCCTGCCAGCCAAAAGGGTATTGCAGCTTATAGGGCGGTATATAACCACTGCCAGTCTCAGCCTCGAAACCAAACCTTCCGGCTGCGAGTGTTACTACCGATTCTTGCTCCGCCCCGTTAAAGGCATCTATATCAAGATTGTGGATAGCGGTGCTGTCGGCTTATGCTGCGTTGCGTATATGCATCTGGCTCTACCTTTGGCTTATTAGCAGCCTGAGGCATAATGTTATCACTGTGAATTGCTACACAGTGCAAGATTTCTTATCGTGGTATTATTATTCAACTTTCACCCGACTTGCTGCCCCTATGAATGATTCAATTCCTGATATTTTTATTAGCTATAGCTCGAAGGACGTTGAGTGGGTGGCTGTATTGGCACAAGCCTTAACGGATTGTGGCTATAGCGTTTGGTGGGATCAAGAATTGAGAGTGGGTGAAAATTATCATAAAGCCATCGAGAAAGCGTTAAAGTCGGCTCGTTGTGTAATAACAGTTTGGTCTCCGACAGCAGTGGAGTCTGAATGGGTGGTTGCTGAGTCTAATCATGCTAAGGATCGCAGGGTTTTGGTGCCTTTGGTTTATCGGACTGCTGAGATTCCATTGGCCTTTCAGGCCCGACAGAATGCAGATTTGCAGGGGTGGTGGGGAGATGCGAATGAGGCGGGGTTTCAGGAACTATTACGTGGAATTGAGGGTGTTTTGCATCAACCAACAAAAACAAACCGGCCATCCCTAAAGCACAGTATGCTGGTCAAAAACACACCATGGCTGAGGATTGGAAGAAAGCCGATTTACCTGATAACTGTCGGAGTGTTGTTGTGTCTTGTACTTGCTATTGTGTTTCTATCTCAGGATAAAACATCTGGCGGCATGCAGGCAGGCGGTGATATTTCCATCGGCAGTGGCAACATAATCAATATGGGGGACGGAGATGTTAACCAGAGTGAATAACAAATTTTTAGGCTGGATGTTACTGTTTTCCGTTACGACTTATAGCCCGATAGCGCTGGCAGAAGCCTGTATTCAGGCAGGTAAAGACATCCGAATTGGCGACGAAAATATCATTAATCAGGGCTCGGGTAATGTCAATGTCCAGCAATGTTCACAGGAGCTGAGGCTGCTGGCGGATTCTTTACTGAAACAAAATTTCAGTACACAGGCGATTAATAGTTTTTTCCAGATTCTCAAACTGGAACATGTTTCGCCATCAGATTATGAGACGAAACTACAGGAGATTGCGCAAAGTTTCCGTGAATTAAAACAACGTTTATCCGGCATTCAAACCAGTGATAAAGCAATTACCGACCTGAAAAATAAGGCTGATGCTGCTATCGATAAAGGACAATTCGTAGAAGCTAAAAAACTGCTGGATCAGGCTGAGCAGCAAGCTATGGATAGCTATGTAGAGAATCGCCTGCTAACAGCAGCAGAAATAGCTGCCACTAAAGGTGCATTAGCCGGAACGCAGTTGCAATACCTTGCAATGGGCGAAGCGTATGAAGACGCGGCAAATAAAATGGGGCCGTTGGGTGAAAAGCACTTTGATAAGTGGAGTGAGTACCTAAATTTAGCTGGAATTGGTTTGGAAGAGGCTGGGCAATATAAGCGCTCAGAGCCACTGTATGAAAAAGCATTGAGTCTCAGAGAACAATATCTACCAGAGGAGCATAGTGGTATTGCGGCTAGCCTGAACAATCTGGCGGGCCTATACAGAAAGCAGGGGCGCTATGACGAGGCAGAACCCTTGTATCAGCGTGACTTGGCGATTAAAGAAAAAGCGCTGGGCAAAGACCATCCCGAGGTGGCGACAACACTCAACAATCTGGCGGGCCTATATGAGTCCCAGGGGCGCTATGACAAGGCAGAACCCTTGTATCAGCGTTCCTTGGCGATTTCAGAAAAAGCGCTGGGCAAAGACCATCCCTCGGTGGCGACAACACTCAACAATCTGGCGGGC
>CALAMO010000059.1 GCA_937925855.1 uncultured Thiotrichaceae bacterium
CTGCGCTGGGCCAGCTGCAACACCAACTTGATAAAATGCGGGCGCTTTAAGCGTCCGCCGCGCAGGCAAGCATTATCCTGACGGCACGCCGGGATGATTCTCTTGCCGGATAAAACTTGCTACAGTGCTTTCACAAACCGATACCAAGGGGATTAAACCATCGTGAGCACCGACAAAACGGAATCCAGTAACAGCGGCGACACCTCCGCCGAACGCAGACGCCGAGGCATTTATTTATTGCCCAATCTGTTTACGACCGGTGCCCTGTTTGGCGGTTTTTATGCCGTCGTCGCCGCGATGCAGGATCAATATGAAGTCGCTGCTATCGCCGTCTTCATTGCGATGGTGCTGGATAGTCTTGATGGCCGCGTCGCACGCATGACTAATACCCAAACCGAATTTGGCGCAGAATACGACAGTCTGGCCGATTTGATCTCTTTTGGGGTAGCGCCAGGCTTAATTATGTATCAGTGGTCGCTGGAGCATATGCGTGACTGGGGAGCAAACTGGGGCAAGGTCGGCTGGCTGGCAGCCTTTATTTATGTTGCCTGTGCCGCGCTCCGGCTGGCGCGTTTCAACACCCAAATTGGTAAAGCGGACAAGCGTTATTTTACCGGCATTCCCAGTCCAGCCGCCGCCGCCCTGATGGTGGGCACGGTGTGGGTGTTCCACGATTTAACCTTTCAGGGCCGTAACCTACAAATCCTAGCGCTGACCGTTACACTGGCGGCGGGCCTATTAATGGTCAGTAATGTTAGCTACTACAGTTTCAAGGACTTTGACCTGCGCAATCGCGTACCGTTTGTGATGATGCTCGGGGTGGTGCTGGTCTTTGCCCTCTTAACCATTGACCCCCCTAAAGTACTCTTCGCGGCCTTCCTGATCTACACGCTATCCGGCCCAGCACTGTGGCTCAGCCGCCGCCGCCGCCGTCTCCAGCGCCGTAAGAAAGACAGCGGCTAGCCCCAATGGATTCAGCAAGCCGCACGCAGTACATGCAGGCTATGGGCATTCCCGTCTGGCTGCCTAAAGCGGAATACCCCCCGCCCGCCACAGTAGACACCGTGCTAACGGCTCAGCACGCTCAGCCCTTAGCGCGCCGCGTGCCGCCACCACCACCTAATCAAGTGCCGGTGCCGTCGCCTGCCTCAACCGCCACACTCAACGCCAAGACCAGTACCCGCGCACGCAGCACACCAACAAACACCCCAACAGAGGCTGCACACACCGCACCAGACTGTAGTCAAATGGACTGGCCCACGCTCCAGCACAGCGTCAGTCACTGTAAGCTGTGCCCGCTGCATACCTCACGTACCCAAACCGTGTTCGGTACCGGCGATACCCAGGCCGACTGGATGATTGTGGGCGAAGCGCCCGGAGCGAATGAAGACCGTCAGGGCGAACCGTTTGTGGGTCGCGCCGGACAGCTATTAAATAATATGCTAGCGGCGGTTGGCCTGCCGCGCAGCGCCGTCTATATCAGCAACGTGTTGAAATGCCGGCCGCCCAACAACCGTGATCCCAAGCCTGAAGAGTCTGCGCTGTGCCGGGGTTATCTGGAGCGGCAAATCGCGCTGATCCAACCCAAACTGATTATCGTGGTTGGCCGTATTGCGGCGCACAATCTATTACAAGTCAATACGCCTTTGGGCCGTCTGCGCGGTCAGCTGCATACCTTACCGGGCAGTAAAATTCCCGTGCTGGTGACCTATCATCCGGCTTACCTACTGCGCCAACCGCTGGAAAAACGTAAGGCTTGGCAGGACTTGCAGCTGGCGCGTCAAACCCTACAGCCGCCGATAACCTAAACCGATGTCGTCTCCCACCGAATGCTTAGCGCTGCGCCCTATTCAGGACAGTGATCTCGAACAGCTCATGCCTATCGAAGTGCGCGCCTACCCTTATCCCTGGACACCGGGTATTTTCAACGATTGCCTGCGTCATCAGCATTACCACTGCTTACTGCACGAGCAACAGGACGTGATCAGGGCCTATGGTGTTATTTCGGTCGCTGTGCAGGAAATGCATCTATTAAACCTGACGGTAAGCCCAGATTATCAGAGCCAGGGACTCGGTAAACGCTTACTGTACACTTTGGAAATGCTGGGACGTGAGCTGGATGCGCAGGAATGCTTTCTAGAAGTCCGACCTTCCAATAAGGCCGCCATTCAACTTTATTTGAATCAAGGCTTTAATGAAATTGGCCTGCGCAAAGACTATTATCCGGCGACACAGGGGCGGGAAGATGCCGTCGTTATGGCGAAGTCATTGCTTTAACAATACTTTGCAGGCGCCGCACCGTTAAAATCTGGTTCAGCTGCAGGGACAGTGTTAGTATAAGCGTTTCCATAGGTATTACGGGCTAACCACCATTATTGATAAAAGAGGCGGGATTTGAATCCTGAAAAGGCAATAACGATATCCGCAGCGGCACACGGCATTCGTAGTGAACAAATCTGTCCGCGCGCACTGGGTATTATTAAAAAGTTACAGCATGCCGGTTTTGAAGCCTATTTGGTGGGTGGCTGTGTGCGTGATCTGCTGCTGGATCACACCCCGAAAGACTTTGATATTGCGACCAGTGCCCACCCAGAACAGGTGCGGAAGCTCTTTCCGTCCTGCCGCCTGATTGGCCGCCGTTTTCGTCTAGCACATGTGCATTTTGGCCGTGACTATCTTGAGGTTGCCACCTTCCGTGCGCCGCACCAGGATGGCAAGGGCGGACAGGTCAATGCGCAGGGTCGGATTACACATGACAACGTGTACGGTACGCTGGTTGAGGATGCTTGGCGGCGAGATTTTACCATTAATGCGCTGTACTACGACCCGCTGCACGATGAAATCAAAGATTTTGTAGGCGGCCTAGCGGATCTAGCTAAGCGACAGATCTGCATGATCGGCGATGTTGAGCAGCGCTACCGTGAAGATCCCGTGCGCATGATGCGGGCGCTACGCTTCTCCGCCAAGCTAGACTGCGCGATTGATGGTGAAACTGAATCCCTTATTTTACCCATGGCTGCTCTGCTGAATGATGTCGCTCCGGCTCGCCTGTTCGATGAAATGCTGAAGCTGTTGCACAGTGGCTACGGCTGGCAGTCCTTCCAATACCTCGATGAATACCAGCTGCTGGATCACCTATTGCCGCTGACTACGGACAGCCTGGAACAAGACCCAGACGGACGCTTCCAGCGCCTGCTGGAACTCGCGCTGCAAAATACTGACCGCCGCCTAGCGCAGGGTAAATCAGTGATGCCGCCGTTTCTATATGCCGTTTTACTGTGGGATAAAGTACAGCACTATAGCGCTGAGGCCCAGCAGGACGGCTACCCCGAAATGCAGGCTTTACAGCTGGCGGCCACCGAAGTGTTACGTCAGCAGGTGAAACACACCGCCATTCCGCGCCGCTTCAGTAATATCACCCGTGATATCTGGTCTTTACAAAAACGCTTTAGCACCCGCGAACTTAAACGGGTCACCGCCCTATTTGAGAATATCCGCTTTCGGGCGGCCTATGACTTTCTCTGTCTGCGGGCTGAAGCCGGTGAGCCGGTGGCGGAAGATGCCGAATGGTGGACAACCTTCCAGGACGTTGACCCCGAACAGCGCGCCGCCATGTGCAGTAAAACCAGCAAACGGCGGCGGCGTAAGAAGCGCGGCCCTCACAAAAACAGCAGCCAAAGCAACGTTGGTTAACGCCGCGTTATGGCCCGTTAGACATGAACACACGCTGCTACATTGGCTTAGGCAGTAATCTCGGCGATGGCGCGCAGACGCTGCACTCGGCTCTGCGGCAGCTTGACGCACATCCCGCACTTGAGGACGTACGCCACTCCGGCCTATACCGCAGCAAACCGCATGGCCCACAAGATCAACCGGATTATGTGAATGCAGTCGCCAGCCTTGAAACCCGCTTAGCCGCCATGGAATTACTGCACGCACTGTTCGCGATCGAACAGGCACACCAGCGCCGCCGGGACGGCACACATTGGGGGCCGCGCACGCTGGATTTGGATTTATTACTGTATGGCGATGCGATCATCGATGAACCCGAACTCAAGGTGCCACATCCTTATCTGTGCGTCCGTTCTTTCGTGGTCTGGCCGCTGGCTGAACTCGCACCCCAATTAAGACTGCCCGGTGGTAAAACCCTGCAAGCTTGTAAAGCAGAGTTGCCTGGCGATGACCTGTTCCGACTCTAAACAGGTATCAACCATAAAAGCGCGCACGGTTGCTTTTCAGGCAACCTGTTGGAATATGGGTTGAGCGATCCTAATCAGGAGATGCGCTTACGTCTGAATAATTATTGATTGGATAATTACCTGACGGGCAATATTCGGGAGAAGCATTCAACTTATCAAGCCTTTCTACAAAATGGTTTTAACGCACTGAAAAAACGATTACGCAAGCTATTTAACAAAATCCCTTGTTAAAATCATACCCGCAATAAAATGGCTGAGTATGGCTAAAGGCTTTTATGCTTCCGTCATGCATGCGTTTTTATATTCACTCAACATGGATACTCGCACCGAAGAAAGTAATAATAAGGACCGGGTTGATATGGCCTTGCGCTTTACGCTGCCAGACGGAGGCAGTTAATCCTATATCATTGATATCTAGTTGATTACTGATTGCAAGCCCACGAAAAGCGCCCCACAACAGATGATAGCCAAGGACTATGCTGCGCCTTATTAGGATAACCAAAATCGTATTTTTCTGATTGGGATCGGATTTAGCAAATAACTGCGTTGAATTATTGGCTTTGAATGGCTGGAAGACAGCGTAAATTAGTAAGCCACAACTTTTTTATTTAAATCCCAGGCGCTATCGGTTATAACAGTCATTATAAGGGACTAGATGATGGGCTTGAAATGGAAAGTCAGGGATTTATTGCGCACCGGCGTGATAGCGACCAAGAAGATCAAACGCTTGCAGCACACCTAAGCGGAGTAGCGCTGCTTGCCAAAACATACGCTAGTAAACTCGGGATAGAGAGTGCGGGTGAACTCATTGGCTTGCTCCATGATCTCGGAAAATATAGCGAAAAATTTCAACACTACCTGAAATCGGGGTTGGGTGATTTTGATCCAGATGCCGATGAGTACATAGATGCCAAGGCCAACAAAGGTAAAATTGATCACTCTACAGCAGGCGCACAACTTATTTGGAATGCACTTCAGAACGCAAAGGACAAACGTCAACATGGTACTGCGCAGATACTAGCTTTATGTATTGCTTCCCACCATTCTGGTCTGATTAACTGCTTAGAATCGACCTTACAAAATCCGACTCGTGACCGTTTTTCCAGTCGCATGCAAAAATCAGAGCAGGACGCTCATTTGCAAGAAGTGATGGCGAAAATGGATTCGGCCATCCGGCAACGCTCACAACAATTATTGAGTGATCCACAGTTAATCAATCAGCTCACAAGAAAACTAGGAGAAATTTTCCAACTTGACCAAAATAGAAAAATACCCGCTGTTTTCAAGCAAGGCCTACTGATTCGCTATTTATTTAGCTGCCTGATTGATGCCGACCGAACCGATACCGCTGATTTTGAAAAACCAGTCGCTGCTCGCAAGCGACAAAACGGACGCTATCAGCATTTTCAAACTCTCGCTGATCGACTAGAAACCAAATTAGCCACGTTCCGGGCTGATACCGAAGTTAACCAGATTCGTAAAACTATCTCTGACACCTGCCTACAGCGAGCTGAGGATAAACAAGGTATTTTTACGCTGTCTGTTCCCACCGGCGGCGGCAAGACACTTGCTAGTCTGCGCTTTGCGCTCAAGCATGCGGAAAAGCATAAGTTGGAACGAGTTGTTTACATCATCCCATTTACGTCGATTATCGACCAAAATGCTGACGAAACCCGTAAAATTCTAGAGCCAGAGGGCAGTACTGATGGCGGTAATATTGTCTTAGAGCATCACGCTAATCTTACCTCTGACAAACAGACCTGGAAAAATAAAATTCTGGCAGAAAATTGGGATGCACCCGTGGTTTACACCACAATGGTACAGTTTCTTGAAACACTATTTGGTTCAGGCACTCGCGGCGCACGACGCATGCACCAACTGGCTAAGTCCGTGCTGATTTTTGATGAAATCCAAACGCTCCCCGTAAACTGCGTCCACCTGTTTAATAATGCACTTCAGTTTCTGGTTGATCATTGTGGAAGTACAGCCATTTTATGTACAGCCACCCAGCCTCTACTACATCGGGTTGATCCAAATCAGGGCAGCCTGCGCCTGAATCCTGACAGCGAGCTAATGCAGAGTCAGGAGGTTTCAGTCACCCAATTGTTTGAAGAACTACGACGGGTTGACATTATTGATTGCCAGCGTCCTGAGGCTTATTCATTCGCTGAAATTGCTGATCTCGCGCTGGCAGAACAGGCCACCACCGGCAGTTGTCTGGTCATTGTTAACACCAAAAAGGCGGCACAAGCTATTTTCCAATCTCTGCAAGAGCATGGCCCGGCTCATGCTGCATTGTTTCATCTCAGTACCAGCATGTGTCCGGCACACCGCAAAAAAGTACTGCGGGTAATGCGTAAGCTACTCGCCAGACAGCGTGCGGTTTTATGTGTATCAACGCAATTAATCGAAGCCGGTGTCGATATTAGTTTTGGTTCAGTTATCCGCATTAATGCCGGGCTGGATTCCATTGCACAGGCTGCCGGACGCTGTAACCGGCACGGTGAACTGAGGCATACTAACGGCACAGCACAAAAAGGCCGTGTCAGCATCGTTAATTTAGACACCTCCGATGAAAAGCTGGGCATGTTGCCGGATATAGCCATCGGTCAGCAGGAAACTGCGCGAGTCCTACGGGATTTTAAACAGTCGCCGGAGACATTTGACCAGGGAAATTTACTTGGCCCGGTAGCGATAGAGCGCTTTTTCCGCTACTACTTTTTCGAGCGTCAAGCTGAAATGTGCTATCCGATTACGGGCGATGCAGTCAATGACAGTTTGCTCAATCTCCTTTCACAGAACACGAAGTTGATCAACAACTATCAACGCACCAACCAGGGTAAATCACCCCCTATTCTGTTCAGACAATCCTTTATGACCGCTGCTAAAGCGTTCAAGGCGATTAACGCACCAACACGCGGTGTTATTGTGCCCTACGGCAGGCGCGGCACAGAAATCATCAATGCACTGTGCTCAGTGCCTGAACCAGACAAACAATACACGCTGCTACGCGAAGCCCAGCAATACACAGTGAATGTATTTCCTCATTTACTGGATGAACTTATAGCTGCGGAGGCACTTAGTACAGTGCAAAAGGATGTCGATATTTTGTATGTCAAAGGTGAGTACTACAGCACAAACTTCGGCCTGAGCAACGAGATTGTGGGAGAGACAGACTTTCCTGGCATGTTATGAGTAAACGATTTAAAACACTGGAGGCATAGGTTGTTCAAATCCAAAAGCTACGAATTCAAACTATGGGGGCGCTACGCGCTATTTACCGACCCAGTCACTAAGATTGGTGGCGAAAAGTGTTCCTATCATATACCGACCTATGAAGCACTCAAAGGCGTCGCTAAGTCTATTTACTGGAAGCCTACCTTCACCTGGATAATTGATGAAGTACGTGTCATGAATGCTATCCGCACCCAAACCAAAGGCACTAAACCACTGGTCTACAGCGGCGGTAACACCTTAGCGATATACACTTTTCTGGCACAGACAGAATACCAGGTTAAAGCCCACTTTGAGTGGAATCTGCAACGCCCGGAACTGACCGCCGACCGGAACACCAAGAAGCATGAGGCTATGGCAGAGCGCGCTTTAAAACGCGGCGGACGACAAGACATTTTTCTCGGCACCCGCGACTGTCAGGGTTATGTCGAACCCTGCAATTTTGGAGAGGGTGACAGCCCTTATCAGGCTATTGAAGAACTCGGCTTCGGCCTAATGTTTCACGGCTTTGACTACCCCGATGAAACCGGTGAAAAACAGCTATATGCCCGCTTTTGGTATCCGGTGATGCGTCATGGCGTGATTCAGTTTGACCGGCCCGAAACCTGTGAGAATCGTAAATTTGTGCGCGACATGGAGCCAAAAATATTTGAGCTGGAGGCCAATGTAACAGAACTGACCGAACAGGAAATCAAGGCATGAAGCAACTGCATCAAGGCTGGCTGCATCAGCTCTATAAGACTTATGAGCATTGCAGCGCAAAACCGGAATTCATGACAGGTGACAACCCCCTGCTCCCCATTTGCCACACCACACAAAATGCGCACATTGAAGTCATTCTGGATGATAAAGGCAACTTCCGCACAGCAAAGGTCCTGCAAAAAGGTGAACTCGCTACTATTGTTCCCTGCACTGAAGGCTCTGCCGGGCGCTCGGGTAGCAAACCGGTTAACCATCCCCTTTGTGACAAATTACAATATGTTGCGGGTGACTATCTTGTCTATGGTGGTGAAGTAACTTCTGGTTTTCAAAAGCAGCCTGAAGTCCCTTACCAGAATTTCCTATCCCAATTGAGCGACTGGGTTAAGTCGGATTATTCACACCCTAAAGCAGCAGCGGTTTATCAGTATATTAATCAGGCCACCTTAATAACAGACCTGATAAAAACACGTTGTCTGTTTATCGGTGAAAACAATAAATTGATTAAACAGTGGAAATTGAGTGAGCTGGAGCGCAGTAACGTGCTCCCTGACATTTTGGGCAGTCACTACCAAGATTTCACAGAGCGATTGGCTCAAGAAGACGACCCCAAAAAACACGACCGTATTTTCGGCGAGTATGCACCACCGATTTATAAAGTCATCCCACCTGGACAAACTGTCGAAGCCGCGTTAATCCGCTGGCGGGTAGAAACACCAGGGATTGAATTATCCGCCAGCTGGGAAGATCAGGAACTGTTTCAAGCATGGATCAATTTTTACAGCCAGCGAGAAGCCAGAGAAGACCTGTGCATGGTAACCGGCGTTAACACTACCATGGCCAGTCAACACCCTTCAGGTATTCGCCATGGCGCAGATAAAGCCAAGCTTATTTCCTCCAACGACTCTTCCGGTTTTACCTTCCGTGGACGCTTTACCGATAAAGGCGGCGAACAGGCTTGTACCGTATCGGCTGATGTGACTCAAAAAGCTCATAATGCGCTGCGCTGGCTAGTACAGCGCAAGCAAGCTTACCGCTTTGGCGATCAGGTATTTGTGTCCTGGGCGGTGACGGGCGAAGCCATTCCTGACAAGTTTGCTAATACAGCCGATTTATGGATTGAACTGGATGAGACACAGGCAAACATAACTGAAACAACAGCAGACATTGGTGATGTCGGTGATGTCGGTGAGCATTACGCACGTCGTCTGAATCGCATGATGAGCGGCTACAAAGCTGATATTTCAGACACGCAAAACGTCGTTATTATGGGACTGGACTCGGCCACGCCGGGACGAATGGCAGTGACCTATTACCGTGTGCTGGAATATGCAGAATTTTTGGCGCTCCTGCACCATTGGCATCACCATTTTGCATGGCCGCAGAATTTCAGCAAAGACAAAAAATTCACTGGTGCGCCCTCCCCCAGAGACATTGCAGAAGCGGCTTACGGTCGCCGTCTGGATGACAAGTTAAAGAAGGCCACGGTGGAGCGTCTATTACCCTGCATTATTGATCAGTTCCCTTTTCCCAATGATCTACTCCAAGCTTCTATTCACCGTGTCTGCAAACGCATGAGTATGGAAAAACGAGAAGATAAATGGGAATGGAACAAAGCTTTAGGAATTACCTGTGCAATATATCGGGGAAAAAACCAGAAGGAAAACTATTTAATGAGCTTAGAAACAGATCGCACAAACCGTGATTATTTATTCGGACGCCTACTCGCCCTCGCCGACAATATTGAGGGATTCGCCTTAAAACAAAGCCAGGAGGACAGAGAAACGAATGCAGCCAGGCTCATGCACCGCTTTTCGACACACCCATTTGAAACATGGACTCAAATTGAGCTTTCGCTCAGGCGGTCATATGTAGGCCGACTAAAGGCAAACTGCCCTGATTTCTTGATGGCAAGAGAAAAAGTTATGGATGAAATTATGAATAAATTTCTCCCTGATGACTTTTCTAAGCTTGACAGCCCACTAAGCGGAGAATTCTTATTAGGCTTCCACTGCCAAAGAAGCAGACTATTAGGCGATAAAAGTAACACGTCCACAGAATCCACCTCTGAACCTGCCGTATAAAGGAACCATCTATGTCACTCTCAACCAAAATCGATTTCGCTGTCATCTTAAAGGTGACTAACGCCAACCCAAATGGCGACCCTTTAAATGGCAATCGCCCACGCACCGACTACCAGGGCACCGGCGAAATTACTGATGTCGCGATTAAGCGCAAAATCCGCGACCGCCTGCTGGAAAAAGGCCATCGTATTTTTGTGCAGTCGGATGATCGTAAAATTGACGATGCAACCAGCCTGAAAGACCGGGCAGATAAAACGCTTGGCAAAAAGCTCACCGAGGGTGATGCCGCACAGCTGGCCTGTGAGACGTGGTTTGATGTACGCGCTTTTGGGCAGCTATTCGCCTATGCAGGTGGCGCTAAAAAAGGTGATGGCATCTCTATTCCTATCCGTGGCCCGGTAAGCATTCAATCCGCTTTCAGCATCGAACCGGTCAGCATTACCAGTACGCAAATCACTAAAAGTGTCAGTGGCGAAGGCGACGGAAAAAAACGTTCTTCTGATACGATGGGGATGAAACATCGCGTTGATCATGGAATCTATGTGTTTAATGGCAGCATGAATCCACAGCTCGCTGGTAAAACCGGCTTTAGCGACGACGACGCAGCAGCTATTAAAGCCGTATTACCTAAACTGTTTGAAAACGATGCATCTTCTGCCCGCCCGGAAGGCAGCATGGAAGTGCTCAACGTGTTTTGGTGGCAGCATGACTCTAAGGGTGGACAGTATTCTTCGGCCAAGGTGCATCAATCTTTATCGGTTAATGCTGATGGCAGTTATGCAATAGCTGATCTGGACGGCCTGAAACCCGAACCCATTGAAGGGTTCTAAGGATTTGCCATTTGAATAACCCCACCCCCATTATGCTCTCCGCGCTCCAGCATTACAGCTATTGCCCGCGTCAGTGCGCGCTCATCCACCTGGGGCAAACCTTCACCGATAACGTGCATACGGTGCGCGGTCATCTGGCGCACGAGCGGGTAGACAGCGGCGAGAGCGGGTTGGAATACGGTATCCGGGTGGAACGCTCATTACCCTTATTCAGCACGCAATATGGTTTAACCGGGCGGGCGGATGTGGTGGAGTTTGATGCGGAGGGCACGCCCTACCCGATTGAGTATAAGCAGGGGAAGCGTCAGCAGAAGATTCACGATGAGGCGCAGTTAGTGGGACAAGCACTGTGCCTGGAGGAGATGACCGGAAAAACGGTAAGCAAGGGCGCGATTTTTCACCATAAAAGTCGGCGACGACGTGAGGTATTAATTGATGCGGCGGCGCGGGATTATGTGATGCTATTAATTGCACGGGTGCGTGAGTTATTAGACGGTGGCCGCTTACCGCCGCCCACAGATGACGACAGTTTGTGTCGGGCCTGTTCCTTACGTGAGACCTGTCAGCCGGAGTTAGCCGGACAGGCCGGACGTATTCGTCAGTTACGCAGCTATTTGTTTAGCCCGGATATGATGCGGGATGATCAGCTATGAAAGCACTCCTCAACACGCTCTATATCACTACTGATGATGCTTACCTGCGGCTTGAAGGCGAGACGCTGGTCATGTCGGTGGAGCGCAAAAAGAAAGGACAGGTACCGTTGCATCATTTGGGCAGTATCGTTTGTGTCGGACGGGTGAGTTTAAGCCCGGCACTCATGGCGCGCTGTATGGAAGATGGCCGTTCGGTGGTTTGGCTGAATAGCAACGGGCGATTTCAGGCACGGGTGGAAGGCCCCGTCAGCGGGAATATTCTGCTGCGCCAAGCCCAGTTCAGGGCGGCGGAAGATAGCGCGCAATCCTTAATTCTCGCACAGGCTTTTATCGCTGGAAAACTAAGAAATAGCCGTCAGGTTTTACTGCGTGGGGCTCGGGATAGTAAGGATGAGGCGGAAAAAGCGGCCTTGGGTAAGGCGGCGGATGCGTTAGCGGTGAACCTGCGGAATCTGGCACATGCGGAAGCGGCAGATTCGGTGCGCGGACTAGAGGGCGATGCGGCGCGGGTTTATTTTGAGCAGTTTAATACGTTGATTAAACCGGCAGCGCGGGAGGCGTTTTGTTATGCCGGACGCAGTCGGCGACCACCAAGGGATGCGGTGAATGCGCTGATTTCATTTTTGTATGCGGTTGTGTTAAACGACTGTCGCAGTGCGCTGGAAACGGTGGGGCTTGACCCACAGCTGGGCTTTTTTCATACGGTACGACCGGGTCGCCCAGCGTTGGCGTTAGACTTAATGGAAGAATTTCGGGCGGTGGCAGCAGATAGGTTGGCGCTGACGCTCATTAATCGCGGACAGGTGCGCCTGAAAGATTTTGAATTTCGTACCGGTGGTGCCGTGTTACTGGCTGAAAGCGGACGCAAGACGGTGATTGTTGCGTATCAGGAGCGCAAGAAAGAGACGCTGCAACACCCGGTTTTAGAGAGCAACGTGGAAATTGGCCTGCTGCCTCTGTTACAAGCACGGCTGCTGGCGCGCTATCTGCGCGGGGATATAGAGAGCTATATTCCGTTCCTTAACAAATGAGATTTTGTCATCCACGTCCTAGGGAGGCTAAGCAGTGTTAGTACTGGTGACTTACGATGTTTCAACGGAAACCGCCGCTGGGCGCAAACGGCTGCGGCGAGTGGCAAAAGTATGCCAAAACTACGGACAGCGGGTGCAGTACTCGGTGTTTGAGTGCAAGGTTGATGTGGCGACACAGGTCGTTCTTGAAAATGACCTGTTAAAAGAAATTGATGAAACGGAAGATAACCTGCGGATTTATCGTCTGAATGAACCACTCAGCAAAAACGTACAGGAGTTTGGTCGGTTTAAAGCCACTGACTTTGAAGCACCGTTAATTTTATAATTGGGGCCGCCGCGTGGTATAATCGGCATGTGTTTATCTAACGCGAACCCCTAGTGGTGGCTAAATCCTCGGAGGGTTCGCACTCGTTTAACGCATTGTTTTTTTAGTGAAGTTAATGATGCAACTGCGCCGTAAACCTACTGATCAACCTTCCCCGCTAGGGTTCGCGCAAATCGCTCTAAATTTCTATGTAAATGACGCCCCTACACGCGGGCGGTTCTCCTAGCCTCTCTGGCTGGGAGTGGATTGAAACTTGATATTAAAAATTCGCAGGGCAATCCAGTTGAGGTTCTCCTAGCCTCTCTGGCTGGGAGTGGATTGAAACTCAGGCCGCAGCACGCAGCCACTCAGCGGCACCGTCGTTCTCCTAGCCTCTCTGGCTGGGAGTGGATTGAAACTGTCCGGTTTTAAGCTACAGGCCAGCGATATGCAGGTTCTCCTAGCCTCTCTGGCTGGGAGTGGATTGAAACACCAAAATACTAGGGGCTGATTTGCCAGTCAGAAGTTCTCCTAGCCTCTCTGGCTGGGAGTGGATTGAAACTTTGGATGGGTGGATAGTTCATCGATCACCTCCGTTCTCCTAGCCTCTCTGGCTGGGAGTGGATTGAAACCATTTTGTCATCAAGCGGCTGAATATCGACCGCGTTCTCCTAGCCTCTCTGGCTGGGAGTGGATTGAAACCTCCCCACCCACGTCCGCGTAGCCATCAACCCATGGTTCTCCTAGCCTCTCTGGCTGGGAGTGGATTGAAACGCATAACTTTTTATCGTTGCCACGACCAATAGGGTTCTCCTAGCCTCTCTGGCTGGGAGTGGATTGAAACATGTGTGAACCAATGAACCCCGCTGAAGCTGGCAAGTTCTCCTAGCCTCTCTGGCTGGGAGTGGATTGAAACATTGCAGGGTGTGATTGATAAAGTGGCGGGTGCCGGTTCTCCTAGCCTCTCTGGCTGGGAGTGGATTGAAACAGCCC
>CALAMO010000060.1 GCA_937925855.1 uncultured Thiotrichaceae bacterium
GGCGCGTGACCACGAGGTGGGTTTCAGATTCAGTACCATCACCTTCGGTAGTGAGATCGGGCACCTGATTAGCACTCAGGTAGTCGAGCGTGCCGTTAGCGGTGGGTGTACTACGCCGTACCGGCAGATTGTCGCTGTCCAGTACCCAGCGTGCATTCACCATAGCTAAGCCGGTGATGGGGTATTCCTGATTGAGTCCCGGCGTCAGCAGCCAACTTGCATAGGTGGCGTGGCAGACCTCGGTCGGCAGCGTAGGTACATAAGGTGGTGCGATAGTCACGAGGTAATCCTCGACCTCACCATCAAGTGCGGGATCAATCGCATTGAGTCCGGCGGTGGTTGACCAGCGCAGGCGGGCTGAGGTCTGACCGGCGACGGCATCGGCGGGGATGACGATATTCAGGTCAATGGTGCCGCTGGTGCCGCTGCTGAGCTGTAGGTCGGTCGCGACCTGTTCATTCGCATCGGCGAAGTCACCATCCGCATTCCAGTCAATCCAGGCTTGCAGGTAACCGCTGTCGGCGGCGATCTGGTTCACTTGCACCGGTACGGTGAATTGGTTGTTATCCAATACGGCGGGGAAGGCCGCACCATCCTCGTCATCACCGTTGGCATCCGCATCATCACCGGTGCCATCAGCGCCGCCGTTGGCGGTGTTTTGTGGCGCAACTTCTGAATCGGGCATGGCCGCGCCGAGAAAGAGGCCGGGACTTAGCGTGTGCATTGCATCGCCATAGCTGCTGTTGGCGTCGCCATAATCCGTGCTGAGAATGGTGAGTGCATAGTCTTCGACCTCACCGTCGCTGGCGGCGGTGGTGCTGTCCAGGCCTGCAGTGCTTGCCCAGCGGAAACGCGCGAAGGTTTGCGCGGTCACTGCGGTTCCCGGCACATTAACGGTAAAGGTGATGGTGCCGGTGTTACTGTCGGTATCGCCGCTACCCCCGTCCTGATAGTCCGTAGCGATTTGTTCGCTGGCGTCAAAGGTGCCGTTGCCGTTGAAGTCGATCCAGCCCTGTAGGTAGCCGCCTGCACCGGCGACGGTAGCGCTAACACTAGCTGTTTGACCCTGCGTCAGGGCAGGCAGCGTAATGCCATCCTCATCGGCGTCGTCGTTACCATCGTCGCCGTCTGTACCTGATAAGCCCGCGTCGGCGCTGGGCTGGTTAGCGGCTTCGGCGTCTGGCTCACCTGCGCCCAGATAGATGCCACTGACAATTTCATGGCTGGCTTCATTATAGTTATTAGTGCTGCTGCCATCTGGTGCTGTACCTGAGACCGGGGCGTCACCAAAATCAGCGTCGGGTGCGAAGCTTGCGACGGAACAGATAGAGTCTGCTACTTGATTAATATATTGGTTTGCCGGGTCGGCTACCGCTGAATAAGACGAGGTCTGAATAATAATCCCGTCAGAACCAATGACATTAGTAATTGTGGCCCGTGCCGTTGGGTCGTTGTCATAGGCATCTGCGGCCTCCGCCAGCAATACTAACGCAATACGGGTGCCATCTGGCCCGGCAGCACGCAGGTTGGCGGCGGCGGCTTCCCAGGCTGAACCACCGCCATTGCCAGCAACATTATTGATTTGAGAAGCCGGGGCATCGGTTAAAAACACGGCAACTTGTGGGACGCCGGTACGTCTACCGTTGCCCGCATTAATCAGATTAGCCACCCCCTGGGTTGCATTCCTCAGATGAGTGCCGCCGCTCAGATCGACTTTGGCCGTATAGTTTTCACGTACGCCATTGCCATCGCCATCGACGTTTGTGCCGGTGGTGGCCAGCCCGGAGTCGCCCTGATCATAGAAGGTCTCGGTGATGGGCATGACGACATTAACCGGGGCCGCACTATAGGCCCAACCCACCAGCCCGCCCTGTGCGCCGTCGGCGAATGCATGATAAAAGCCATCAGTCACCTGATAGATAAAGTCCAGTGCGTCCGTAAATTCACTGTTACTGACACTGCCGGATTCATCATTGGCATACCAGACATCGACCTTGGCCTGACAGCGAAAGCTTGCCGGATTGATTTGGATGATTAATGGATAGTCTTCCACCTCTCCGTCGCTGGCGGTGGAGGCTGGCGTGCTGGCGGTAACGCTGTTATCAGACGTGAAGCGAAAACGGGCGAAGGTCGTTTTGCCCGCACGCAGCGTAAAATCCGGGTTGCTGCCGGTGCCATCTAATGTCCAGCTCAGCGCCGTGGCCGGTGTTCCTGAAGTAACGGTGCTGCTGGCATGTTCATCGCTATCGAAGGTGCCGTTGCCATCAAAATCTATCCAGGCGTGCAGCGTGCCGGTGCCTGCTGCCGTAATGTCGGTGGGTAGGATACTGTAGTTATTAGAATCCGCTAACAGTAGCGGTAGGCTAACGCCATCATCGTCATCGCCGCCATCTGTATCGTCGCCGCTGGCGGTGTGATTGGGTTGATTTGCCGTTTCATAATCGGGTGCGCCCGCGCCCAGGAAGAGGCCGCTGACGATTTCATGGCTGGCCTCGCCATAATTACTGCTGTTGCTGCCATCCGGGGCGGTACCTGAGATTGGAGCATCCCCAAAGTCATAAGCCTTACCGGTCACTGACGGCAGGCATTCTGGCCCGGAGCTGCTAATACGACCACACATATTATCCGCTGCAAACTTGAAGGTATTGAGAATGAAAAAATCATTTTGTAATGAAGCACCGGAACCGGCGGACACCTGTGGATTGTGGGTAGTCCACATATCAATATCGCCGGTTAATAAGTATTTTGCACCCCCCGTTAGGCTATCGGTAATCACCTGGGGCAGGGCTGTCGCATCAGCATAGCGTGCCAGGACAAGGTCGCTACCTGGGTTATTGAAATAACCGGACGCGCCACCGGCGGTTTGTACCGTACTTGCACCCGAACATAACAGTGGGTTCAGCGGCGTATTAGCGTCCAAATTGACTGGGATATTGCTGTAGTTTGTGACTGGCCTACCCACCGCTTGACAAATGGCGTCAAAGCCACTGTTATCGCAGCCGCCCATAATCATCCGGTTGGTTGCGCCATTGACCCAGGCGCTGAGGGCGGCCTGTTCTGTGCTATCTATCTCCGCATCGGAGTCATAACCAGAGAAATAAATTTGACAGCTATTAGCCGTGAGTGTCGCGTTCGTGAGGCTATTCAGTGTGACAAAGCTGAAGGTTTCGGGGGCCATGGTGCCCGAGGCGCCGAAGAAGGCGGGGTTGGTTAATTTGGCACGGGCAGCTGACAAATTCGCACTGTTAATTTCGCCCCATGAGCCGGTATGAGAGCAGACAACAATAGTGTTGCCACATGAAGGCGTAGCCGCGTGTATCAGTCCACTGATAAAGAGCAGGCTTAGGAAGGTTGAATTAATTAAAATGCGCTGCAAATTTTTCATTTCTTGTTATATGGCATAAAGCGATTTGACGGCTGCATGAATCAGTTTGCAATGTTCTGCACAAGAGTATTAGCTAGCCCTGAGAATAGCGCCTACAGCCAGCTGGCTGATAGCACGGTGTAAGCGCTTACTTTGAAAACCCCTCGCTTTCAATTATTTGATCCCGCGCCCTGGACGGTATTTCGTCTGCGTATAACCAAAGCCAAGTCCGCACGCAAAAGTATCAAGGATTTTAATATTTACAGCCTTTAATACAGCGCATTTTTGCGGCTGAGAACTTTTGTCATGCTATTTAGCGTTGAAAGTAACCTGCTTGATACAGCAACGTTTCATGGTTACGTTACTCTAAAATAGATCCAGACATTAACGTAACAAACCTTGCTATTGGCTGAAGTTGATGGGGTTATTAGGAGATTGTGCAGGTTAATATTTGGGGGGATGCTACTTGGATAACGGTATGTTTTATTTAAGTTAATTTTTTGTTACGGCTGTTTTAATAAGTGTGATTTTGCGTCTGTCTATGTGAGCGCAATGACTGTAGTTTTGGTGGGAAGTTTTAGGTCGTGTATGATCTTAAACGCACGACGGGCACCCCTATAGGGTGCCCGTTTCAGGTGTTGCGTATAGCGAGTTAGCTAGTCAATGGTGACTTCATAAGACACGCTGCCGGAAGACCCCGGGTTCAGCTTTTCACCAGCGTTCCATGACCAATTCAGCCCACCGTAGCTGTCCATGTTGACGGTACAGGCCGGTAGTTCAGGCGGCGTGGTGCCGGATGGGCAACGCTGACTGCCGGGTACTATCATCGTGAACGCCGGTATGCTGTCATTAATCACCAGCTCATCCAATGGGCCGTTGCCGATATTCTCATAGCTAATGGTATAGCGCAGCGTCTCACCGGGCAGGGCGACATTACCGTCGATATTACGGGTCACATTCCACACGGCCTTCGCCAGCGCCAGTTTGCCCGCACCGCTAACGGTGTTCTGCGGGCTGCCCGCGACTTCAGTGATGTCCTGACGTGCCTGTAGGTCATTCGCGATGATCGAACTGCCGTTGCCATAGGTGAAGTCACTTTGAATGTCAGTCACATACACGGCACCCGGTGTGGCATTCGCAGCGGACTGAACCTTGACCAGGAGACAGATCTGCTGCCCGGCGGTCACAGGGATGCTGGCAGGCAGCGGCCCATCGCCGTTCCCCGGTAAACCATCACAGTCGTTGTCGAGCAAGAGCTGGCGACCCCAGTTTAAGGACGCTGGATTAGCGTTCTCCGCGATAACCGCAAAGCTCACGCTACCCGCACTGTTCGCAGTGAAGACATGCGGATGTGACACCGAGCTATTGGGTATTACAGTCTGTCGGTTATCCAGTTCAAAGCTGGGAGGTCGTATATCCCCAAAGTTGATGCCGCCGAGGTCGCTATTAGTCACGCTAAAACTAGCGGACTCATTCGCCGTGGTGGACAGGTAACCCACCGGATCAGCCGCATTAGCCACGCCACAGTTTTGTGGGGTCGGCACGGTTTCACCCGCCGCCACATAGACCTGATACGTCCCCTGGGTCACGCGGTCAAAGGTATAATTACCGTTGGCCTCGGTCAGGGCGCTGACACAGCGGTTGTTCACGCTGTCATACAGCACGATAGGGGTATTAGCGATGCCAGGCTCAGCCGGGGCATTCGTGCCATCCACATTGCTGTCTTCAAACAGGCGGCCGCTAATCGTGTAAGTGCGGATCAGCTGCACGCGGTAATCCTCGACTTCACCGTTGGCCGCAGGCGTATCCGGTGAACTGGCCGCGCCATCATCCGAATAACGGAAGCGGGCATAGCTCACGCCGGGCGTGACCACATCGGGCGGCGTTACCGCGAAAGTACGGGTGCCGCTGCCATCGCTGGTTTCACTGATGATCAGCTCATTGGCATTATTGCCAAAGGTGCCATCGGCATCCCAGTCAATCCAGCCGTGGAGACGGCCCGTGCCGGATGTGGTGACCACCAGCGTGAACGGACTGTTATTGCGCAGCGTCTGGTCTTGCAGCGTGGTGCCATTGAGGCGCACGCCATCATCAAAGTCATCATCGCTGGCATCGCCGTTAGCGGTTTGGGTAGCGGGATCAACGTTCGGCAAATTGCCCAGAGCGGTGACCGCATCATAGGCATGCGCCGCATCGTTATAGCCGGGGGCATCGCCGTAATCCAGACAGTAGGGGTAGGTTGTCCCCATATCCATACTAAAGTCCGCGATCCAGGCGTAGACATAGATGATGCCATCTGCCGGGACGGTGATCGGGATAGTGTAAAGCGCTGAGCCGTTATTATAGTGCTCCGCACTGCCGCTGGGTGAGCGCGCGAGCAGGGTGCCGCTGCTGTCCTTGACGGCTAATACGGTGTGCTCATCGCGACCCGGATCTTCCAGCGTCAGCGTCCGTGTGGTACCCGGTACCCCCGCCAGGCGGGTCACCGCCAAGAACGTCTCAGCCTGTGACGGACTGGTGGTTGTGCCTAATTCAGGGATCTGGTTCCGGTTCAGTAAGCTGAAGCGATTGCTGGTAAACACCGGATCACGCCGCAGCGGTAAATTCTCGGCATCCAGTACCCAAAGCGCATTCACCATCGCCGTGCCTGCGGGCGTGGCCTCATCAGGCTGGCCCGGTGCAGCTGTCCATATCGTGTACTCCGTATTACACACCTGTGTCGGTAGCGTCGGCACATAAGGTGGCGCAATGGTCACGCGGTAGTCTTCCACCTCACCATCGCTGGCGACGGTACTGGCATCCAGTCCGGCGGTGGTTGACCAACGCAGGCGGGCCGAGGTTTGACCGGGCACCGCATCGTAAGGAATCACCACATCAATATTAATCGTACCGCTGGTACCGCTGGCCAGCTGCAGATCAGTCGCGATCTGCTCATTGGCATCGGCGAAATCACCATCCGCATTCCAGTCAATCCAGGCTTGCAGGTAACCGCTGTTGGCGGCGGCCTGATTCACGGTGACCGGGACAGTGAAGTAGTTCTCATCCAGCGTGGCGGGGAAGGTCGCGCCATCCTCATCATCACCGTTGCCATCGCTATCATCACCGGTCGTATCAGCGCCACCGTTGGCAGTATTACGCGCCGCCGGATCCCAGTCGGGCACGCTGCTGCCGAGGTAGGTGTCCAGAGTGACGGCATGCGCGGCATCGCCGTAGCTGCTGGCGGCATCGCCGTGGTCAAAACAGTGGGGAAACAGAGTATCGGCTCTTATTGTGAAGTCGGCGACCCAGACATAGACGTATAAGATGCCATCGGCAGGCACGGTCACCGCGACATCATAAGAGACAGGTGAGCCACTGGTATCAATGTATTCAGCTGTGCCCGCGGGCGAACGCGCCAGGAAGTTACCGCTGCTGTCTTTAACGGCGGCTACGGCATACTCGGTTTTAACGTCATCATACAGTGTGATGGTGCGACTGCTGCCGGGTTCGGCTTCCAGGCGCGTGACCACGAGGTGGGTTTCAGATTCAGTACCAT
>CALAMO010000061.1 GCA_937925855.1 uncultured Thiotrichaceae bacterium
CATTACCATAAGAAGTGAACCGGAACAGTGAATTATTGAAATCGATGGCGGAAACATAGGTGCCCTTGCCCTGATGGCGATACAGGCGTTTTTGCCAGACTAAATTATCAATGGCCTTCTTCACCGTGCCCTGACTCACACCCAGCTGCTGAGCGAGTCTAGGTTCTGCGGGCACCAAATCACCGTGCACCAACTGGCCGCTATTAATCAGCGCGGTGAGGTGGTCTTCTACAATTTGATATAGCGGCTTAGTCGAGATGCGTGCGTTCATACTCATTGCAGTTTATCGCTCATGGGCAGCAGACTGATTTAACAGACCGAGCCGCGAGCGGACTAAAATCCTTTCAGTAATGTCACTAATAATGTTTGACAAACCTTATAGGGGTCATGTAAAAAACACAACTCATATATATGAATTATATGAATCAGAATAGGTCGGATATCGACATCGCCGCCCATTCTTCCCATAGCCGTACTGAGGAGAACTGGCTTGGAATTTCTACAATACTTTGGGGAAGTATTCACGCTCACCCATTTTATGATTCTGGTCGGTGGCACCGTGGGTGGCCTGATTTTGGGCGCAACGCCTGGGCTGAGCCCGACCATGGCGGTGGCACTGTTGATTCCCTTCACCTTTCAAATGGAACCCACGGCCTCCCTAATTTTGTTGGGTGCGGTTTATACTTCTACCGTTGCCGGCGGGGCGGTTAGCGGTATTTTAGTTAATATTCCCGGTGCGCCCGCCAATATCGCAACCGTGATGGACGGCCACCCCATGGCCAAACAGGGGCGCGCGACCGAGGCCCTGCACTACTGTTTTATCAGCTCGCTGATCGGCGGCGTCATCGGCGTATTCCTGCTTATTTTCTTCACGCCGCCGCTGGCAGATTTGGCGCTTAAATTTGGCCCGGCTGAATTATTTTGGGTGTCTATTTTTGGGGTGACGATTATCGCATCGCTCGGTGGCGGCAGCGTGATTAAAGGCCTGATTGCAGGCGCAGTGGGCATCTGGATATCGACCATCGGCTATAACCCCGTATTAGGCGAAGAGCGTTTTGCTTTTAGTGAACATTTAACGGGTGGCGTGCACATTATCGCGGCGTTAATCGGCCTGTTTGCCATCCCCCAGGTATTAACCCTGCTGGACAGTAAAACCGCAGGCGGCGGTGTCGAAATGAACGCCATGGAAAATCACAGTATTTGGCAGTCCTTTAAATATACTCTGAGCCGAGTACGCGCGCTGACGATTGGAACCGTCACCGGCAGCATTGTGGGCATTATTCCCGGCGCGGGCGGACAAATCGCCGGATTGGTGGCTTATGACCAGACCCGTAAAACCAGCAAAGACAGCAGCCGCTTCGGCAAGGGCGAACCGGATGGTGTGATTGCGGCTGAAAGCGCGAATAATGCGATGGTTGGCCCCTCATTGGTGCCGCTATTAACCCTCGGCATTCCCGGCAGCCCGACCGCCGCCGTACTCCTGGGCGGTCTGTTGATTAATGGCCTATTTCCAGGGCCAGATTTATTCACCGTGCACAGCGCAGTGACCTGGACTTTTATTGATTCGCTGTTAGTTGGTCAGGTGCTGATGATGGTGTTCGGCCTGTCCATCAGCCGTTACAGCCGCTTTGTGACCCGTATTCCCAATCATGTTATGGCTGCTGCCGTCACTATTCTGGCGGTTTTTGGCACCTATAGCGTGCAGAATAGCCTATCCGATGTCATCGTGATGTTTACCCTCGGTATCGGCATGTACTTTATCGCTAAAATCGGCTTTAGCCCC
The DNA here is from genome assembly GCA_937925855.1 of uncultured Thiotrichaceae bacterium. Lineage (GTDB taxonomy): Bacteria > Pseudomonadota > Gammaproteobacteria > Thiotrichales > Thiotrichaceae > Thiolinea. The sequence continues at coordinate 1,784 of CALAMO010000061.1, forward strand.
GCACCTTTAGTATTGGGTCTTATCCTGGGCCAGCTAACGGAAACAAATTTCTTACAGGGCAGCATGATTGCAGACAGTATGGATGGGCCATGGGTCTACTTCTTTAGCGGTACGATTAACCTGATATTGATTGCGCTGTGCGTCTTGTCCATTGGCTTTAGTATTTACAGTGAAATGCGGGAAAACCGCCGCCGGGCGCAGGCCGTAACTCACCCTAACGAGGAGGCCGCCTAGTCCTATGAAACCTGTATCATCTCCAGCCCACACCGGTCTGAAGCATTCGACCCGTGCGGCCATTGCGGTCTTCCTGTTTGCGGGTTTCCTGCTCTGGCTCTGTACCGGTCATGAAAATCCCGAGGTTTACCTGTTTCCCTTTATGGTCAGTATCGCCCTATTTGCACTTAGCGCGCTGGCACTAGGACGTGACTTAATGGGCTTGGGCGGCCATGATGTCCAGCCCGTGCCTATGCTGCGCCTGTTACCGATGCTGGTGATTATTGTTGCCTACGTGCTGGCCATTGAACTCGTCGGCATGTACAGCAGTTCGCTGCTGGCGCTGTTCCTGATTGTCTTTATTTATCATCCCAGCGAACAGCTCATGAGCCGCCTGAGCAGCAGCGCGCTCATTGCCGCAGGTTTTATTGGGCTAATGTATGTTTTATTCTCGATTCTGCTGAAGGTACAAACGCCACGCGGATGGTTTCTTTGATAGGCCGCCAACGCGCGGTTTGTCATTGTTTATTTAACTTGTTTATTCAAGCTGTCATTTAATCCTGAGGAGGAGCTAAACCTATGATGCGATCATTATTGAAATATAAATTAAGCACCACGCTGGCCTCCAGCCTGATGCTCTTCTCGCTGTCAACCGCTACCAGCGCCGACGGCCACAGTGAGTTTCCCGATAGGCCCATTTCTCTGACGGTTGCCTATGGCGCAGGGGGTGCTACCGACTTCCAGGCCCGTATTGTCACCATGATGTCCGCCAAAACTGATAAGGACGATAAAGGCGTTTACCTCGGCGGGCAGCCTATCGTCGTAATCAACAAGCCCGGTGCGGGCGGTCAGGTCGGCTGGAACCGCTTCGCCACTAAAGCGAAACCCACAGGCTATGAGCTGGCGGCCTACAACATTCCTCACTTCATCGCGCAGTCCATCGCCTTCCCTGACAAAGTAAAATACAACATCGATAACCTGGAACCTATTGCAAACTGGGGCGCAGACCCCGCAGTTTTCATTGTGAATAAGGACAGTGAGTTCAACTCGATGAAAGAGGTAATCGAGTACGCGAAAGCTAATCCAGGCAAACTGACCGTGTCCGGTGCCGGTTTATATGTCGGCCACCACATTGCCGCACTCCAGCTGAATAAAGTGGCTGAGGTAGACATGAAATACGTCCCAGCGGGCGGCGGAGTAAAAGCGCTGCAATTCGTACTGGGTGGTCAAACCATGGCCGGGGTTAACAACCTTTCAGATGCTTACCGTAGCCGGGACAAGCTGAAGATTCTGGGCGTAATGGACTTACAGCGCAGCGAGGAATTTCTGCCTGATGTGCCGACGCTGATGGAACAAGGCTATGACGTGGATGATTCCAGCGTTAACTTCCGTGGCATTATGGCGCCAAAGGGTACGCCGGATGAGGTGCTGGAGTTCTTAGCTAAGGGCTCTGAGGCCATGTTTGGCGATGGCCGCGTCATCGGGAAGATGAAAGCGGGTGGTTCACCCATGAGAGTGATGTCACGCGCTGACGTGCAAGCCATGTGGAAGAAGCGCCAGACTTACCTAGAAGGACTGCTACAAGATCTGAAGTAAAGTCATAACGCGATACCTCCCCCTGCGTGCCTGCGGGGGAGGTACAACGCTAGACGCCCTCTGTTCCCCTCCGCATCGTTGCCAAAAAAGCGAATGCGCCCAAGGGGAGAACCCTCCCGTTAAAGAGCTAGCATAATCCAATGAATCCGGCAGCACAGACAGAAGATAGCCCCGCGCAAAGCGCCGTTGCAACCGTCGCCGCGCTCATGCGCCGCGCCCGGAGCGCACAGGCCCGCTACGCCGAATACACCCAGGAACAGGTCGATGAAGTGGTGCTGGGCGTTGCCTGGACCTTAATGGAGCCAAGCGCCAACCGCCGTTTGGCCGAACAGGCCGTTCAGGACACCGGCCTGGGCGATATTGACGACAAGATCACTAAAAATCACCGCAAGACGCTAGGTCTGCTGCGGGATTTAAAACAGGCGAAGACCGTAGGTATTATCGCGGAACAGCCCGCACGCGGGCTGGTTGAGATTGCGCGGCCCATTGGGGTTGTCGGAGCCGTCGTGCCCTCCACCAATCCGGTAGCCACCCCCTATAACAATATTTTAAACGCCCTGAAATGCGGCAATGCAATTATCCTCGCACCCTCCCCCAAGGGCCAGCAGGTGTGTCATGCCTTAATCACGCTGATTCATGCGGAATTAGCGCGACTAGGCGCGCCACCGGAGCTGGTACAGATGCTGCCGATGCCGATTAATAAGGCCAATAGCTATGAGCTCATGCGGCAGGTCGATCTGATTGTGGTCACTGGCTCGCAAAACAACGTGCGGGCCTGTTATGCCAGCGGCACCCCTGCCCTCGGCGTGGGCTCAGGTAATGTGCCGTCGATTATTGATGATTCCGCTGACCTAGCGGCGGCAGCACAGAAAGTCGTCGCCTCGAAAACCTTTGACCACGCGACGAGCTGCTCATCCGAGAATAGTCTGATTGTGCTGGATGCGGTATATGACGCCATGCTGGCCGCTATGGAGGCTGAGGGCGCACGCATGCTGGATACGGCGGAAAAACAGCAGCTGCAGAACGTATTATGGCAGCGCGGTCATTTAAGCCGTGATGTGATTGCCCAGAAAGCTAGCCATATCGTCAGCGTCGCCGGTTTACAGCGCGCTGAACTCCAGGGCGACGCCGTGCGCTGTCTCATGGTGGAAGAAAGCGGCTGGGGGGCTGACTATCCCTATTCCGATGAGAAATTAAGCCCGGTGCTGGCGGTGTATCGGGCGCGTGATTTTGCGCATGCCTGTGACATTGCCAGCGGTATCCTACGCTTTAAGGGCCAGGGCCACTCGCTCAGTATTCACACCGCAAATGATGCCCACGTCACCTATCTCGGTGAAAAATTACCGGTATGCCGCGTTATCGTGAATCAGGCGCACACCTTCGCCACCGGCGGCGGTTTTAATAATGGCATGCCGTTTTCGCTGTCGATGGGCTGCGGCTCCTGGGGCGGTAATAGCATCGATGATAATCTGAATTACCGCCATTTCATGAACATCACGAAAATCGTGCGCACCATTGCACCTAACGAACCCAGTACGGCAGATATTTTTGGCGAATACTGGCAGAAACATGGCCTGCGCGGAGCCTGATATGACCCTAAATTCTTCCGCTATCGACCTGCACGCATGCACCGTGCGTGAGCTGATTGACCACCATGCCGCCACCCAAGCGGAACGTACCTTTCTGGTCACACCGGAGACGCCACCGGCGATGCGCTATGCCGATCTGCAACAGCACGCTCAGGCGCTGGCGCAGCAGCTACAGGCCCGCGGCATTAAGCGGGGTGATAAAATTGCCATGCTGTTGGATAACGGCTATCAGACGGTGGTGCTGATGCTGGGGGCAATGTATGCCGGGGTGGTGATTGTACCGCTGAATGCAGTTGCGGGTGCAAGCGTGCTGGACTATGTGCTCAGCCATAGCGATGCGCGCTTGCTGTTGGTGTCGGCTCATTACGCCGCCCAGTTTCCTGAGTTAATAGGGCAGGTGGAGACAATACAACTTGAGGATGGGCGCAACACGCCCTGCATAACGCCAGACCGCGCGAGGCATGAAGCCGTGCATGACGCAGCGCTGGCCGAGGAATATCTCTATCCTCTTTGCCCAGATGACCACGCCGTGTTGATCTATACCTCCGGCACCACCGGTCGCCCAAAAGGCGTCTTGCTCTCCCACCGCAATATGATCGCAGGCGGGCTGAATACCGCGACCGCACATAAGCTAAGCCCAGAAGATCGCGGCCTGTGTGTATTACCGCTGTATCATATTAACGCGGAATGTGTCTCTGTCATGGGCGCACTGGTCAGCGGCAGCAGCATTGTCTTACCGCAGCGCTTCAGCGTGTCTGCCTTTTGGGAACATATCAAGACTCACCGGTGTAGCTGGTTTAGTCTGGTGCCAACGATTGTGGCCTATCTGTTGGATCATGCTGCGCGGGAAGGGGTAGCGGCTGAGACGCTGGCTTATATTAAACAGCAGGTGCGCTTCGGACGCTCGGCCTCCGCCCCACTGTCACCGGAGATGCATAAGGCATTTGAACACCGCTTCTCGGTCTCACTGATTGAAACCATGGGGTTGACTGAAACAGCGGCCCAGATTCTGGCGAACCCCCTCCCCCCCGGTGAGATTAAATACGGTTCACCTGGCATTGCTTACGGCAATGAAGCGAAAATTATTGATGAACAGGGACAGGATTGTGCTCGCGGCGTGCCTGGTGAATTAATGATTCGCGGGCATAATGTGATGTGCGGCTACTACAAAAACCCTGAGGCGACGCAGGCGGCGCTTGCAGCCGATGGCTGGCTGCATACTGGTGATCTAGCGATGCAGGATGCCGACGGTTACTTTTTCATTACTGGACGCCTGAAAGAACTGATTATTAAGGGCGGGGAAAATATTTCGCCGCGTGAAATTGATGAAACGCTGCTGACCCATGACTGCGTGCTGGAAGCTGCTGCGTTTGGGGTGCCACACCGGGCTTATGGACAGGATGTCATGGCCTGCGTCGTGTTGAAGCAGGATAAGGTGACGGATAATGCAGCGCTGTGCGCGCATGTGCGCCAACAGCTCGGCGCATTTAAAACGCCGACGCACATACACATTATGCAGAGCTTACCCAAAGGCCCATCGGGCAAGGTGCAGCGCCTGAAGCTGGTGGATTTAGTGCAGTGATGAGATCCGTACAAAAGACATGTGGGGCAGTGCAAGGCTGCCGCCAATATCTGTAACTATTCACCCGCCCTAATAGCATTGTCAACCCGTCTGTTCGTAAACTCGCATTCAGTGACCAGATTTGGTATCGTTGTTCCTGAGTAAGGTGGCGGTAATGTTTATTCATAACAGACCTCTGTTTTTGTGTGAGAGCTTAGGCAGATGGGCCACCTTATTCTTTTTCACAAATGCTTGTCTGTTGCACTTATTGTGTTACCCCAGCCTCAACCTCAACCCCCACCACATTCCGACTCGCCCGAGAAAACTCCACCCCAATAAGATAAACCGGCTGCCCGGCTACCTGATATTTCTCTGCATAGCCGTGCTCCTTGATCTGTTGCAGCGCCTGCCCGCTTACCTCCTCAGCCACCACCTTGAACTCAAAAATATAAACCTGCCCGTTAAACTTCAGCACCATATCAATCCGCCCCAGATTCGTACTGTCCTCCACCGTCACATCCAACCCTAAAGCGGCAAAATAGGAATAGAACACAGAGGCATAATAACCTTCATAGCTCTGGATATGATTGTTGGTATACCACTGGTGCGGAATGCTGGCGTAGAAGCGCTGAAATAATTGTTTGAGGCCGTCGAAATCGTTTTTTAATAAGATGGCATAAAGCTGCGCGCTGTTGGTTGCCTGGGCGGATTTATCTTTAACCAGCGCGGACAACAGTACTTCATTCAAACTTTGATAAACTTCCAGATTCGGGTAGCCCAGGGTGTAAAAATCCTGACTGCCAAGGCGCTCCTGTTTTTTGATCGTTAAATACCCCGTCTGAAACAGCAGGGCTTCATTATCCATGTGATCGACATCAAAACTGGACAGCATGCTACTGCTGCTAAACACGCTGTCTAGCTTTACCGTGCTGACCTGACGCTCAATTAGCGTATCCACCAAAAAGGTCGGTGTACCACTTTCAAACCAGTAATTTTTAAATTCCCGGCTTTTAAACAGTTGCAGAATATCGAACGGGTTGTAAACGCCTTCCCCACGCCAGTTGTAGCCGTTATACCAGCGACGGATTTCATTCCGATTCAGGTCAAATAATTCCGCCGCAAACACCGTATCAATATCTGCATCGGTATAACCACAAAGCGTGGCATAGTCCGGCACCAGCGTTAAGTCATACAGGTTATTCAGCCCTGAAAATAAACTGACGCGGGAAAACTTGCTGACGCCGGTCAAAAAGCTAAATTTAATATGGGCGTCATAATCCTTCAGGGTGCCATAAAAACCGCGTAGAAAATCGCGATTGGCGCGGGCAACCTCCGCATCATGCAAGGTATCGAGAATGGGCTTGTCGTATTCATCGACCAATATAACGACAGGAACGCCCTGCTGTTGATGCAGTTGCAGAATCAGCTCAGAGAAACGCCCGCTGGGATAATCAAACGTAGGGCTTAACCCGTATTGCCGCTCAAGGTGGGTAAGTTGAGCATCAAGGGATTGCGCCAGTCCTTTGGTATCCGTAAAGGTCTCACTGCCGAAACTAAAGCGCAGCACCGGGTACTGTGCTGACCAGTCCCACTGCTTTTCCGCCGCCAAACCGTTAAACAGCGTTGAATTACCCTCGAATAGTTCCTTCAACGTATCCAAGAACAGACTTTTACCAAAGCGACGTGGCCGGGAGAGAAAATAGTGTTTGCCTTCCTCAGCGAGTTTGACAGCTAGGGCGGTTTTGTCGACGTAATAGTGATTTTCTTCCCGAATTTCCCGAAAGGTCTGGATACCGATGGGGAGTTTTTTTCGTTGAGTCATAAGGGGATGAATATCGCATGATTATCAGATCTTTATAGTAGCAGATAAGCCTAACGGGCTAAACAATCTCAGCAACGTGAGCGCTAAAGTCACACTAACCCTGGATAATGGGGGTGAGCTTGCTGATCATGTTCGGGTAAGCGAGACGGTAAACATAGCAGTCTTTTTTGCTAAACCCTATGCCAGTTGGCAGCGAGGCAGCAACGAAAATGCCAACGGCAGGATTAGACGATTTTGGCCTAAGAAGTTCGATATGGGCCTATTAGACGAGGCAGAAATTGAAGCTAAAATTGGGCGATTAAATAGGATACCCCGTAAGATTTTAGGTGGTTTAACGCCTTATGAGGTCTTTACAGGGAAGCGTATTGCACTTATTGGTTGACTCCAGCAACTCGTCAGTGTTAAGCAATCACTGAACACCTAAAATAGTAAAGTCCCGCTTTGCGGGACTGATCAATGCTTTACAATAAATTTTTTCTCTTCAGGTATGGCAAGGTACTCACGCAATGCAATGTGATCTCGCAATATCTTTTCAGTAATTTCAAACACTTCTTGTAACAGTGGATGAGATAACCCTTCATCTCTTGTAACCATCGACCCCAATAAATCTGTATTTGACCACGGCGACTCAGAAGGCTCTATAACACTAAAATAAATTTCATCTTCCCCCTCTGAAGCTTCGATACCAAAACAGGTACGATCATCAGTTGTGGAATCATCATCCCACTCACCAATAGCAAGTGCAACGCCCACTTTTTTATCAAAATGAGCATCAGACCAACCAACGTAATAAACTGCATAAGCATCATCGTTTTTGTAAATAAATCCATGACCAACACACGAATTTTTATTACAACAATGGCATACCGAGGCATTTTTATTTTCACCAATTTCAATATCGTAGCTAGTCATAAACGAAATTTTTACCTATCTATTAATAAATTCATCTGTCGTTTTTGCCCCCTTACTTCGGTTACAGGTTCGACAGGTATTTTGTGCGTTTTCAATTGTGTTGTTACCACCCCTAGATTTTGGAATGGCATGGTCAATCTCAGAACGAGTGGGGCCAGGCTGACGATTAGTTTTAGTCGCACAAAATACGCAGGTATCGTTACTTTCTTTTCGTGCTTGATCTTTAATTTTGTTAGAAAAAGCTTTCTTAGCTCCATCACCACCAGCAGAGCCAGCTTTAGGGCCTACGCCCTTTGGAACATTTCCAGGTAAATCCTTGATTCCATTCCTAACAGCGACTGCCAGACTTTTCTCAGCAATATGCCCAGCCACCTTAGTCCCTAATCGACGAACGGATAAGTAGTCAGTTGCACCGTTAGTCGCATAGCTTAAACCTTCAGCAGCTAGTTCTTTTGCAAGAAAAATAGCAACAGGAATTAGGAAAGGCAGCTTACCATCTGGGTCAATATACTTGTTAGGATTATTGTGTGCATAAGCATAACGATTAAAATGATGGACATTTCCCACCACAGGATCAACGGGGTCGACACTAATAAATCGCCCTAACAACGGACTATAGTAGCGCGCATTAAAGTAGCTCAGACCAGAGCTTTCATCATGCGGTTTGCCTGCAAACCACAGTTTATTGTTGTTGGCTGAAGCTGCTTTTACTTGACGGTCGCCGAAGGGTTCGTAGTTTTCTTTCCAGAGCACCTTGCCCGCTTCATCGGTAGCAGCT
>CALAMO010000062.1 GCA_937925855.1 uncultured Thiotrichaceae bacterium
GACGCTGGGATTTTAGAGGAAGGCAACGGCCTGTATGACTCGGCCAGCATTGCTGTTTTGCATCACCTGAATGCGGGGTTGCGGGCACACGTCTTATTCCAGAAGAATATCGACTACATCGTCAGCGATGGCAAAATCGTAATTGTTGATGAGTTCACTGGGCGCACGATGCCGGGCCGACGCTGGTCGGAAGGTCTGCATCAGGCGGTAGAAGCGAAAGAGGGCGTGGAAATACAGGCTGAGAATCAAACGCTAGCCTCTATCACCTTCCAGAATTATTTCCGGTTGTACGATAAGCTGTCGGGCATGACGGGTACCGCTGATACAGAAGCGTTTGAGCTGCAGCAAATTTATAGCCTGGAAGTGGTGGTGATTCCAACGCACCGCCCCATGGTACGCGATGATGCGAATGATTTGATTTACCTGACGGTAGATGAGAAGTTTGACGCCATCATCGAAGACATTAAAGAAAAAGTTGCCGGTGGGCGGCCAGTGCTAGTCGGCACTGCGTCGATTGAAGCCTCTGAGTTAGTGTCCGGCAAACTCAAGGCACTGCGTATTCCGCACGAGATTCTAAACGCGAAACAACATGAGCGGGAAGCGCACATCATCGCGAATGCGGGGCGACCAGGTGCGGTGACGATTGCGACGAATATGGCAGGGCGCGGTACGGATATTGTGCTGGGGGGTAGCTTGGATGAAGAGCTGGCGCAAATAGACACCGCCGCTGAGCCGGATGCCAAAGATAAAATTACCGAGCTGTGGCAGAAGCGTCACGATGCGGTATTGGCGTCGGGTGGTTTGCATATTTTGGGCACTGAGCGCCATGAGTCGCGGCGCATCGATAATCAGCTGCGTGGTCGTTCTGGGCGGCAGGGTGATCCGGGTTCTTCGCGTTTCTACCTGTCCTTAGAAGATAATCTGATGCGTATTTTTGCCTCTGACCGGGTGAAAGCAATGATGCAGAAATTGGGCATGGAGAAGGGGCAGGCGATTGAAGCTGGTCTAGTTTCCAAGTCGATTGAAAATGCGCAGCGCAAAGTGGAAGCGCATAACTACGACATTCGTAAACACCTGTTGGAATACGATGATGTGGCGAATGATCAGCGCAAAGTGGTGTATGAACAGCGCTCTGATCTATTGGAAGCGGAAGACATTCAAGAGATGATTCAATCCATCCGCTTTGATGTGATCGATAATTTGATCAGCACGCATATTCCGCCCAATAGTGTCGATGAGCAGTGGGATATTCCTGGCCTGGAAAAACAGCTGGCGGAAGATTTTGGGCTTGAGCTGCCGGTGCAGCAGTGGTTGGATGCCGACAGTAGCCTGTATGAAGAGAACCTACGTGAACGTATTCAGGAAACAGTGGAGAACACGCTGGCCCAGAAGGAAGAGATCATCGGCACTGCCAGTATGCGCCGCTTAGAGCGTGACGCGATGCTGCATATTTTGGATTCACAGTGGAAAGAGCATTTGGCAGCGATGGATTATCTGCGCCAGAGCGTGGGTCTGCGTGGTTATGCCCAGAAAAACCCAAAGCAGGAATACAAGCGTGAAGCCTTTGATATGTTTCAGGAGCTGTTGGAAAAAATCAAAGACGAAGTAGTGATGTTCTTGCTGCGTATTCAGGTGAGTGAGCCGCAGGCCGTGATGGAAGTGATGGAGCCAGCGGAAGTTCAGGAAGGTGTGGAATATTCACACCCCAGTGCGGACAGTGCGTTTGTTGATGGTGCAGCAGCTGATCCAGAACAAACTATAGCGACGGAGCAACCTTATAAGCGTGATGCTGCGAAGGTAGGACGCAATGACCCCTGTCCCTGTGGTTCTGGCAAAAAATATAAACAGTGTCACGGTAAGTTGAGTTGAGCTAATGGCCGTTAATCTATCGGCGCCGCACTCCTTGTTGCCGGTGCCCGGCGTCCGCTTGTCTGCGGTGGCGGCAGGTATCCGCTACCAAGGAAGAAATGACTTGGTGCTGTTGGAGCTGGTGGCCGGCAGTCAATGTGCTGCTGTGTTTACCCAAAACGCTTTTTGTGCGGCACCGGTGGTTTTAGCACGACAGCATCTGCATCAGCACGCTCCACGCTATCTGTTGATTAATTCAGGCAATGCCAATGCCGGCACTGGTGAACAGGGCATGGAAAAAGCGCTGCAATCATGTGCCTGTCTGGCGAGTTTGGCTGGCTGTGATCTGGCGGAAGTGTTGCCATTTTCTACCGGTGTGATTGGCGAACAGCTGCCGTCAGCTTGTTTTGAGCGAGCTTTGCCCGCCTCTCTGGAGCAGCTGGCGGAAGACAATTGGCAGCTAGCGGCGGAAGGTATTATGACCACCGATACCGTCGCTAAAGCGGTGAGCCAACAGCTGGTGCTCAACGGGCGGCCCATCACCATTACGGGTATGTCGAAAGGTTCGGGCATGATTCATCCGAATATGGCGACCATGCTAGCTTATGTCGCGACTGATGCGGCCATTGAGGCGCCGCTGTTGCAGGCGTTGCTAACGGAAGTGACAGAGCGCACCTTTAACTGCATTACGGTTGATGGCGATACTTCGACCAATGATGCGTTGGTATTGGTCGCCACTGGTCTGTCGGGTGTCGCCGTGGCGGCTGAGTCTGAGGTGATGGCGTTTAAACAGGCGCTCTTCGAGGTGTGCTTGCAGCTGGCTCAGGCTATTGTGCGTGACGGTGAGGGAGCGACCAAGTTTATCAGTATTGAGGTTAATGGTGCTGGCAGTCGCGCGGAAGCCAAGGCTGTAGGGAACACGGTGGCGCTGTCACCCCTGGTGAAAACAGCGCTGTTTGCTAGTGATCCAAACTGGGGGCGCATCTTGGCTGCGATTGGTCGCAGTCCCGTGGATGCCTTGGACGTGACTAAGATCAATATTTGGTTCGGTGATACGCCATTAATCAGTGGAGGAGAGCCTGCCGCTGATTATACTGAGGCAAAAGGCCTGGCTGCGTTACAGTCCGCTGAGATCGATATTGTGATTGATTTAGGTCGAGGGGATGCACAGGCAACTACCTGGACCTGTGATTTTTCTTATGATTATGTGAAGATTAATGCGGAATACCGTAGCTGACCTGCTGATATGGCGAATACACCTCCCTCTATAGCCGTTGCATCTGCCGCAATTTCGGCTGAACAAGAACAACTTGAACAAGCACCTTGGCTGCACGTCGTGGCCGGTGTGATTATGAATGCTACGGGTGACGCCGTATTATTGGCACGCCGCCCGGCACATAAGCATCAGGGCGATAAGTGGGAATTCCCCGGTGGCAAGGTCGAAGCAGGTGAAACTGCTATGGCTGCCTTGCAGCGTGAATTAATTGAGGAGTTGGGTATCCTGGTTGAGCCAACCCTGCTTGCGCCCTTTATAGAAGTTAGGCACCGCTATCCTGATAAAAATATTTTTCTTGATGTGTGGCAGGTGGGACAGTTCAGTGGGCAGGCCCATGGACGTGAGGGGCAGCTTGTACGATGGTTTGCATACTCGGAGCTTGAAATGCTGGATTTCCCAGCAGCTAATGCGCCTATTCTGGCGAAGCTGCTGGGGTAGTTTCAGTTTCACCCGTTTTATTTAATGTGAGCGTGCGGCGTTTCTTTTCTTTGTAGCGAATCACGACTTTCTTGTCTGATGGCTGCTTTGGTGCATAATCTTGCTTTTCCCAGCCACCAATTTCGTAATTACCGCTGTTCTCATTATTTCCGCGCCGTGGCTTGCTACCGGAACCGCCAGTAGTGCTACCCCCCTTGCGTTGCGCGCCACCATTGAGGCGACCATAAGGGCCTTTGCGTGCGCGTTGCTTATCAGTAGCATTATTATTACCGCCAGTAGCATTAGGTTTGCGCGCGCGTGCAGCTTGTCCACTACTGGGTTTATTGGTAGGTTTGCGTCCCTTGTTGGTGCTTTTGGTGCCGCTTTTCGTGCCGCTTTTGGTCGGTTTGGGTTCTAGTCCTACGATACTGCGTTTTGTAATGCCTTCACCCTGAAAGTCTTCCAGTTTCTTCAGGCTGTTGAGTTCGGTGCCACTGGCTAATAAAACAACTGCCTCTGTGCGGACTTCTGTGCCTAGAACATGTTTTAGGCGCGCCTGATAAGCTTCGACTTTGTCGGGGATTTCAAAATGAATGACGGGCGTGTGGCCGTCCATTTCTGGGATGAAGCCTTCTTGGTCGGGGACAATCAGGATTGGACAGGCATCAAGATTGCGCTCTTCTTCGTCTAAAAGATGTGTGGCGTCTGCGGTATGTCCGTGATTGGCCAAGCTATCAGCTAATGCTTTAGCAGTCTTAGCGGTGTTAGTGAAGATAACTGCCGGCTTATGATTCAGTTGATCTAGTAGGTGATCGGTCAGCGCCAGTTTATGCGTGAAATCATCTGTTTGATAGGTGACTTGTGGCAACTGCAATAGCAGACTTTTTTCATCTTCAATGGTTATTTCATTTGCGCTGGACAGCAATTGCTGTGCATAGGGTGTCACTTCAGGGTCGTGTCGTACAAAGGCAACAACGGGTGCAGTGTCAGGTTTTTGTGCCATGACTTTATCGATGAGTTCAGCAAGACCCTTTTTATGAATTGAGGTCAGGTCATCGATAATGAGTAGTTCGATGTTAGAAAAATTAGCCTTGTTATTGTCCACTAAGTCATTCAAACGACCGGGGGTGGCAATCATTAGATCCAAAGGTCGGCGTAGCAGTCGCATTTGCGGTTGATACGGACGACCACTCACAATGAAGCCAGTGCGAATTTGTTGTTCTTCACCTAATAGACGTTTTATCGTATAGGTGATTTGGTTAACACGGTCGCGGCGTGAAGTAAGTACTAACACGCGAGTGCCCTGATGTTCTTCCAGTGGATTATTCAGGATGTAGTCGATGGCAGGAATCAGGAACGCACCCGTTTTTCCGGCAGCGGATTGTGTCCACACCAGTGTGCTTTTCCTCTGCACCATCAACGGAATTAACTGCTCCTGCAGCTCTGTTGGGCTTTCGTAGCCAGCAGCTTCTATATTAGCTGCTAGACTTTCCTTTAAGCCTAAATCAGTGAACGACAATATTTAAACTCCCTGACCAGAAAATGCAGGTAAGTGGAACATAACCATTTTCTTCAAGAACATTTGAAAAAGGGATCTAGCTTCGGAACTCGCTGAGGCGGACTAATTCTGAAAATTTGTGAATAAAATTACGCCCTATGAGATCTATGTAAAAATATTATATATGTCTGGTGGAGTCAACAAGTATGCGACAAACGTGTTGTAATTTCACATCAAAGCGTCAATTGCGTCCTCTAGCCTAGCCGCTAGCACGATTTCCAGTCCTTTGATTGCCTGATGTGGTTTGTTCGCTTTGGGAATAATCGCACGTTTAAAGCCATGTTTGGCGGCTTCCCTCAGCCTTTCCTCGCCGTTGGGTACGGGGCGTATTTCACCGGCTAGGCCAACTTCCCCGAAAATGACCACGTCATTAGGGAGCGAACGATTGCGGAAGCTGGATAGCGCGGCGATTAGCAGGGGTAAATCAACAGCTGTCTCGGAGATTTTTACCCCGCCGACAATATTAATGAATACATCCTGGTCGAACATGGGAATATCACCATGGCGATGCAAAACGGCTAGCAGCATGGCCAGACGGTTTTGCTCTAGGCCCAGGGCGACCCGGCGTGAGTGGCTGCCATGGTTGTTATCAACCAGTGCCTGCACCTCGACCAGCAGCGGTCGCGTGCCCTCGCGGGTGACCATAATGGCGCTGCCGGGCACCGGTTCTTCATGGCGTGATAAGAAAATAGCCGATGGGTTGCTAATGCCTTTTAGACCTTCTTCGGTCATCGCAAATACGCCCAGCTCATTGACCGCACCAAAACGGTTTTTAACGGCACGTAAAATGCGGTAGCGTCCGCCGGGGTCGCCTTCAAAGTACAGCACCGTATCTACCATGTGTTCGAGTACACGCGGCCCGGCCAGCGTACCTTCTTTGGTGACATGGCCTACGATAAACATAATCGTTTGGGTTTGTTTGGCAAAACGCACCAGCTGGGCAGCTGATTCTCGGATCTGGCTGACAGAACCGGGAGCTGATTGGAGCTGTTCGGTAAACAGTGTTTGAATCGAATCGATGACCATGAGCTGAGGGCGCTCTCCCTGGGCTAGGGTCAGAATCGTTTCGACGCAGGTCTCAGTTAGCAGGCGCAAATGATCCGACGGCAGGCCCAGCCGTTTTGCGCGCAGGCTGACCTGCTGCATGGATTCTTCGCCCGTAACGTACAGGCTGTTTATTTGGGCAAGGTCGCACAGGGTTTGTAGTAGGATGGTGGATTTGCCAATGCCCGGGTCGCCGCCAATCAGGATTACTGAGCCCGGTACTAGGCCGCCACCCAGTACGCGATCTAACTCAGTGAGTGAGGTTGGGGTGCGTGGATCTTCCTGAATTTCTACGTCTTTTAGTGAGCGAATGGCAACCGTTTCGCCGGAATAACCGCTGAAGCGTGAGTTTTTAGGGGTTGTTTGTGAGTTTGCTAGGCTCTCTTCCAGGGTGTTCCACTCACCGCAGTCGGTGCACTGGCCGTTCCATTTACTGTGTACGCTGCCGCAGGCCGTGCAGTGGTACTGGGTTTTTGCTCTAGCCATGAGCTTCGCCTTCTCTGGGCTTGCGGCTGATTCTGGGGTGAATGATCAGCGTTTTGACAGCGTTGTTATGCGTTTTTCGGATTTCCATCGGATAGTTTTCAATTAATACTGTCATGCCGGGGACTGGGATCGATTCAAGGTGCTGCATAATGAGGCCATTGACGGTTTTTGGGCCATCGGTGGGGAGCTGTGTCGCTAACTGGCGATTGAGTTCACGAATAGAAGTCGCACCATCTATCCAATGGCCACCTCCTTTATGTGGCTGAATCTCGCGGTTTTGGCTAATTGGGACGGTGGAAAATTCACCAACAATTTCTTCCAGAATATCTTCCATGGTGAGCAAGCCCTGTATTTCACCGTACTCATCAACGACCAGTGCGATGCGCCTAGACTCCTCTCGAAAGCGCAGCAGTTGTTGGGTCAAGGTGATGCTTTCTGGGACGAAGTAGGCCGGACGCACGGCTTGCAACAGGCGCTCACGATCCAGCTTGCCTTCCTGAAAAAGCGGCAAAATTTTGCGCATATGGATGAAGCCGAGAATGTTATCTAGACTGTCTTTGTAGACCAGCATGCGCGTGAATTGACTGTGTAACAACTGTTCCTCAATATCATTCCAGTCTTCGGCTAGATCAAGCCCCATGAGCTGGCTGCGAGGGATCATTACGTCTTCTGCCGTGATGGACTCCAGATCCAGTACGCTGATTAGCATGTCAAGATGGGTTTGAGGCAGGTGTGGCCCAGCGGTATACATAATACTGCGTAATTCCTCACGGTTGAGCGCAATGCTGCCATCGACCTCATGGCGCATATTAAACAGACGCAGTATGGAATTAGCGAGCACGTTGACGAGCCAGACAATAGGCCACATCACTTTTAGCATGCCGGTATAAATATGCGAGGCTGGGAACGCAATGCGCTCGGGGTGTAGTGCGGCCAGCGTTTTGGGCATGACCTCAGCGAAAATCAGCAAAAACAGGGTCAGTAGGCCCGTGGTAATGGCGAGCCCAGCACTGCCAAAGAGCTGATAGCCAAGTAGCGTCGCGAGCTGAGTGATCAGGATATTAATGAAGTTGTTGCCCAGCAGGATTAAGCCAATCAGTCGATCAGGCTTTTCCAATAATTTTTGGGCGAGTTTGGCGCCGGCATGTCCTTGGTCGGCCTGATGACGCAGTTTATAGCGGTTGAGCGACATGAGAGCCGTTTCTGAGCCTGAGAAGAAGCCGGACAGGAAAAACAGCAACACCAGGCTGCCGATCTGCACCACCAGTGGAATATCGAAGGCTGCGGGAGTCACGTTTTATTAACCATGTATTCCAATACCAATTTGCTCCCCAGGAAAGCCAGCATCAATAAAAAGAAGCCGATGACCGTCCAGCGTATAGCCGTTTTGCCGCGCCAGCCATAGCGCCAATGACCAAAAAGCAGGATGGAGAAAGTTAACCAAGCGAACAGGGAGAGCAGTGTCTTATGAGCGACTTGTTGGCCAAAGAAGCCATCAAGAAAAACAAGTCCGCTCAGCAAACTCAGTGTTAGTAAAATCACGCCGCTGCTAAGTAGCTGAAACAGTAGTGATTCCATATCTTGAAGCGGTGGCAGTGTGCGGATAAGTCCGTTTGGTCGGTGATTGTGGAGCTGTTTACTTTGTAGTGCCAGCAGCAGCGCTTGGCATGCAGCCAGTGCCAGCATGCTATAAGCTAGGAGTGATAGCAGAATATGTAGGCTCAAACCGTTGTCGAGTTTAATGGGTTGGCCGGATGGTGGTGCTAGCAGCATGATAACAAGACTGCCGATCACAGGAGGGATGATGAGCAGTCCCATAGTTTCCAGTGGCCGCTTTAAGTGTGCGAGATAGAGCAGCAGGCTGCTGAGCCACATGACAATGGATAGGCTGCTTAGCAGGCGGAAAGAGGGTGCGCCGTTAGTGAGTAAGGGTTGCAGCAGAGTGATGCCATGGAGTGTAAGGCTAATGAGCCAGATTGCATTTAGGTGTGGCAGCCCGAGGTGCCTAGCTAACGAGGTCTTTTTGTTCAGGCGTAGGAAGATCACCAGCCAGGTCGCAGCCCAGGTAAAAATGGCGAATAACTTAATAATCATGATGACAGCTGACCTGCGACCTAATATGTATTTATGGAACCCGTGATAAGCAGTGTGCGTATTGAACCTTGCTGATGTTATGATAAATAGGCATGCGGTGCTTATCCAGTAATTTATTGGCTGACCTTTGAGATCTGTTAAAAGAAGATGAGATATGTTTGAAACTTTAAGTGGGCGTTTGTCCGGCACGGTAAAAAAATTACGCGGTCAGGCACGCCTGACGGAAGACAACATTAAAGACGCTTTACGTGATGTGCGGATGGCCTTGCTGGAAGCAGATGTCGCTTTACCTGTGGTGCGTGACTTTATTGGTCGCGTCCGTGAACGCGCAATCGGACAGGAGGTGATTGACAGCCTGTCGCCGGGGCAAGCGCTGATCAAGGTTGTTAATGATGAGTTGGTTGCCATCATGGGGCAGGCCAATGAGACCTTGGATCTCAGCACGCAGCCGCCTGCGGTTATCCTGTTGGCAGGTCTGCAGGGAGCGGGTAAAACAACCACGGCGGGTAAGTTGGCGCAGCGCTTAAAGGAGCAGCATAAAAAATCGGTCATGCTGGTGAGCTGTGACGTTTACCGTCCGGCAGCGATTAAGCAGCTGGAAACTGTAGCCGGGCAGGTGGGAGCTACATTTGTTGCCAGTACGGCTGAGCAACGGCCGCTGGATATTGCGCGTGCGGCGTTGGACGAGGCGAAACGTCAATATGCTGATGTCTTAATTGTTGATACGGCGGGACGCTTACACGTTGATGCTGAGATGATGACAGAAATCGGTCAGATTCATGCTGATGTGAAGCCGGTTGAGACCTTGTTTGTGGTCGATGGTATGACAGGGCAGGACGCGGCGAATACGGCGAAAGCCTTTGGCGATGCGCTGCCGCTGACTGGTGTGGTGTTGACCAAGGCCGATGGTGATGCCCGTGGAGGTGCTGCGCTCTCAGTGCGCCACGTAACCGGCAAGCCGATTAAGTTTATTGGGATGGGGGAGAAGCTCGATGCATTAGAGCCGTTCCACCCTGATCGGATGGCATCTCGTATTCTGGGTATGGGCGATGTGCTAAGTCTGATCGAAGAAGCTCAGCAGCGAGTTGATCACACTAAAGCCCAAAAGCTCGCAAAAAAACTTAATAAAGGGAAGAGCTTTAATTTTAATGATCTGCGTGAACAGATGCTGCAAATGCAGAAAATGGGGGGCATGACTGGTCTATTGGATAAGTTGCCGGGTATGGGCGGCGGTATGTCGGCGCAGTTACAAAACCAGGCCGGTGAGAAAGAGGTGGGGCGCATGGTGGCGATTATTAATTCGATGACGCCAGCAGAGCGTCGCCATCCAGATTTAATTAAAGCGTCCCGTAAGCGTAGAATTGCAGCAGGCTGCGGTATGCAGGTGCAGGATGTGAATCGCTTGCTCAAACAACAGCAGCAAATGAGTAAGATGATGAAGAAGTTTTCTAAGGGGGGAATGAAAAAAATGATGCACGCTATGCAGGGGAAGATGCCACCGGGAGGCGGTGGTGGATTTCTGCCGCCGGGTGGTTTTTCGGGCTAATTTAGGTTAGATAATAACCGTTGATCCAGCTGAAGTCGCATACAGCTAACGTGAGTCGTACACTGTTTGTCGGGATAAAATAGTAAGACTGAGCTGAGACATGCTCGAAACACAGTCTGGCACTTTCCATAGAGGCAAATAAGTATAGCAATTATGGCTCTGCTGTCTTCGTAGTGTGTCAAACCTATTACCCTTTAAATAATAACTAAATGAGAATAATAAGACTATGAAAATTAAGACTCAGCTAACACTTGCATCGGTTATCGCTGCCGGTTTGCTGGCTTCTGGTTGTAGTAGCCAGCAATTAGTTG
Organism: uncultured Thiotrichaceae bacterium; assembly: GCA_937925855.1. GTDB lineage: Bacteria > Pseudomonadota > Gammaproteobacteria > Thiotrichales > Thiotrichaceae > Thiolinea. The sequence continues at coordinate 10,581 of CALAMO010000062.1, forward strand.
CTCAGCCAGCGGCAGTAGTTGCGCCGTTGGTGCAAGCGCCTCCCGCTCCGGTCACCGAAACCATCACAAATACAATCGTAGACTGTAGTAAGTGTAGCCGACCTGCGCCGCCGCCACCGCCACGGGCAGTGCCGATGCCACCACCGCCACCACCACCACCACCACGTCCGATACGGCCGGTGAATCCTAATGCGCATACGCATCCTGCCATCCCGAACTGTACCGCATCAGTGCGTCATGTGCATCCAGGTGGTAATCGAGGACATAACCATAATTATGCCTGTCAGCAGCGTCCAAGAGCGGTACCAAGACCGACCTATGTGCAACCTGTTCCAGTGATGCCTAAGGTCAAAGCGAAGGGTACTTATCGTGGGCCGATCAAGATTGATGGCGTTATGCAGCAGTATCAACAGTATTAACAGTCGCGTAAAAGCAGCAATTTGAGCGTTTTATTCAAATAATTCTGCTTTCACTGTTGTAAAAAGCCCGCCTTACTTGCTAAGGTCGGGCTTTTTTTATGGGAATCTGTTGTTTTTTTCTGTGCAAATGTATGTTTTGCAGTAAACTCTGTGGCATGTTTTATGTCTACCGTTGTGAAAGTCGCCGATTTCCTTGTGCGACCAAAGGTTTTTTAATGAGCGTTTACAGGGGCGTTGACAGTGTTGTTAAACCAAAAACAGAAGTTTTATGAATAAACCTAAGCCGTTTGTACTGCTAATAGGTTTGCTTTTGGTGTTAGCTTTTGGAGCACCACAAGCGGCTGTATGGCAGGATGAGAATCAGTGGGATGCGAACTGGGAAAGTCGTTACCAGCAGTGGGTGAAGATTCACTGGAAAGATGACATATTTATGAATCCGATGAAGCCAATCTATCATAAGTATGAAAACGATTGTGCCGATGCCTCCTATGCGATGCGCCTGATTTTTGCGTTTGAGCATCGGCTGCCGTTTGTGGTTAATGATCAAATGAAGCCCGGTAAGCTTATCTCTAATCGGATGAAAAGGTGGGATAACTTACCTGTGGGGCAGCGGGTGAGAAAGTTTTTAGATTATATTGCTGATGTGACGAGTACAAAATCGCTGCGGCACGATACTTATCCAGTTGCTTTGCATGATATAAAGCCGGGTGATATTTATGTTGCGCCGGGCGTGCATTCTTACCAGATTGTAGAGGTAACGGAGACGGGTATTGCTGAGGTGATGGCCTCAACTACGCCTAAAAAAGCCCGTTTCTTGTTAAGAACGCCATCTTTTCCCTTCTACGTTCCTGATGATAAGGCAATGGGGGATGGTTATCGCCGTTTCAAACAGCCGCAGAATATACGTAAGTCTGCCGCCAAGCAGCCAGGTTACAGCGAGGAGCAATTCCGCTTAGCTAAGGATTTGAAATTTGATTACGTCAAGTTTACTGATGTAATCGCGAAGAAACTCGGGCGACGTGCTGAACGTCCCGATGAAAAAACTACGCGTTTGTTGCTAGCGTTGTGCATGTACGCGAATGATCGTAGCGTTTACGTCTACGATGCGCTATGGCACCTGCAAGAAATTCGTAAGAAAGGGCGTAGCTGTATGAATCGTCGAGAGTATAATGATTACTCTACGCCGGGTCGTGACAAGCGCCTTAAGATGTTCTTTAGCTCTATTCGTCATCACTTGGACAGGATTGGCCGGTTTGATCCGCGCTCTCGTCCCGCTAGGTGGGCAAAAGCTGTCTTTGCGATTGATGAGCCACCTGTGGGCGAATTAAAGCATCTTAATGACTTTTGTATGGTGCAAATGACATTAGGCGAAGAACTTTACATGCCATTGCGTGAACTGCGAAAAAATCTGGAGGGCGGTTATCTGGTATCTGATCCGCATGCGCCTCTACAGTATCGTTGGGGAGTAGTGAAAACGCCCTATCAGGCAAACTGCCCAACCTACTGATTTTCGGCTGATGTTTTATTGTGCGTGATTGGAAATGTGTTAGATGAACCACTTTCAGAATAGTAAAGACTATAGATGTTGACTATAATCGAGAGTGCTTTCCCTTAAATAACGAAAGAGACCATAGACTATGAAGATGAAAACTCAACTTACCCTTGCAGCTGTTGTTGCAGCCGGTTTGCTGGCTTCTGGTTGTAGCC
>CALAMO010000063.1 GCA_937925855.1 uncultured Thiotrichaceae bacterium
GTGCAGCAGTTGATGCATCGGGCTGTGAACTCGACGACGATAAGGACAGCGTCAAAAATAGCGCCGATAGCTGTCCAGAGACTGTAGCCGGTGCAGCAGTTGATGCAACGGGCTGTGAACTCGACGACGATAAGGACGGCGTCAAAAACAGCGCCGATAGCTGTCCAGAGACTGTAGCCGGTGCAGCAGTTGATGCAACGGGCTGTGAGCTGGACGACGATAAGGACGGCGTCAAAAACAGCGCCGACCAATGCCCTGAAACTGCTGATGGCGCTGAAGTCAATGCCACAGGCTGCGAGCTGGATAACGACAACGACGGCGTCAAAAACAGCGCTGATCAGTGTCCGACCACAGTCGCAGGTGCCTCCGTTAACGCTGAGGGCTGTGAGTTAGACAGCGATAACGACGGCGTCAAAAACAGCACCGATCAATGTCCGACCACGGTCGCAGGTGCCTCTGTTAATACTGAAGGCTGTGAGTTAGACAGCGATAATGACGGCGTCAAAAACAGCGCTGATCAGTGCCCAACCACAGTCGCAAGTGCCTCTGTTAATACTGAGGGCTGTGAGTTAGACAGCGACAACGACGGCGTCAAAAACAGCGCCGATCAGTGTCCGACTACAGCAGCAGGTGCTTCCGTTAACGCAGAAGGCTGCGAGTTAGACAGCGATAACGACGGCGTTAAAGACAGCGTTGATCAATGCCCTACCACTCCAGCAGGCGCTAGCGTCGACGCAGAAGGCTGCGAGCTAGATAGCGATAATGACGGCGTTAAAGACAGCACTGATCAGTGTCCTACCACAGCTGCGGGAACTGAAGTGGATGCCATAGGCTGTGACGCTATCGACGACGGTGATCAAGATGGCGTGGCGGATGAAGATGATTTATGCCCTGCAACCGCTAGCGATAACGCTGTTAATGCAGTAGGCTGCGGCCAGGATGAGAACATCAACCTGCAAGGCGTCAACTTTGAAACAAGCTCGGCGATACTGACGGCGGACTCACTACCTATTCTGGATGCGGCGGCTGAGACGCTGCGCAAGTTCCCAGAGTTGAAGATTGAGGTCAGTGGTCATACAGATAGCGCAGGTAGTGCGCAAATCAACCAGCGCCTGTCACAGGCTCGTGCCGAAACAGTGCGTGATTATCTGGTGGCACAAGGCTCAGACGCAGCCAATCTGACGCCAGTCGGCTATGGCGAGGAACAGCCCATTGCGGATAATACTACCCGCCAGGGCCGCGCTACCAACCGCCGGGTTGAACTGAAGATACTGGAGTAATATTGCCCCAGTACCAACAGCGCGCTAAAAAGCGCTTCGGTCAGCATTTTCTGCATGACCGAAGCGTTATTAACCGTATGGTGAGCGCTCTGGCTCTACAGCCAGATGATCGAATCGTAGAAATAGGCCCCGGCACCGGGGCCTTAACGTTTGCCCTATTGGAAAAACTACCGCACCTACAGCTCGTAGAAATTGACCGCGATGTCATCGCTTGGTGGCAGCAGCAGGAGCAATCGATACGAGACAAACTACACATACACGCGCTGGATGCGCTACAGCTCGACATTCCAACGCTGCGTGGCCCTATGCGCAGCGCGCCGCTGCGGGTCGTCGGCAACTTACCCTACAATATTTCCACCCCACTGATCTTTCACCTGATTAGCCACGCACCCCATATTTGTGACATGCTATTTATGTTGCAGAAGGAAGTGGTTGAGCGCATAACGGCTAGTCCGGGCACGAAAGACTATGGCCGCCTATCCGTCATGGTGCAGTACTTTTGTGTCACGGAATATCTGCTTAAAATTGGACCGGGCGCCTTTAGCCCGCCGCCAAAAGTCGACTCAGCAGTGGTTTATCTGAGGCCCAGAACCGAGTTTAGCTTGGTCGCACAAGATACCGCAGCCTTATCAGCAACGGTCGCCAAAGCCTTTGCGCAACGCCGCAAAACGCTGCGCAACAACCTAAAAGGCTTACTCAGCGTGACGCAAATTGAGGCCCTGAATATTGATCCAGGCCAGCGCGCCGAGACGCTGGCGGTCAGTGATTTTGTACGCCTGAGTAATGCAGTCAACGCCCAGCAGCAACAAGAAAGTGCGGAGTCATAGCATCACCACACCCACGCATGCCCGCGTTACCTAACAATATACCCCTGTCAGGCACATCCAAACTTATAGCGCCGCCAGTATCGCAGTAGCTGCCCGCAGCGTGTCATCATTTTTAGCAAAGCAAAAACGTACCAGCGTCATTGCTGGTGCCTGTTTGCAAAATACCGACACGGGAATGGCTGCTACGCCCTTCTCCTGCGTCAACCACTCACAGAACTGCACGTCATTCATCTCATTATTAATCGCGCTATAGTCCATGAGCTGAAAATAAGTACCGCCTGAAGGCGTAAAGCTAAAACGGCTGGCCTGCATGCCCGCATTAAACAAGTCACGCTTCTGCTGATAAAAATTCGCCAGTTCATAACAGTGCTGCGGCGCCTGCTCCATATAGTCTGCCAGAGCCAATTGCTTGGGTGTGGATGACGTGAACGTGACAAACTGATGCACCTTACGAAACTCCACGCTAAGCACCGGTGGTGCAACGCAATAAGCGAGTTTCCAGCCGGTCGCATGGTAGGTCTTGCCAAAAGAAGAAATATTAAAGCTACGCTGGTATAGCTCATCTGTCCGAATAAAACTGTGATGCTCACGACCGTCAAACAAAATATGTTCGTACACATCGTCGCCGATTAATAGAATATCGGTGCCGCGCACAATCTCACTTAGCGCCGCAATATCATCCTCATCAAACACCATACCCGTTGGATTATGAGGTGAGTTCAGCATAATCAAGCGCGTCTTTGGCGTCAGCGCCGCCCGCAAATCATCCCAGTGTGTTTTAAACGACGGCGGCTGTAGCTGAATGTGCACCGGGATACCGCCGTTTAAGCGTACCGCTGGCGCATAGCTATCAAAAGCCGGGTCAAAAATAATGACCTCATCACCGGGCCTAACCACCGCCGCCAAAGCATCAAACAGCGCCTCAGTCCCACCCGATGTAATCGTAATCTCATCCTCCGCTGACACGGCGCGACCATAGTGGCGCTCAACTTTATCCGCAATTGCCGCCCGCAAACGCGGCACACCCGTCATGGGTGCGTACTGATTAGCCCCCTGTGTCACATAATGTCCGACCCGCTGTAGCAAATCCTCCGGGCCATTAAAATCTGGAAAACCCTGTGACAGGTTAATTGCGCTATGGTCAGCCGCCATTTTCGACATCACAGTAAAAATAGTGGTACCAATATCGGGGAGTTTGGAGGGCGGGTAATTCATCATAAAACAGCCTCATTGCGCATTGAGTGGAACGCCGTTTATAGCATTATGCTTTCCACTAAGGCAAGGCAGCATTGCCGGGCATGTCACAGCGGCACGGCCGCACCTATTTTTGCATGCAAACGATCAGCAAGTCTCTTGTTCGCAGCGCAGATAATGATGCTAAACTGCTGCATATTTAATGTACCACTGCGCAATAATCACTCTGCAATCAGGCAAAGCTCGGCTTTGGTGCTGAGCACGGCGATAATGCGCAAACACCGGAAAATGCCCCCGTAATGATCCCGCTATCCCTCTACGTTCATATTCCTTGGTGTATCCGCAAATGCCCTTACTGCGACTTTAATTCACATAACGCCCCGCAGCAGCTGCCAGAACAGGTCTACATCGATGCCCTGCTCAGTGACCTGGCGACCGAATTACCCCACATCTGGGGCAGACGCCTAGAGTCTATTTTTATTGGCGGCGGCACCCCCAGCTTATTCAGCGCCGCCAGTATTGATACCCTCATCAGCGGCATCCGTGAGTTAGTGAACTTCCGCCCCACCATTGAAATCACCCTAGAGGCCAATCCCGGTACATTTGAGCAAGAACGTTTTCGTGGGTTTCGTGCAGCCGGGATCAATCGTCTATCTGTCGGCATCCAGAGCTTCAACCAGACACACCTCAAGGCGCTCGGGCGAGTGCATTCACAGGAGGAAGCCTTACAGGCCGCAGCGATAGCACGCCATGCCGGGTTTGATAACTTCAATCTCGACCTGATGTTTGGCCTGCCGCAGCAAACGACTGAGCAAGCCTTAGCTGATTTACAGCAGGCCATTGAACTCAACCCCAGTCATCTGTCCTGGTACCAGCTCACGCTTGAACCCAACACCCTATTTCACAAGCACCCACCCACGCTGCCTGATGATGACCTGCTGGCTGAAATGCAGATCAGCGGACAAAACTTACTCAAGCGCTCATGCTACGCTCAATATGAGGTGTCGGCCTACGCCCAGGAAAAGCAGGAATGTCGACATAACCTCAACTATTGGGAATTTGGCGATTACATCGGCATTGGCGCAGGTGCCCACGGCAAAATCACCCAAGCAGATGCATCCGTTACGCGCTACCAAAAGTACCGCCAGCCCGCACAATATATGCAGCAGGCACAGGCAGGCGCACCGCGCAGCAGCAGTACTCAGCTGACGGCAGCTGATTTAAGCTTTGAGTTTATGCTAAACGCGCTGCGGCTTAAGCACGGCTTCCCCACTGAGCTGTACACCGCGCGTACCGGACTAGACCGCACCACTTTATCCAACGGCTTGGCTGTGGCGCGCCAGCGTGAACTGCTCAAGGTCAGCGACCAGCATATCAGCCCCACTGAACACGGCTGGCTCTACCTCAACGAAGCCATTCAGCTATTTCTGGAAGCGTAAATCGTGACGGCGTAACTCGGTTAACGCCCGGCCGCCTGCACCGCAGTCGTCGCAATCGTGTAATAAATATCATCGACAGAACAGCTCCGCGACAAATCATTCGCCGGTTTATTTAGGCCCTGAAGGAAGGGCCCAATCGCCCGCGCCCCGGCCACATGCTCCGCCATTTTATAAGCTACATTGCCGGACTCTAACGAGGGGAAAATAAAGACATTGCTGTGCCCATCGAGCTGCGAATCAATCACTTTCAAGCGCGCTACTTTGGGTTGAATCGCCGCATGAAATTGGATCTCACCGTCCAGTAGTAGACTAGCATCGCGGTCACGCACTAAGTTGGTAGCCTGCTGCACCTTACTCACTTTCGGATGACGCGCACTGCCATTAGTCGAAAAAGACAGCATCGCCACTCTTGGCTCCTCTTCCAATAAGAGGCGTGCGTTCTGCGCGGTTGCCAGTGCAATCTCAGCCATCTGCTCGGCAGTTGGCTCAATAATCAGCGCGCAGTCCGCAAATAGCGCCGCGCCCTTAATCGCCTGATGATGCGGCTTATCAAACACCATCAGGAAAAAACTCGACACCATTTTAGCCGCACGCTTCACACCCAATACCCGAATCGCAGTGCGCACCACATCCGCCGTCGAGTGCACCGCACCCGCTACTGAGCCATCAGCATAATCCGTTTTTACCAAGAAATTGCCGAACCACAGCGGCGTCTTCGCCAGCTCGGCGGCCTGTTCACGATTCACGCCCTTGGCCTTGCGCATTTGGTAAATCATCTCACCAAACTCCAGCAGCATATCTGAACTAGCGGGGTTAATGATCTCGATGCTGCTGACATCAATACCGGCCTTTTCCGCCCGTCGCTTGATCTGTTCACTTTCTCCCAGCAAGATCGGCTCCACAATGCCGTGACGCTGGATGCGCGCGGCGGCCTGTAGCACGCGGCTATCAAAACCTTCAGATAAGACGATACGTTTTTGCGCGGCTTTAGCGCGATTTAGAATGCTATCGAGTGCATGCATATAATCACCATTAAGTTCTATCTAACTGTCAACCAGTATCCTGCGGGCAATCTTACATCAAACTGGCCCGGCTCAGGCGATCAAACCGCCAGCCGAGGAGTATTGCGGCCACAAAAAGACCACAGACCAGGCCGAACCAAAGCCCCGAACCACCCCACCCCAGGTAAATGCCGAGCCCAATGCCCAGTGGCAGGCCAATGACCCAATAACTAATGGTGGTCAGATACATCGGAATCCGGGTATCTTTATAACCGCGTAGCGCACCACTAGCCCCGATTTGCAGGCCATCAAAAAATTGAAAAAGTGCTGCAAATAGCATGAAGTGGGCCGCCACCGCCACAATCTGCTGATCCGGCGTGTATAAACCGGCAAAAAACTCAGCGAACAGCCACAGCGATAGTCCAGAACACAGCATAAAACCGCCGCAGACCATGATGCCAAGCTGGCCGCGCTGCCGTGCTTGCAACCGATCCCGCCGCCCGATGGAATGCCCGACCTGTACGGTTAGCGCCTGTGCGATCCCTAAGGGCACCATAAACGTCAGCGATGCTATATTGAGTGCGATCTGATGCCCCGCCACGATCTCAACACCAAAACGCCCCATTAATAGCGTAGATACCGTAAACATACCCGACTCCATCGCAAGACTCACACAAATCGGCAGGCCCAGCAGAAATAACTGTTTAATATGCGCCCAGTCTGGCAAAGTCATACGCCGCGCCAAGTCATAGGGCTGATAGCGTTTTGCGCTCAGCGTATAAACAGACAGTAGCATTAAACCTAATGTCTGCGAGATGCCACTCGCCAGCCCGGCACCGGCCGCGCCCATCTCTGGGAACCCGCCATGCCCGAACATGAACAGGTAGTTGCCCAGTGCATTAAGCGGCAGCAGAAAGAGCCAAATCCACAGCATCGGCATGGTATTGCTGAACGACTCATTGAATGCCCGTGGCACCATGTACAGAATACTAAACGGCAGGCTCCAACTCACCCAAAACAGGTAACGCCGTACCTCAGGAATAATTTCAGCCTCAACCCCTAACAAGGGCATACACAGCGCAATCAACGCCGTCAACAACAGCACGAAACCACCGACTAATAAAGCCAACCAAATCCCCTGGCGTAGCTCTTCCCGAATAAGTGGGTGATTTTCTGCACCGATATGCTGCGAGATCGTTGGCGGCAAAGCCAGCATAATGCCAATACCCACCAACATGGCAAACATCCAGATACCCGAGCCCAGCGCAATCGCCGCCAGCGCCAGCGAGCCAATTCGTCCAGCCATGACGGTGTCGATAACGCCCATGCCGACCTGAACCAACTGAGCTACGATAATCGGCAGCGCAATTACCATGATCTTCTTTAGCTCAGGACGCCAGAAGAAAGTGCTCGTTTGCATAGCCTGCCACCTGCCAGATAAAAATGCAGACTAGCACAGATTAAATCGCAAAAGACCTTCCCTATTCGAAGTTACGGTATAATCGCCAGACACGAACCACTGCACAGGCTGCACTAGGAATCCGTTCATGAAAAAGTATGCGTTGATCTTTACCCTGCTAATGTTTGCGGGCGGCTTACTAGTGGCTGGCCAGCTCCTATTGTCTAGGCCAACCGCACAGCTGGAATTAACCCGCGTCAAAGGCAAAAGTTTTGGCGGTGACTTCACGCTCTACAACGCAGCCAACCAGCCGGTTAAACTCAGTGATTTTAAGGATAAGGTCGTGCTGCTGTATTTTGGTTATGCCTCCTGCCCAGATGCTTGCCCAACCTCATTGGCGATGCTGGGCGCAGCACTGAAAAAAATGACGCCAGAAGAAGTCGCGCAGGTACAGGGATTATTCGTGAGTGTAGACCCCGAGCGTGATCGGGGCGAGCAGCTCGCAGCCTACGCCGAGCATTTTCATCCAACGTTTATCGGCATCACCGGCACGCTGGAGGAAGTGAAACAGGTGAGTTTGCAATACGGCAACTACTTCCAGAAGTCAGATAGCACGTCAGCGATGGGGTATTTAGTCGACCACGGCACTAAGACTTATGTCATTAGCAAAGAGGGGCAGCTGGCGCAGCTGCTGATGCATGATATGTCGATTCCCGACATTCTAATGGCCGTAAGAGAAGCCCTTTAAGGCCGGCGCTACTGTAACGACCTTACTCCACCTCGGTTACATTAAAAGAACAGGCGGTGTTCAGACTCTGCTTTCTTTGGCTCTTCAGTTGCTGCTGTGTCCGCCTCGCTGCCTTGTGGTGGTGGCGCTTGCTCACTGGGCGTTATGGACGCTCCGACAGCGGGCTTTTCCGTCTTTTCGAGCAATGGCCGCGTGCCGCGCTCTGGTACAATATCGGCCAGCGGCACGGGAGCTTCGATGAACTCATGCGGTGCAATCGCTTGCAAAAACGTTTCGGCCGCAATGATTTCAGCCTGTTCTTTCGGCTGCGTGGATGAATGGCTAAATTTCAGTTCACTACAGGCTACTAGCGCCGTAATAGCCTCATTGACATCGCGGCTGCGGCAATGAGAATGGATGAGCTTGCCCTCGGAAAAACGAAACATAATCGAACGTTTTTCATCAGTCAGAATAGTAAATGCACCCGATTCGCCATTGATCATAATGCGTCGAATTTGATCAATTAGCGTTTTTTTAGGCACCCATTGGCCACCCGCCATTACCGTACTCCTAAGTCCAAAGCTTATCGCAGAAAATCTCCCACCGAAAAGCATAGCATAAGAAGCGCGTTGACACAGATAATATCAGCAGCCCTGCCCGCGTATTCTGCTGAAACATCAGGGGTAAAGCCAACACAATGCTCAGGCTGCCTGCTGAATGCGTACCTGCTGGGCATCATGCTCGATCATTTCTAGCGCCACCTGCTTCGAGACCTCGATCTCCCTAATCTCCTGCGTTAAGCGCGCCTCAATCTCAGCTTTGTGCCGTTCATGCTCCAACTTAGCAGCGGTAAAGGCTTCTTCCCATTGCAGCTGCTGCATCGCCGCCTTGAAGTCCAGCTGCTTCATCTGCAGTTGGGTTTCCATAAACTTGTGGTGCACTTGTTGCATATTATCCATCCGCATGGCTTCCAACACGGCCAAAGCCTTAGCATCAACGCTATGGCTACGACAATAATGCAACTGACTAGTTGGCTTAAGCGTCGTGAGCGAACACAGCATGATCTCTATCCCCAAGTCAGACAAAAGAGTAGGCAGCCTCTCATTCAGCTGCAGCTCAAAATACCTGGGATTCGACAAAAGCTGCTGCAAGGAAAACTCAGCGACGGCAGCACTTAACGTGCGATAACCGCGCTCCTCCAGTACTGTGCGGATAGCATCGACCTCACCGTCAAACAGTGTTTTTGCGGTCATAACAGCCTCCGCCGACGGCTTAATGCGCACAAGCAAACGCATCTCAACATCCACCCGCAGGGGATCACTAGTCAGAAGCGAACGTTCGCGGGTCGCGATCACATCGACCGAAAAATTAGCCAAATGCAGACCAGACAGCTGATGCAAACCGGGGATAACTAAGCCTCCCTTAAACAACACCTGTGGCTTACCGGCACCACTGCGAATATAGGCCGTATTCAGCGGCACACGCCAATAGCATAGCCGCACTAACACGCCTAATGTGACGACTAATAAAACAAGAACAACTACCTGCATGCTCATTAGCTACACCTGCGTTGGCTGAAGGCTGCGATAGAGTACTTTGCGATGTTCGCCATCCGTGAAATAAACTTCCATCAGCTCCATCGGATGCACCTCTAGGACCTTACAAACTTGGATTAAGGTAGAGAACTTTGCCTCTTTGATCTGCGCATTCAACAGGTTATACCAAGTTTGCCGGGAGATACCGGCCCGTGTCGCGATTTGCGAATTATTGAGGCCACGCTCATTCATACGGGCGCGCAAGAACTGCGCTAGTGTTTGTGCTGACATACTCCCCTCATTTAGTAAAATTGTTATTTTATTAGCTTATATTTTAATCAAAAAAACTAATGACTTGTCAACCCTGTTAGTCACATTTTTGTATAATCTATCACCAGATCAAATAATGATCTACACAAAAATCAAAAGTTATAACAAATTAACAATATGACAACAAACAGGGATTAATATAATGAACAAAAAAATTCTAGCTGTCGCCATGACCGCCGCTTTTATGATGCCTGCAGCTTTTGCAGCATACCTTGGAGATGCAAACGGTGGTGCCAACAATGGTACAAATGATGATGCCGTTGATATCCAGACCGTATCAGTCGAAGTAGAAGAAGTCGCGCTGTTAAACATTGCTACGGGTACCATTGATCTGAGTGAAGCTTTCACGGTTCCAACCACAGCAGGTAATGGCTTTACGGGTTCTGCTGATGCTACTTCAACCTACGCCATCAGCTCCAATGTAAAAAATATCTCGCCGACCCCGCGCGAAGTGACCGTAGCGGTTGCAAGCAGCGGTACAGGTGCCCTACCAGAAGGGGCACAGCTGTCCATCACATTAGCTAGCCCAGGCAATGGTGCAGTCGCCGGCACTGCTATTCTAAAAGCGGGCACCACCAGTGCTTCATCAGTCACTAATATTGGTAATATCGCAGCAGCTAGCTCTAATATCACTTACAAATTAGAAGTTGATACTGCGGCAGCTACCGGCGGAATGATTGCTTACACCACAACTACCGGCGGTGACACGATTAGTCTGACCTATACGCTAACTGACGATTAAGCGATGGCTTTCATAAGCTAAGCGCCGGTGAATAGGTCACGCTTGCCAGATGTCTTGTCTTGCCCGAGCGAAAGGGTAGCAGCGTCCCAACAAGCGTTCTAACCGGTGCTCATGCGTATGACGTTATCCTGCTTAACCATCAGCAACTGTCGGGCGTGATCCGCTCGGCAGTTGTTGGTGCTCAATAGGGCCGAGTCATTACGGCCCTGCGCCACGCACGTAGCATCACGCTACGGGGATAAATTGGGAGTACTCGGGTGAGGGGCAAGATCAAAAACAACAATAGGCTGCTGACGCCACATTTTATAGCAGGACTCTTTGCGGGACTATTGACGGTCAACACCTGTCAGGCGATCAGCATCACTACTAGCATCAATTGGGCTAGCTGTCAGTTACCAGACACCCTCACGAATGCCGGTGATTATTATGCCAGTAGCATTGAATCGTCGACACTCACCTGTGCCGATGCGACGCTTTCTGTGAGCGGCGCGGCAAGTTCGACAACGAACTGGACGATCACAAGCCGCCTGTTGAACAGTCCAGCTGGCCTCAATGTCGACCTCATGCGTAGTGGCAATGGCAGCGGCGACAGCACGCCTGCCGGAGGAAACAGTTATGCCACCCAGACGACTGCCGCCCAGGTTTTTTTTACGGGCACAGGTAATGTCAGCTTGATACCCATCCGCTTTAAAATAAGTAACTTTGACGTGAGCGATGGCCACGGCACTCAAAATATTCAGTTGAGTTACGAAGTCACCGAAACACCCTAAACTGCATAAGCATTAAAATCATGCCCTAAGCCTGCTTAGCCTCGACGAGGCTTATCCGGTCAAACCTTGAGGCATAACAAGCATAAAGAGCATTGTAATAATGAAAAATTTGTTTTGCACATCAGCGCTGCAACTTGTGTTGTCGAGCCTTCTTTTCAGCGTGTTTAATGCCGCCCAGGCAGCGGTGATGTTAACTGGTGGTCTATCACATGAATACAACCTCCAGCCCGGCGGTAGCGTCAGTGGGGTTTTGGAACTGCGTAACGCCGGTAAAGAATATGCCGAAGTAAAAATCTATCAGGAAGATGTTCGCATCAGCCCACAGGGTAAACCTGAATTTGTCCCTGGCACGGGGGGGCACGCACGCTCTAATGCTAATTGGATCGATCTAGAAAAAGATCGTGTAGTGCTTGCTCCCGGTGCGCGCCAGAAAATCGCTTATACGCTCAACGTGCCGCAGCATAATGTTAAGCCAGGTTCCTATTGGAGCAGTCTCATGCTGGAACCCATCGCAAAGCAGTCTGCTGAATCTCGGCTCTATCCGCAAGATCCCAATAAGCCAGACATTAAAATACAGCAAACCGTTCGTTATGCTGTCAGAGTTCTGACGGACATTGGTAACCAGGGCGGAGCAGATTTGTCAATTGAACCTCCACGCATCGAGAAAAGCGCAGCGGGCGAACGCTGGTTTAGCGTGGATATTCGTAATCAGGGTAACCGCTTCACCCGGCCAAATGTTTGGCTGGATGTCTTTGATCAACAAGGCATAAAGATTGGAAAGTTCACCGCCCAACCGCACGCTATGTATGCCGGGGAAAAGGAAAATTTTCGCATTAATATCGCCGGGCTGCGCGCCGGAAGTTACAAGGGCTTGCTCGCTGCCGAAGATAATCGCAGCGGCCAGGTCTTTGGTTCAGACATTAAGCTCAACATAAAGCCCTAACTCGCATAGAAATCGCAGACTTCTATGCTTGAAGCGCTAACCTTTCATACTCGTTATTAATTCATTGGAATGGCCGCACAGCCTATGCACTATCGACCACAACATCCGGTGAGCTGTCAAAGCACAGTTAATCAGTTAAGAATCACGCTTGCCGCTAGTTTGCTGGTGTTAGCACATGTTGCCAGTGCAGCTGATGAAATCAGCATCACTCCAGCAGAGCGGCAGATGAATATTGCCGGCTCAGGCATTGTGACGCTGCGCTTTGAAGTAGAAAACCGCTCTGGCAGCAGCCGACAATTCCAAGAGCGCATTAATCTGCCTGATGGCTGGCAGCTAATTTCCAATACTGCTCCGTTTGTATTGAGCAGCAATGGCCGCGATGTTCGTCTGATCCATGTAAGCTTACCCAAGGCAGCGAATGCGGCTAACTACCGGATTGATTACCAAATCTCAGCCAGCAATGACGGTACGATTAGCAGCAGCGAATCGGTAAATGTGCGCGTCGCCGCACAGGCAGGCACGGAATTAGGCCAGCATCAGGCTCCGGGCAGTCTGCTCACAGGCGAGCAGTTTATTGTTGATTATGTCGTGAGAAACACCGGCAACCAAACGATTGACTACCGCTTCTCCGCCTATGACACGGACAGTTTCATCAACAGCGTCGAACCCAGCAGAGCCAAGATTAAACCCGGTGGTACCCGCATTATTCGCGTCACTGGTCGCGTTAACAGCCGCATCGATGAAACACGCACCTACAAAGTCACCCTACAGGCCAGGGGCGACGGCAAACGCGCCAACCATAGCATTAATATCCCATTGATTGCGCGCGTCAGCAAAGGCCTCGGACACTATCAAAAGCTCCCCGGAAAGCTGCGCACCAGTCTTACCGTACAGCGCGACCAACAGCTGAACCAAAACGGGCAAACCCTGTACGAAGACAGCCGGGCTTTTCAGCTAGAATATTATGCCAGTGGTAGGATTGACGAAGCAGGCAAGCATAACGTCGAAATACGTCTGCGTAATGGTGACCAGCGCGATATGCATAGCCGCCTCAACGATCAGCTGGAAGCGTATTATGTCGCCTACTGGAATGATGAACTCAAGGTTGAAACCGGCCATCAGTCATTCAACACAACCCGCCTTATCGGTAATGCCCTCAGCGGCATAGGCGCCACCGCACAGTACCAACCCCGACCAGCAGAGCAAACCACGCACCAGCCGTTAAAAATCCGCGGCTTTTATGGCCGTAGCCGCGCCACCGACAGTCAAGATGAGCGCTCGATCTTCGCTGCCTTAAACTATAACTGGGGCAATCATGAAGTTGCCGCATCTTTTTTCAGAAGCCGCAAACAAAACGCAGCAGCTGAGACAACGGACTATACTATCGGCTCAGTTGCCGGTATCTGGCGGGGCAAAAACATCAGTGTGCGCACAGAATTAGCACGCGATGATACCGGCAATAATGCATATTGGGTCGAAGCTGGTGGCCAGTGGAAAGATCTGGGTTTCAACGCCTCAGTTACACGCGCCGATTCAAATTTCTCCGGCAGTATCAGCGATGCCCTGAGAACCTATGGCAGTCTGCATTATAAAATTGATGGCCGCAGTAGCGTCAGTTTTTACACGCGCCACACTCAATCGAACCTCAAGCAGGAAACCGATCGGGAAATTCGTGCGGATCGGGAACAGCACTTGCGTTTCACCCGCACCTTGGGTGGCCACGATCAGGCTTCAGTCAGCGTAGGTTATCGCCAACGGCGCGAACAGGACAAACGCCCCAATCCAACCACTAATTATTTAACCAAGGCAGTGACCTTGGAATATCAGCATCGTTTTGAGGACTTTGATCTGCGGGTCGCCACTGAAAAGGGACGGCGTGAGGACGCATTAGCCCCCGATACCGATACCTGGAGCCGCTCATTTTCGGTTAACTGGCGTCCGACACACACGGTTAATCTCGGTACCAGCTATGCTATCAGCCAGGGCCTTAATAATGCGGGGCGCACTAAAACCTTGGGCGTTAACGGCGCATTCAAGCTCAATGACCGCTACAGCTTTGGCGGTTATGCTCAATATAATAACAATGAGTTCGATGGCACTCGATCACGCAACTACGAACTGCATTATACGTATGATATGAAAAAATACGGTGAACTGGGTGTGAGAGCTAGCCGCATCGACAACTTAACGGCCAGCGGTGCGCGCGATCAGGACTACGCAATTCGCTTTGAGTACAGCCTGCCGCTAGACATACCGTTCCGCAAACGCCGCAATATAGGGACGGTCAAAGGCACCTTACACAACCCCGATAATACACCAGCACAAAACATCGTCCTGAAGATGGACGATCAGTATGCAGTGACCGATGAAAACGGCCTATTCTTCTACCCAACGGCCAAAGCTAGAGCCTATCAGCTCACACTCGATAATACGCGCCCCGATACCGCCGGCTTGATTCTAAACGGCACCGGACAGCACAATACGGTAAACGTCGCCGCCAATAAAACCACAACGCTGGACCTCACTTTACAAAAAGGGTCACGCCTACGGGGTAAGCTCGCGCAGTTTATCCCAGACACCGAGGCGCTTTTGTTCGGTAGCGGGGAAGACCCGCAAAATCTCACCGAAGATAAAGGCATTGCCCTAGTTTTGCTGGAGCTAAAACCCGTTGGTCCCGCAGATAATCGTATCACCTTTCGCCGCACCACACTCTTCGACGGCTCCTTCAGTTTCAGAGGCGTGCCGCCAGGGCAATGGGCGCTGCATATTAATGAGAGTACTCGGATACCAAAAAATTTCCGACTAGAAAAAAACCGTATTTTGATTGATCTCGCCGCTGGCGATGACCAAGCATTAATGATCCGGGCACTGCCGGTAGCACAGACCATTAAAAAAAGTGGGCCTGCGCAGGGCTTTACCGTCTCAGGCTAATAGGAAATATTAATGAAATCAGTAATTAAACTGAGTTGCGGGCTATTAATTGCCTGCCTACTTCCCAGCAGCGTGCTGGCAGATACAGCCAGCACAACGCAGGATATTAATCTGCTCGTGCCGGTTGTTGCCTTATTAGATATTGGCGATGTCACACCCCAGTTCAACTTTCAAACACCCCAAAACGCTGGCGACGGCCTCACGCTAACGGCGACTAATAACATCTTTACCGTGGCGCTTAGTTCCAATAACAGCCTCGCCAAATTGGATGTCAAAGTCAGTCAGGATTTAGCACCGCACGGCTTGAGCCTCATTCTGGATAACAGCACATTGAGCGGCTGTACTTCACCACTCACCTTAAGCACCAGCGACCAAACCTACTGCACCCTCGGCACACAGCAAGTAACGGATAGCAGTCCCGCCACCATCACACTCAATGCGGCCACCACCCAGAGTATGGCGGCCTACGGTAGTTATTCAGTTCAAATCACTTACACCCTGACTGACAACTGATTCACTGCCACCCACACGAGGACGGCACACTGTACTTTTTTGCAGCCACTACAACACAGCCCAAATGCGCACGGTTGCACCGACACCTCGTCGGCAAAATTACCCACCTCAGCACAGGTTCAGTTAAGCTATAGGGACGTTAACCCCAATAACGCACCGCCGTAGAAT
>CALAMO010000064.1 GCA_937925855.1 uncultured Thiotrichaceae bacterium
ACGCGGCTGGATCAATTACTTTGGTATCGCCAGTGGTTATCAGCGATGCGTTGAATTGGATCATTGGATTCGGCGCAGAGTAAGAATGGCCTACTGGCGGCAATGGCGCAAGCCTCGCACCAAAGTGAGAAACTTAATGAGATTGGGCGTACATGTGCAGGCTGCGGTGGCGGGTGGTATCACCAGCAAAGGGCCATGGCGCAGTGCTAAAACCCCGGGGATTAATCAGGCGTTATCGCTGGATTATTTGAAATCTGAAGGGCTTTATTCGCTGCGTGATGGTTGGATCGCGCTTCACCATGCTAAGTG
Source organism: uncultured Thiotrichaceae bacterium (assembly GCA_937925855.1). Lineage (GTDB taxonomy): Bacteria > Pseudomonadota > Gammaproteobacteria > Thiotrichales > Thiotrichaceae > Thiolinea. The sequence goes on from CALAMO010000064.1 coordinate 310, forward strand.
AAACGCCCTGTGCGGAGCCGCATGCAGGGTGTTGTGGGGGCTGGAGGTTAGAGTCCTCCGGCTACCCGATTATGAATGCTCATTAATCTAGGATAAACCCACCCCAGTTTATGACGCAGTAACAACACATCAGAGCCGTAATCGTTAAACTCGTGTGCGTTAGCCACACCTTATTTTGGCGGTACACCGAGTAGCCCCCTATACATATTATTGGGATAAATAGTACAACTGCTAATAAAACACCAATAACATAAATCCAAGTTAACGCATTATAAAAGTGTCCGAAATACGGTATGTTCTGAATTACATTTGAAGTGCCTCGTGCGCCACCTTCCGCTCCATTCATCAGCTCGACTACGATTGGCCCCATTAAAAATACGATAGATACTAAGCAAAACGAGTCTCTAATTTTTCTATGTTTAATCGAGCATGCAATTAGAAACGTTAACCCCGCCGATAAAATTCCCGAGTACGCCGAAAAATATTGCCTATGATAGCTGGCACTTCCAGATTGTACAAAGCCATGCATAGTCATATACCAATATTGAAAAGCCAAATAAGAAACTAGAGCTATGCATAAAAATGGATTAGCACTTTCTATCCTATTTCCTACAAAAAAGGAAGTTTGACTCAGACAATAAAAAATAAAGTAAAAATACCAAAATCCGGATAACCAAATTACGACATGCAGAAACTGATCAAAGTACCCATCTTTTTCGATAAGGATCAAATGAAGTGTCTCAAATATTAAGAACGCAATAGTTACAGCCAATCTATATCGCAAATTTCCGTCCTTCTCGAATTCATAACGCCTTGCACAGCGGAACGAGCGTAGTGAGGTTCCGATGCTGCAACTTGTTATACGCTTTTAATTGCATTGCTCTAGAACCTCAAGGGCTACAATATTTACTTCTTCTGATTTTTCGCTCTCTGTCGGAGTGTCTACAATTTTATTAAGTATAGGCTTTAAAGAATGAATAGTCTCTTTTGAGGATTTACTTAACAAGCCTGAAATAACAAAATACTTCCAGGTTTCATCGGTGCCCAAAAGGATAGTTTTAATATGTGGAACTAATGGAGAACCAATATTCTTGAGACGGTCGCAGATAAGAGAGGCTACAGGCCAATTGATATCTTGTACCCATTCCAGAAGTTCTGGAATATTTTTAATTATAATATCATCAGACGTATTAGCTAGTTCTTTACAAGCTTGAACATCAAATTTGTCAGAAGGAACTATATTCATTTATCTTACGTATAACAGTACATTGAACAGACTCTCGGTTGATTGATCTCAATAGAATCCATTTAACTTAGCAACAGCCTAACATAATCCAGCCAATCATCAAAAAAACCGAACAAATAACCACTCAAGCCAACCTCACCGACTGCGGACTCTCATCTATCTGCTCAAACAAATCCGCCTAACCCCCGCATACTCCACACTATCCTATAAATTATGCGTCTGTAGCGCATATCCACAACCGAACACTCCCGGCTCACACCTGGACATTGTAAAAGTAGTAATGACTTATGCAGCTAACTGTAGATGTGTTTCGACATTGTCCCACGGTACAAATATCAAGCCGTCAGTGTCTTTCTCGACTAAACCAACTTCAAGCAAAGCTTGCACATCAGTATGAGTGTTTTTGTAGTCACGTTTTAATACGCCTGAGAGCTTTCTAATGCTGTAATGGCCGTGTTTTCTAAGAGCAGTTAGTAGCTCCCATCTTTTGGGCGTTAGGTAGCTTAGGAAACCAGGCATGGATTCAAAACTGAGTTGATTTAGAGGCACTGCTTGCTGACCGGTTTCCCAGGCGCTCATCACATTGTCGAAGTCACCATCTGTGTTGCCAATTTTTATTATCAATGTACTATTTTCCATCGTTCCGAATCTCCTGAATATCATCGTAAAAATCGCTAAGCAGCTGCTTTATATCGAAAAAATCGTATAAATATTCGACATCTCTTATGTGTTTATGATCACCTTTACCTCGCTCATTGTCGTAACCAACAATACGTTCACCATCTTTGCCGTAGAAGAAGCGATACTTATATGAATGTTCACTGCCCAATACTGGCTCAGGTAGCTCCCATACGACCATTTCTCTTATTGCACCATCGTCATAGCGAGTTTTACGGTTTACTATCAACTTAGCTTTATTCATATATGGCATAATAAACCATATGGTATGCTTTGTAAAATTTACTATCGACCACTATAAAACCGGAACCGTCCCAGTCAAACTGCATAACAACTTCATTCCAAAACAAAACCACTCAAGCCAACCGCCCCGACTGAGGACTCTCATCCATCTGCCCAATCAACAACTGCGTCAACTGCTCAAACAACTCTGCCTTAACCCCCGCATGCTCAGCACTATCCCACAAATTATGCGTCTGCCGCACATCATGCTTAAGATCATAAAGCTCCCCCCAATCCTCCCCCTTATAAACATTCAACTGCCAATCCGCCGTCACCACCGTCCGCACCCGCGCACGCGGCTCAAACCCATGCCGCGCAAACCCATCATTAAACTCAATCAGCAGATTATCCCGAAACCGCTCAGCCCCATGCACACAGTCCATAAAACTCCGTCCCTGCATCCCGAAATAAGGATCAACGCCTGCCCGATCCAGTATCGTAGCCGGAATATCAATGGTCGAGGTGAGCGCCGGAGTCACCCGTCCACTGCGCGTAGCCGGATCAGACCATATCATCGGCACCCGGTTAATCGAGCGTAACACCCACGGCCCTTTCATCAATAAATTAAAATCGCCGAGGTAATCCCCATGGTCAGCATTAAACACAATCACCGTGTTCTCATACTCACCGCTATCCTTCAGCGTCTGAATAATCTCACCCACCGCATCATCAATCATCGTAATCATGCCAGCCGTCAACGCCATCGCCTCGCGCACCTCACGATCGGTCGCCATAAACGCATGCTGCGGCGTTTCCTGCCCGCCGTGTTCTTCGAAGTACTGGCGTGCATGCAACAAAGGCGGCGGCGGATTGCGGTGATCCTCAAAGCGCGAGGGCAGCTCAAAGTCATCAGGATCATACATATCCCAATACTTACCCGGCGGATTAAACGGATGATGCGGATCAGGGAATGATACAAAAGCAAAAAACGGCTGCTCCGCGTGCTTCTGCCCACTCAGATAATGCTTAGCGCTGTCGCGAATATACGCCGTGCTATAACTCTCCTCCGGCACCGGCGTACGATAAGCCTGCGTGCAGGTGTAATTATGCGGCAGCTGGTTCTTCGGGTCGTGTAATTCCTGCCAGTTCGGGTGTTTCTTCTTAAACCACTGCTTGTAGTGCCCCCCCGCCTTATCGCCGTGTGCCGTGACCACATCCACATAATCAAAGCCATAATAAGGCGTCGGAAAATCAAAATGCTCGCTCTCCTGATAACGCTCCGGCTCCTCATACCCATAGTTACCCGGCTCCGGTTTCCAGGCTTCTTTAATCGGGCCATTCAACCCTGTATCCGGGTGCCGTGCCACCATCTTGGTCATCGGTTGCAGGTGACTCTTACCGATAGACGCAGTGGCATAACCGCTGGCCTTCAACACATCAACAAAGGTATTAGCACGCTCGGGCAAGGTACAGCCGTTATAGCGCAGCCCATGCAAGGACGGCATACGTCCGGTCATAAAACTGGCGCGGTTTGGCATACATACCGGCGTGGCGACATGGCATTCGTCAAAGCGTGTGCCCTGCGCGGCGATGGCGTCGATATTCGGGGTTTTGACCACGGGATGGCCGTAACAGCCGAGCCAGTCGGCGCGTTGTTGGTCGACCATTAGGTAGAGGAAATTAGTTTTACTTGTCATGGGATTTTGTACCTAAACAATTTTTCAAGGTTACTGATCCGGTGTCGAACCCTTCCCCAGCCCTCCCCTTATCAAGGGAGGGAGTCTAATCATGCCATTCAGCATAATTATGCAGAACAGAGGAAGTCAGAATGCCTGATAGAATTAAAGCTTAGCCGTTGGGCATAATGTAATTTAGAACCAAGGCAAAACTTCCTCCCTTGATATCGAACGTTTTGCAAAAACGTTGCCTAGGGAGGATTGAGGAGGGGTTCAACAGTAGTAAACAAAGCTCCTACTTGCCAGAACGCCACCACAATTATCTACACTTGCACCCTGGCCCTCAAAACATGCCACCCAACAACCCCCAAAGCCACCACAATCGCTGGCCCATAAACCACCGCTGGCCCAAACATCACCAGCACCGCCACCGCCAGACGCAATAAGACTTCCAGTACGGACAGCCCCTTGTGGTCAAACGCCGACAGCGCACTCGATACCAGATACAGGGCCAACATCAGACGCAGGCTCAGAAACAGTATCCACCCCGTAGGTATCTCGCCATCATAACCCGGCAGATAACCACCACCCGCGCCCGGATTCAGCACGGCCTGTTCAATCAGCAGCAGCTCGGGGTAGACCGCAAATACAAACGGGATAGTGAACATAACAATACCCGATTTCACCGCCGAAAAGCCGGTTTGCAGCGGATCGGCTTTGGTAATCGACGCCGCCGCAAAAGCAGCCAGCGCCACCGGCGGGGTAATTGCAGACGCGACCGCAAAGTAAAAGATAAACATGTGTGAGGTAAAGGTCGCGATACCCAGCCCAACCAGCATCGGCCCCATCAGCAAAGCCACATTAATATAAGCAGGCACCGCAGGCATGCCCATACCCAGCAGCACCGCCAGCAACATCGTCAGCGCCAGCGCAAACAGCTGGAAGCCAACGCCGCTACTCACATCAAACGACTTGAGGAAACTTAGCACGTCCACGGATACAAATTTCGCTAAGCCGGTAAAGTTCAGCGACACATCAATCACGGTGACCGCCACAAACATCAGAAACAGCGTTGAAATCGTCACTCCGGCTTTGGACAGCCCTTCAAAAATCTTCGCCGGTTTCGCGCGGAACTCCCGATCCACAAACATCAGGAGCAGCAACAATACCACCGCCCACCACCCAGCGGCGCTGGCATCCCCCGCTGCATTCTGCACCAGCTCAACGATCCAGGGCATAGCAACCACGTTACAGCCGCCGCCACTTAGGTCAACAACGCTGCCTAACTGAATCGCCAGCCAGCTACAGGCCACGCCGTCTTTTGGAGTCAATAACAGAGCCAGCACCAGTAGCACCGGGCCAAAGACCTGAATCAAATGCAGGCGATCCGCCCGTGTCAGCCGCATTTCATCCGGCAAGTCGTCACCCACCGCTGTAATATTCTGTTTACGCGCCTGAAAAATCACCGACAAAAATAAGCAGTAGAAGAAAAACAGCGCCGGAATAGCGGCCGCGATAATAATGTCCCGGTAAGGCACACCGGTGAGCGATGACATAATAAACGCGGCCACCCCCATAATCGGCGGCATAATCGCCCCACCGGATGAAGCCGCCGCTTCCACGCCGCCAGCGAAGACTTTAGAAAAGCCGCGCTTAAGCATCATCGGAATAGTGAGAACGCCGGTAGACAAAACGTTAACCACCGGGCCGCCGGTGATCGTACCGAACATGGCGGAAGAAACAACCGCTGCGTGCGCCGGGCCGCCTCTGACGTTGCGGGTCAGCGAAAATGCCAGTTTGATTAGTGCCTTACCGCCCGCACAGCGCCCAAACAGCGCACCCAGAATCACATAGGGAAAGACCAGGAGCAGCAGGATATTAATAAAGCGCCCCAACAACCCGGCATTATTATTAATCAGCGCATCGCGCACAAATTCTCCCCCCGACGCTAAACTACGCGGCTCTTCACTGCTGAGAATGGTAACGAGGTATTTATTCTGATCCTCCGCCCCAAAAAAGTACCAGTTCATCACCGTGCCAAAGGTATACACCGCGACCAGAATTGACACCAAGACCAGCGGCAGACCCCAGACTTTGATGTTGTACACCAGAAAAACAATCACCGAGGCGAAAATAATCAACGGTAACCAGGTTGAGGTGGTGTTCATACAGGCCGGATCATCCGCCGAATCCGGTACCGGTAAGCCCAGCAGTTCCGCCGTCTCCACTTCAGACTGCAAGGCTTCGGCCACCAATCTGGCACGGTCGCCAGAGACCACATCCAACAGACACACCGCTTCCAGCTCAATCAGGTAGGCCAGCGCAATAGCCAGCGCAGCCAATACCAATGCAATATCGAGGAATAACCCAAACCTGCGTGTGCTAAGCGGCTTATCGACCCACTCCCGCCACATCGAATGTTTGACCGCAACAATCAGCATCATCCAGAAAAAGACAAGGGGATACAGCCATTCGGTGGGGAAGCGGCGGATTTTAAAGAAATCCAGCCCGGTCATGGAACGCCAGAGTTCGTCCCAGCCCGGAATGGCGGGCGTTACATTGACCAGTCCAACGATCACCAGCGCCAGACCTAGCCAATAAACGAGGCGGTCGGTTGTGGATTTGGATGGAGATTGCTGGTTTGTCATTGTGGTTTAGCTCGGTGTATTAGAGTGGTGTTAAACACCCTCACCCCCCCAGCCCCCTCTCCCTCATAGGGCGAGGGGGAGCAAGTGCATGATTTCTTTAGCCCCTCTCCTTTTGAGGGAGAGGGGTTGGGGTGAGGGTGTTTTAAGGCTTATGCCTTTTACTGCCCACTCTAAATTAGAACGAGGGGGCAAAGCGAGGGTGTTAAAATCTTAAGACTTAGCACACTCCGGCACTTCATGCCCCGCCTCTTCCCATGCTCTGACCGCACCAGGATGAAACTTAACCGGATTAGGCCCACACAGGCCCGCCACCTTAGGATCCAGCACACCAAAGTTAATGCTTGCCATAAACGGTGCCAACGCCTTGATCTTGTCAATGTTCTCGATATGCGCCTTGGTCAGCTGATAAGCAACTTCTTCATCCATGCTTGCATTCACCATGTCACCACCGGTAATCGCCATGCCACGGAAGGTGTCATCCTCAGAAATGACCGTCCAGCCATCGCCAAAGCTGGCTTTCACATCGGCCATCGGAATGCTAAAGGCGACTGACCCCGGCTTATTAAGCAGCTTTTGCCCGGCCTCGGACTCAAATTTATCTTTTGGCAGCGAAATAGCTGTCATCGCACCGGAAGCGCTAATGCGTGTCACCCTTGGCCCCGGAAACAGGTCGGTGATAACCGCAGCATCGGCAGTTCCATCAATCACCGCTGAGGCGACCTGGTTCCAGTTAACTGTCACTGACTCATAGTCTTTGTCTGCCTTAAAGCCGGTCACCAGCTGGATCAGCGCTTTAGAATTAGACGTTGCCGCACCGCGCGGTGGGCCGTTTAACACCTTGCGCCCGTTCAAATCTTCCCAGCTTTTAATGCCTTTAGCGTCAAAGGCGTAGAGATAGAACACGCTCAGCGTGTAGGGGTAAAGCAGGCGGATTTTCTTCCCCAGCTCAGCACCTTTCTCCTTACCCAGTTTGCCGTAAGGCCCAGCACCGCGCGTCATCAGGAAGGGCAGAATAAACGGGCCGTTAACAATATCAACCTTACCTTCGGCTACGGCCTGCATATATACCGTACCGGTCTGGCCATCTTTTAATTGAATATTCGCGATACCGCGTTCCGATGCATATTCCACCAAAGCGGTTGCGGTCAGCCCGACCGGTGTACCGGCCCCGGCGGTTTGTGATGTTAAGTTGACTTCGGCCGCCATGGCTGCCGATGTCAGCAGGGTACTAGCGACAACAACGGCTGCCGTTTTAAACAATTTATGCATACTCATTCTCCTCCATAAAATGCTAGCGCTGCTATAAGTTACCACAAGCGCTATGCCACGCCGCAGCTGTTAGCTATTTCAGAATATTACCGCATAAATTTGTTGTTATTGTTCGTGAAAAGCGAACATAATGAGCGCAATTCCCGCCATTAATACCTCGAAGGATTTTAATTATAGTAGTTAAGCTTTGGAGGAGTTTCTGCATGCTTACTTTGTTTTATTTGATTTTGATCGCACTTGTTCTAGCCGAGCTGATTAAGGGGCTAAGTGCCAATGGTACTCCGCCACTTCTGCAGAAATACCCCTGGCAGATGGATTTGGCCTACTTCATGTGGGTGAATATTAAGCTTATCCGCAGCGTACTCATTGTGGCCCTCATCTACATCGCCTTAACCCTTCCTGAGGTAAATCGCGTCTCTATTTTGATAGGGGGCACTACCCTAGGGCTTATTTGGGCCGGCATTTACTGGGTGTTTAATCACTATTGGGTCGGCAGGAAAAAATTTGATCCCTTGACCAAGCTGGTTTTTGCAACAGCAGAAGACAGCAGCATTGACCCCAAAATACGGGTGATGGGTGTCAATATTAACGGTCAACAGAAAGCATATCCGGTGAGTATGCTGTTTTACCATCACCAAATTGGTGACATCGTCGGCCATCAGCCGGTTTGGGTGACCTACTGTGGTTTGTGTCGTAGCGGTAGGGTCTACGACCGGCTGGTTGATGGCCGAACGCTGGAATTTCAGCTGGTGGGTGCGATTACTTATAACGCAGTACTGAAAGATTTTCAGACCGAAACCTGGTGGCGGCAGGAAACTGGCGAAGCGGCTAAAGGCTATTATGCGGGCCGAACGCTGGATGATATTTTCTTTGAGGAAATGAGCCTGGAAAACTGGTTGGCTAAATATCCTGCATCAGACATTCTTCAATTCGATCCCAATTACGCAAAGGCTTATAACATCCGCGATAAGATTATGAACTATGAGGCGAGCCTGCCCGGCTGGCATATGCAGGAAACACCCGCGATGATTATCGGGGTGGAAGCCGGCGAGCAGGCGCGGGCTTACGACTGGGATGAAATGAAAAAACGCCGCATGCTGATGGATGAGTTGGCGACGACGCCGCTGCTGGTGCTCAGTTCGGCGGATGAGTCTTATGCCTTTGTGTACGACCGCAGTGTGGCGGGTGAGACGCTGGAATTTGCGTTTAATGATGAGGTATTGACCGATACCCAAACGGGTTCACAGTGGGATCAATTTGGGCGCTGTATTGCCGGTGAAATGACCGGTACACAGCTCCAGCCGTTGCAGGCTTATCAGCAGTACGTCCGTGCCTGGGCGTCATTCCATGGTCACACTGATTTCTACGACTTTAATGCTGCCGCTCACGCTTGATTCTAAGCTATGCGTGCGGCCTAAACGGACAGGGCGCAGCCACCCGCTATGAACGAACTGGAATCCATGCGTGCGTTTGTTAAAGTGGTTGAAACCGGCAGCTTTACTGAAGCTGCGCGTCAAATTGGTACGGTCAAATCAGTGATTACTAAGCGGGTGAATCAGCTGGAGGAGCATCTCGAACTACAGCTGCTGCAACGCTCAACTCGGCGCTTGAGCATTACCGATGGTGGGGCTGATTTTTATGAACGTGCCGTGCATTTACTCGCTGAGCTGGATCAGGCGAAGGCCGCGGTTAGTTCGGTGGAGTGGGGCCTAAGCGGTAATTTCCGGGTCGGCTGTGTCTCGGCGTTCACAGCGGCTTATCTGGCTGACGACCTGTGTGAATTTCAGCATGAGCACCCTGAATTAAAGATTGAGCTACAGCAGCATGATCGTTTCTGCGACCCCGTGCAGGAGGGTTTTGATGTCTGTTTGCAGCCCTCAGGCCCGGCGCGGGGAATTTTAGAGAAGGTCGACATCCTGCCGCTCAGCCGCTTGATTGTCGCCACCCCCGCCTACCTCAGCAAATATGGTCAGCCAAAACAGCCGGAAGAACTGACCGCACACCGCTTCGCCCACAATAATCATATTGAGCCGGACTGTATCATTCGTTTTCACAGTCCGGGGCGTAAGCTCGAAGTCGCCATTAATCCCGATATTCTGACGAATAATATCTGGATGCTGCGCGCAGCCCTCAGGCACGGCGAACATATGGCAATGATGCCCGCGTTCTTTATTGAGAAAGAGCTGCTTGCAGGGACATTAGTTCCGGTATTACCGACGCTTAGCATTCCCTGTCCCCAGCTTTCTGCCTATTACCGGCGCTCGTCATTCGTGCCGATGAAGGTGCGTATTTTCATTAACTTTTTACGTCGCAAGTATGGCGATGCGCCGCCCTGGGAACAGCGAATAGTTCAAAAACGCACAGAATTAGCACCGGCGTTAGCTTAGGCGCTTTACAGCAAGAACGCCTAAGCTGGCATCGGCTAGTCTAGATGGACGCTAAGAGGAAACAGCACATGAGTAATTATAACCACCGGCAGGACTTAGAAATGGGGCACTGGCCGGAATTACGCGCAACCTTTAATGACTTGATCGAGGTGGTGTGGACGGAAAAGGCATTGAGCGAACAGTTTAAACAGGAGCTGTTTACTATGGCCAGCCTTGCCAGTGGCTGCCAGCATTGTCAGTCCCACGGTGCTTTTCACCTCCAGTCCATCGGTGCGGGCCGAGACCGCATTCGCGCTCTGTGGGACTATGAAACCTCTGAGCTATTTAGCGCTGCCGAACGGGCTGCGCTGGACTTGGTGCGGGCGGCAGCACAAATTCCCAATGCGACGACCCCGGAGCATTTCGCTGAGCTGCGTAAATATTATACCAATCTACAGATCATCGAAATCTTAGCGGTGAACAGCATGGCAGGCTGGCTTAACCGTTGGAATGACACGATAGCCACGGTAACCGATCAGGAGTCGGTCGATTGGGCCACAGAAAATCTTGCCGATGTCGGTTGGCATATCGGTAAGCATACCGGCGAGACGGAAGAACAACGTAAAGCCCACCCGCTTAATTTGGGTTGGATTAGAAAAGAGGATCAATAAACATGAGCGCTTACAATAACCGGCAGGATTTTGAGATGGGCCTGTGGCCTGAGTTACAACAGACCTTCTTGACACTGGTGAAAACTATTCAAGTCGATAGGGAATTGACTCGCCAGCAAAAAATTGAGCTGTTTACCATGGCGAGCCTGTCCAGCGGTTGTCAGCACTGTCAGTCCCACGGTGCGTTTCGCCTGAACTCCATGGGCGTCGATAAGGAGCGTATTCGTGCTATCTGGGAGTATGAAACCTCCCCGCTGTTTAGCGCTGGCGAGCGGGCTGCGCTTAATTTAGTGCGTGCTGCCGCGCAAATCCCGAATGCGTCCACGCCAGAACATTTTATTGAGCTGCGCAAACATTACACTAATTTACAGATCATTGAGATTTTGGCCGTAAATTCCTTGGCGGCTTGGCTTAATCGCTGGAATGACACCATCGCGACTGTGACTGATCAGGAGTCTATTGACTGGGCCACAGAAAACTTATCTGACCTAGGCTGGCATGCCGGTAAGCATACTGGCGATGACACTGAACAACGTAAAGCGCACCCCGTAAACGTAGGCTGGGTGGATAAAGAGCAGTGAAGTATACGATTTCATACCTTCTATAGTGCGAAACCCGCAGCGGACAATCTGCCGCGCGCCAAAATTGATTTATAAAATTCAGCATCCATACCCGCCATGCTATCGTAGAATACCCTAACACTTTTTCATCACCTGTGAAGCCTACGGCAGTGACCGCAGGCTTCCAAACTTAGCAGGGTTATCATGAACAAAAAACTCATCATTGTCGGGCTGATCATTGCGGCTATTGCGGCTTTCTTCATCTTTGACCTGGGCCGATTTTTCTCGTTGGACTACATCAAATCCCAACAAGATGCTTTCTCGGCCTATTACGCCGCCAACACGGTTAGCACGCTGCTCATCTTTTTTGTGGTTTACGTCGTTATGGCCGCACTGTCACTGCCTGGCGCTGCAATTATGACCATCCTGGCCGGTACCTTATTCGGCTTGGTGACCGGGGTGATTATTGTCTCCTTCGCCAGTACGCTCGGTGCAACCCTGGCTTTTTTGGTCTCGCGCTACCTGCTGCGTGAGACACTGGAGCAGCGTTATGCGGATAAGCTGGGGGCGATTAATGACGGCATTCAAAAAGAAGGCCCGCTATATCTCTTCGCCATGCGCTTGGTGCCGCTGTTTCCCTTCTTCCTAGTGAATCTGTTGATGGGGCTGACTCGGATTAAGACGCTGGTTTTTGCCTTAGTGAGTCAGGTTGGGATGTTGGCGGGAACGGCGGTTTATGTGTACGCTGGTACACAGCTCGGCCAGTTAGACTCGCTCGCCGGTATTCTATCTCCCGGTTTGATTTTTGCATTTGTACTACTAGGTATTTTCCCCATGGTTGCCAAGAAGATAATGGATCATATTCGCAGTAATAAAATTATGAAGCGATTCAACAGGCCGGAATCATTCGACAATAATCTGATTGTCATTGGTGCCGGTTCGGGCGGTTTGGTGTCGGCTTATATTGCTGCCGCAGTGAAGGCCAAAGTCACACTGATCGAAAAACATAAGATGGGTGGCGACTGCTTGAATACGGGTTGTGTGCCGAGTAAGGCGTTAATTCGCACCGCGAAAGCGTTATCTGATGCCAAACACTCCGAGAAATATGGCATTAAGCGGATGGAGGCGGAATTTGATTTTAAAGCGGTCATGGCGCGGGTGCAGCAGGTGATCACTAAAATTGAGCCACATGACTCCGTCGAACGTTACACCCGTTTAGGCGTTAATGTGGTGGAGGGCGCGGCGAAAATTATTGACCCCTATCGGGTTGAAGTGAACGGTGAGACGCTGACCACGCGCAATATTATTATTGCTACCGGTGCACGTCCGCTGGTACCGGCGATTCCAGGGCTGGATAACATAGATTACCTCACTAGTGACACGGTGTGGGCGTTGGAAGAGCAGCCGGAGCGTTTGATCGTCTTGGGGGGCGGGCCGATTGGCTGTGAGCTGGCGCAGGCTTTTGCTCGCTTGGGCACTCAGGTGACGCAGATCGAACGTTCAGCAGAAATTTTAATTCGGGAAGATGATGAGGTCGCCGCCGAGGTGCGCCGGCAGTTTGATGCCGACGGCGTTCGTGTCCTGACCAGTCACAATGCGCGGGAATTTATCACCGAAGACGGCACGCACTACCTAATCTGTGAGCATAACGGTTCTGAAGTTAAGATTGCCTTTGATAAGGTGTTGCTGGCGCTGGGGCGCACCGCTAATGTGACCGGCTTTGGCTTAGAAGAACTGGGCGTGGAGCTGTCAGAGCGCGGTACGATACAGGCCGATGAGTTTCTGGCGACTAACTACCCGAACATCCATGTAGTGGGCGATGTGACGGGGCCGTATCAATTCACTCACACCGCCGCGCATCAGGCTTGGTTTGCCAGTGTGAATGCGCTGTTTGGCAGCTTTAAGCGTTTCAAAGTCGATTATCGGGTGATTCCGTGGGTGACGTTCACCGATCCAGAAGTGGCACGAGTCGGCCTGAGTGAGAAAGATGCGCAGGCCAAAGGCATCGCCTATGAAGTCACTACCTACGGCATTGATGATCTGGATCGGGCGATTGCGGACAGTGCTGACACCGGGATGGTAAAAGTACTCACGCCGCCGGGTAAGGATAAGATTCTGGGGGCGACGATTGTGGGTAAAAATGCCGGTGATTTACTGCCTGAGTTTGTGCTTGCGATGAAGTATAATCTTGGCATGAATAAAATATTGGGCACAATCCACGTCTATCCGACGATGAGTGAGGCGAACAAATACGCGGCTGGCGAGTGGAAACGTGCGAATGCACCACAGAAGGTGCTGGAATGGGTAGAAAAATACCATGCCTGGAGAAGAAAATAATGCGACCAAATGAATTTGCGCTGCGCTTGCAGCAGGAAAATCTATACCTGAAGCGAAAGGAAATCACCACACTCCAAGTCAATATCGGCAAGCTGTGTAATCAAGCCTGCCATCATTGTCACGTCGAAGCGGGGCCGAAGCATCCTGATAATATGGTGTTGTCCACGGTGGAGCGCCTGCTGGATTTACTGCGCGCCGCGCCGGAGGTACAGCTGGTTGATATTACTGGCGGAGCACCCGAGATGAATCCGCATTTCCGCTACTTTGTGACTGAGATTCGGAAGATGGGGCGCGATGTTATTGATCGTTGTAATCTGACCGTGCTGTATGAACCGGGTCAGGAAGATACCGCTGAATTTCTAGCGGAGCAGGGCGTGCAGATCGTGGCCTCATTGCCGTGCTATACCAAAGAAAACGTCGAAGAGCAGCGTGGGCGCTTTGTGTTCGATAAGAGCATCCAGGGCCTACGCTTGCTGAATAGTTTGGGTTACGGTCAGGCAGGCTCCGGCTTACAGCTGAGTCTAGTGTACAACCCGAACGGCCATTTCCTGCCCCCGGGGCAGGCGGAGCTGGAAGCAGATTATAAGGCACGACTGCGCGAAGACTTTGGCATTGAATTTAACCAGCTGTTCACCATTACCAATATGCCGATTAAACGCTACCTGCATTCGCTGGAGCGTGAGGGCGAGCTGGATAATTACATGCAGCTGCTGCTGGACAACTTTAATGTCAGTGCGGCGATGGGGGTTATGTGTACTAATTTGGTGTCGGTTGGTTTTGACGGCTCAATTTATGACTGTGACTTTAATCAGATGCTGGAAATGCCGGTGAGCGGTGCGGCACGCAATGTGATGGACATTGAACACCTCAATGACATTACACACCGGATTGAGATTGCGAATCATTGCTTTGGGTGTACCGCTGGGGCGGGTAGCTCTTGTGGTGGTTCGTTGACTTAAAAGTTGGTCTGTCTTAGCTGATTATTTTGGCTGTTAGCTCAATGTGGCTGACAGCCTGTGATCTCAAGCGGCGCAGTGAGAGAGACATCGCATTGTAATTGAATTTCTATTCCCCTGGCTATGCTGTAATCTGTATCCAAAATGAACAATTGGCACGAGGGAAATGCGCATGAACCAACACCTAACCATCGTCGATCACCCATTGGTACAGCACAAGCTCACTGGTATGCGCGATGAGACCACGTCGACCCACCACTTCCGCCAGCTAATGCGTGAAGCCAGTCAGCTACTCGCTTACGAAATTACCCGCAACTTGGCGATGACCACGCGATGCATCACTACCCCGATGCAGGTAATGGATGCGCCTGTTGTTGCC
This sequence comes from uncultured Thiotrichaceae bacterium, assembly GCA_937925855.1. Taxonomy (GTDB): domain Bacteria; phylum Pseudomonadota; class Gammaproteobacteria; order Thiotrichales; family Thiotrichaceae; genus Thiolinea. Next base: position 15,318 of record CALAMO010000064.1, read on the forward strand.
GGTAAGAAAATGGCGTTGATTTCCATTTTGCGTGCGGGTAATGGTTTACTGGATGGCGTACTTGATCTGGTGCCAGCGGCGCGGGTAGGTTTTGTTGGTCTGTACCGCGATGAGGCAACGTTGCGACCCGTTAAATACTATTTCAAGGTGCCTAATAACCTGGAGGAGCGGCTGGTGATTGCGGTTGATCCGATGTTAGCGACGGGAAATTCGTCGGTCGCGGCGATTGATATGCTGAAAGAAGCGGGTGCGACGAATATCCGTTTTCTGTGTTTGTTGGCGGCGCCAGAAGGGGTGGCGCGCATGAAGGAGGCCCATCCTGATGTCCCCATTGTGACCGCGAGTTTGGATGAATGCCTTAATGAACATGGTTACATCGTGCCGGGTTTGGGCGATGCGGGGGATCGTATGTTTGGGACGCGGTAAATGTAGCGTTAACTCACCCAGTTTCTCAGCTGTAGGTTCTGAACTCTTTGGTATCCAACAAATATTTCATTCAAACAATACCTCGCGCTGTTGATTTTCTGGTTGCATGCGGCCTTGCTCCATAAAATCGGGCGAAAACTGTTCTAGGCTTTCAAACAGATTGCCAGGTGTCGTCGTTTGGTATGTAATAATCTTTTGCATCAATCTGATGGTTCGTTGACTTGAAGACTGGCTTGACTCAGCTGATTATTTTGGCTGTTAGCTCAATGGGGCTAACCGCCTGCGATTTAGGTGTCGTTAGACCAGGGTTGGCTACGGCTAACGCGGATATCGCGGGGCACAGCCAAGTTCAGGCAGATTGGCTCAGTCGGTTTGACCTCGCGCTTCAGGCGGCACAGCAAGCAAACCGTATTCCCGGCATGGCGGTTGCGGTGGTTGAGGGTGACCATACCTTGCTGGCCAAGGGTTACGGCCTGCGTGACGTCGAGAACAAATTACCGGTAGATGCTGATACCCTGTTTCATATCGCTTCCACTCAGAAGTCGATGAATGCCCTGTTGATTGCAACGCTGGTGGACGATGGCGTGGTTGAGTGGGATGCCCCCGTGGTGCAGTATTACTCGGATTTCCAACTGAGCTCAGCCGCATCGACGCAGCGCGTCACCCTGCGCCATTTGTTAAGTATGAGCAGTGGTCTTCCTGGTGAGGCGGAAGCATCGCTGCCGCTGGATGCAGACGTGCAGGATGTGTTTGAGGTGGCGCGGCAGGCGACATTATTGGCGCAGCCTGCTGAGCAGTTCAGCTACAGCAATCTATCAGCCAGCATCGCGGGTTATATTGCGGTGATGGCCAGCGTTGGTAATGATCAGCACCTATTAAAAGATTATGCCAGACTATTGCGCGAGCGCGTTTTGCAGCCCATCGGCATGTCTCGCTCAACTACACAGATCAGCTTAGCCCGTCAAGCGGGCAATCTGGCCAAGCCTTATGCTATTTCTTGGTGGGGCTCGGCTGTGCAGCGCGCTTCAATCGATAGCGATGAGGACATTCTGGCACCTGCCGGGTCGCTAAAATCCAGTGCAAAAGACATGGCGCGCTATCTCAGCACGCAGTTAGGCCATGGCCTTGCCCCCAATCAAACGCGGGTGGTTGCTGCGCGTCAGTTACGAGAAACATGGCAGCCTGTGCTTAATGGTTATGCTTTGGGTTGGTTAAAGACAAATTATAACGGCATGGAAGCGCTGCTGCATACCGGCAGTTTTGATGGCTATGCCAGTGTCATTGTGCTGCTGCCTGCGGCACAGATGGCCTTCGTGCTGCTGGCGAACTCAGCGGCGGCTGAGGGTCTCACCGAATCAGTGCACAAAAGCTTTATTGACGCGCTGCAACGTCGTTCAAATGAGGGGGTGTTTTAGTGTGGCGTTTGGCTTTTTTACGATGAGAGCCATTTCGGCGGCTGTATCGGTGTCAGGGGGATGGCTACGCCTATATTTACCGTGAATCCCCGCGCACTTATCTGGTATAATCCATCCCTTCATTTCGCTTGGAAAAACGACATAATATGGCTGACTTTGCCAAGGAAGTTCTCTCTGTAAACCTCGAAGATGAAATGCGCCAGTCCTATTTGGACTACGCGATGAGTGTTATTGTCGGTCGCGCTTTGCCTGATGCGCGTGATGGGCTTAAACCCGTTCACCGCCGCGTGCTCTATGCCATGGGTGAAATGGGTAATGATTATAATAAGCCCTATAAAAAATCAGCACGCGCCGTCGGTGACGTCATCGGTAAATACCACCCGCACGGTGATACCGCTGTCTATGACACCATCGTACGCATGGCCCAGCCGTTTTCGCTGCGTTATATGCTGGTTGATGGGCAGGGTAACTTCGGTTCAGTCGACGGTGATGCCCCGGCAGCTATGCGTTATACCGAAATTCGTATGTCGAAGATCGCCCATGAGCTCATGGCTGATCTTGATAAAGAAACGGTGGATTTTGCCGATAACTATGACGGTTCTGAATCAGAGCCGACGGTTTTCCCCACGCGCCTGCCGAACTTATTGGTTAATGGCTCTTCGGGTATTGCCGTCGGGATGGCGACTAATATTCCACCGCACAACCTGGGCGAAGTGATTGATGCCTGTCTGGCGATGATCGACCAGCCAGACATTGAGCTGGAAGCGCTGATGGCAATTTTGCCGGGGCCGGATTTCCCGACCGCAGGCATTATCAATGGCGCTCGCGGCATTCGCGAAGCTTATCGCACCGGGAAAGGCCGGATTCATGTGCGTGCCCGCGCCGAAGTCCAAACCAGCGATAAAGGCAAAGAAACCATTATTGTGCATGAGCTGCCCTATCAGGTGAATAAAGCACGTCTGATGGAGAAAATTGCCGAACTGGTCAAAGATAAAAAGTTGGAAGGCATCTCTGAGATGCGCGATGAGTCGGATAAAGACGGCATGCGCATGGTGATTGAGATTAAGCGCGGTGAATCCGGCGAGGTGGTCCTGAATAATCTGTATAAGCAGACGCAGCTCCAGACCGTGTTCGGCATTAATATGGTGGCGCTGCTAGACGGCCAGCCCCGCTTACTAAGTCTACCGCAGATACTGGAAGCCTTCCTGCGCCACCGGCGTGAAGTGGTTACTCGCCGTACGATTTATAATCTGCGCAAAGCGCGGGAAAGGGCGCACATCCTTGAAGGTCTGGCGGTCGCGCTCTCGAATATTGATGACGTGATTGCACTGATTAAAAATGCACCGACGCCCGCAGAGGCCAAAGTAGGGCTATTAAGTCGCGGCTGGAACCCAGGTATTGTGAGTGAAATGTTGGTGCGAGCCGGATCGGATGCCTGTCGTCCCGACGGTTTGGGGCCAGAATATGGTATCCGGGCGGAGGATGGTTTGTACTGGCTGTCCGACGTACAGGCGCAGGCGATTTTGGAACTGCGCTTACATCGCCTCACGGGTCTAGAAAAAGATAAGATTTTAACCGAATACCGGGAACTGCTGGGCCGGATAGAGGATTTGCTCGATATTCTGGCTGATCCTGATCGCTTAATGCAGGTCATTCGGGATGAACTGGTTGAGACGCGAGAAACGTTTAACGACGAGCGTCGCACTGAGATCGACCCGATTGGGGAAGACCTGAACCTGGAAGACCTCATCGCGGATGAGGAGGTTGTGGTCACGCTGTCGCATGCGGGTTATGCCAAGGCACAGCCGTTGGATACCTATCGGGCGCAGCGCCGGGGTGGGCGCGGTAAAGCCGCCACGTCGATGAAGGAAGAGGACTTCATTGAGAAACTGTTTGTCGCCAGCACCCACGATACCATTTTGTGTTTCTCCAGCCGAGGCCGAATGTACTGGCTTAAGGTCTACCAGCTGCCGATGGCAAGCCGCAATTCACGCGGCCGACCGATGGTGAACCTGTTGCCGCTGGAAGAGGGCGAACGCATTAACGCCATCCTGCCGATTCGAGAGTATACCGAAGGCTGGTATGTGTTCATGGCGACCTCTAACGGCACAGTGAAAAAGACCCCGCTGCGTGATTTCTCGCGTCCGCGCAGCGCTGGCATCATTGCGCTGGATCTGCGTGATGATAATTACCTGATTGATGTTGGCCTAACCAATGGCGACAGCGAGGTGATGCTATTCTCGTCTTCCGGTAAAGCGATTCGCTTTAATGAAAGGGACGTGCGCCCGATGGGACGTACCGCCGCTGGGGTGCGTGGCATTAAGCTAGAAGATGATCATCAGGTGAATGCGCTGATTATTCTGCAAGACGAGGGTGAAATACTGACCGCCACTGAAAACGGCTACGGCAAGCGCACCCACAAAGAAGAATTTTCACAGCAGGGGCGTGGCGGTATGGGCGTGATTGCGATTCAAACCTCAGAGCGTAATGGCCGTTCGGTCGGGGCAGCTCAGGTATCAGATCGCGATGAGATGATGCTGATTACTGATGGTGGCACGCTGGTGCGCACGGCGGTGGATGAGATTTCGGTGGTCGGACGTAATACCCAGGGTGTGACCCTGATTCGTCTGACCTCGGGTGAAAAACTGGTACAGATTGCGCCGATCCCAAATACAGGGGATGAGGATGATGACGAAGTAGCGGCTGATGGGACGGATGCGGTGGATGATGCTGCTGTTGAGACTGATGCAGCGGTAGCACCCAATGCCGAAGCATCTACTGACAGCATGTCCGAGGGTGATGCTGCTGATTCTACCAAAGAGCCATCAGAGCCGGGTGCTGATGATGCAGATTAATTGGGTAGTGGAAGGCCCGGTCGAACACTCAGGCTAGCTCCTGCAATATGCTAGTCAGTAGGGGCAGACCTTTGTGCTCGCTCTTACTTTCGCAATGCGCCTGAGGAGAGGATATCGGGGGAGGGTGTTTAGTGTTATGGGTTATGGCACCCAATTAGGAGAGAGACCAAATGGATAAAGAGCTATCAGCGCTGCGTGAGCGTATTGATGCGCTGGACGCAGAGATTTTAGAGCGGCTTAATCGGCGTGCGCAGTGTGCGGAAGAGGTGGCAGAAATCAAGCTGGCGGAAGACCCAAACGCCAAATTCTATCGCCCGGAGCGCGAAGCGTGGATTTTAAACCGCATGCAGGAGATGAATACCGGGCCGCTGCGCAATGAACAGATCACGCAGATTTACCGTGAAATCATAGCCTCCTGTCTAGGATTGGAAGAGTCACTGTGCATCGCCTATCTTGGCCCAGAAGGTTCTTTTACGCAGGAAGCCACCCTCAAACACTTCGGTGGTATCGTGGCGACTCGCTCGATGGAGTCGATTGATCAGGTATTTCGTGAGGTGGCGACCCGGCGCGCGCGCTATGGTGTGGTGCCGATTGAAAACTCCACCGAGGGCGTGGTGACGCATACCCTGGATATGTTCATGCAGTCCGACCTGCGTATCTGCGGTGAAATCAGCCTGCGCATCCAGCAGAACCTGATGGGTAAAACGGCTGAACTATCGGCCATTGAGCGGGTGTATTCCCACCAGCAGTCGCTGGCACAGTGTCGGCACTGGTTAAGCCAGCATCTGGCGCATGCCGAGCAGATTGCCGTCAGCAGTAATAGTGAGGCCTCACGCTTGTGCGCGCAGGATTCTGCTGCGCTGGCGATTGGCCCCAAGCAGGCCGCCCAGATTTATGGGCTGGAGATCGTACAGGCCGCGATCGAAGATAGCGCCAGTAATACGACGCGCTTTTTAGTGATTGGTGATCAGCAGGTTGGCCCCAGCGGGCGCGATAAAACCTCGCTGCTGGTGTCTACTCCAAACCGTCCGGGTTCGCTGTTTGACATTCTAAAACCCCTGGCCGCCAACGGGCTGGACATGACGCGGATTGAATCACGCCCGGCGCGCAATACAAACTGGGACTATATGTTCTTTTTGGATGTCAACGGCCATGAGCAGGATGCCGCACTGATAGAAGCGCTGGCTTTACTCCAGGCCGACGTTGATCTGGTGCGCGTGCTGGGGTCGTACCCGGTGGCGGTGGTGTGAGGGCTGAAACGTGATGGATGAGACCGAAAAAGTCTATGCGGAACGCCCCAATAAAACGGCTTTAAAGCGTGAGGCCGAAGCGAATAAGGCGCTGATTCTCCGCATGATGCGGCTGGGTGAGGGTCTGTATAAGAAACTGGAGCTGTCAGAGACGCTGCGCACGGCGGTAGATGATGCTAAGCGCTTTAAGAAGCAGGCGCTGAAACGGCAGTTGATTTATACCACTGGCCTCATGCGCAACGAAGACCCCACGGCGATTGTGGCGCAGATCGATGCGCTGGAACGCCCGCAGCGGCAGGCGGTGGACGAATTTCATCAGCTGGAACAGTGGCGCGATCAGCTGCTGGCCGGTGACAATGGCGTGCTCGATGTGCTGTTGCGGGAATATGGCGAGCTTGATATTCAGTATCTGCGCCAGCTCGTGCGCAATGCTGCCAAAGAAAAGCAGCAGCAGAAAGCACCGAAGTCGGCCCGTTTATTATTTCAGTATTTAAAAGAATTGGTTAAAATATAGGCTCGCTATGCCAGCGCAGCGCCGCACCGCTCACCGGATGAGTGAAACCCAGGCAGGTCGCGTGCAGCAATAGGCGGTCGGACTGCGCGTATACCGCTGGTGTGGCATAAAACTCATCGCCCAAAATCGCATGGCCCAGGCTCATCATATGCACCCGCAGCTGGTGGGTACGCCCCGTTAACGGCTCCAACTCGACCCTACTAGTGTCAGTCTGGGAGTCGTAATGCAATAGCTGGTAGCGGGTTTGCGAGGCTTTGCCGTGCTCATCATCTACCTTCTGGCGCGGTCGATTCGGCCAGTCTGTGATTAGGGGTAGGTCAATGCTGCCGTGCTCTTGGGCTAGCTGGCCGCTGACCACCGCGATATAGCGTTTATGCACGGCGCGCTGCTGAAACAAAATGCTGAGTGCGCGCTCCATAGCCTTACCGCGCGCCAGCACCATAAGACCGGAAGTGCTCATATCGAGGCGGTGGACGGTTAATGCCTCGGGGTAGACCTGCTGTACCCGGCGCAGCAAACAGTCCTGCTTTTCTATGCCCCGCCCCGGGACTGACAGCAGGCCCGCTGGTTTATTAAGCACGAGCAGCTGTTCATCCACATACACGCTATCCAGTCCTTCATCCGGCGGCGGGAGATAAGCCGTACCGGTGCTCATGCCCTGGGCGTCTGCGGCGCGGTGGCTGGGCTGGCGTCATGTTCTGCTGCGTGCTGTTCCTGTTCTTCCCGCTCTTCCTGCTCTTCCTGCTCCTGCTCTTCCTGCTCCTGATCTTCCTGGTACTCAATCGCGAGTTCAGAGGCGACCTGAGTGGACGAGCTATACAGCGGCACATAGGAACCGGTATCGGCCACCGCAATGGCGTCGCTTTGCGTCATGCGATACAGGCTGTACAGACAGATGAGGCCGGATAAGACCGCAATAAACAGGAAGAAACCCGATGGCCCGGTCTTTTGCATCAGATATCCCACTAAGATTGGGCCACCCATAGCACCGACGCCATTGATAAAGATCAAACCGCCGGAGGCCGAGGACATCTGTTCGTACTCCAGGTGGTCATTGGTATAGGCCAGCAGCAGCGGGTACAGTGGATTCGTGGTGCCACCAATCAGCAGCGCAATTCCCAATAGCACCCAGACCGAATCACTGGCTAGCATACCCAACAGCGCACTAAAGGTGCCCATAGCAGTAATAATCACAATCAGTAGCCGTCGGTCCATGCGATCAGACAGCCAGCCAATCGGAAACTGGAAGAGCATGCCACCGGCATAAATCGCCATGGTGAACCAGGAAATCTCCAGCACGGAAAACCCGCGTTCCGCTGCGTAGATAGAGGCCATGCCAAACAGGGCAGAGAATACCCCGCCCATGAGAAACAGGCCAACGCAGCCCAAGGGCGAGACCCGCATTAACTCACGCAGGCTCATCGGTTTTGAGGTTTGAAACACTGGGGCCGGTGAAGCCGACAGCAGAATAGGGGTGAAAGACACCGAGACCAGCACCGAAATCAGTACAAACAGGCCGTAGCCCGCCGGATCAGAAATATTCAGCAGCAACTGACCGATAACAATACCCGCCATTTGGATCATGGTATAGAGCGACAGTGCCTGACCGCGATTTTCAGTGGTGGAGCTGTCGTTAATCCAGCTTTCGGCCACCACATAGAGTCCAGACAGGCAAAAGCCGACCACTAAGCGCAGAAACCACCAAAAGACTGGATCAACGTAGACGGCATAGAGAATAAAAGCCGCAGAAACCAGCGACCCCAGCGCGGCAAAAACCCGCACATGGCCGACCCGTCGCAGCAGCATGGGGGCGATCTTCGACCCGCCCAGAAAGCCGATGAAATAGGCCGACATGACCATCCCCATCCAGCCCGGATCGATCTGTTCTAATGTGCCGCGCACCCCAAGCAAAGTACCCTGTAGGCCGTTGCCTATCATGATCAGCAAGATGCCGAGCATCAAGGCCCAGCTACTGCGCAATACGGTTAACATGGCGCGGTCTCCATCATTATTATTAATGAACGTGCATGCGGTAAAAAAGTTGCGTTATACGCCTAAATTAGACTGTAGGCTAGCGTTTTGCGTGCCGTTTCGTAAAATTTTTTACCGGCCAAAAGCGGTCCTTAATACGCCGCTAACGCCGCCGATAATCCCACGGTGCCTGCGGCTGGGCATCGCGCCACAGGCCAAGCTGCTGCTGGCGCGCGATGCGCTCAGCCTGTGCGTAGGCGCGTCGATCTTGTGCGCTTTGCTCTGCGGCATAGGCGCGGTAATGCCAGCCACAGCCCAGCTGAATCATGCGCAGTGCAACGTCGCTGCCCTGCCAGCTGACTTTAGCGACCAGCCGCTGATAGCGGTCGCGCTTATACACCTCAACCGCCACCCGCTGCCCGCTTAATAAGCGCCGCGCTTTGTCGGTGCAGTATTTGCCATAAGCCTGCCGGTTTTCCGGTGCATCAATACCCTGGAGTCGGATGGTGTAGGCCTCGCCATCCTGGCCCACGACGGTGAGTGAATCGGCGTCGGCCACTTTAGTCACTCGGCTGTGCGCCAGCCGCGTGGCAACCGCTGGCAGAGGGTGCAGCGCCCCACGCTCTGGCAGCGGCTGGAAAGAGCCGGTGCTGGGGGTGAAGTCATCACCCACTCCGCTGCATGACTTCAGGCTGAAGCATAAAACCAGCAGCGCAATTAGACTCAGTCCGGCTTGCTTCAGGGGGTTACTGCGCCTTTTCATCAGTGTCGGCGCGGGTGCTAGCAGACTCGGCGGCGGGCCTTAAGGCGTCGGCGAGCACCGTCCACACCGTTTCGAGTATCAGGGGCTGGGCAGCGGCGGTTGGGTGCAGGCCATCTTCCTGCATCAGCTCAAAATCCAGGGCGACCTGTTCCAGAAAAAACGGGTGTAGCGGTACGGTATACTGCGCAGCCAGATCACTGAATACTTGGTCGAAACGGTCGGTATAGCGCATGCCGTAGTTAGGTGGGATTTTAATGCCTAGCAGCACCGGCTTGGCGTCTGCTTGCAGGGACAGTTCCAGCATGTGCTCAAGGTTCTCCTGCATCTTAGCCGTCGCCAAACCGCGCAGGCCATCATTTGCGCCCAACGCCAGCAGCACATAATCCGGCTGGTGCGCCTCCAGCGCAGCGGGCAACCGGGTCAGCCCCCCAATGGTGGTTTCGCCACTGATACTGCCATTGACGACAGTATGGCTGTCTTTTAACTTGTCCTGCAATAAATTGACCCAACCTTGTTCTACTGGGATGCCGTAGGCGGCGCTGAGGCTGTCGCCCCATACCAGAATCACTGGTTTAGCGTTGGGTTCAGCTGCCTGCGCCGCAAAGACCCCGATCGGAGTTGGCAATAATGTGCTGCCGAAGAGGGCAACGTATAGTGCCAGAGATGCTAGCATTGACCGTAAAACAAGATAGAGATGTTTCATTAAAGGGTACCGAAAAAGATGAATAAGACAGTGATTGAGACCCGCGCCTTGCGTAAACATATCCCCGCCAGCGGCGAAAAAAATACGGATAGGCGTGATTTACTTATTTTGCAGGATATTAATCTTACGGTACAGGCCGGTGAATCGGTTGCGATTACCGGTACCTCGGGTTCGGGTAAAAGTACCTTATTGGGGCTGTTGGCCGGGCTGGACACGCCCAGCGGCGGCGAACTACGGCTATTAGGCCGCGATATTGCACAGCAGGATGAGGATCAGCGCGCTGAAATCCGCCTAGGCAAGGTCGGCTTTGTGTTCCAGTCTTTTCATTTGCTCGATAATCTGACTGCGCTAGAAAACGTTATGCTGCCGCTGGAGCTGGCGAGTGGGCAGCGCGCAATTCGCACGCTGGCGGAGGCGGCGCTGACGCAGGTCGGGCTGGCGGAGCGTATGCAGCATTTAGTGAATCGCCTGTCGGGCGGGGAGCAGCAGCGAGTGGCTTTAGCGCGCGCTTTTGTCACCCGGCCACAGGTCTTATTTGCGGATGAGCCCACGGGTAATCTGGATAAAACCACCGGGAAAGAAGTGGCGGATCGCCTGTTTAGCCTGCAAAAAGAACAGGCTACCACGCTGGTCTTGGTCACGCATGATGAAACGTTGGCGGCGCGCTGTGACAATTGGTATCGGCTGGATGCGGGCGTGCTAACGGCTGAAAAAATAGCAGAGGTCGCCTGATCCATGAGCGTGCATTCGCCTGAAACAAACCCGGCGGCTGAGTCCGCTAACGGCTTCATGACGCGGCTCGGCGTCTTTGCGCTGCAATGGCGGCGGCGCTGGCGGCTGTCTGAAATGCGCCTGCTGTTTGTAGCGCTGCTGGTATCAGTGGTGGCGGTGTCCTCGGTTGGGTTTTTTACCGATCGGGTTGACCGAGCGATGTCGAAACAAGCCAGCCGCATTTTAGGCGGTGATTTGGTGCTGTCGTCTTCGCGCCCGCTGGCGCAGGACTACCGCGACCAGGCCCGCGAGGCGGGCGTCACCCAGGCCGAAAGTATTGCGCTCACTAGCATGGCGGCCAAGGGGGATGAACTGCAGATTTCGCGCGTGAAAGCGGTGTCTGGCCAATACCCACTCCAGGGCGAGCTGGAAGTGGCCAGTGCGCTCGATGCGCCCGGCCAGCCGGTGGCGGGGCTACCCGCCAGCGGCGAGGTTTGGGCGGAGGCGCGCCTGTTTACCACGCTGAACGTACAGCCCGGCGATAGTATTCAGCTGGGGCGGCAGTCGTTCACCCTGAGCCGCGTACTGACCAAAGACCCAGCGCGGGGCACGAATCTGTTTCAAATGGCGCCACAGGTCATTATGAACCTAGCTGATTTAGCGGCCACCGGCTTGCTGTCACCCGCGAGCCGCGCGGGTTTCGATCTGATGTTTACCGGCTCAGACGGCGCGATTAATGACCTGCGTGCTGCGCTGAAACCCCGCTTAAAACCGACCGAACAAATTCGCTCGCTCGATGACGGTGTGCCGACGGTGCAACAAGCCTTGCAGCGGGCTGGGCGCTTTCTGGGGCTGGCGGCCCTGCTGAGCGTGGTGTTGGCGGGGGCGGCGATTGCGCTGACGGCGGCCAGTTTGGTGCGGCATGAGATGCGGGCGGTGGCGGTTTTGAAGGCGTTTGGGCTGCCCCGGCGCACGATTTTATGGGATTACCTGTTGAATTTATGGGTGGTCGCACTGCTGGCGGCGCTGCTTGGGCTACTGCTCGGGTTTGTGCTGCAATTTTTACTGGCCGGTTGGCTGGCGCGTTTTGTGGATATTAGCCTGCCCGCGCCGGGCAGCTGGCCGCTGGTAACGGGTTTACTGACTGCGTTAATCATGGTGACTGGCTTTGCGCTGCCGTACTTGCTGCGGCTGGTTGATACTTCGCCGATGCGGATTTTACAAGGTGCGATGCAGGGGCAGAATCAGGTGTTCTGGCTGGTGAGTGCGGGTATTGTCCCGGCAGTATTTGGCTTGCTCTGGCTACAGGCCGGAGACAGTTTATTGGCGCTGTGGCTGTTTGGCGGCATTGTGCTGGCGCTCCTGGTGTTTTGGCTGGTGGCGACCCTGTTTTTACGCGGCGTGGCACGGCTGAGCCTGCGCCCGGGTTGGGAGTGGCTGGCTCTAGTGCGGCATTCTCGCCGCTCGGCCTTATTAGTGGTGGTGTTTGCCACCGGCTTATTTACGCTGCTGCTGCTGACGGTGCTGCGTACAGATCTGATTGGGCGCTGGCAGGCCACACTGCCGGATAATGCGCCGAATTATTTCCTCATTAATATCCAGCCGCAGGAAGTGGATGAGGTGCGTGCGTTCCTCACCCAGCGTGCGATTGAGGCCGACTTATACCCGATGATTCGTGGCCGCCTAACGCAGATTAACGGCCAGCCGGTGAGTTCGGCTGATTATGAAGACCCCGGTTCGAAACGCTTATTACAGCGTGAATTTAACCTGTCGTCGTTTGCAGATTTCCCGGCGACTAATGTGCTGCTCGCCGGAGAGTGGTTTGACGGTCAGTCGACAGCGGGCTTCTCGATTGAGCGGGGCGTGGGTGAAGAACTGGGCTTTGGGCTGGGGGATAGCCTCACTTTCGACATTGCCGGGCTGCCTTATCAGGAAACCATTACCAGCATTCGTGAGGTGAGCTGGGACAGCATGGCCCCGAACTTCTTTGTGGTGGCCGCGCCGGGGGCTTTCGCGGATAAGCCACAGACGTTTATCACCAGTCTGTATATTGATCCGGCGCAGACCCGCACCGTGCCCGCGCTGATTCGGCAGTTTCCGGGGGTGACTGCGATTGATACCGGGGCTATTGTGGCCCAGATACGCTCGCTGATTGATCAGGCGACCTTTGCGGTGCAGGGGATTTTTGTGTTCACCCTGATCACTGGGGTGATTGTGCTGCTGGCGGCCTTACAGTCGCAAAAGGCCGAGCGCCGCCGCGAAATTGCGGTGCTGAAATCGCTGGGCGCGGTGCATAGCACGCTGAAAAAGCGCATTTGGCTGGAATTTGTCTTGCTGGGCGGGCTGGCGGGCTTACTGGCGGCGCTGTTTACGTTGTTGGCGAGTAATCTACTGGGCTATTACCTGTTTGAACTGGAGGTGGCGCTGAATCTGTGGATTGTGCTGGCGGGGGTGATCGGTGGTGCCGCGCTGGTGAGCGGGGCGGCGTGGTTTAATTTACGCGGCCTGCTGGAGATTACGCCGGTGGCGCTGTTGAAGGGCTGAGCTATACGGGCGTGGCCTGAGGCTGCGTTTTGCCCGACTATTTGAGTGTGGGCATAGACGTGTCGGGCCGGGTTCGGTATTATCGCTTCTCTGCTTTATCTGCACCCTTAGCTCAGCTGGATAGAGCGTCGCCCTCCGGAGGCGAAGGTCAGAGGTTCGAATCCTCTAGGGTGCGCCATTTTCAGGCTTTCTCATTTGCAGGAAGCCCAAAAACCCCGAACTGGTAACGGTTGCGGGGTTTTTTATTGGCTAACGTCCCCCGATAAATCCCCTGATAGGCCGCTACTTTGGCGGTATAACTGACGGTATTAAACGGTGTGGGCATTGCTTCACCTAACCGCTAGGCCGTAAACTGCACGCTACCTCAAACCGAAATCGGGCACCCAATGTCAGAAGAACAAAAGCGTATTCTGCAACAGCAGCTATGGAATATTGCGAATACCCTGCGCGGTAAAATGAATGCGGATGAGTTCCGCGATTATATTCTGGGCTTTATTTTCTATAAGTACCTGTCTGAAAAAATGCACCTGTATGCCAATGACTTAATGTCGGAGGATGGTATCGACTACACCACCTTGAATGAAAGCGATGCTGATGATGCGGCGATGATTGCTGAAATTGCGGGTGAGGCGGTTAAAAAACTCGGTTTTACGCTCAAGCCTGCTGAACTCTTCAGCAGCGTGGCGCAGCGGGGTCAGGTTGATGCAGCGGGGGATGCGGCGCTAGATCATTTTATTCTGGATGATCTAGGGCGGATTCTGCGTAATATTGAACGCTCGACGATGGGCACCGATAGTGAGGATGATTTTAATCAGCTGTTTGAAGACCTGGATCTGACTTCCAGTAAATTAGGCAAGACGGAAGCCCAGAAGAATGAGCTGGTGGCGCGGGTGCTGAGCCATTTGGATGCGATTGATTTCCGTTTGGGTGAGACCGATGCGGATGTGTTGGGTGATGCTTATGAATACCTGATTGGTGAATTTGCCAGCGGTGCGGGGAAGAAGGCCGGTGAATTTTACACGCCGCAAACGGTATCGACGATACTGGCGCAGTTGGTGACGGCGGATAAAACCATTCTGAAGTCGGTTTATGATCCGACCTGTGGTTCGGGTTCGCTGTTGTTACGGGTGGCGAAGGAGGTGCAGGAAGTCGCGCATTTCTACGGACAGGAATTGAACCGCACCACCTATAACTTAGCGCGCATGAATATGATTCTGCACGATGTGAATTACCGGCGCTTTGATATTGCGCAGGAGGATTCGCTGGAGCGTCCGCAGCATATTGACGCGCGGTTTGAGGCGATTGTGGCTAATCCCCCGTTCTCTGCGCATTGGAGTGCGAACCCGCTGTTTTTGACCGATGACCGTTTTTCGCAGTATGGCAAGCTAGCGCCTAAGACGAAGGCGGATTTTGCGTTTGTGCTGCATATGGTGCATCACCTCGCGGATAACGGCAATATGGCGGTGGTGCTGCCGCATGGGGTGTTGTTTCGGGGCGCGGCTGAGGGGCATATTCGGAAGCATTTAATTGCTGAGCGTAATATTCTGGATGCGGTGATTGGTTTACCGGCGAATATCTTTTATGGGACGAGTATCCCGACGTGTATCCTGGTGTTTAAGAAGTGTCGGACGCGCCCGGATAAGGTGTTGTTTATTGATGCGAGCCAGGGGTTTTCTAAAGAGAAAAATCAGAATGTGTTGCTGCCGGAGCATATCAGTAAGATTATTGGGACGTATAAGCATTGGATTTCACAGGATAAATACAGTGCGGTGGTGCCGCTTAGTGAGATTCGGGAGAATGATTATAATCTGAATATTCCGCGTTATGTGGATACCTTCGAGGAGGAGGAGCCGGTTGATTTGGCGGCGGTGGTGGCTGATTTGAAGGCGCTTGAGGGGGAGATGATTGAGACGGATAAGGCGATAGCGGGGTTTTGTGAGGAGTTGGGTATTGGGAGGCCGTTTTGATGGCGAATGTGCCGGTTTTGCGGTTTCCGGGGTTTAATACTCCATGGAATAACATTCGTCTATTTGATGTATGCAAAGTTATCACTAAGGGAACAACTCCTGGCTCCTTTTCTACAAAAGGGGTCAATTACATTAAGATTGAATGCCTGATTGACAGTGAGTTTTCAAAAGACAAATGCTTGTCAGTTGAAGAGGAGGTTCACACAGGTATTCTGCGACGGTCTATCTTGCAAGAGTGCGATATTTTGTTTGCTATTGCAGGTGCTACGGTTGGAAAAATAGGGGTTGTCAAAAAAGAAATTTTGCCTGCCAATACTAATCAAGCTTTTGCGATTATTCGGTTGAAAAATAAAAAAATGCTTTGGTTTGTGTTTTATACATTACAATCAAAAGCGATCATGATTTACATAAATCAGTGCTTATCGGTCGGTGCCCAGCCTAACCTGAGCCTGAAACAAATGGGGGATTTCCAATTTTTTACTGGAGCCATTGAAGAACAAAAAAAAATAGCCAATTTCCTCACCACCACGGACACTAAAATCCAGCAACTCCAACAAAAACAAACCCTGTTGCAGCAATACAAAAAAGGCGTGATGCAGCAGCTTTTTAGTCAGGCATTGCGGTTTAAGGATGATGATGGGGGGGATTATCCTGATTGGGAGGAGAGCCAGCTGGGAGATATTGGTAAAACCTATAATGGTTTAACAGGAAAAACAGCGGTAGACTTTGGTTCAGGAATGCCTTTTGTAACTTATAAGCAAATATTTGATAGTACTCAAATAGACTTAAGTAAGTGCTCTTTTGTAGCAATTAGCGAAAATGAAAGGCAAAATAAAGTCAGATCAGGAGATGTGTTTTTTACAATTTCTTCTGAAACCCCATCAGAAGTTGGCTACTCATCGGTATTGCTTAATTGTGTTGGAAATGTATATTTGAATTCTTTTTGTTTTGGCTATAGAGTGAAATCTAAGGAAAAATTGCTTCCTGAATATGCTCAATACGCATTCATGAGTGATGGTTTTAGAAGAAAAGTCGTTAGGTTGGCACAGGGAAGTACTCGCTACAATATGTCGAAAACTGGACTGATGAATTTAAAATTATTTTTGCCCACGAAACTAGAACAACAAAAAATCGCCAACTTCTTCTCTGCCATAGACAAAAAAATCACCCAAACCACCCAACAACTCCACCAAGCCCAAGCCTTCAAAAAAGGCCTCCTCCAACAGATGTTCGTTTAATCATGTGCTCAGTCGAATCAGAACAGCAACTCGAAGATAAACTCATCCAGCAGCTCCAAACCCTGGGCTACGAATACGTCGAAATCCCCGATGAAGCCGCATTGCTGGCTAACCTGAAAACCCAACTCGAACACCACAATGACATCACGCTAAGCGCCAACGAATTTCAGCAAGTACTCAACCACCTCAACAAAGGCAATGTCTTCGATAAGGCGCAAACCCTGCGCGATAAAATGGCTTTACGCCGCGAGGCGGTACAAGAATTACCAGCACGCTACCAGCTTCAACCCGCCGCCGTCGCACGGGACAGCGGTGACATTGAATACCTCGATTTTATCGACCAGATCGAGTGGTGCCAAAACCGCTACCAAGTCACCAGCCAAGTCACCCTGGAAGGCGAGTATGAAAACCGCTATGACGTCACCCTGCTGATTAATGGCCTACCGCTGGTGCAAATTGAACTCAAGCGCCGGGGCGTGGAGTTAAAGAAAGCCTTCAACCAAACCAACCGGTATCAGCGCCATTCCTACGGCGCGGGCGCAGGCCTGTTCCAATATATCCAGCTATTCGTGATCAGCAATGGCGTGAACACCAAGTACTACGCCAATAACCGCAAGCAGTCGTTTAAGTTCACCTTCTTCTGGGCGGATAAGCAGAATAACCTGATCACACCGCTGGAAGATTTTTCCAAGGCTTTCCTGGAAAAATGCCACCTATCAAAGATGATCACCCAGTACATAGTGCTGAAGCAAACCGACAAGGTGCTGATGGTGCTGCGTCCGTATCAGTATTATGCGGTTGAAGCCATTATCGACAAGGTGAAAAACAGCACGCACAACGGCTATATCTGGCACACTACCGGCTCTGGTAAAACCCTGACCTCATTCAAAGCCGCACAGATACTGGTCAACCTGCCCAAAATTCATAAAGTGGTGTTTGTGGTCGATCGTAAAGACTTGGACGACCAGACCAGCCGCGAATTTAATGCCTTCAAAAAAGACAGCGTGGATGGCACCGATAATACCCGGCAGTTAGTCACCCAAATGACGGCGAATACCGATAGCCCGCTAGTAGTGACCACGATCCAGAAACTCAATAACGCCATTAGCCGGGAGCGTTACAAGCAATCGATGGCGGCACTGCGGGATAAGCGCATGGTGTTTATCTTCGATGAATGTCACCGCAGCCAGTTCGGTCAAACCCATAAAAGCATCACTGAATTTTTCAACAACGTACAGCTGTTTGGCTTTACCGGTACGCCTATCCTAGAGAAAAATGTCGCCAGCAATCAGTTTGGCAGGCGCACCACGAAAGATTTGTTTGGCGAGCGCCTGCATGATTATGTGATTACCGATGCTATCCGCGATGACAACGTGCTCAAATTCTCCGTGGAGTATGTCGGGCGTTATAAGGATAAAAAAGACAGCGGGACTTACCGTGATATTGAGGTCGAGGGTATCAATACCCAAGAGCTGATGGAATCGGATAAGCGTCTCCAGCCTATTGTGCAATACATCCTCGATCATCATGACAGGAAGACACACAACCGCGACTTCACTGCGATGTTCTGTGTCAGCAGTGTCGATATGCTCTATCGCTATTATGAGCTATTCAAGGCCGCGCAGGCGGATAGGGAAAGGCCGCTACGCATCGCGACGATATTCAGCTATACCGCGAATGAAGACGATAAGGCGGCCAACGACGATTACACCGATAGCGACCCGCTCAAGGACGACGGTACGGTCAACCTGCACAGCCGCGATAAGTTGGATGCCTGCATCGCTGATTACAACACGCTATTTGGCACCAGTTATTCCACCAAAGACAGCCCGTCGTTTTACAACTATTACCGCAATATTGCTAAGCGGGTGAAGGATGGTGAGGTTGATATTCTGTTGGTGGTGAATATGTTCCTGACCGGTTTTGATAGTCCACGCCTGAATACGCTCTATGTGGACAAGAACCTCAAGTACCACGGGCTGATCCAGGCGTTTTCCCGCACCAATCGCCTGAGGGGTGACGTAAAATCACAGGGCAATATTGTCTGTTTTCGTAACCTCAAAGACGCGACGGACGAAGCGATTACCTTATTCGCCAATAAAGAGGCGAAAGAGACGATCCTGTTGGAGCCTTATGAACATTATATCGATCAATTCCGCGAGGCGCTCAGGACCCTAAAGTCGATTGCCCCAACGGTCGGGAGTGTGCACGAACTGCCGGATGAAAAGGCGCAGCTGGCTTTTATCAAAGCTTTCCGGCAGGTGATGCGCCTGCGAAACGTGTTGGAAAGCTTCACTGATTTTAAGATTGAG
Organism: uncultured Thiotrichaceae bacterium; assembly: GCA_937925855.1. Taxonomy (GTDB): domain Bacteria; phylum Pseudomonadota; class Gammaproteobacteria; order Thiotrichales; family Thiotrichaceae; genus Thiolinea. The sequence continues at coordinate 33,987 of CALAMO010000064.1, forward strand.
GATACCGGGCTGGATGAGCAGGAATTTGTTGATTACCGGACGCAGTACCTTGACCTGCATGACAAGGTAAAAACGGATACCCAGAAAGAAAAAGTCTCGATCCTCAATGACGTGGATTTTGAGCTGGATTTGATCCATCGTGATGAGATCAATGTGGCCTATATCCTGCAATTATTGGGCAAGCTCAAAGACGAAAAAGACAGTGGTGAGCAGCAGCGCCAGCGCAAGGCCATCCTTGATATGGTAGCGGGTGATGCCAAACTACGCAGCAAGCGTGATCTGATTGAACGCTTCATTAACGACAATCTGCCGAATATCCCTAACTCCGCTGCGATACCCGAGCACTTCAGCGCCTTCTGGAAGGAGAACTACACGGCAGCCTTACAGGCCATCTGCGACGACGAGCAGCTTGACCCCGATAAGGTAAAGGACATGATCCAGCGGCACCTGTTCACCCAGCGTGAGCCGCTACGGGATGATGCGATCGATGCGCTGAAGTTTAAGCCAAAACTGATGCAGCGCAAGCAGATCGGGCAGCGGGTGCTGGATAAGATTATGGGGTTTGTGCGGACGTTTATTCATGATGCGCCGGAGTGATGCGGGGATGTATTGGCTTAAGCTAAGTTATCAGTTTATTAAAAAGTATTGGATTATTTTTTTTGGAGTTATTCCGGTAATTAGCGCTTCAATACTTTGGGGTTCCATTGTTTTTAATAATATAACCACAGGTATGAAAAATCTTCATGATATGGACAAAGATAAAAATACTAGCTCCTCTCCGACCCAAGGTCAGGGATTGCATGAAGAGTGTGATGCAGTTGTAGAAGTTACAGTGAAATTCTTAGATAAAATTTCAGATGATTTGCCTGGTTTAAAAATTTTGGGCAAAAACAAAGAAGGAGAGCGTTGTTTTGAGATGCAGGGGGCAAAGCTTGACTATGTTAATGTTTATAAAAGAAAATTTTTCTATGATAGAGAAAAGTGCTTTTCTGAGGAAGGTAAAGAAGTTGAGTTTTTCTTGGAAACGACTGGCCGTGAATATAATATTGAAGATGGGGCTGGGTTTACGAATGCCTGCAAAAGCTTTGAGATAACAATTGAATGAGGTTAAATATAGGTGTGAGTAATTATATTTTAAGGTTTTTCTATGGTGTGCTTTTATTAGCTTTTCCGATTAATGAAGCGGTTTCAGCTTGTTTCTATGTGCATGTGAATATTATAACTTCAACTGGGAAAATGCTTGATCGGCCAAATATTGATCTTTCGATAGAGAACTCTGGTATTATTAAAGGAAGTAAGAAAGATTCAACGGATTCTCGGGGTATTGCTTGTATTCCTTACAATGAAGATACAGTAAAGCCTGGTGATGAAGTTAAGTTGCTCCTTGGTGTGCCCGGTAAAGATACAAAAGAAGGTAGAACCCCTTGGTCAACTTGGAAATTGCTTTCCCCTTATCAGGGTGTTGCTTATCTTCCCAACATAGAAAAAGCCAGAATGCCTTTGGAGATTATTATTGCTCCACAGTCAGTGGTGACTTCACTCATGAGCTATCGCAGTGCTGATGAGGGAAGTAAAGTAAAAAATGAAACGTGTGCCAGCAGTGCTAATTCATCTATGCTACAGATTATTGCCCTAAAAAATAAAGAAAGAGCTGAATTGCTTGTGAATTCTTTGCGGCAAAATCAAAAATACTCAGCTTGTTTGTCCAGCATTGTTACAGCAAAAGGTGTGCTTTATAGGGTTCGTGTTGAAATTAAAGAACCTAAAGATCTGCAAGGTATTTGTGTTGATATTAAAAGAAATTACTTGCTTGATTCTGATTTCTCGTGTGATGTTTGATTGTAGTAAAAGTAACTGAGGTTTTTGATGTTGCAACTGGGGATGCTGAAACAAGTGGATTTGAGGGATGTATGGGAAAATGAAGCCCGTGATTTTACTCCCTGGCTAGCGAAAGAAGCTAATCTTGCGCTATTAGGTGATGTGATCGGCATCGAACTGGAGCTGGAAGCCCAGGAACAAAGTGTCGGCTCATTCTCAGCAGACTTGCTCTGTAAAGACACCGTAAATGATAACTGGGTAGTCATCGAAAACCAGTTGGAAAAAACCAACCACACTCACTTAGGCCAGCTACTGACTTATGCCTCTGGCCTGAAAGCCGTAACCGTAGTTTGGGTGGCGAAAAAATTCACGGATGAGCACCGTGCTACCTTAGATTGGCTGAATGAAATCACCAGCGAAAAGTATAACTTCTTTGGGCTTGAAGTAGAGCTATGGCGCATAGGTGATTCTGATGTCGCCCCCAAGTTCAACATTGCATCGAAGCCCAACGACTGGAGTAAAAAGCTAGTTTCCCGTACTGCACAGAAAGTGGCAAATGAGACGCTTACCGATACGAAAACACTACAATTAGCGTTCTGGGAAGGCTTTAGTGAATATGTGGCAAACCAAGGCTCATTTATCAGGGCAACAAAACCTTTGCCACAGCATTGGATGAATATTGCACTAGGCAAAAGCGGCACCAAATTAAGCGCTATTGTCACTGTCTATGATTCAGAAAGTAACAGCTATGATGCACAGGAAATTCGGGCAGAAGTTGTGCTTTATGACCAGGATTCAAAAAACTATTTTCAAGGTCTTTACCAGCAAAAAGAACAGATTGAGCAGGAAGTAGGTGCAGGGTTGAAATGGCATAACCCAGAAAATACACGATTGTGCCGCATCTACCTACGCAAGACGGTTAACCTTTCGGATCGGGCAGCATGGAATGAAAAGCATGATTGGATTTTGACAAAACTAGAAAAGCTCCATCAGGTATTCTCACCGCGAATTAAAGCCATGAAATTTACTGAGCTAACACATAGTATTGAGGAGTAATGCAGCATACGGTAGGTGTAAAACTCCAGACCTGATCTGACAGTTTGATTTTCAGTACTTCAGCTACAGCCTTCATCCGTCGAACGCTGCTGGGAAAATGAATGTTGGAGACTGTAAACCCAAGTGTGTATCTGCTCCCTAATGGCTACAGATAATTTTGTAGGCGTTCATCGAACTCAATCATAAAGCGGTTGAGCGCTGCTTTCCAGTTACGTATAGGCATCG